>NZ_JBQAGT010000001.1:0-1050181 GCF_051916495.1 Bacillus cereus group sp. MYBK216-1
GTTCGACTCCTCTCGGGCGCGCTTTTATTAACGGGAAGTGGCTCAGCTTGGTAGAGCACCTGGTTTGGGACCAGGGGGTCGCAGGTTCAAATCCTGTCTTCCCGATATTCCCAAAAAACATGGGGCCTTAGCTCAGCTGGGAGAGCGCCTGCCTTGCACGCAGGAGGTCAGCGGTTCGATCCCGCTAGGCTCCACTTTATTTAATATATGTCTCGGAGGTATACCCAAGTTCGGCTGAAGGGATCGGTCTTGAAAACCGACAGGCGGTGAGAATCGCGCGGGGGTTCGAATCCCTCTACCTCCTCCATTTTTTCTTTAATGGTTTAGACATATAATAATAAAATATTTTTTCCTTCATGGAGGTATACCCAAGTTCGGCTGAAGGGATCGGTCTTGAAAACCGACAGGCGGCGAGAGTCGCGCGGGGGTTCGAATCCCTCTACCTCCTCCATTTTTTAAAACTTTATATTGTCGCGGGGTGGAGCAGCACGGTAGCTCGTCGGGCTCATAACCCGAAGGTCGCAGGTTCAAATCCTGTCCCCGCAACCAAATGGTCCCGTGGTGTAGTGGTTAACATGCCTGCCTGTCACGCAGGAGATCGCCGGTTCGACCCCGGTCGGGACCGCCATTTATGTTGGCTCGGTAGCTCAGTCGGTAGAGCAGAGGACTGAAAATCCTCGTGTCGGCGGTTCGATTCCGTCCCGAGCCACCATTTTTTTATGCCGGCTTAGCTCAATTGGTAGAGCAACTGACTTGTAATCAGTAGGTTGGGGGTTCAAGTCCTCTAGCCGGCATCATTTAGGGGCATAGTTTAAAGGTAGAACTGAGGTCTCCAAAACCTCCAGTGTGGGTTCGATTCCTACTGCCCCTGTAAAGTATATGGGCCTATAGCTCAGCTGGTTAGAGCGCACGCCTGATAAGCGTGAGGTCGATGGTTCGAGTCCATTTAGGCCCACCATATATTATTCCGCAGTAGCTCAGTGGTAGAGCTATCGGCTGTTAACCGATCGGTCGTAGGTTCGAGTCCTACCTGCGGAGCCATGGCCCGTTGGTCAAGTGGTTAAGACACCGCCCTTTCACGGCGGTAACACGGGTTCGAATCCCGTACGGGTCATACAAAAAAGAGTCAGCATTATGCTGGCTCTTTTTTATTTTGTTAATCCTTTTTATTACGTTACTTTCCAGAAATAAATAAAGGGATTTTGGAAAAGCTATGGTATGTATAAAAAGGAGGAAATAAATAATGACACGAGTTAGAGACTTAATGAGTACCCATATTGTACATTGTACACCGCTAGACAATGTATATGAGGCAGCTGTTAAAATGAAGGAAGAATCAGTTGGATTAATCCCAGTTGTTGAAAATGAGCAAGTTGTTGGGCTTGTTACTGATCGAGATTTAGTCGTTCGAGGGATTGCTGAAAAACATCCTGGATCTAATAAAATTACAAATGTGATGACAACAAATATTATCTCAGTTTCTCCAAATGATTCTATTGAAAAAGCTACAGAGCTAATGGCACAGCATCAAATTAGACGATTACCAGTAGTTGATAGTGGTCAACTTATTGGTATGTTAGCACTAGGAGATTTAGCTATAAGGGAATCAGCAGATGATCAAGCTGGATTTGCCTTGAGCGAAATCTCAGAGCATACAGAGTAAATTGAAACTTTCATTAACCGAGAGTCTGATGGTCACTCATAAAGAGCTAAATTATATATAAAGTTCAGATACATTATTCTAGCATATATGGATTAAACTAATATGTTAGCGTGATGTATCTGAGACATTATATAATAAGTATGTGGTTAATAATTTCGACAGTTTTTTAAAATTTGTTATTCTTCATTTTTAATAAGAGAAAAGATGATATACTGATAGATATAAGTATTATGAGAGATTTTGAATATAACAATATTAATTTTTAGTGGCGCGATAATAAATTAATATTTCCTACATAGATGAAAAGGGAAGGGGAATTATATGAAGGCTGTACAGGGCGATCCAAATTGGAATTTGGTTACAGATACATATATAGAACCAAATAATTTCGCTGAATTATTTTCTTTGCTTGTACCTTGTCACCCAAAAGGTGAGGGGAAAGAACGAACTATATTAGTATGGAAAGAGAAAGAATTTTATAAAGAAGAAAATTTAGCGGCATTTATCGTATATGGCATGAATAAAGCAAAGAAATTACCGCAGTTTCATAAAGATGAAATTCCAACTTTAGTGCGTATTCTTCGCTTATGCCAAGAGATTGGTTGGTATGAAGAGGCAAATGATTTTATGATAGCGCAAGGATTAGCTGAGTTTGTTCATACTTCATTGGAATATGAAACATGGGATCTTTTGACGCAATCAGTTGCTTTAAATTATTTAATTATTAAATATCGTATAGGTGAATTGACAGATAGGGATATTGAAATTTGGGATAGAGTTAAATTTAATGAGAAGTGTATAACCGATTGTAAACATTTATTATCTCATAAAGAAGTATTGGAATTTACATTCTTTTATATGTGCAAGAGAGCGAAATCATTATCAAAAGAGCAATTAAATAGTGATATGATGAGTTTAGCAATGTATTGTAATACTTTTGTATATGATTTGTATACACATGATTTATTACGGAAATATCGTAAGTGTACAGATTTCCTATCATATTATGGACCTAGTCAGGCAGTTTTAGCATGTCAAAGAGCTGTATTATCTCAAATTTCCGATCGCTTAGACCCATTAAAGACAACGCATGTAGATGATTATTTATATGTGATGAAAGAAATGATGGAGCATATGACGATAGGAGTAATGGATCGATACGGTCATTTTATTGGAAAGCTACTATCTTATGTGCCATTTTTCGAAATGATACAAGTTCCACAGCATGCATATTATTGTGAAGAATTACTGTATATTTGTAAGGGCATTGAATATAAAGAAGAAATACTACGCAATTATATATTTATACAATTACATGATTGTTTACCATCATTCTTTAGGCTATTTCTTAAAAATAAGCGTTACGCAACGATTCATGATATTCTTTTCTATTGGTGCGATGACGAACAACGAATGAGTTTAGAGAAAAAATATAATCTGAGCTTTATTTATGAAAAATATGCTTGTGGATAAACAATATTTTCGATATGAAAAATTCATATAAATTAAAAAGGATCTCCAGTTTATGTGAGATCCTTTTTTGTTAGTAAAACAAGGAGAAAGTGATTAAGACAAGAAAAAGCATTCCATATAGGAGGAGTTGTGCAGTATAACTTCCTTGTATACCAAAAAAAGTATTGGTTTTCTTATACAAATTCAATATGTATTTTATTGGAGTATCTTTGAAAGATTGGTACACAGTGTCTCCTCTTTCTAAGCTTCTTGTTTTTGTTTTTGGTTATAAGGGACATTAATATATCTAGCTACAAATAATAAAACAGCCATAAAGAATACTGGAAATACAGTAGATAAATAAAAGCCATTACTAATTATATTTGTTATGAGAGCACTTAAAAGAAAAATAGCATTATAAATATGGGCAATTTTTTGTTTTAGTTGCACTTGAAATGATTCCATCATAATTTCTAATGCAACAAAAGCAATAATAATAGATAAAAATACAATGTTTGTATTGTAAATGATTAAACAACAGATTAAACCTAAAAAGGCTACGTATTCAATTATAAGAGGTATATTGCGTGGCATACAATTTACCTAACTAAATATGGCAGTGGATTTACTGCATTTGTTTTTTCAAAATTCCATTCTCCATTATGTAATTCAAAATGAAGATGTTGCCCGTATGAATGACCTGTGTTTCCCATATGACCTATTAATTGTCCAGTTTGTACTTGATCACCAGCTTGTACAGTGCGATCCTTCATATGAGCATAAACAGTTGTATATAATTTCCCATTGATTTGATGCGCAATGAAAACAACATTGCCATAGCTAGCTGAATAATAAGATTTCACAACTTTACCTGCAGCAGCAGCTTGGATAGAGACGTTTCCTGGAGCGGCAATATCTATACCATAATGCATTTGTTCCCAGCGTATATCAAAGGTTGAGCTAATTCTTCCTTGAGCGGGGAATTTGAAAGCAGCTGGAATTGATGAAGGCGGATCTGTTTTAGCTTGTGGTTGATTTTGTACTACATAGTGTTTTGCTACATATCCGTATCCTGTGCCAAAACGAATTTTATACCAAGTTCCTACAGTTTCTACTACTTGTACTTGTGTACCGTTTTGTAATGAACCGAGTAGAGCGCTACTTGTACTAGCGTTGCTACGTACATTTAGATTAGGTGTTGCAACGGTATATTTTGTATTATTTTGAACGGTGATTCCTTTTACTAAGGGTTGTGAACCATTAGAGATGAATGCTTTTTGTACGTAACCTGTTTGGCCATTATGTGAGATTTTATACCATTCGCCTTGATCTTCTTGAACGGTAATAAACTTGCCATTTGGTAATACATCTAAAATGGAAGATTCTAAATTAGGTTCAGAGCGAACGTTTAATGCATTAGCATTAACGATGTATTGATCATTAGATTGAAGTTTGTTTTTTAGTAAAATAGCATCTTTTTGTACATAACCTACTTTATTATGAACAGATACTTTATACCAACCATTAGTTGTTTCAAGGATGTTCACTTTTGTATTAAAGCGAATTGTATCAATTGATGTGCTTTTTACGTTATCTTCTGTATGTAATGCTACTTGATCGACTTTGACATACCCAGTTTTAATATTAGATAATTGTTCAGCGTTTGCTTTTTGTACATTTGTTTCACCCATAGAAGGAAGTAAAGAAGCAATCGCTACAGTAGTTGCTGTTAAAGCAGTAGCTTTCATATTCATGGAATAGAGACCTCCTCTAGTTGTATAGTTGTAATTTTATTATAGTATAAAGATATAATATAGTGGGTGTATTCACATAAATGTAATATGAAATCAATATAAAAATAAATTTTTTGAGGATAATGATTCCTTTTTATACAATTAATTGGTGTTTTATTTTCTAAAATAGAATGTATGTATTGTATAACTTTGATATTATGTTGATAATTAAGAAAATTAAAAAAGTTGATGATGTCTTATTACGGTGTTATACTGACAGTGATAATTTTATAGTTTGCTAGGAGAGCTGGTGTTGCCAGCTGAGAGTAAGACCTTAAGTCTTTGATCCTTTTTATTACCTGATCTAGATTATGCTAGCGTAGGGAAGCAATTCGGACACTAATAATGAGTCCCCGTTTCTTTGCGTATAGAAACGGGGCTTTTTTATTTGAAAATTTCATATTGAAACCACTAGGGGTGCTTGTTGTGCTGAGAGAGGAATAATCCTTAACCCTTATAACACCTGATCTAGGTAATACTAGCGAAGGGAAGTGGAACAACGAATAAATTATAATTTTATTGGCTGTAACCACTTCTTATATAGAGAAGTGGTTTTTTATTTATATACACATACTGGAAGGGGATAGAGAAATGAAATTTTGCGATAGATTATTAGAAACTGTACAACCAGTTTGGGAGATGAGTCATAATCATCCATTTGTAGTAGGTATGGGGGATGGTACGTTAGAAAAAGATAAGTTTCAGTATTACATTATTCAAGATTATTTATACTTGTTAGATTATGCAAAGTTATATGCTATCGGTGTTGTAAAGGCAACGAATCCACAAGTTATGGGGAAATTTGCTGAACAAATTGATGGAATATTAAATGGAGAAATGACAATCCATAAACAGTATGCAAAAAGACTTGGAATTTCTATAGAGGAGATAGAGTCTGCAAAGCCATCTGCTAAAAATTTAGCTTATACAAATTACATGATGTCTGTATCTCAAAATGGCACACTTGCAGAATTAATAGCAGCACTTCTTCCGTGTATGTGGAGCTATTGGGAGATTGGAAAGCGTTTAAATGATATTCCGGGAGCAAGGGATCATGAATTCTTTGGTGAGTGGATTCAAGGATATAGTTCTGAAGAATACGGCAACCTCTGTATTTGGTTAATAGATTTATTAAATGAAATGGCAGTTGGAAAGTCTGAAAAAGAGCTTGACCGATTAGAGGAGATTTTCCTATATTCCAGTCGATTTGAATATTTATTCTGGGATATGTCCTATCGTAAGGAGATGTGGGGATTTGAGGAGCAAGAACATACTACAATTTCATAATGTTTGTTTTCATTATGATGAGAAACCAATCATCAATGAATTAAATGCTTCTATACAAGATAAAGAGTTTGTAAGTATTATCGGACCGAGTGGATGTGGGAAAAGTACTTTATTTCGCCTTATTACAGGTTTAGAAGAAGTAAGTACTGGTCAGATAGAGCTGATAGAAACAAAGAGCCATCCTGTAGGGTATATGCCTCAAAAAGATATGCTCTTGCCGTGGAGAACGATTATTGAGAATGCTGCTTTGCCATTAGAATGCCAAGGCGTGCCGAAGAAAGAAGCACAAGTAAAGGCAAAGGAACTATTGCATAAATTTGGTTTACAAGGGTATGAGACAAAATATCCGAAAGATTTATCTGGGGGTATGAGACAACGTGTATCTTTTATTCGAACTTTATTAACAGGCGGGGAGATATTGTTATTAGATGAGCCGTTTAGCGCGTTGGATGCTTTAACGAAGGCATCTTTGCAAGAATGGCTGTTTGAACAATGGAAAGAGTGGGAAAAAACAATTTTATTTATTACTCATGATGTGGAAGAAGCATTGTTTCTTTCTAATCGAATTTTAGTAGTGGAGCAGCAGCCGATAACTACTTTGACTGAGCGGATAGTGCCGCTTGATCATAACAGAACACGAAAAGATTTATATAAACCGGAAGTATTGGCGCTGAAAGATGAGCTTCTTAGTATGTTACAAAGGCAGGTACTCGTATGATGAACCGGTTGAAGGAGCTATTACCTGCTCTTACACTTTCTAGTATCTTACTTGCCCTTTGGGAAGTAGGAGCAATAATTGTAGATGAAATGTACATTTTACCGTCACCGTCTGCAATTGTAATGAAGATATGGAAACTAAAAGATATATTATTTACGGTTCATTTGCCGGCAACATTATATGTCGTTTTAATAGGTGTGGCAATTTCTATCGTACTTGGGGTAGGGCTAGCGATGTTAATGAATGCGAGTACATGGATGGAGAGAGCATTTTATCCATTATTAGTCGCTTCACAAACGATTCCTATTACAGCGCTTGCTCCGCTCTTCGTTTTATGGTTTGGATATACGATTTGGAGTAAAGTCGTTGTTACGGTTTTAATTACGTTTTTCCCGATTGCGGTCAATACGTATGATGGACTACGCAGTACGAAAAAAGAATGGGAAGAGCTTTTAGTTACATACGGGGCAACGAAAAAAGATGTTTTTCTTAAATTAAAATTGCCGTCTGCTCTTCCTTATTTTTTCTCAGCTTTAAAAATCGCAGTTCCGCTTAGTGTAATTGGGGCAGCAATTGGTGAATGGCTCGGTGCACAAGCTGGGCTAGGATATTTCAGTAAAAGAATGATGACGCAGTTAGACGGAGCAGGTGTATTTGCACCCATTGTATTGTTATCGTTATTAGCTATTTTCTTCGTCATACTTATTTCGATATTAGAAAAGAAATTCATTAGTTGGAGGAAGCATTCATGAAATTATTAAAACGCATCTTTGTGTTTACATTATTAGTTGCAATGATTGCTGGATGTTCTAGTAATTCAGCATCAGATAAGAGTAAAAAAGAAAAAGAAATAACGGTCATGCTTGATTGGTACCCAAATGCGGTACATAGCTTTATTTATGCAGCAATTGAAAAAGGCTACTTTAAAGAAGAAGGTGTAAAGGTGAATATTAAATTCCCTTCCAATCCGACTGACCCATTAACTTTAGCAGCTGCAGGAAAAGTAACGGTTGGCCTATATTATCAACCAGATGTTGTTATGGCAAAAGCAAACGAACAAATTCCAGTGAAATCAATTGGAGCTGTCGTACGTTCCCCATTAAATCATGTTGTATCACTGAAGTCAGCAGGCATTCAATCGCCAAAAGATTTAGAGGGGAAAACAGTGGGATATTCTGGAACACCTTTAAGTGAGATGTATTTAAAAACGATGGTAAAAGAAGCTGGTGGTAATCCAGATACAGTGAAAGTAGTCGATGTTGGCTTTGATTTAGTACCAGCATTAATTACGAAAAAAGTGGATGCGGTAACAGGGGCATACATTAACCATGAAGTACCTGTTATGCGTCATGAAGGTCATGAACCAGCGTACTTTAATCCAGCAGATTATGGTGTACCGAATTATCATGAGCTTGTATTTGTAACAGGTGATAAAACGTTGAAAAAAGATAAAGAAGCGTTGCAAGCCTTCTTACGTGGTACGAAAAAAGGCTATGATTTCATGAAGAAAAATCCAGATGAAGCATTAAATATTTTATTAAATCATCAAGAAAAAGAAAACTTCCCACTTGTGCCAGAAGTTGAAAAGGAAAGTATGAAAATTTTATTAGAGAAGATGGAAACGAAAGATGAGCCATTCTTATCAGATTCAAAAGAGTCTTGGGAGAAACAAAATAAGTGGCTGAAGGACAAAGGAATGACAAAAGAAACCGTCCCAGCCGATGAACTATTCGAAAATATTTTAAAGTAGGCGAATGAATATGAAAAATGAGCTCCACGTAATCTCAAATGGCCATATGCCATTCGAAGAGTTAGTGAATGTAGCGATGCAAATTGAGAGTGAGATTGATTATTTGCATATTCGTGAGCGTGAGAAGAGTACAAAGGAATTATATGAAGGTGTGGAAATTCTGTTAATGGAGGGCTTTCCAGCTTCTAAAATTGTCATAAACGATCGAATTGATATTGCAATTTTATTAAATATTCCTCGTGTTCAACTAGGATATCGAAGCACAGATGTAAAGTCAGTGAAAGAAAAGTTTTCTTATTTGCATGTCGGTTATTCTGTGCATTCGCTAGATGAAGCGATAGTAGCATTTAAAAATGGAGCGGATTCACTCGTTTATGGCCATGTATTTCCGACAGATTGTAAAAAAGGTGTGCCAGCGAGAGGGCTTGAAGAAATTTCGGACATTGCAAGGAGCTTATCGATACCAATTATAGCTATTGGAGGGATTACTCCTGAGAATACAAAGGATATTCTGGCAAGTGAAGTAAGTGGAATTGCTGTTATGTCTGGAATTTTAAGTAGTAGTAACCCGTATAGCAAAGCGAAGTCTTATAAGGAATCAATAAGAAAGTGGGCGGAAAAACATGTGTGAGAAGTATGATGTAGCGATTATTGGTGGTGGTGTAATTGGTAGTTCAGTTGCACATTTTCTAGCAGAAAGAGGACATAAAGTAGCGATTGTAGAAAAGCAAAGAATTGCATCGGAAGCTTCGAAAGCAGCTGCTGGTTTACTTGGTGTTCAAGCAGAATGGGATGCGTATGATCCGCTATTTGAACTTGCTAGAGAAAGCCGAGCTATATTTCCACAACTTGCAGCAGTTTTACGTGAAAAGACGGGTATTGATATTGGATATGAAGAAAAAGGAATTTATCGTATTGCTCAAAATGCAGATGAGAAGGAAAGAATTCTTCACATTATGGATTGGCAGCAGAAAACAGGTGAAGATTCTTATTTTCTAACGGGAGACCATGTGCGGGAAAAAGAGCCATATCTATCCGAATCTATTATAGGAGCAGTATATTATCCGAAAGACGGTCATGTTATTGCACCAGAGCTTACGAAAGCATTTGCACATTCTGCGACAATTTCCGGTGCGGATATATATGAGCAAACAGAAGTATTTGATATCCGTATTGAAAATAATAAAGTGACTGGAGTTATTACAAGTGAAGGTATTGTCACATGTGAGAAAGTCGTTATTGCAGGAGGTTCATGGAGTACGCAGTTACTCAGTTATTTTCACCGTGATTGGGGTACATATCCAGTTAAAGGAGAAGTGGTTGCGGTAAAAAGTAGAAAACAACTTTTAAAAGCACCTATTTTTCAAGAAAGATTTTACATTACTCCAAAGCGCGGTGGACGTTACGTAATTGGGGCAACAATGAAGCCACATACGTTCAATAAAACTGTGCAGCCAGAAAGTATAACTTCTATATTAGAGCGTGCTTATACAATATTGCCAGCTTTAAAAGAAGCAGAATGGGAAAGCACGTGGGCAGGATTACGACCACAATCGAATCATGAAGCTCCTTATATGGGAGAGCATGAAGAAATAAAAGGTTTATATGCTTGCACGGGCCATTATCGAAACGGTATTTTATTAAGTCCTGTTTCTGGCCAATATATGGCTGATTTAATAGAAGGAAAGCAAGAGAATCATTTGCTAGATTCATTGCTTTCTAAAACGGTTTAGAAAGGGGATGGAAGTTTGAATTTGAAAATTAATGGTAATCAAATTGAAGTGCCAGAGAGTGTAAAAACAGTAGCCGAGCTACTTATACATTTAGAGCTAGATAACAGAATTGTTGTAGTAGAGCGTAATAAAGATATTTTACAAAAAGATGATCATACAGATACATCTGTTTTTGATGGAGACCAAATTGAGATTGTAACTTTCGTAGGAGGCGGTTGATTATGTTAAACATTGGACCATTTTCATTTCATTCTAGACTTTTATTAGGAACAGGTAAATTCCCTGATTTTGACGTGCAGCAAAAGGCAATTGACGTTTCTCAAGCTGAAATTTTAACGTTTGCAGTACGTCGTATGGATATCTTTGATGCAAAGCAACCTAATTTATTAGAGAAACTTGATGTGAAAAAATATACGTTATTACCAAATACAGCAGGGGCAAAAAACGCTGAAGAGGCTGTTCGTATTGCAAAATTAGCAAAAGCCTCTGGGCTTTGTGACATGATAAAGGTAGAAGTTATTGGTGATGATAGAACGTTATTACCTGATCCGGTAGAAACGTTAAAGGCATCTGAAATGTTACTAGAAGAAGGATTTATCGTACTTCCGTATACATCTGATGATGTTGTATTAGCACGTAAATTACAAGAGCTTGGCGTGCATGCGATTATGCCAGGAGCATCACCAATCGGTTCAGGGCTTGGTATTGTAAATCCATTAAATTTGAGCTTCATTATTGAACAAGCGACAGTACCAGTTATCGTTGATGCCGGTATTGGTAGTCCAGCTGATGCGGCATTTGCAATGGAATTAGGAGTGGATGGTGTGTTATTAAATACGGCTGTGTCAGGAGCAAAAGATCCTATTAAAATGGCACAAGCAATGAAATTAAGTATTGAGGCAGGACGTTTAGGCTTTGAAGCAGGTCGTATTGCACGTAAGCGTTGTGCAACTGCAAGTAGTCCTTTAGAAGGAATGAGCGTAGTTGAATAATCGATATTCTCGCCAAGAACTATTTTCTCCAATTGGAGAAGAAGGACAGCAAAAGATAAGAGAAAAGCATGTGCTTATTATCGGTGCAGGTGCATTAGGTAGTGCAAATGCAGAGATGTTTGTAAGAGCAGGTGTTGGCAAGATAACAATTGTTGACCGTGATTATGTAGATTGGAGTAATTTACAAAGACAACAATTGTATGCAGAGAGCGACGTAAAGAATAATCTTCCAAAAGCTATAGCGGCTAAAAAACGTTTAGAAGAGATCAATAGTGATGTAACAATAGAAGCTCTCGTTCAAGATGTAACAGCTGAAGAGCTAGAAGAACTTGTTACAAATGTTGATGTAATTATTGATGCGACTGATAATTTTGAAACACGCTTTATTGTGAATGATATAGCACAAAAATATTCTATTCCATGGATTTACGGTGCATGTGTAGGTAGTTACGGTCTTTCTTACACAATCCTTCCTAGTAAAACACCATGTTTATCATGTTTATTACAGTCGATTCCGCTTGGCGGGGCAACATGTGATACAGCGGGTATTATATCACCTGCTGTATCTCTCGTCGTTTCTCATCAAGTAACAGAAGCTCTTAAACTGTTAGTAGAAGATTACGAATCACTGCGAGATGGACTTGTGTCATTTGATGTATGGAAGAATGAATATTCATGTATGAATGTGCAAAAGCTTCGTAAACACAATTGTCCTTCGTGCGGAGAGAATGCGATATACCCGTATTTAAATAAAGAAAACACATCGAAAACAGCAGTTTTATGCGGGAGAAATACAGTTCAAATTAGACCACCTCATAAAGAGGAAATAGATTTTGAAAGATATAAAGAGCTGCTGAATGATCGTGTGCAGGATTTAAATGTAAATCAATATTTATTATCATTTTCTGTGGAAGAAAAGAGATTAGTTGCTTTTAAAGATGGTCGTGTACTTGTACATGGAACGAAAGATATAAGCGAAGCAAAAACAATTTATCATCGCTATTTTGGATAGAAAAGGATGAGTGGGATGAAAATAAATAAAGCTTTAACAATTGCAGGATCTGATAGTGGCGGCGGTGCCGGCATTCAAGCAGATTTAAAAACATTCCAAGAGCTTGGTGTGTATGGAATGACGGCTATTACGGCAATTACTGCTCAAAACACGCTTGGCGTTCAAGGGGTATATCCAGTTTCGTTAGAAGGTATTACGGAACAGTTGAATTCAATTGGTACGGATTTAACACCAGATGCTGTGAAACTAGGAATGTTATTTAGCAGCGAAGTTATTCAAATTGTAGCAGAACATATTAATAAATTTGGCTGGAATAATATTGTACTAGATCCTGTTATGATTGCTAAGGGCGGTGCATCATTATTACAACAAGAAGCAGTGCAAGCATTAAAAGAATATTTATTACCAGTAGCAACTGTTATAACACCGAATGTCCCAGAAGCAGAAGTGTTAACTGGGATGGAGATTCATAATGTTGAAGATAGTAAGGAAGCTGCAAAAGTATTGCACGAATTAGGTGCTAAATATGTGCTTATGAAGGGCGGACATGCAGAATATCAAGGTAATGAAGTAATTGATTTCCTCTTTGATGGAGAAAAATTTATTGAGTTTAGAAGCGAGCGAATTCCTTCAAAGCAAACGCACGGAAGTGGGTGTACATTTGCTTCAGCGGTTACAGCAGGACTTGCGAAAGGATACTCAATTGAAGATGCTGTTCAAGAAGCAAAACGATTTATTAGTATAGCAATTGAAGAGCCATTGAATATTGGTAGTGGTCATGGACCGACGAATCATTTTGCATATAAAGTGAATAGAACGCGTGCATAGGTAAGTGAAAAGCCAGTTTTATAACTGGCTTTTTTTCTGTTTACTTTTTCAAAATACAGGAGTAATATATCAGCCAGAATACATTTTTTTGTAAACGCTGAGTCCAATTATATGGAGCGGAGGAACCAATTTGTGCAGTGTCACTCGGGGTGAATCTTTCAAGTTTGAAAGTAGGGCTACTCTCAAAGTCCGAATCCGACAGCTAACTTCGTAAGCGTCTTGAGAGAGGACGGTGCCATGATGGATACATCACTTCATCGATCTGATTAGTATAGGGGAATATCAATCTATGTTTGATTTCTTTTATACTAAGGAGGATGAGGTACATGGAACTAACACTTATTTGTGTTGGAGAAGAAAGTAAGGTAGATAGTTTAAGAGATCTAGTATCATTTCAACATGAGTTAATTATTTTTACAGCAAATGAAGAGATAGCGGCTGAAGTTAGGAATTGTGGGTTTGATTGGACTTATAGCTGCAGTAAGGAGCAGGACTTTACTAGTATTTTTGAGTGTATTAAGAAGGTGATTTTACTAGGGGATGAGCTTCCAATCGTTAGTTTTTTCACAGAACACATTCGCTTTTCTTTTCAAGCACCTATTACTGTTGTTACAAGGAATAAACGATATCCAGCGAGGCTCTATGAAACAATTGGAGCTAAGTTTGTCGTGTTTACAAATTGTGATAATATTTCTTTTTTATTTTTTGAATAGGGCGGGGGAAGAAATGATGAAGGTACTATTACTTGGAGATATAGCAAATCGTTGGGCAGTATCGGTAGAGCGAGTTCAAGAATTGGTTAAGATCGATCCCCTTTTTCCAGGGCCGTATATTATATTACCATCAAAAGATGCTTTGTATTTAGAGGTGGATATTACCGAGTATGAGCAGCTACATGCAGAATTGACACAAGTTTATATTCGTGGGAGAAATTTACGTGCATTTTTACGAGGAGAATAAAGGTTGAATAAAAAAGAGCGAATGCTGAGTGCAACAAGCTATGCACTTCATCTCATTCGCTCTTTTTATTTCATATTTAAAAGGTCATTTTTAAGAAAAGAGAAGAGAAATAAAGAAAATAGATGAAATAATAGTAATAATCTTCAATGTAAGCGTTTAAATGAATGTAAATATTATTATTTTCAGTAATTTAACCCTTTACAAGTGAAATATAGAGGAGTATATTTACTCTCATAAATCATTCATAAAATTTCCAAAAAAACCTAAAATCGCTGAGTTCCAGAAATGGAGCGGGGGAACCAATTTTGTGCATCGTCACTTGGGGTGAATCTTTCAGTTTTGAAAGTAGGGCTACTCTTTAGGCCCGAATCCGACAGCTAACCTCGTAAGCGTTTAGAGAGGAGGTTTACTTTTTGTTGTTCATTTTTTGAACACTGAGTAGAGCTCAGTGTTCTTTTTTAATATTCAAATGGTAAATTTTAACAAAAAAAACAAAGCGAGGGATAGCTATGTTAGATGTTGTAATGGTCGGGATTTTTATTTTATTAGTTGCATCAATGGCAAGTCTTGCAAGTTGGTCAGATAAAGTTGTGAAAGAAGGAAAGCAATCATGATGATTGTCTTATCGGTTATTGTCGCAGCAATTACAGTGTATTTAGTGTATGCATTATTAAATCCAGAGAAGTTTTAATTAGGGGGAATCATTCATTATGATTTGGGTTGCAGTCATTATTACAATGCTCTTGTTTATTTTAGTAGCAAAGCCAATGGGGATTTATTTAGAAAAAGCTTTTCAAGGTAGCAAAATGCTAGATAAAGTATTCGGGCCTTTTGAAAAACTTATTTTTAAAATTACGGGTGTAAAAGAATACAATCAAACGTGGAAACAGTACGCATTATCATTAGTTTTACTCAACGGATTTATGATTGTTATTGTATATTTCATTTTCAGATTACAAGGTGTGTTGCCGCTAAATCCAGCGCATATTGAAGGGATGGAGCCTACGCTCGCTTTTAATACAGCGATTAGTTTTATGGCTGATACAAACTTACAGCATTATAGCGGTGAAAATGGTTTATCCTATTTATCACAATTAATCGGGATTACATTTTTAATGTTTGCGGCACCAGCAACGACATTGGCGCTCGTTATGGCTTTTATAAGAGGACTTGCTGGAAAAGAACTTGGTAACTTTTTCGTTGATTTTACGAGAGCGTTAACGAGAGTGTTTCTTCCTATCGCATTTATTGCGGCACTAGTTTTTGTCGCACTTGGCGTACCGCAAACGTTAGATGGAGCGGTTACAGCACAAACGATTGATGGGGCAAAACAAAGTATATTACGTGGACCTGTTGCATCATTCGTTTCCATTAAGGAACTTGGAAATAACGGCGGTGGATTTTTCGGAGCAAACTCTACGCATCCTTTTGAAAATCCAGGACAAATGAGTAATATTTTGCAAATGATGCTTATGATGTTATTACCAACAGCACTTCCATTTACGTACGGACGAATGGTAGGAAATAAAAAACAAGGTCGCATCCTTTTCGTTTCACTTTTTATGGTGTTTTTACTAGGATTTATAACAATTACGACATCTGAACTAAACGGGAATCCGGCATTAAATGGAATGGGTATCGAACATGTACAAGGAAGTACAGAAGGGAAAGAAGTACGATTTGGAACAGTATTTTCTTCACTATACGCAACGGTAACGACAGCTGCTGAAACAGGCGCCGTTAATACGATGCATGATACGTTAACACCAATTGGCGGTTTAGTTCCACTTGTAAATATGATGTTAAACACAGTATATGGCGGCGTTGGAGCAGGTTTTGTAAATATTATTATGTATGCAATTATTGCAGTGTTTATATCTGGGTTAATGGTTGGACGGACACCAGAGTTTTTAGGTAAAAAGATTGAAGGTAAGGAAATGAAATTAATTGCGGTCACGATTTTATTTCATCCATTGCTCATTTTAGGCTTTTCGGCATTAGCTCTTTCAACAAATTTAGGGACGGATGCTATTTCTCATTCCGGTTTCCACGGTTTAACGCAAGTTGTATATGAATATACATCGTCAGCTGCGAATAATGGATCTGGATTTGAAGGATTAGGAGATAATACACCGTTTTGGAATATTACGACTGGTTTAGTTATGTTTTTAGGACGTTACTTCAGTTTAATTACGATGCTAGCTGTGGCAGCTTCGTTGAAAGAAAAAACGGTAGTGCCAGAAACAGTCGGAACGTTCCGTACAGATAATAGTTTATTTGGTGGTATCTTTATCGGAACAATTGTAATTGTTGGTGCATTAACATTCTTCCCGATGTTAGTACTCGGACCAATTGCAGAATTTCTTACATTGAAGTAATGGAGGGTAAATGATGAGACCGGTAGTAGTAAAAGAAAAACAATTAAATGAGTCACAAATACATGCTGTAGAAGATGAAGTTAGACAAGCGAAAACGATGGATCGTGATATCGTAACACATGCGATGAAGCAATCCATTGCGAAATTGAATCCGAAAGTCATGATAAAGAATCCGATTATGTTCGTTGTGGAAATTGGATTTATCATTACGTTCATTTTATCTTTTCTTCCAAGTAGTTCTAGTAGTATACCAGGTTGGTTTAATATAACAGTTTCTCTCATTCTATTATTTACAGTTTTATTTGCGAATTTTGCAGAAGCATTAGCAGAAGGTCGTGGTAAAGCGCAAGCCGATTCTTTAAAGCAGTCGAAGAAAGATGTGTTTGCAAATGTTGTAAAAGAAAATGGAGACATTGTCCAAGTTTCAGCAACTGATCTTACAAAAGGTGACGTTGTTATCGTAAAACAAGGAGAAATGATTCCAAGTGATGGTGAAGTAATCAAAGGGTTAGCATCTGTAGATGAATCTGCAATTACAGGGGAATCAGCTCCTGTTATAAAAGAAGCAGGCGGTGATTTTTGTTCCGTAACAGGTGGAACGATGGTCGTAAGTGATGAAATTACAATTGTCATTACGAGTAATCCTGGTGAATCATTTATCGACAAAATGATTTCTTTAGTAGAAGGAGCTGCTCGTCAAAAAACGCCGAATGAGATTGCTTTAAATACAGTATTAACGAGCTTAACTCTTATTTTCTTGATCGTCGTTATGACGTTGCCGATTTTTACAAATTATTTAGGTTTTCAAATTGATACTGCTGTGCTAGTTGCATTATTAGTTTGTTTAATTCCAACGACAATTGGTGGGCTATTATCGGCAATTGGTATTGCTGGGATGGACCGGGTAACAAAATTTAACGTGTTAGCGATGTCAGGGAAAGCAGTAGAAGCTGCGGGCGATATTAATACAATTATTTTAGATAAAACAGGTACGATTACTTTTGGGAACCGAATGGCTCATACATTATTACCTGTAGGAAATGAAACGATTGAGCAAGTTGGAAAGTGGGCTGCTATTAGTTCTGTTTTAGATGAAACACCAGAAGGCCGATCTGTTATCGAGTATGTGCAGGGAAAATCTATATCATATAATAGAGAACTTGCAGAACAAGGTGAGTTTGTTCCGTTTAAAGCAGAAACGAGAATGAGTGGTGTTGATTTACAAGACGGAACGAAAGTGAGAAAAGGTGCTGTAGGTGCCGTTATTGAATGGGTTGAGTCACAAGGCGGAACAATTCCGAAAGATGTAAATCAAAAAGCAGACTTAATTTCAAAAGAGGGCGGAACACCACTTGTAGTTGCAGTAGATAATCGTATTTATGGCTTAATTTATTTAAAGGATACAGTAAAACCGGGTATGCGTGATCGTTTTGAACAGTTGCGCCAAATGGGGATTAAAACGGTTATGTGTACAGGTGATAATCCGTTAACAGCAGCAACGATTGCAAAAGAAGCAGGAGTAGATGAATTCGTTGCCGAGTGTAAACCAGAAGATAAGATTGCTGTTATTAAAGCAGAGCAAGATAAAGGGAAGCTTGTAGCGATGACAGGTGATGGTACAAATGATGCGCCGGCATTAGCACAGGCGGACGTTGGATTAGCGATGAATAGTGGTACGACAGCAGCGAAAGAAGCGGCGAACATGATTGATCTAGACTCGAATCCGACGAAAATTATTGAGGTTGTAGGAATCGGTAAGCAATTGTTAATGACGCGAGGTGCGTTAACGACGTTTAGTATTGCGAATGATATAGCGAAATATTTTGCAATCATTCCAGCAATGTTTACACTTGCGATTCCGCAAATGGAGGCATTGAACATTATGAAATTAACATCACCACTGTCAGCGATTTTATCAGCATTAATATTTAACGCTGTTATTATTCCATTACTCATTCCGTTAGCGATGAAAGGTATTGCATATAAACCGATGAGTTCTAATGCATTGCTTAGCCGAAACTTACTTATTTATGGGCTTGGCGGAGTTATCGTTCCGTTCATTGGAATTAAGGTAATTGATATGATTGTCGGCTTGTTTATATAAGGAAGAGGGGAAAAAGATGGAGAAGAAACAAAGTATACTATCACCAATTATCCGTATTACTTTTACATTTCTAGTGTTGTGTGGACTTGTATACCCACTTATTGTTACTGGTATTGCACAAGCAGTGATGAAGGATAATGCGGATGGAAGTCTAATATATAATGATAAAAATGAAGTGATTGGTTCTAAATTAATTGGTCAAAACTTCACGGATCCACGTTATTTTCAAGGGCGTGTTTCTAGTATTGAATATAAGGCTGAAGCATCTGGTTCAAATAACTATGCACCATCTAATCCAGATTTAGCAAAACGGGTAGAGAAAAGTATTGAAGAGTGGAAGAAACAAAATCCAACTGTTCCAGTTACAGAAGTGCCGATGGATTTAGTAACGAATTCAGGTTCAGGGCTAGATCCTGATATTAGTCCGAAGGGGGCGTCCGTACAGGTAGAGCGCATCTCGAAATTAACGAGAATCCCGAAAGAAACGCTGGATCAGTTGATTAAAGATCAAACAGAAGGTGCAGCACTTGGTTTATTTGGAGAAGATCCAGTGAACGTCTTAAAGCTAAATTTGGCATTACAGAAATTAATGAAATAGTAACAGTGCTACCTCAATCTAATGGATTGAGGTAGCGTTGTTTCGAATGAAAGGTAGTGTTTATTTTGTATGCAGATGATTATGAACCGAAGTTTCAAAGGCGAACGCCAGAGGAATATTTAGAATATATTCGTCAGCAAAATCGCGGAAAGTTAAAGCTATATGTAGGAGCAGCTCCAGGCGTAGGAAAAAGTTATAAAATGCTCTATGATGCTAGAGAGATGAAAAAGGATGGTACGGATATTGTAATTGGTTTAATTGAAACGCACGGGAGAAAAGAGACAGAAGACGCAATTGCTGATTTAGAACAAGTTTCTTTAAAAGAAATAGATTATAAAGGGAAAGTGTTTTATGAACTCGATGTGGAAGGAATTATAAAACGGGCACCGCAAGTCGTTGTTGTGGATGAACTTGCGCATAGTAATGTTCCTGGTTCTAAACATAAGAAACGTTATATGGATGTGCAGGAATTGTTAGAGGCTGGTATATCGGTATTATCAGCTTTTAATATTCAACATTTAGAAAGTGTTCATGATATTGTAGCTCAAATTACGAATGTAAAAGTAAGAGAACGAATTCCAGATTTTATTTTACAAAAAGCAAATGAAATTCAGCTCGTTGATGCAACGCCTGAGGTATTAAGGAAGAGACTAATAGATGGAAAGATATATAAAGAAGAAAAAATTCAGCAAAGCTTACAAAACTTCTTTACACTTAATAATTTAGGAGCACTTAGGGAATTATCACTTCGAGAAGTTGCCGATGATATGGACGAGAAAATTAGCCAAACAGTAATAGAACCAATTGGCGTAAAAGAAAAAATTCTCGTTTGTGTACAATACAGTTCAACAGCGGAGAAATTAATAAGACGGGGATGGCGCATGGCTGATCGGTTAAATGCTGAATTGTACGTATTAAACGTTGAGAGGGAAAATATAGATTCTATTTCAGCTGGAAAAAAGCAGACGATTGAAGAGTGGAAGTTGCTAACGAATCAATTTGATGCAAGCTTTGTATTAGAAGAAGCAAAAGGAAGAAAGCCAGCAGATGTTATTATTGAAGTGGCAAAAAGATTACAGGTGACGCAAATTTTACTTGGACAATCGGCAAGAACAAGGTGGGAAGAAATACGAAAAGGCTCTATTGTAAATGAAATTATGAGACAAACAAAATTTATTGATATTCATATTGTTGCGGATCAAAGAGGGTAAAATAGAGCTGACCTTTTTGGGGCCCTATTTTACTTTTTGTACAGCATGAAAGCGTAGCATTTTCATTGCATATAAGATTACAAGTAAAAACATAATTGCGCCTAGGAAGAAAATCCAAAAGTATTTTTGGTTAAATAAAAGAAATCCACCTATAAGTGGCCCTGTACCCATACCAAGATAGCGGATGAAGTTGTACATACCGATAGCTGTTGCGCGTTCTTGTACAAATTCTTCTGTTAATAAAGTAGTATGAGTTGGCATAGAAAGTCCCATACTAAAACCGTACAAAGATGTAACGATAATGATGAACGTGATATTGATGTTATATGTGAAAGAGAATAAAGTGACACATATAATATTGAAGAAACTTGTAATGAATAAAGCTTGCTTTGTTGTGAGGCGTTTTTGCAAAAACTTGTAGCAATAACTTCCTAGCATAATAGAAAGAGACATCGGTACAAACATAAGACCAATTTCACTTGCAGTTAAGTGAAATGAATTTGTTAAAATGCTCGGTAAAAAAACGAGGAAGCAAAAGTAAATACAAAATTGAATGAAGCTAATAAGAGTAATAGAAAATCCAGTTTTATTTTTTAAGATACGCCAGTAATTCTTTTTTGCTTGCGGTTGTTTACTTACAGTTGGTTTTGTTTCTGGAAGTAGTGAAATATTTATCGTTAATAAGAGAATGCCAAGTATAGATAAAAAGAGAAATACGGATACGTGGCCATTTATACTGCCTAGATAACCACCAATGAGAGGGCCGATCGCAGGTGCAAGAGCAAGTAACATTTGATACAGGCTCATTGCTTCTCCTCGTTCTTTTCCTTCAAATAAATCGCCGATAATCGTTGCTGCTACTACAGGTATAGCTGCTATTCCTATAGCTTGAACAGCTCTGAAAAATAGAAATACATATATGTTCGGTGAAAAAGCACATCCGATTGAACCAATTGTACTAATGATCAAACTAGGGATAAGGACAGATTTTCTCCCTTTTGTATCAATGAAAGGTCCATATATGAGCTGCATAATCGCAAGAACGAATGTGAAAAGGGAAACTGTTACATTTACAAGATAAAGAGAAGTGTGAAAAGAACCTTGAATCATGGGCAAGATAGGCGTGTAAATATTTTGAGCGAAGGAACCGAGTAAGGCACTCATACAGACGACATATAAAATGAAATGTATTTTGGATTTTTTCATTATGTTAACCTCCTTGTCATTTAGTTTCCTTGGAAACTAAATTTATTTTAACATGATTTTCTCACTTGTAAATATGAAAAAATGATTTTAAAATGGTATATAGTTAATTTGTTTCTTTAGAAACTCAGGAGGCGAACGGATTGGATTATGCAACGAAACAAATGGAAATACTTTCGGACATTCGTACACTTTTGCATAAAAAAGAAGAACATTTGAAAGGGCAAAATGAGAAATTTCTTCGTGAGACAGGTATAAGTGGTATGTCTTTATCTGAGTTACATGTGATCGAGTGTATCGGGAAAAATGGTTTGATGAATGTAACTGCTATTACGACAGAAATGGGAATGACGAAGGGTGCAATCTCTAAAATTTGTACAAAGTTGTTTCAAAAGAAATTCGTTGAGAAGATGCAAATGTTAGATAATCAAAAAGAAATCTTCTTCCGTTTAACGGAAAGCGGAAATGAAATATATAAAGCTCATGATAAATTACATAAACAAGCTGAAGAAAAGTGGCTGTTATTTTTAGATAGATATACGAAAGAAGAGCAAGATTTTATTCAAAGATTTATAAAGGATGTCTCCAACCATTTGGAAATATAATTGGAAGAAAAAACTCCTTTTTCTCAAGTCTTTTGAATATAATTTCTGAAAGAACTCATATATAATAGAAAAAGATACTTAACATGGTGAATAATTAAAGAGTCAATATATATAGAGGAGAGAGTAACATGCTTGAAAATACGGGGTTAGTATTAGAAGGCGGCGGTATGCGTGGTGTGTACACGGGCGGGATATTAGAATACTTTATGGAACAAGATTTATATTTTCCATATGTAATCGGTGTATCAGCTGGTGCTTGTCATGCAGCGTCGTATCTTTCCAGACAAAGAAATAGAAATAAAACAGTAAATATTGATTATGCATCACACCCAAAATACTTATCGTATAAAAATTTATGGAGAAAACGCCAGTTATTCGATATGGAGTTCATTTTTCATGAGATTCCAGAAAAGCATGTTCCGTTTGATTTTGAAACATACTTTAATAGCCAAGAGCGTTTCCTTGTAGGAACGACAGATTGTGAAACAGGACAGTCTATTTATTTTGAAAAAGAAGGAACGAATGATGATGCACTAAATTTATTACAAGCATCTAGTTCATTGCCTTTCATTGCACCTGTAGTAAATTACCGTGGTAAGCAATTATTAGATGGCGGGATTTCGGATCCAATTCCAGTTCGTAAAGCACAGGAAGATGGTTTTAAAAAATCAGTCGTTATTTTAACGAGAAATCATGGTTACGCGAAGAAAAAATCAAAGTTTGGATGGGTTGCAGCGAAAGCTTATAAAAAATATCCGAACCTTGTTAACACGATGCTGAATCGTTATGAAGTGTATAATGAAACACTTCACTACATTGAAAAAGAAGAACAAGCTGGGAATTTATTTGTTATTCGTCCAGAAGTGCCGCTTCAAGTAGATCGTATGGAAAAAGATACAGCAAAACTACAAAATCTATATGAGCAAGGCTATGAAGATGCAAAGAGACAGTTTGCAGATTTGCAGGCGTTTTTGCAAAAATAATAATTAGGCTGTGGAGATGGAGTTCTCTGCAGTCTTTTTATTATTGGTTTCAATACCGAATGTTGGTTATACACGTTTTTAGATTATGGTATAATATGGATAAAAGTATGTGAAGAGGTGATACATATGGAAAATGTATATAAAGGACTTAGACATACTGGATTTATTATGATGTTTATTTTTGGTAGCGTATTTTTACTTCGCTGGTTTATTCATGATGAAATGTTATTAGATCAACTTATTAGTTTTAGTGTGGGCATAGTAATGGTTATTTCATCAGTTTTCATTCAAAAGTATAGTAAAGAATTACAGGTAGAAGAGAAATATTAAAAGGTTATAAGCTCCTTCATATTTTGGAGGGACCGTTATAGTTTGAATGATTGTTATAAAAGAAAAGTAGAGCATCGGATTTCGATGCTCTACTTTTTTAATGTGGTAAGAATATTAATTGATAAGCAAACAAAATTCCAAATACATATACAAGTGGGTGAACAGCACGGAATTTACCTTTTGCTACTTTCATAAGTGGGTATGAAATAAATCCAAGTGCGATACCTGTTGCGATACTTGATGTAAGTGGCATGCTTAATATTACTAAGAATGCTGGGAATGCTTCATCAAATGCGTCCCAATCGATGTGGCGAACTGAACCCATCATAAGACTACCAACGATAATTAATGATGGGGCAGTAATAGCTGATACACCAGAAACGGCACTTACTAATGGTCCAAAGAATGCTGCTAGTGCGAATAGAACAGCTACTGTAACAGTTGTTAAACCAGTACGACCACCAGCTGCAACGCCAGCAGAAGATTCAATGTAAGCTGTTGATGGTGTTGTTCCGAACATAGAACCGATTGTTGCCGAGAATGAGTCAGATAGAAGAGCTCGTCCAGCTTTTGGAAGTTTCCCATCTTTCATAAATCCACCTTGTTGAGCTACCCCAAGTAATGTACCTGTTGTATCGAACAATGTAACAAGGAAGAATGAAAATACAACGCCGTACAATCCGTAGTTAATTACATCAGATACAGCAGTAATTGGATTTGAAACGATAATTCCTTCTGGTAATCCAGGCATTGATGTAACACCATTTGAGAATGTTAATTGTCCTGTGAAGAAAGCGATAATACCAGTTAATAGCATGCCGATAAATAGTGCGCCATTTACATTTAAAGACATAAGGATAATAGTAATTCCAAGTCCAGCTAATGCTAGTAGAACTGGAGCAGAGTGAAGATCACCAAGTCCAACTAAGTTTGCATCATTTTTTGTAACGATACCTGTTAAACGTAAACCGATAAAGGCGATAAATAGCCCGATACCAGCAGTAATTGCATGTTTTAAGTTTTCAGGAATTGCTTCCATTAATTTTGTACGGAAAGATGTAAATGATAGCAAAATTAAAATCATACCTGCTACGAATACAGCAGAGAATGCAATTGCGAAAGTCATGCCTTCATGTGCTTTTACAACAGAGTAAGAGAAGTAAGCATTTAATCCCATACCTGGCGCGATTGCGATTGGTAAGTTTGTAAAGATTGCCATAAATAATGTTCCGACAACAGCAGCAATAATTGTTGCTGTAAATGCTTGTTCAAATGGAACACCTGCATCCCCAAGGATGACAGGGTTTACGACAATGATATATGCCATTGTTAAGAAGGTAATAATACCTGCCATAATTTCAGTTTTAATAGAAGTTTTATGTTTTGAAAGGTTAAACATATAAACATCCTTTCTGTTTACGAATAATTTTCACAACAGTTATATATAATATTCGTTTTTTAACTATTTTGCAATAGTTTTGCATAAAAAGTTTACAACAATTCATATTTTGTGTCTTAAATTCGAATATTAATCGTAATATGATGTGCGAATTCCAGTTTTTATTATGCACATTATAAGAAAAAGGAGTTGAAAGAAGCTATGCCACAGCAAAAAAACTTTGTAACAATGCCGGCGCAACATCAAAATAAACAGCCTGGCATTGAATCATTAATGAATCCTCTACCGCAGTTTGAAGATCCCAATTATAAAGGAAGCGAAAAGTTAAAAGGAAAGAATGTATTAATTACAGGTGGAGATAGCGGAATTGGACGAGCTGTTTCCATCGCTTTTGCGAAAGAGGGAGCAAATATTGCGATTGCGTATTTAGATGAGGAGGGGGATGCTAATGAGACGAAGCAATATGTTGAGAAAGAAGGTGTAAAGTGTGTATTGTTGCCGGGTGATTTAAGTGATGAACAGCATTGTAAAGATGTTGTTCAAGAGACCGTCCAGCAGTTAGGTAGTTTACAGGTTTTGGTAAATAATGTCGCGCAGCAATATCCGCAGCAAGGCTTAGAGTATATTACAGCAGAACAGCTAGAGAAGACTTTTCGTATTAATATTTTTTCTTATTTTCACGTTGCGAAAGCCGCACTTTCTCATTTAAAGCAAGGTGATGTCATTATAAATACAGCGTCTATCGTTGCATACGAAGGAAATGAAACTTTAATTGATTATTCCGCAACGAAAGGGGCAATCGTAGCTTTTACAAGATCACTTTCCCAATCGTTAGTGCAAAAAGGGATTCGTGTAAATGGTGTTGCGCCAGGACCAATTTGGACACCACTTATTCCATCAAGCTTTGATGAGAAAAAAGTATCACAGTTTGGGAGCAATGTTCCGATGCAAAGACCTGGTCAACCATATGAATTAGCGCCAGCATATGTATATTTAGCGTCTAGTGATTCATCCTATGTTAGCGGACAAATGATACATGTAAATGGGGGAGTTATTGTAAATGGATAGTTTTCATTTATAAGAGCAAAGTAATGTTAATTCCACTTATTATAGTGAGCACTAGGGGGGATATAGCTGAAAAAGTCATGTTTCGTCATACTATTATTTTTCATCCTACCGGTTAGTGCTTTTGCTAATACAGATCATTTAATATTAGTAAATCTTACGACAAACCAGTTGTCTTTTTTTGAAAATGGAAATTACACAAAAACATTTCCAGTAACGACTGGAAGAGAGCGTACACCTACGCCTGAAGGTAACTTTTGTATTATAACTAAATTTAAAAATAAAGAATACCATCGAAAAAAAATACCTGGGGGTGCACCGAATAACCCTCTCGGTACGAGGTGGCTGGGACTAGATAAGAATGAATATGCGATTCACGGGACAAATCGGGAATGGACGATTGGAAGTAGGGAATCAAATGGTTGTATTCGCATGCATGACAGGGATATACAATGGTTATATGACCGAGTACAATTACAAACAAAAGTAATCATTTCTCGTTTTCATACGAGTCCCGAATATGAAGCGAATAAGCTTGGTTATCGCGTTGTGAGCTGGAATGGTCGAAAAATAGAAGAAGAACAAATTGGAGTACTTACGCTAGTAGACCGCGCGGATATATATTGGCAAGAACCAAATGGACAGTTAACGAAAGTGAAAACGGTATTGCCAAATGAAAGATATCCAGTGTACTCAAAACGAAAAGATGGAATATATTATATAGGAAACAATTCGTATATTATAGATGAAACAGGAGAGAAAATTCGTTACGAGCAAATTCCTTCTTCGATTTTAAGTAATATATATAAACGGAAATACAATGTTCCGTAATGGCTACCGTATTATAGACGGTAGCTTATTTATACTTGGAGTTTAACTGCAACTATTGTATTTTGCTGAATATAATACAGTACAGATAGGGGGCGGTTATATTATGAAAAGTGAATTTGCGTTTAAAGTTTTCTTAGTAACGACCTGTTTATTTATCGTGTATTTATATGCGTTTCTCGTCTTTTCTTTTTATGTTCCATATGTTGATTTAATATTGTTCTTCGGATTTATTTGGGCGTTTGTGAAAGCAAGGGAAGGAGAGAAGAGTATATATCGGCGCATTACCCTATGCGGGACGGCCGTTCTCGTTATTTTGTACTTTTTTATTATGCATGATTTTTGGAGAGGAATGTAAAAAAAGCATACGATTAATCGTATGCTTTTATATCTGTTAATGATGGAAGAGAGGCAATTGCACCGTAATTTGTACATGTGATAGCGCCTACTTTATTTGCAAAGGAGATAAACGCTGTTAAGTCTTTGAAATGATACGAAAGTGTATGTTCACTTTGGGCAATCTGATATAACATTGCTCCAACGAAAGCATCACCAGCACCAGTTGTATCGACTTGTTGAATGGAAATAGAAGAGACAATGGTTTGACCTTCATTTGTCGCAAGAAGGGTACCGTCTTTTCCAAGTGTAATAGCTACTACTTTTGCGCCATAATTTAATAATTTGAGTGCAGCTTGTTGTAAATCACTTTCTTTAGAGAGCATAGTAGCTTCCTCTTGACTTACTTTTACGAAGTGTGCATGTTTTATAAAGGTTAGACAATCTTGAGAGAATTGTTCTGTATTTGTAATGAGTGCACTTCGATAATTTGGATCAAAAGAAATAAAATGGCCGTTATCTTTCGCATATTGTAACAACTGGAAATACGTTTCTTTTAATGGGCTTGATAGTAAAGCTGTCGCTGAACCGAAATGTATTAAATCATTTGTTTGTATTTTTGATAAATCAATGCTATTGAATTGATATTCACCATCTGCACCACGCATAAAAGTAAAATCACGTTCGCCATCTTGATCGATGGATACGAATGCAAGTGTTGTTTGTTTATCTTTTATGAGCATGGATGTATCGACTTGCGCACGCTGTAAAGTTTGTTCAAGAAACTCACCAAATGGGTCGTTTCCTACTTGCCCCATAAATGTAGCGTGTCCACCTAATTTTGTAATCGCAGCAGCAACGTTAGCGGGTGCTCCACCAGCTTTTTTTTCGAAATCTGAACCGTTTACTAAAGAAACGTTAGTATTTCGGCACACAAAATCAATTAATAGTTCACCTATACAAAAGACATTTCTCATACAATCCCTCTTTTCAGCTTATATTGTGTGATGGTAAAGTTTAGTTTTGCATCTGAAAAGATTGCGATATGATGTTTCATGTCTTTTCGAGGAAAAACTCGGGACGTAAAGACTGTTGAACCATCGTATAAGAAAATTTCCACGATGCTTTTATCTACAAATATTTGTAGTTCTATCGTATCTTGAATATCGATTTTTTTACAGCGTTCAAATCCATATTCTCCGCCAAATTGATGGTAGAAGTTGCCCCTGTCTATAGAAATAGTACCTTGTTCCCGATTAAATGTAATGGGGAAACATTCCTCCTCATTGTGGAAGAGAGAAAGCCCAAAACGCTTTGCATCTTCTGTTTTAAGTGTAACAATTAATTCATAGGAGCCTTCATCATCAAGCGTTGATAATACATTTAATCCAGCTGTTATATCTCCTGAAATGTCTTTTTTTGTTGTTCGTAGTTTTGTTAATTCTGAAACTGGTTTTTGTTTTATGATGTTATCTTCTAATGTTAATTCACGTGGAAGTGTTAGGCAATGAGCCCACATATAATCATCAGAAGGATATGTGATTTCACTTGATCCTGCCCAAGCAAATAATAGGCGACGACTAGTAGCGTCTTCTAAAGTTTGAGGGGCATAAAAATCGAATCCTTTATCAGCTTCGTAATAGGAATCAATATGGAAATATAAATTTTTAATATCGAAATGACCTATAGCATAAACGACATTGTATACATTGTGAAAGTTTTCTCCGTCTTTTTCAATTCCTTGCGGTGAAAAGAGAAGTACATCTTTCCCTGATAATTGGAAGTAATCGGGGCATTCCCACATAAATCCAAATTCTTTTAAATTTGTTGTAATTTCGCCTTGGAAATGCCAATTGTATAGGTCTTGTGATTTGTATAGTAATAGAGTTCCTGTTGTATTTTCACGTTGGGCACCGAGTAACATATAGTACATATCATTATGTTTCCAGACTTTTGGATCACGTACATGTTTTGTATATCCGTCAGGAATTATATCAATAACAGGATTATTACTATATTTCGTCATCGTATATTGTGAATCCATTGTTGCCATACATTGTTTTGCATCACGGGAATCATCAGGATTTTTTATATTCCCTGTATAAAGTAAATGAAGAAGGCCATCTTTTACGATAGCACTACCAGAATATGCACCGTGTGATTCATAGCTTTCAGTAGGGATGATGGCTACAGGCATACGCTCCCAGTTAATAAGGTCTTTTGACTTCACATGTCCCCAATGCTTCATTCCATGAATGGGACCAAATGGATACCATTGATAAAAAACGTGATATTCATCATTGTAGTATGATACACCGTTAGGATCATTCATTAATCCAAATGGTGGATGGATATGATAAATTGGTTTCCATGAATCTTGGTTTGCAATTTCATATAAAGAATGTAATTCGTCTTTATTAGATTGCAGTATTGTTTTATATTTTGACATAGGTTTTCACCCCGTTATTATTTACTTTCTTTATATAAAATGAATGTGGCAACAAAAGCAGTGATAACTGCAATAGCGAAGCCAATTATATAGTGAATCATGTTCATCATGCCAAGAGGTGCAACAATTGTAAGCATCGGAATACCTGTTAAACCGTATGCGTTAGCTGCTACTTGCATCCAAACAACGTAAGCGCCTCCAATTGCGCCGCCAATAGCTGCTGCAATAAATGGTTTACCTAGTTTTAAATTGACACCAAAAATAGCTGGTTCTGTAATTCCTAAAAATGCTGAAGCTGCTGCCGGAATTGCAATTTCTTTCGTTTTTTTGTTTTTTGTTTTGAAATAGACAGCTAAAGTAGCGCCGCCCTGTGCAACGTTCGCCATTGACCAAATAGGGAGTAAGAAATTGACACCGATATCTTTATTTGCGAGTAAGCCTGCTTCAATAGCATGGAAGCTATGATGTAAGCCAGTAAGAACAATTGTTGAATATAGACCACCGAATATAAGACCAGCTACTGGTCCTGCAAATTGATAAATTGTATTTAAAAGGTACGTAATACCGTCACCGATTTTATATCCAATTGGTCCAATAATAATAAGTGATAAAAAGCCAGTTATAATAATTGTTAAGAATGGTGTAACTAATAAATCTAAAGAGTTCGGAACACGTTTTCGAAGTTCTTTTTCAATTGTACTCATAACGTATACGCATAATAAAATAGGTAAAACAGTACCTTGATAGCCAATCATATCAATATCCATGCCAAGGAAATGTAAAACAGTTGGTTTTGCATTTGAAAGAGTCCAAGGATTTGTTAAGCTTGGGTGAGTTAATATACCACCAACAACTGCCCCTAAGAAAATATTTCCACCAAATTCTTTAGCGGCACTTACTCCAATTAAAATAGGTAAAATAATGAAAGCTGCACTTGAGAACATATCAAGTAATTGGATAAGTGAGTGATCTCCAGGAACTAATTTAAACGCTTTCAACATTCCGAGTAGACCCATAAGTAAACCGCTTGCGACGATAGCTGGAATAATTGGAACGAAAATATTGGATAGTGTCTTTGCTAGGCGGGCGATAGGATTCATTTTTTTCTTAGGTATATCGTTTGATGTTGTAGAATCTAGTTCGGCTATTCCAATTAGTTTTGAGAATTCATCATATACTTTGTTTACTATGCCAGTTCCAAAAATAATTTGATATTGCTCGGTCGTTGCGAAAGCACCTTTTACTCCATCGATGTTTTCGATTTCTGCAGCGTTTATTTTCGTATCATCCTTTAATATAAGACGAAGGCGAGTCGCGCAATGTGTGGCACGAACAATGTTTTCCTTTCCACCAATGTTCTGTAATACTTGATTTGCAATTTGTTTCATATCCATAAAAATTCCCCCTTACTATAAATTTCTCTTGTGGAACCGGTTCCTCAATAAGTTAAAATAAAAAACAGGGAAATGATGTTGAAAATCCTGTTTTTAAAATGTGGAACCGGTTTTAATTTTATTATAGAGCGCCTTTATATTTTGTCAACGCTTTCTTGGATTTTTAATGTATAACGAGAGTGTAATATTTTTGGTATAGTTTTGTTTTCAACAAGCTGTGAAAGAGAAGTGGCAGCAAGCTTTCCAGCATACTCATAGTCAAACGCAATTGTCGTTAAGCTAGGGTGTACCATTTCTGAAATATCATATCCACCGAATCCTGTTACAGAAATATCACCTGGTACAGAAAGGGAGTGGGAGTGAATCACTTTCATTGCCCCAAGTGCGATGTTATCTGTAGCACATACGATAAGAGTTGGGCGATTATTATCTAAAATATGTTGTACTTGTTTCATGGCATCTTCTATGCGGAAAGTTGTTTCGTAATATGAAACGTTGCAAGCCGGTTCTAAATTTTCAATTGCTTTTTGAAAACCATTTTTTCGATTTATTCCAACAGAAATATCATCTTTTTCTATCCCTAAATAGGCAATATGTCGATGACCTTGTGATAACACGTATGCCCCTAACTCATAAGCTGCATCATAATCATCGTGAACGAGGCAATATTGATCTTTATATTCTTGCCCGACGAATAAAATAGGGATGTTTGAATTAGCCATAATTTTTTGATGTTCATTCGTTAATGTTTTTGTTAATAAAATAATGCCAGCTACTCTTTGTTTTATAAAGTTTTCCATAGCTTGTATTTCAGTTTTGGTTGTTTGATTTGCATTTGCTACAAGCATTTGATAGTTATTTTCCTGTAATGTTTTATCAATCCCGATAAGTGTTTTCATTGTAGCGAAGGAGTCTAATCGGGGGATGATGACACCAATTAAATTTGTTGTTTTTGCTTTTAAACTTTGAGCAAATGTATTGGGAGAGAAATTTGTTTCCTGAATAATACCTTCGATTTTAAGTTTTGTTTTATCACTTACATATCCGCCGTTTAAGTAACGAGAGACTGTGCTTTTTGCAACTCCAGCCAATTTGGCGATATCTGCAATTGTTTTAGCCATAGTATTTCACCTTCGTATTCATAAAAATGTTAACTTTATTATAGGGAGAATTAGAGATGACGTAAACAAGAAGAGGGAAAGAAAAAACCACCTCACGTAAATGAGGTGGAATAATTGTTAATATCTAGGCTTAAATGTATGACAACAAGTCTCTACACTCGTTGCTACAGAACTTTCTAGCGTCTCGTTTGTTAAAACAGCAGCTGTATATGAATCATTTTCAGTTTGACCAGTTTCATCTGCATCAGGCTGAACGATGATCGCACTTGCTTGACAAAAGTTACCTTGTCCCCAAAAAGAACAGTTGGAAACAGAACATCTTACTTCTGGCATAAAACCCCCTCCTTATACATTAGTTTGGGATTTTACGCCCATTTCATGTGTAGAAGGAGTTTCCTTTTCTCGTTACTTTTTCGTTTGCTCAAGCCATTCTTTTAATTTGTCTTTCGGCTGTTCACCGCTAATACGGCTCACTTCTTTGCCATCTTTAAAATGAATGATTGTTGGTGTACCTTGAATTTTATATTCATCCCAAGGAGCATCTAATTTTTCAATATCCATAACTTTCATATCAACGTTCAAGTCTTTAGCCATTGGTACTACGACAGGAGATAATTTTTGACAATGAACGCAAGATGTTTGATAAAAGTATACTGTTTCTTCTTTTTTCTCTTTTAAGTTCTTTTGAAGATCTGAAAGAGAAATTTTATTTGTGTAGTAGTCAGAACCGTTTGTCTTACTTTCAGTAGGATTATCAATTTTTTGGCTAGTAGCATTTTTTTCTTCCATTTGTGTTACTGCAAAAATTGCCACGAACAAGGCGATAATAATACCACCAAATATAAGCATTTTTTTCATTCTTTCATCTCCTTATTTGTTTTTGATGACAATAAAGCTACAAACAGCGATTGTAATAAAGCCGATAAGTGCTAAAAACGGGATTGTCACAAAGCCGAACCAGTTTATGTATTCTCCCGTACATGGTACACGTCCACAAGCTGCCCCAGCAGATGAAAATGCTGCGACTTTTTGAATTGCATAGTGATATAAAGAAATACAAGCGCCAATAGTTGCGATTGGTAAAGAATAACTTGCGATGCGATAGTCTTTTTTTGCTACAGCAATACCAAGCCATAAAACGAATGGATACATAAAAATGCGTTGATACCAACAAAGGACACAAGGCTCAAATTTCATGATTTCGGAAAAGTACAGACTTCCTAGTGTAGCAATAAAAGAAGCTCCCCATGCGGTAAGTAAAGCATATTCTTGCTTTTTTTCTCGTCCCATATTTTATACCTCTCTTATAATAGTTACATACTAAATTATAGTATGAAGTGGTATAGAAAAGAAAGAAAAAATATGTTTATCAATAAAAGTTTTATAAGAGGAAACATTTATTAGTATTAATATTTTAAAAAAGCGCCATTCTCTGGAAGAGAATAGCGCTATATTTTACATTTGAATTTGTTCTACTTCTTCTACATGCGACTTTTGGGATGCGTGGTCAATATATTGAAATAGGAGCTGCAATTGTTTATCAACTTCTGGCAGTTCTTTACTGTATTGATAAGCGTGTAAAAAATGCTCAATACGCTTAGAAAATAATTGATCGTTCGTTTGAACCATGAGAACGAGTAATTTATCCCAATTACAGCAATACGTGTAATAGAGAGCTTTATCATAGTCGTTGTATGTTTGCACTGTGTACCCTCCTTACCGAGAGTTATATATAGTGTGTGATAAGTAAGGGGAAATACACTTGAAAGAATTTGTTAAGAAAAAAAGTGAATGAAAAGAAAAAACGAGGAGTTTCCTCGTTTTTTAAGCTTTTGGCATTGGCGTAGGTGTTGGTTTGCCATAACCTTCTTTGTATTTATTATCGATATAGTTACGAATTTCAAGCGTTGATTTTCCTTTTTGTTTCATGGAAGCAGATTCAACTGCGATTTCTAGGCAATTGACGCAAGTCGTTGCGTGGGAATCCCAAACAACTTCACCATTCTTTTTAATTTCACGAATAAAGCAGTTTTTATTATTTTTATGTCCTACACTTTCACCGCAACCACAATAGCATGGAATCCAATCTAATAGCTCTGCATTTTGTCCAGCGACGGTGTAGATATCTTTCATTTGTGGATCAAGCTTATCTAGGAAGGCCGGAAGTGTGTCGACTCCTTTTGTTTTCTCTTGAATGTCAGCTTGCTGAGTGTGCGATGCATGGTCATGTTCTTCTTTTTTTGATTCAGAAGATTTTTGGTCATTTGTACCAGTACTTCCGCATCCAGCAAGAATTAAACTTAGTACTGCAAGTAAAGAAAATACATACTTTTTCATTCGCTTGTCCCCTTTACAAATGTATTAATCAAATTGTATCAGAGATTACGGTGTATCAGTTGAAGATTTTTTTGACTGATTTTTGAAGCGCCATCTTAGCGAATGAAATAGAAATAAAATTGGGATATAAGCGTATACAATATATAAACCAGCTTGAGATAGTATGGTATTTAATGTGTTGATACTTTCACGGTTTGTGAAAAGCAGAGAAGCTGAAAATATGATGAAAATAAAAAACGGTAATGTAAATTTAAATGAAATATGAAAGGAGCGCTTCATCGTTTGACATGATGACCAAATAGTTAAGCAAAGGTTTGGTAAAATAATTAAAAACCAAACGAAAATAATAATATATTCAAAACGCTGAATAAAAGGAACTTTAATTATTTTTAACATCGTTAAAGTAGGCCAAATAGTACGGTTTAATTGTCCCTCGCTATAATACATAAAAGATACGATAGCTAAAATTACATAAATTAAGGTGCTAAAAGCAATTCCAGCATGGGCCCATCTTTTTAAGGATTTTCCTTTTTTAATAAATGGATAGAAGATTAAGATTGTCTCGAAACCAAGAAACTCTAACGCAGAGTGTTTTGCTGATATAAGCATGTCAAAAGGTGAATGTGTAAAAATAGGTAAAATATTGCGGAAATGTGCATATTTCATTGGATAAATTAAAAAGAATACAACGAAAATAGGTAGAACGACTCCCCAAAAACATATTCCGGTTACAGAGCGAAATCCACCCTTTATAATATAGCAAGTCACTAATAAAAACATAAAGGTTAGTTTCCATAACTTAATGGTAGGGAAAATCCAAACTTGTATTACTTCCATATATGTACGAAGAACAGTAAGGCAAAATAATAAGCAATAAAGAGTGAAAATTACAGAAAATATAGAGCCAATCCATTTTCCAAAGGTGGTTGTATGAATGCTAATTAAATCTCCGTCTTTTTCAAGCATTTTTAACATACAAAACAGTACAATATGAGTTGCAATCCCCGCAATAATAAGAGAAATCCAAGCATCATAACCTGCATTTTTCAAAATTACACGTTGATAGCCGAGAATTCCTATGCCGATTTGGAGAGAATGCAATAAAATAAATGCAAAATATGGAGAGACAGTTTTTGTCTTATTCATTGTATTCATTGCTCATTTCACCTCACTATTCCCCGATTCCAGATTGTACAATATTAAGATCTAAATTTATATCCACCGCTACGTTTTTATACATATTTCGAATTTGTTTTATATTCCATTTTCTCGTATGGCTTCTAATTTCATCTCGTATTCCTAAAGGGTCAATTTCCTTTTCTTGAAATTGTTTTATTAAATCTTCACAGTCTTTTTCAACATTTTGTTCAATTTGTTTTTTTATATAATTGATATTTGTTTTTTTTCTTAGATCAATCCAATTAGGAGAGTTTTTAATTAATCCATTTAATTTTAAATGAATTTTTACTTTTGGTATGTCGCCAGTTTGATCTATATCATACTTATTTTCTCCAGCTAAGTTTTGTATAACAACCATACCTTTATGCTTATCCTTTTTTATTACTGCTTCGTAACGTCCATTTTTCGTAGGATTAATAAGTAATTTTGCTAAAACAGAATGTCTTTTATCTGTATACATGACTACTTTATCGCCTTTTAAAAAGGCAAGTCCTTTGACAGCGATAGAATGATTATCGTCCATTTTAATATAAGGAACATAGGCATCACATACAGAAGAGTAATAATTATATAAAAAAATGTTTAATGTGGTTTGTGGGATGTTCTCATTTCTTATATTTTGCTCGAGTAAATCAGCGATATATAAAGACCCATTTTTTTTTCCGTAATTTAAAAGCTCTTCAGCCGATCCATCTACAATTGCTAGTTGTACATCACGCCCGATATTTGGGTCACGTTGTAAGTTAGTAATAATCTCTCCCATTCCGCGTTCTCCTAGAGCCTTTCCAAATAGGACAACACGCATTTGACCTACAACAACATTGTGAGGAGATTTCGCATTCAATCGTGAAGCAATTGTTTCAAGTGAACGGGCAGATGTTGTTTGAGTCTCTGGCTTAGACTTTACACCATGTGTGTACTCTGGGAATAGAATAGTTCCTTGGAATCTTTTGTTTTTTGTGATATCAAATCCAGCAATATGAATAATACGCTGTGCATCTACTATATACGTTTGTGTACAGCCAGTTTGTAAAACGAAGAAGATAATGATAAGGTGCAATAAAATTTTCTTCATTCATTCTCACCATCATGTTTTTGCTTCGATTTGTTTGGATTATAGCGCCATTTTGATTTTGGTCTCAGAAAAGAAGGTCTTTGAGCCGTTTGGCTAAATGGTAATCGAAGAAAACCTTCTGCTGTACCTAAACCACGAAATGGATATAAAGGTAATAAATAAGGTGATCCAAGTGATTTTAATTTAATTAAATGAGCTAAAATAAATACAAATCCGACAATAAGGCCTAATCCTCCAAATGCACCGGCTAAAAGAATAAGCGGAAAGCGTAATAAACGGATAGTAGAAGACATCTTTACAGTCGGTGTTGTGAAAGATGCAAGTGCGGATAAAGCAACTGCAATTAATAAAATTGTACTTGTTAAAGCTGCTTCAACAGATGCTTGTCCAATTACAATCCCCCCAACAATCCCAATCGTTTGTCCGACTTTCGTTGGTAAACGTGCTCCTGCTTCACGAAGCAATTCAATTGTAATTTCTAAAAAGAGTGCTTCTAGAATAGGAGGGAAAGGTACGTTAGCTCTCGAGAAAATAATAGGACCTAGTAAATCAGCAGGAATCATTTGATAATGATATGTTAAAGCCGCTGTATAAATAGCGGAGGAAAAAAGAGAAAATATAGCTCCGAAAAAACGAATAACACGAAAAAAAGATCCAATCATCCACGGTAAATAATAATCTTCTGGTGAAATGAAAAAATCCAGTAACGTTGTTGGTCCTGATAAAGCATATGGAGAGCCATCTGTTAAAATTAAAACTTCTCCGTTAATTAATGCAAATACAGCTCGATCTAATCGTTCTGTAGGTAATAGAACGGGAAAAGGTGAATTGCTATTATCACTAATAAATTGCTCAATCATAGTTGCATCAAATGGGACATCAAAATCAATGTCTTCTAGCCGTTGTATTGCGGTGTTGATAAATTGTTCATTTGTAATTCCTTCTATATAAGCAACTGCTACTTTCGTTTTTGATATAGATCCGACGGTAACTTCTTTAAAAATGAGTTGCTCCGTTACGATATTTCGGCGCAATAAGTGGATATTTGTATCAAGGTTTTCAACGAAACCGATTTTAGGCCCGATTACACTATACTCATTTTCTGTATCGTTATATAATCGTTTTCCTAAAACAGTACTTTCGGCACGAATTAAAGCATATTGATCAGGATTCGCATTGTTTTTTAAGCGTATTAAAATATATCCACCTAATAATTTTTCACGAATATCATCAATAGAAGGGGAGGTAATAATGTCTTCAATAGAGATGATATTACATAAATCAGAGATGTTTTGGATTTGTTCCGATTCCTTTTTTAGAGGAGTTAAAATAAATTGTTTAATAATAAGTGCTTCCACGACAGATTTATAATAAAACAAGCACAACGTTTCATCTTTAAGTATGTTATAAGAGACAAAATCGCTTGATTCTTTCATGGTTTGTATAAATTCTGGAATAGAACAAAGTGTTTTCGTATTAGTCTTTTTTGATTTCTTAGATGATAAACCGAACATTTTCTCACCCCTAACTTACATCATTTACTTGTGTTAGTTTTTGGGAAATCCGGGAATTTATACTTGAAAATTGAAAGTTCATACGAAAAAGGAAGAGCATTGAATCCCTCTTCCTTTTTGGGGTGTTAATTTGCTTTCTTTTCTTTAATAGACTGCACTAACTTCATCATTTCCGCTCGTATATCTTCTCTTTTTACATTTAATTTTTCGGCAATTTGTTTCATGTCCATTCCATCTTTTTTCATCTTTAGTACATCATCAAGTGGGGTATTGCTTTTTTGAGAGATGATTGTTAACACAGTAAGATGACGCAATTTTATGTTATATTCATTCATTTTTTGCTTTAGCTGATCAGGTGTGGATTTTTGCATAGTTGCTAACTGTTGTAGCAGCGCTTGCTTTGTTTCTTTATTTATATGATGCTTTTTCAGCTTACTTGGATTTACACCGAAATGCTCGGCTGTTTTCTCCCAAGATTTATTTTGCTTATAGTAAGCTAAAACATCTTTAATTTCTTTTTTACTCATTCTTGCAATATGAGCAGCTTTCCAAATTTCATGTTTGTTATAGCCGAGTTTTTCTAGCGATTGCATTTCTTCTTCTGAAATTGGGTTATGGTGATGCATTGTTACTTCTTTTGGCGTGGCAGCGGAAGCGGGGAAGGTAGATATCCCGCATAATAATGCTGTCATAGTCATACAAACAGCGATTTTTTTGTACATGTAAACTCCTCCTAGATGGATAATGTAGAAAACTGTACACATATCATTTCCATAAAATGTAAAATACTTGTGAACAAGTTAAGTTTTTTTATTCACAGTATGGAATGACGTTTTTTAGAAGTTTTCCAACATAAAACATTGATTAATAGTAAAAAACTAAGGTATAATCGAAATTGAAAATCAATATCAATAATAAACGTATACATATAGATAAAAATAAGGGAGAGAAAAATATGACTACATATACTTCCATCGCAAATGTGATTAAAGAAAGACGCTCTGTTCGTACATTTACAGACAAAGCAGTAGAAAAAGATTTATTAATTGAACTATTAAACGATGCAACATGGGCACCTAATCATAAGCACCGTGAACCATGGAATTGTAAACTATACATCGGAGAAGGCCGCAAGAAATTAGTAGATGCAGTATTAAACTCTTTCACAGAAGAAGAAAGAGCGAAACGCGGTAAAATTTTATCAGATCGTTTCTTAAGCACGCCTGCACAAATCGTTGTATATATAAATGAAGATCCACGTCAAATTCAGCGTGACGAAGATTACGCTGCAACATGTGCATTTATGCAAAACTTCCAACTTCTTGCTTGGGAACGTGGATTAGGTTGCGTTTGGAAATCAGGCGGATTAAACTACAATCCATTATTTATAGAAGGAATCGGTTTAACAAGAGGCCAACGTATCGTTGGAATTCTTCATATCGGCTATTTCGATAAAGCGCCAGAAGGAAAAGCTCGTACTCCGATTACGGAGAAGATGGAGATTATCGAAGGTTAAATAGGTAAGGCATCCTTGTTAAAAACAAGGATGTTTTTTGTTTTTGAGAAGACTATGAAATAGCACTCTAGCTATGTTAGTAATTTTTGAGAATAAAGGTTTTATTTATTATATTTTTTATGTAGAGAAGCTACTCTTTTATATGATAATCATAAATATGTAATTAATTTAAATAGGCGTAGGGAGAATAAATACAAACAAGCACATTCCTCAACTAGGATGCGCTTGTTTGTATTTATTCATCAATTTGTTTAATATCAGTTCTATATATGAAAGAGATGTTATGCATTTCCTGTAATTCATTACATGATTTAGCATTTAGGAGATAAAAGTCCTTTTTTGATATAGATTTTTTAAAAAGCTCCTCATATGCTAGTTCGATATTGCAGAGAAGAGGACGTTCTTCATAAATTTTACATGACCGATTGTCAATATCATAATGGATACAACAGCCATCACCTCTGTTTAAATGAGATAGGGAGTCAATACCTTGTATGTTTTGACAACAGATTCCACATTGGGTACAAGGAAAAGTTATCATAATATGAATGACTCTTCACTTAGCATAAATGAATTGAACTCATCTTGATTTTTAAATTTAAACGAGACGTTTAAATTTTCGGCAAGTTGATGAATAGTCGCTTCTATATTTTCACCTGTATGAATCGTTTGTTTAACCAATCCAGTTACGTGTTCTATTTTTGCACCAGTTTCTTGATAAAAGTTACAAATACGTTCTTCTTCTTGTTTAATGTAATCTATAAGGACTTTACTTAATTCTTCAGCTCTTTTTCGTTCCTCAATTGTTAATTCCAATTCTTGTTGAGCACGAGTGAATGCTCCATAAAGTTGTTTCATTCCTAGCATCGCGACGGTGGCGCCGACAGCTGCACCGACAGGACCGAGAAGCATTGCTCCTGCTGCGCTGAATACAATTCCAGAAAAAGTAGTAACAGCGTTTTCACCAACTATTTCTAAAAATTCTTCAATAGATAATTTTCCTTTTATGAGTTGGTAGGAGCTTTCCGTTAGTCGAACAGCTGAAGAAGCGAGAGCTGCTGCTACGTTTCCTTTCATCATCACACTATCTTTACCAATAAATTTAATGCCATGAGCAATGCCTGCAACAGCAGCGCTTTTTCCAGCTTGTTTGCCACTATCTTTTCCTACTTGTATAAATCCATCTTTTATTTGCTTTTCGCTTTTACAAATCTCAACAGTTTGTTGTACAAGTGATACTCCGCCACCTACACATGCCCCTGCTAAAGCACCATTCATCATAGAAGAGAATGTTCCTTCAGCAAATGTATATATTTTTTCTTTTAGTGCGTATGTTTGTGGTTGATTTGTAGCTTTTAAAGCTTCCTCATATGTAGTGCCACCACTTGTAATGTTGTTTGCTTCTAGTTTTCCGTTTATGTGAGGAGCTGCTTGTTCGTAGTCTTTTGCATAAATACTTTGGGAATTTGCACGTTTCTCAACTAATTCTTTTACTTTATCAGCGTTTTCACTGTTAACTAAACGATCCATGTCCCCATACTTTTCGCTCGATACCATTCTTGCTAGTGATGCTGCTTTAGCACCAGACTTTGCTTGTACTTCTTTAATTAATGTATCACCATCTTTGATTAAGATATCAGCCGCGGCATGTGGATCTCCTAAAGAGTCTGTTGTAAAAGCACGCAAACTTTCACCTTTTAAGGCTGCGTCTTTATTAAATTTGGTTGCTTCAATAATTTCAAAAAGCCGTCCTTGTGTGATATTGGGTGAACAGTTCATATATTGTTTTGCTACTTTGGTTAGTGTATCCATTCCAGCAAATGTTTCAATAGTAGCATTTCCATAGCGCTCAATTTGCTCAGCTACAATTTGAGTTGCAAGAATATCTAGATTTTTCTTCATATGCAATTACCTAGTACATGTGTTGAATTGATTTTTCTGTGTTTTTAAGGACATCTTCTAAGATTTTGGAGCGTTCACCATTATCATCAATAACTGGTGTATCTAATAAATTTTTCAAGATAATCGCCAGTTCAGTAGTATAACGGATTGCAAGTTTTTCATCGTCGGTGAAGTTGCGATAGTCGATACCTTTTTCATTGATGATGGAACTCATTGTTGCAATATAGTCGCCAAAAAGATTATTTGTTTCAGTAGTTAAATCGGATAATTTGACAGTATAGGCTTTAATTTCTTGTAAAACAGAAGTTGCACTATTTAATTTTTCAATTTCTACTTTGACTTCTTCTCTTTGAATTTTCATTTCTTCCAATTTCTTTTTGGTAGAGGCAGCGAAAATCACGGTTCCTAATGCTAAAGCAGGGGCAAGAGCAATCCCACCTAGAACAGCCATCCCCCCAGCCATTCCTAAACCCCCAGCAGCTAGTGACCCGCCACCTAAAAATGCTAACGTTGCATTGGTCGCAGCTACCCCGCTTAAAGAAGCGATAGCTGTTCCAGTTGAGGCAGCACCAAATGTTGTAGCAGCTCCGAGTGCTCCGAAAGCTGCCAGTCCACCGCTAGCAAGTGCGGAAACCCCCGATTTTAATAAATCAGATGCAGCGATAACTTGTTTTTCAATTTCCTGCATAAAGCGTTTAGAATCAGATACATCTTCAAGGGAATCAATAGTAGTTTTATCTGTAAAATCAACATTTTTTAATTTCTTGAATTCTGAAATGAATTCTTTCATCGTGCCACTAAGGATGTTTAGTTTTAATTCTCCGTATTTTTCAAATTGAGTATTTGTACTTTGACGTGCTTTGTCAAATGTGTTGAAAGAATTTTTGTAGCGTTTTTCTATTGATTCAGCAATATCTTTTGTTTCCTTCATATTTTTATAGGATTCATGTCCTTTTTTTCCAGCAACTGCAGTGGCAACTGCAGCACCAGCAGCAACAACTAATGGAATAAATGGTAATGGCATTCAAATCGTTCCCTTCATGATAAATTTTTCCTATAATATAATTAAAATATTACAATATTATCGAAGAATATTACAGATTTTTTGTGAAAAACAAGAAATGTTAGGTTGATTTAACATAGAATTCTATATGTATGTTTGAAATCTAGAACGATTGAATTGGGTAGAAATCATGTATTAATCTGTAAGGTATAACAAATATGAAATTCCAAAAATATTTATAAGAAATGGACAAAAATGCTTTTTTGATCCAATTAGAAAGAAATTAGTTTTAATTACTCCAGAAGAAATAGTAAGGTAACAAGTTATTCAGTTTTTAATTAAAGATATGCAAGTTCCAACTGAGTATATTGAGGTTGAAGTACCGATGTCTTATTTTAAGAAAGGTTTAAAGGAAGTATTTAATTTGTATGGTATTTTGGGAAATAGTTATGAAGATATAGAAAACGATGTTAAACATTTAAATGAACCAAATCTAATTCTTTTAAAGTACAGTATAAATGATGTGGAAGATGTATTAAGAGAATTGTTAGAGAGTGAAAATTATCACGGAGATTGGCTAAGCTTAAAAATAATTAATAGGGTTTTGAATGTATAATATTAAGTAATGGGATAATATTGTGAAGTGAATTTATAACAAAAAGGTACTGTCGTCCTAATAGGCTTCAGTACCTTTTTGTTATAAGACAGTCTTCCTTTTTCATATGGTTTATAAATAAAAGAAGGGGAGAAGAGAAAACATGCAGCTTAGTAATATTCGCTTAGAGTTGGTGAAAATACAAAGCATCGTCCCTATTTATGCTGAACATGTTTCAAAAAGTGCTGTGAAGAAAATAGTTCGAGCTTTGAAACAAGGAAGTATGTTAAGTAGTAGTATCATAGTTGAAAAAGATAAGTTTGAGGATAAATATTGGCTTGTTTCAGGGTTTCCAGAATATATAGCTTATCTCGAAGTTGATGATGCAAACCTACAATATAACACAGTTTATTGCGTTGTACAGCCTTATTCTAATGAGACAGAACAAAGGTTGAAGCTGTTACAGAGAATGTTCCATCACCAAGTTACCAAATGGATAGATAAACACATATTAATCAGTCAAATGGTTTATGATGAAAAAAGCATAGATACAATTTCGAAAAAATTAGGGGTTAATAAATCTGATATTGAACGATATTTCATTCACCCTGATATTCCAATAAGTGTTATTGAAAAGACTTATCAAAACAGTGGTAGCTTTATTAATTTAGAACAGATTCGAAAGTTGAAATTACATTCATTTTTGAAAGATAGATTGTACGAAAAAGTGGTGCTGCCACAAAGACACGTTGATCGTTTAACAACGGACAAACTCCAAAAGCTCAAGTGGGTTTTAAAAGAGAAAAATTTTTATGACTTAAAGCGTGAGGATCAATGGGATTTGATACAGCAAGCTTTAAATTACAAAGGAACATTACAGAGCAGTTGGAGTCGAGAAATTCAAAAAAGGTTAAAGCGTAATGCAAGAAGTAACTACATTATAAGAATGAATTGCAATAATACAAATCATTCTTCAGAGCATAAACATTAGGAACAATTTAGTGAGGTTTTATATATTTTGAAACAGGATAACAACAATTGAGTATAGAAAAAGTATTCAGATATTATGCAGGAATTTAGATGGAAATAACGAGGATTATATAATGAAAGATACTATCAAATGATTGGAGTAAAAAGATGAAAATTCTTCATGACTATGAGCAAATGCCACCGCTGTATCGTTTTATTTATTATAAAGTAAGATTTTATGGGGGAAAGGATATACACAAATTTGTATCCAAGATGATAAAGGACATCGAGAAGAAAAAGGTTCGAACTTTATTTAGGGAAATGTTAGATGATGAGCTCATTTGTTATATCGAGAAGGGGATTACTGAAATAGAATTACAGTTAATTCAATCGTTACTATTTTACAAATATAATGCTGAAGATATTCATCCAAAGTATCTAGAATTTCGCCAATCTGTTAGTAAAACCAGAAGTTCTACAACTGTTGAAACTCGTAAGATAATACGGAAGGTGATTTTTGATACTCAATTTATTCATGCACTATCTAGAGAAGAGATAACAAGAATCAAAACATTATTTAAGGGTATTAATTTAGAAGAGATAATGAAGGAAGTATCTACTTTAGCAGAAAAAGAACAAGATTGTATTAATACATATCAAAAAGAAGCAGGTAAGAGGAAAAGAATAGGTACTGCTATTAATAGGGTACTCTCAGAGATAGGACCAATAATTAAAGAAGAGGCAAGCAAAGAAAAGAATTTTTTTACAAAACTTAAATTTAATAAGAAGAAGATTGGTTTTTTTGTCACACCTAATATTGGAAAGGATGGGGAAATAGTAACATCATACCTAAATAAAGCGAATCACAGTGAAAGAATTATTTTAGACTTAGACGATGAGAACGAAAATTATTTTGTTAGTTTTTCAGAGCCTTTAGACCTAGCTTTTATGAGATCTATTTTATCTCAACGATTTCTTAAAGAGTCCCTGGAAGGTTTTAAATTATTAGGTATTCCTATCCAAGTTATCATTGCTTGCTGTAAGCATCAGGGGATAACAATTTGTGAGCCAGAATGGCACGAAGTTCGTTTTAATACCTACTATGAATCAATTAAAAATGGAATGCTGGCTTTTAGGAATGGAGCACATCTAAAAAATTATAACGAGGAATCTATTCGATTTGTGGTTCATCAACTAATGAAAGAAACCGAGTTTGAATCGGAACTTTATTTAGCTTGTTATTTACATTATAATTTTTTGCTACCTATGCAAAATTATGTGGATAAAAGAGAGGAATTCTTTGAAAAAAACAATATTTTCTTGATGGTTGATGAGTTTAAGAAAAAAAGAGAAGAAATTTATCAACAACTCATGTTAAGTGGAGACGCGAAGATTAAATGGAAGAATGAGGCAGAGTTATTTAAACTCGTAGCAAAATATTATCCAGATGCAATTTTCGAGTATAGAGCAGATTGGCTTGATAAACAGTCTCTTGATGTGTATATTCCTAGTTTAAAAATTGCTATTGAATTTCAAGGACAACAACATTATGAGCCTGTTGAATTTTTTGGAGGAGAAGATGCTTTTCTATATCGCCAAAAACTCGATGCATTAAAAAAAGAAAAATGTAAGGGAAATAAAGTTAAATTGATTGAATGGCATTATCAGGATGTGATATCCATGACAAATCTGAAACGAAAGATTAATCAATAAGAGATGTAGGCTACCTGTTTCATAAACTAAAGAGGAGAATTTTAATTGAAGATCTTTGAAAGTATGAAAAGGCTAAAGAATTTACATATTGAATAAATAGGGCGATGTATTATAAACCATCATCTTATTTATTCGTTTTTATTTTATATAATGTCAATATTAAAACTAAAAAATTAATTAGACAAGCAGCTGAATATCCTTCAGATTTATAAATAGGTGATGAATGAGGGGGATATTAAATCTTTAAATTGAATAAATGAAGTAACTACGTTTATTTTTCATGAAAGCTTGTTCTCCATCATACACTTTCTTAAGGGAAAGTGTAAGGAGGGAAAATAATGAGAGCAAGTGACGATAAAGCACTGCAATATGCGATTGCGGAAATTACGGAAATTGCGACTGGATTTGGGCTTGATTTTTATCCGATGCGTTATGAAATATGTCCAGCGGAAATTATTTATACATTTGGTGCATATGGGATGCCAACAAGGTTTTCACATTGGAGTTTTGGAAAACAATTTTTCAGAATGAAATTACAATACGATTTAGGACTTAGTAAAATATACGAACTCGTTATTAACTCTGATCCATGTTACGCCTTTTTATTAGATACGAACTCGTTAATTCAAAACAAATTAATTGTAGCGCACGTTTTAGCACACTGTGATTTCTTCAAAAATAATATTCGTTTTTCAAATACGAAGCGGGATATGGTAGAAAGTATGTCGGCGACAGCTGAACGGGTGAAAGCATATGAGCATAAGTACGGAAAAGAAGAGGTAGAAACATTTTTAGATGCCGTACTTGCTATCCAAGAGCATATTGATCCGTCGCTCATGCGTCCGAAACTTGCGTGGAGTATTGATGACTTAGAAGAGGAAGAAATAGAAAAGAAAAAGGCATCACAATACGATGACCTATGGAATTTAGATGATCGAAATAAAAAAAGGGAACGTTCCAATGTACGTAAAAAGAAGAAAATCCCACCAAAGCCAGAAAAAGACTTACTCCTCTTTATTGAAGAATATAGCCGTGAGTTAGAAGATTGGCAGCGAGACATATTAACGATGATGCGTGAAGAAATGTTATATTTCTGGCCGCAGCTTGAAACAAAGATCATGAACGAAGGCTGGGCGTCCTTCTGGCATCAACGCATACTTCGCGAAATGGACTTAACATCTGATGAAGCCATCGAATTTGCGAAATTAAATGCAGGTGTTGTACAGCCATCAAAAACGAGCATTAATCCATACTACCTCGGTATTAAAATGTTTGAAGATATTGAAGAACGCTACAACAACCCGACAGAAGAAATGAAACGAAGAGGCGTCAAACCAGGATCTGGTCGTGACAAAATCTTTGAAGTGCGCGAAATCGAATGGGACGTATCGTTCTTAAGAAACTACTTAAATAAAGATCTCGTAATGAGAGAAGATATGTACTTATTCCAGCGCCAAGGAAAAGAATATAAAGTAATAGATAAAGAGTGGGAACATGTACGTGATCAGCTCGTAAATATGCGTACAAATGGCGGCTTCCCGTACTTAGTAGTAGAAGATGGAGACTACTTAAAGAACGGGGAATTATACATTAAACATAGTTACGAAGGAATCGAGCTTGATTTAAAATACTTAGAAAAGGTATTACCATACCTTCATCAGCTGTGGGGAAGAACAGTGCATATGGAGTCGATTGTGGAGAGTAAGGGCGTTGTGTTTTCTTATGATGGGAAGATGGTGCATCGGAAGTATGTGTGATGGAAAGAACGGACATAGAATGCTATGTCTGTTCTTTTTTTATTTGGAACAAGGTAAAATATGCTATTCTTGAAAAAAGGGAGTTACATAGAGAAATGGAGCGATTCAAATGAGCAAAATAGGGGTATGCAAGGTAGATATTACGCCACCTGTCGGTATTGATTTTGTCGGATATCATAGAGAGACAGGGATAAATAATATTGAAGAGCGTATTTATGGGACAGTTTTTGTATTTGAAAAAGATGAAATGAAAACTGTGTTTATAAGTATTGATAATATCGGGATGTTAGTAGAAGATACGAATATGATTCGTGAGCGAGTAGCAAGTAGGCTTCACGTACCATTTGAGCGAATAACAGTTGTTTATACACATACACATTCCGGTCCAGAGACAGTCGGTGATGATCGGCTAGTGCAGTCGTATAAAATGATTTTAGTAAATAATGTAGTGCACGGTGCGGTTACTGCGAATAACAACTTGAAGCGATGTGAAGTTGGCTGGGGTGTTACGAAAGGTGATATTGGGATAAATCGAAGAGAGAGAACATCTGATGGAAGAGCAAAGATGGGAACAAATATAGAGGGCGTTGTAGATAAAAGAATTGGGATGTTAGCAATAAGAAATGCTGAAACGAAGGAGCTATCTGGTATTGTAGTATTTTGTACTGCGCATCCGAATGTTTTAAAAGGTGATAGCGATGTATTATCAGCGGATTATCCTGGAATGACGAGGGAGGTTCTTGAGAGGATCGTAAACTGTCCTGTTATTATTGTGCAAGGAGCTGCTGGTAATGTAAATGCGAAATATCGCGGTTCAAGGGAAGCATTAAAGAAAATGGCTTACACACTTAGTGGGCATGTATTAACGATGTTGCCAACAGTTACATACAGCCCAATTGTAAATTTAAGAACAGTTTCGAGTACGATGCAAATGAAGTTGAAAGATATTCCTGGAATAAATGAGATACGAAGCATGGCTCAATTAGCAGAGAAACAGTGGGGCGTGAATACGGATGAATGGCTTACTATCGTTTTAGAAAAATATAAGCAAGGTATTCGGCAATTAAGTATTGATTTAGAAGTGCAAATGTTTCAAGTTAATGATGGTATGTTCTCAGGTATACCGATGGAACCTTTTTCGGAAACGGCATTAAAGGTGAAAGAGCGTCTTCAAAATGAACTAGCTTTCTTTGGTGGATATACGAACGGATATATTGGTTACTTACCAACGAAAGAAGAATTCGCATATGGTGGATATGAAGTGGAATTAAGCCCTATAGTGTATGGACCGGTTACGAATTTATTGATGCCACTGGAGGAAAATACTGCAGAGCTGATTGTGAAGAAGGTTACGGGTTTATGTAATAAAGTGAACCTTTAATGAGACAGATTTTTGAACGCAGAGTAAAGAATATGACTCATTGTTTGATTTTGTTAAGTCAACGTAATTAATAATGATTATCATTATTAATTACGTTGACTTCTGAAAAAAGAAAAACTAGAATTTATAAAGGGATATTCAATTGTTCGCTATCATTTGTATAGGAGGTAAGTTATGTTGTATAGCTTTATTTCTATAAGATGTAGGTTGGCTCTTTATAGTTTTGGTGTTCTTTTTATTTTTTGTTGTATAGTATTTTTGGTGAATCAGAAGGTGTATGCAGAAGATGTACCGTGGACATCAGTTTCCAATGAGGGAGAACGTGTACTTTTTCAAGAACAATCTTTGTATAGTAATGATCGAAGGGGAGAAGATCTTGTTTCACCTTCATTTGAAGGGCGTAAACATGGTGGGGAAGATTGGGGATACTTATTAAGAGACAGTAATTTTAATTATCCATCTAATATCCTTACACATTCTATAATAGGAAGAGATGATCGAATTAGAGTTACTGATACAACTTTGTATCCTTATAGGGCTATAGTACACTTAGTAATTCAATTTAATGGACAAGAGGTTTATGGGTGTACAGGAGCGCTAATTAGTAAAGATACAGTATTTACAGCTGGGCACTGTGTTTACAATAAAAAGCTTGGTGGATGGGCAAAAAATGTTATTGTGACTCCTGGTAGAAATGGAAACCAAGCACCATATTTGCCTTATAGTTGGACAAAGCTTTATTCAGTAAGTGGATGGACTGATGATGGAGATTCGGAATTTGATTATGGAGCCATTAAATTAAATGGATCTCCTGGAGATTATACAGGTTGGTTAGGGTATAGAACTACTAATGTAGAGTCTCCAAAGGGGTTACTTGCAGTAGTTCCAGGGTATCCATGTGATAAAGTAGGAAATGAAAAATATACTATGTGGAAAGATTATGGACCAATTGAAGGCACTAGTCCTAGAGTGTTAACATATAAGATGGACACTTATGGATGTCAAAGTGGAGCACCTGTATATCATGACTATTCTCGTACGGGTGTAACAATAATAGCTACCCATACAGTAGGAAGGAATTCTTGGAATTCTGGAAATCGGGTGACAGATGATGTTTTTAATAATCTTAAAAAATGGTCTGAATAAATATAATAAGTTTATATGGATTTTATGTTGTGTATTGGTCATAATCATAATGTCTAGTTCTATAGCAAATAATGAAAAGAAGTTTAGTAAGGTTGTTAATTCTATAACTTTTCACGTGAAAAATAAAGAAAAGCAGCCAATAAAAGATTTTGAAATTATACTTATGAAAGACGAGTCACCTGAACCCAGTAAAGAAATTGGGATCTCAATAGGGAGAACAAACGAAGAAGGAAAAGTTATTTGGAGGAATGTGAGAACGGGAAAATATATCGTCTTTTTGCCAAATAACGAGACGCAGATGGTTATGATTAATGACAGAGATGAAACGAAAAAAATAAACATATCATTGTAGAAAACGAATCCATTGGGATTTGTTTTCTTAGGTTGTGGCATTAAAAAATTTTACGTGGAATGGATCTAACTTTATGTGAAGAAGCTATTGATTTTGAAAATTTAAATACAGGTGTATTTCAGTTATTAAAAACACGTATTTATACATTGGTTTAATCGTACAGAAAGTTATAGAACTATACGTAAAAGAACTTGGAGATATCTAAGTTCTTTTTTATCTGGCTATTTGCCGGGCAGTAAGACCCCCACCTCAAAATTCAGCGGAAGCAAAGAAGTTAGGTGGGGGATCAACTGTCCGTAAAAGCCCGATTGGTGAGGGCTGATTAAAGTTTTACTTTATTTGTTTCAAATTTGTGAAAGAAAGCCATATATATTGAAATTAGTTTTTTTATATTCTATTATATACCCATACAGGTATAGGTTATTTGTGATGTGTTAGAAAATTAAATAATCAATAAGATGGAGGTTTGAAATATGTTCAGAAAAATAGTTGTAGTAGGCGGAGTTGCAGGCGGGGCATCAGTAGCTGCAAGGCTTCGTCGTTTAAGTGAGGAAGATGAAATTATTATGGTTGAGCGCGGTGAATACATTTCATTTGCAAACTGTGGATTGCCATATTATATTGGCGGTGTCATTACAGAAAGACAAAAGTTATTAGTACAAACTGTTGAAAGGATGTCAAAGCGTTTTAATTTAGATATACGTGTATTGAGTGAAGTGGTAAAGGTTAATAAAGAAGAGAAAACAATTACCATAAAGAATGTAACTACAAATGAAACATATAACGAGGAATATGATGTTTTGATTCTTTCACCAGGGGCGAAACCAATTGTTCCACCTATTCCGGGCATTGAAGAAGCGAAGGCGTTGTTTACGTTACGAAATGTACCTGATACAGATCGTATAAAAGCGTATATTGATGAGAAGAAACCACGTCATGCGACGGTTATTGGTGGAGGATTTATTGGAGTGGAAATGGTTGAGAATTTAAGAGAACGCGGGATTGAGGTTACTCTTGTAGAGATGGCAAATCAAGTGATGCCACCAATTGATTACGAAATGGCGGCATATGTACATGAGCATATGAAGGTGCACAATGTTGAGCTTGTTTTTGAAGATGGTGTAGATGCGTTAGAGGAGAATGGGACTGTTGTACGTTTAAAAAGTGGCTCAGTTATAAAAACAGATATGATTATTTTAGCAATTGGTGTACAACCAGAGAGTAGTTTAGCGAAAGATGCAGGATTAGCATTAGGAGTTAGAGGAACGATAAAGGTAAATGAGAAATTTCAAACATCTGACCCATATGTATATGCAATTGGTGATGCGATTGAAGTGAAAGATTTTGTTATAGAAACAGAAACGATGATTCCTTTAGCTTGGCCAGCTAATCGTCAAGGTCGCATGTTAGCAGATATTATTCATGGTCATACAGATTCTTTATATAAAGGTACGATGGGAACTTCTGTGGCTAAAGTTTTTGATTTAACAGTTGCTTCGACTGGAGTAAATGAGAAAATATTAAAACGATTAAATATACCCTATGAGGTAGTACATGTACAGGCAAATTCTCATGCAGGATACTATCCAAATGCTACGCCAGTGCTAATAAAATTAATTTTTAATAAAGATAGCGGAAAGATTTACGGAGCACAGGCTTTAGGACGTGACGGGGTAGATAAGCGTATAGATGTTATCGCGACGGCAATGAAGGCAAACTTAACAGTAATCGATTTACCGGATTTAGAATTATCATATGCCCCGCCGTATTCTTCTGCAAAAGATCCAGTAAACATGGTGGGGTATGCTGCAAGTAATATAGTAGATGGTTTTGTGGACACAGTGCAATGGCATGAAATAGATCACATTGTTGAAAATGGTGGGTACCTTATTGATGTTCGAGAGCCTAATGAACTAAAACAGGGAATGATTAAAGGCACTATTAATATTCCATTAGATGAATTACGTGATCGATTGGATGAAGTGCCAATGGACAAAGAAATATATATCACTTGTCAACTTGGTATGAGAGGGTATGTTGCAGCGCGTATGTTAATGGAAAAAGGATATAAGGTAAAGAATGTAGATGGTGGTTTTAAATTGTATGGGACAGTATTGCCAGAACGTGTTGTATATTGATATTTTTCATTTTCTACTTCAAGATTTAGTGGAAGATGAAAACCTATAGATTAAGGTTTTACTTTTTGTTTTGTGAACATATAAGGTGAAAATTAAAAATAGGGTTTACAAAATACCCTATAGGGTATAATATATTGTCATAGGTTATAAATAGTGACATAATGGTAATGAGGTGATTATACAATGGAATATAATCAAGACATGAAAAATAGATTAAAACGTATTGAAGGGCAAGTTCGCGGTGTGCTTCGTATGATGGAAGAAGGAAAAGATTGCCGAGAGGTTATTACACAGTTAACGGCATCTCGTTCTGCACTTGATCGTACAATTGGACTTGTTGTTGGGACAAATTTAGAGCAATGTTTGCGTGAGCAGTTTGAAAGCGGTAATGGTTCAAATGAAGAATTAATTAAAGAAGCTGTTCAATTACTTGTAAAAAGCCGATAATCTGTCAAACATAATTGTTGACAGATTTTCAAAAACACTTTAATATACCAGTACGGGTATATGTATGTGAATTATGGAGGAATCGACTATGAGTATAAAAGTGGATATGAATCTAGATTGTAAAGGTTTGGCTTGTCCGATGCCGATTGTAAAGACGAAGAAGGCGATGGAAGGATTGACGTCAGGGCAAGTGATTGAGGTTCAGGCAACAGATAAAGGGTCTATTGTGGATATACAAAGTTGGGCGAGTAAAGTAGGTCATCAATATATCGGGACGAAACATGAAGGTGATGTATTGATGCATTACGTTAGAAAAGCAAATGAGCATGAAATGAATGAAATAGTGAAATATCCTCATACAATTACGAATTCGGAAGTGGAAGAGATAGTATTAAGTGGTGAAGAGTGTATTGTAGTAGATGTTCGTGAAGCGGCGGAATTCGCTTTTGGTCATATTCCATCGGCTGTTTCCATACCGTTAGGAGAATTAGACAGTGCAGTGTTAGATCAAACGAAGCAAATTTATGTTGTTTGCCGAACTGGCAACCGTAGTGATGTAGCTTGCCACATGTTGAAAGAGAAAGGTTATGCAAATGTGAAAAATGTCATTCCAGGCATGTTAGAGTGGCAAGGGAATGTGGAAAAATAAAGTGAAACTTTAATCAGTGGGGTCTTACTGCCCATTAAAGCGGGATAAAATTTTTTAAACAAAAACATACCTATGGGGGTAATTAGATGAGTGTTAAAGCATTACAAGCAAAAGATGTTGCAGAGAAAGTTTTATTCGGGGAGTTGTTTATTTTAGATGTTCGTAATGAGACGGATTATGAAGATTGGAAAATTGAAGGAAAAGAAGTTACTTCAATAAATGTACCGTACTTTGATTTATTAGAGGGGGTAGATCATATTATCGGTGAACTACCTAAAGATAAAGATGTTTTAGTAGTATGTGCAAAAGAAGGATCTTCTATATTTGTGGCAGAGCAATTAACAGAGGCTGGATTAGAAAATATTTATTATTTATCTGGTGGTATGAAGGCTTGGAGTGAATATGTAAAGCCTATAAAAGTGGGAGATTTAAAAGATGGCGGAATTATGTATCAGTTTAACCGTCTTGGAAAAGGTTGCTTATCATATATGGTTATTTCAAACGGTGAAGCAGCAGTTATTGATGCAGTAAGAACAGTTGAAGCATACGAAGAGTTTGCGAAAGAGCATGGCGTTACGATTACGAATGTAATGGATACACATTTACATGCAGACCATATTTCTGGCGGACGTAAGTTAGCGGAAAAAGTAGGTGGTACGTATTGGTTGCCGCCAAAAGATGCAGAGGAAGTTGTGTTCTCATATAAACCGCTTGTTGAAGGATCTGTTATTACGGTGGGGGGTACTAAAATTGAAATTGACGCATTATACTCACCGGGGCATACGATTGGGAGTACGTCATTTATTGTAGATGATTCCTATTTATTATCAGGTGATATTTTATTTGTAGATTCAATTGGACGTCCAGACCTTGCTGGGAAAGCTGAAGATTGGGTAAGTGATTTACGTACTACTTTGTATAGCCGATATAAAGAACTATCTCAAAACTTAGTTGTGTTACCGGCTCATTATTCAAAAATAAGTGAAATGGACGAGAGTGGTATTGTTAGTGCTAAATTAAAAGATTTATTTGCGTATAATGCAGGATTAAATATTGAGGATGAGGGAGAGTTTCGTAAAGTTGTAACGGAGAATTTACCACCTCAGCCAAATGCTTACGAAGAAATTCGTCAAACGAATATGGGTAAAATTCATCCGAGTGCAGAGGAAGAACGTGAAATGGAGATTGGTCCAAATCGTTGTGCAGTTCATGAATAATAAAATAAATAAAACATGGAGGAATAGATGATGAATGTAAAACAAGTATTAGATGCAAAAGGATTAGCATGTCCAATGCCGATTGTAAGAACGAAGAAAGCGATGGATACTTTACAAACTGGAGAAGTGTTAGAAATACAGGTAACGGATAAAGGATCAGTGAAAGATATTCCAGCGTGGGCAAATAAAACTGGTCATGACATCGTAAAGCATGTAGAAGAAGCTGATGTGCTGAAGTTTTGGATTAAGAAGGCGTAGTGAAGCAATAGTTTTGTAAATATAGAGAGGTTGGTTATATGAACACAATATTAAGTACGCTTTTCATTATACTTGCTGCATGGTTTGTTATTTCACGATTTTTACCAGTGAAAGGTGTTCAAAATATAAATGGCAAAGAATTGAAAAGTATAGTGGGAAAAAAGGGGAAGTATTTTATTGATGTCCGTACAGTAGGTGAATATAGAGGGAATCATATGGAAGGCTTTCAAAATATCCCCCTAAATGATCTAGCAAGCAAGGCGAATCAATTAGATAAGAATAAGGAAGTAATCGTTATTTGCCAAAGTGGAATGAGAAGTAAGCAAGCAGCAAAGATATTGAAAAAACTAGGGTTTCAGCAAGTAATAAACGTTTCAGGTGGTATGAATAGTTTGTGAGGAGGGACTTTAAAATGAAAGAAATGACTACAAAAGAATTAGAAGAAAAATTGTTGCGTAAAGAAGTGGTAAATATTGTGGACGTACGTGAAGTAGAAGAAGTAGCTGAAGGGAAAATTCCAGAAGCATGTAATATTCCACTAGGACTATTAGAGTTTCGTATGCATGAATTAAATAAAAATCAGGAATATATTATCGTTTGTCGTTCAGGCGGGAGAAGTGCAAGAGCTGTTCAATTTTTAGAAAGTTACGGTTTTCGAGTAATCAATATGGTAGGCGGTATGTTAGCTTGGGAAGGAAAAGTAGAATAGGGAGAAACAATTTTTTATAAATAAAAAAATACCCCTATAGGTAATTGGAGGAGGAACAATATGGAACAACAGAAGAAAACGACAATCGTGTTATTTAGCGGAGATTACGATAAAGCAATGGCTGCTTATATTATTGCAAATGGTGCAGCGGCGTATGATCAAGAGGTAACTATTTTTCATACTTTCTGGGGATTAAATGCTTTAAGGAAAGATGAACATGTGAATGTAAAGAAAACATTTATAGAAAAAGTATTTGGAAAAATGATGCCACGCGGTGCTGATAAGATGGGGTTATCTAAAATGAATTTTGCTGGTATGGGACCAAAGATGATTAAAGGCATTATGAAAAAACATAATGCAATGCCTTTGCCAGATTTAATTGATTTGGCAAAGGAACAGGGGATTAAACTTGTAGCTTGTCAAATGACAGTAGATTTATTAGGGTTAAAAGAGGAAGAGATTATGGAAGGGGTAGAGTTTGCAGGTGTAGGGGCATATTTAGCAGATGCTTCGGATGGGAATGTGAACTTATTCATTTAAATCACCTTCTTTTTAGAAGGAGGGGGATGTAAGGTGAGTTTAGTATTATTACTTTTTATAATTGGGTTTATAGGATCGTTTATATCAGGAATGGTTGGAATTGGCGGTGCGATTATTAACTATCCAATGATTTTATACATTCCAGTACTGTTAGGATTTACTGGCTATACGTCTCATGAAGTGAGCGGTATTACAGCGGTACAAGTATTCTTTGCAACTTTTGCAGGTGCGTGGGCATATCGGAAAAGTACTGATATGAATAAAACGTTAGTTGTGTATATGGGAGCTAGTATATTAATAGGAAGTTTTATAGGAAGTTTTAGTGCAAATCTATTAGATGAACATGCTGTAAATGTTGTTTATACAGTATTAGCGACCATTGCAGCTATGATGATGTTTGTACCGAAGAAAAATAATAGCGGAGCAATTAATTATAATAAATGGTTAGCAAGTGTGTTAGCGTTTATTGTAGGAGGTGTTTCGGGCATTATTGGAGCTGGCGGTGCATTTCTTTTAGTTCCTATTATGCTAGTTATTTTAAAATTACCATTGCGCATGACGATAGCAACATCTATCGCTATTACGTTTATTTCTTCAGTAGGGATTACGACTGGAAAAATGATTACTGGACAAGTAGTTGTGATTCCAGCTCTAATTATTGCGGTTGCAAGTATATTTGCTGCGCCACTTGGAGCACGAGTCGGGAAGAGGATAAATCAAAAAGCACTACAATATATGTTATCGATTTTAATTGTAGGCACCGCTGTTAAAATGTGGGTCGATATGCTATCAAAATAAAAGGATGGTGCTGCTTACAGCCCATCCTTTTATTTATTACCCGTAAACCCCACGGATTATAGTTTTAATTTATGCCCAAATAACTTTCATTAAGTTTTTATACTCGTCATTTGCTAATTTATATAGCATTCTTGTATGTTCAAAGACAAGTGCTGGATTAAAATTTGGTTCTGAGAATGCAAGAGATGTTGAAATATCAATTGCATTTTGCTTGTTTAATGTGAATTTTGCAAAGCGATAAGATGTATTTAATTCATTGATGACATGTAAAATATCATTTGTTGATGTTGCATCAGGCACGTGAGCAACATTGAAGCAGTATATATCCACCGTAGGATGTTCGTTTTGGAAAGCAGCGATAAGTTGAATTTTTGCGCCAGCTTCAGTCTCTAATCCTACTGAAAAATGAACAGAGCCATCATTTTCATCTATATTTTCTTCCATGTATATATCGTTGGATTTTAAGTAGTCTTTAAAATCTGAGATGTTATGTTTTACTGCAGCTTTCATATGTATGAGCCCCCTGATAATTGGAATAGATTGCTACTATTTATTATAATTTAAAAATATTAAAAAAGATAGTTAGAAAGTTCTGATTTTTGTATTTGGAAGAATAAAAGAAGCGGTTCTCTACCTCCATAGAGAACCGCTTCTATATTATTCATTGTCATTAGACGATGTTTCTGTACCTTCACTACTATTTTCATTTTTGCTTGATTTGTGCTCGTTCTTATTTTCAGACTTAGATTCTTTTGTCTTTTTCGAATCAGAGTCTGAGTCAGACTTTGTATATGCAGGTAGTCCAAGATGAGTACGAAGTTCATTTGTAACATTAGCTAATTCTTTTTTATCTGGATTGTAATAGTAAGTTCGACCACCACCAGCAGATTTGCTACAAGTATCGTCACCTTTTGCCATATAGCAATCATCACCTTGGATTTGTAATTTCTCAATTTCCGAATCCGATCCATATTTATAGAATGAAAGCATATCATCAAATGTTAAGTTTGTAACGAATTGTCCGTTAATATCATCAATGATGCTGCCAACTTTTGTTACAGAACCAACACTTGTTAGTTTCTTTAAAATAGCCTCGATAACGAGTTGTTGACGTTGTCCACGCATTGCATCACTATCGATGTGTCTTGTTCTAGCAAGAGCAAGAGCTTCTTCGCCATTTAACTTTTGAACACCTTTTTCTAGGTGAATTGCCTCAGCATTATCATTGCTATCTTGCTCAGTAAATTCAACTGGTACATCAACTTCAACACCGCCCAAGTCATCGACGATTTTTATAAATGATTTAAAGTTAAATTTCACAAAATAATCAACAGGAACATTCATTAATTTTTCAACTGCATCAATGCTTGCTTGTGGTCCACCATTTTTTCCATTTTTAGCAGAACCGAATGCATGAGCGTGTGTAATTTTATCTTTTTTCTTTTCTATTGGAATATAAGTATATGTGTCACGTGGGATACTTAATAGTTTAACAGTTTTGCTATCTTTATTAAATGTTGCAAGTAAAAGCGCGTCTGTTCTTATAGCTTCACCATATTCTTTTCCACGGACATCGCTTTCATCAACACCCATTATTAAAACAGAGACATTGTTTGTAATAGGTTTTACAGCTTTATCTCGTAAATCAGATTTATCACCGCGTGCTAAATCGTGTGCGGCATTTCGAACAGCAGAAGATGCTTTATTTACTAAAAACCAAGTATAACCGCCGCCTATTAATAAAACGAATAGTATAGCGCTTATAATAATTTTTATTTTTTTCTTATTTTTTTTCGGTTTATTGCGTGTATTTTCTTGCAAAGATGGGTTTTGCTCCATTTCCTGTACTCCTTCATTTGGATTGAAATACGACACTCATATCCACTTATTATAATGAAATTTAGCGAAAAAAAACATTACAAATCATTTACATTTCGTAAAAATTCAATTTATTTATAAAAAGTCAGATTTTCTATATGTTATTTTTTAGATGTAGAATAAGTATAAGGGCTTTTAGTAGAAATGAAAATATATATTATGAGAAAGTGATAGGGAAGTAAGATTTGTTGAAATATAGCCAAGAAGAAATGAGTAAGCTTACTTATTTCTTCTATATAATAAAGAAGAATTTGACGGATAAAGGAGAGAGCATAATGAATCATACATCATTCCGAGCAATCATTGTGAACGAAAAGGAAAATCATCAGTTTGTAAGAAAAGTTGTTGAGAGAGAAGTAAGTAGTTTACCTGAGGGAGACGTATTCATACAAGTTCATTATTCTTCATTAAATTATAAAGATGCTCTTTCAGCTACTGGTAATAAAGGTGTTACGAGAACATATCCTCATACGCCAGGAATTGATGCAGCAGGAGTGGTTATAAGTAGTAAAGATGCTACCATTAAGGCAGGAGATCAAGTCATTGTAACGGGATATGATTTAGGAATGAATACTTCTGGTGGTTTCGGAGAGTATATTCGCGTGCCATCATCTTGGATTGTCCCTTTACCAGAGGGAATGTCATTAAAGGAAAGTATGATGTACGGAACAGCAGGTTTTACAGCGGCTTTATCAGTATATAAGCTTATGAGAGCAGGTATAACCCCTAGTATGGGGGATGTTTTAGTAACGGGTGCTACAGGCGGCGTAGGGAGTGTAGCTGTTAGTATATTAAGTAAGTTAGGGTTTAACGTAGTAGGAGCGACAGGGAAAATGGAAGAGGAAGATATGCTACTACGTCTAGGCGCGAAAAAAGTGATTCATCGCGTGGAATTGAATGATGAATCAGGAAGACCAATGTTAAAAGGGATATACGCGGGGGTTATCGATACTGTAGGTGGACGTATGTTAGAAACAGCTTTAAAAACAGTAAAGTATGGTGGTTGTGTAACGACATGCGGTAATGTGGCAGGTCAGCAATTACAAACAACGGTATATCCGTTTATTTTACGAGGCATAAGCCTTTTAGGGATAGATTCTGTGCAATGTCCAGCAGATGTGAGAAGTGATGTGTGGACGCTTTTAGCGAATGAATGGGGAAATAAAGAGTTACTATCTTATACAGAGGAATGTACATTAGAAGAACTAGAGAAGAAGTTTGTACTTATATTGCAAGGAAAGTTAAAAGGAAGAACAGTTGTTAAAATATAATGAAAAAAGAGACGCTTAAGTTAGCGTCTCTTTCTTATCATAATGATTGTTTTAAATTGATTTTACCTTGTTCACCTAAAACACCATCAGCAATATTTACAGCATGATCACCAATGCGCTCTAAGTTACTTACCATATCAACGAAGATGATACTTGCATCACCTGAACAGCTACGTTCGTTCAGACGTAATACGTGACGTTTACGAAGAACACGTTCCATTTGATCGATTTTACGTTCTTTTGCAATAACAGTTTGAGCTAGTTCAGTATCGAAGTTTGTTAAAGCTTCAACTGAGTCTTGCAGTGTTGAAATAGTTAATTCTAGCATTTCGTTTAATTCAGCTAATGCTTCATCTGATAGTGAAACACGGTTTGAAATTTGGAAATCTACAAGTTCTACAAGGTTTTCTACATGATCACCGACACGTTCAATATCTCCAACAACACCTGCTAAAACGGAATGTTTTTCAGAATCCGTAGGTGAAAGTGGCTTTTCTGATAGTAAAACTAAATACTCGGTAATTTTTTTATCTAAATTGTTAATAGCTCCTTCTAATTGAGTAGCCATGTCAGCGTGTTTTTTATCTTGTGTGTTCAAAAATTGGTTTGCTTCTTTTAATCCATGTAATGAAAACTCAGCCATACGAATAATCTCTTTTTGTGCTTCTGTTAATGCGATAGCAGGAGATTGTTCAATAAAGATTGGATTTAAATGTTGCGGTTTGAAGTCAATAGCTGCATCTTCCCCGCGAATAATTTTTGTTACAATCCATGCTAATACTGCAATAAACGGAAATTGAATAATAGTATTCGTTACGTTAAACGTTCCATGTGCAAATGCAATTGTCATTTCTGGATTCAAGTTTAATGACGTTTGGAAGTATAGAATTAAATTTGTAAAAGGTATTAATAAAATTGTAAAGATGATTGTACCGACGATATTAAAGATAACGTGAACTAATGCTGCGCGTCTTGCAGCAATTGAAGTACCGATTGCTGCTAATACAGCTGTAATTGTTGTACCGATGTTATCACCAAACAATACAGGAAGGGCAGCTTGTAAATCGATTGCACCTTGACCGAATAGTTCTTGTAAAATACCGATTGTTGCACTTGAACTTTGTACAATTAAAGTAAAGACTGTACCAACAACAATACCTAAAATTGGATTATCACTCATGCTAACTGTTAATTCTTGGAATGATTCTAAAGAGCGAAGAGGTTTCATGCCTGTGCTCATTAATTCTAAACCGAAGAATAACATACCAAAACCGAATATAACTTGACCTAAAGAATGTACTTTTTTATTTTTAAAGAAGAATAGTAAGATTGCTCCAACTGCCATAATTGGAAGAGCATATTCTCCGATTTTAATTCCGATAATAAATGCAGTAACCGTCGTACCGATGTTTGCACCCATAATAACACCGATTGCTTGTCTTAATGTCATAAATCCGGCACTTACAAGTCCGACTGTTAAAGCGGTTGTTCCTGAACTGGATTGGATTAATACAGTAACTAACATACCAGCTAGTACACCCATTAGTGGGTTTGTTGTAAAGCGATCTAGAATATCGCGAAGACGATCTCCAGCTGCTTGTTGCAGTCCATCGCCCATGTATTTAATCCCGAATAAGAAAATACCTAATCCACCAATGAACTGGAAGATCATATCTTGAACATTATATTCCACGCATTCCACTCCTTAAATTTCATGTACGATGTAATTATTAACTGAACCTTGAGTTACTGTAAACGGTTTGCTAGTAAAATTTACACTAAATTTACAAAGAGAAGAAAAGTTTACAATCCCTTAAAGAAACAGCTGTATTTTATTGGTTTACATCTTATTTAAATCTTAATTTTGTAAAGAAATCACACTTTTTAGAATAATATTGTTCAGTCGAATATCAAGGAAAGCGTCTGCGAGTTCATCGTATATTTTTTGAGGAAAGTTAAAAAAATATGTAGGAAAATGCATGTAGTTTTATAATAGCAAAGCGAGGAAAAACAATTTTTTTAACACGATAAAAAAGCCACTGAATTATCCAGCAGCTTTTTCCGTGTTTTTATCGCCATGCTTTTGTTTTCTTATGCTTGTAATGTAAATGAAGAGAAAAGCAATAAGTAATAGAGAGGAGTAACGATATACAGTTGCATAGTTTGTAAAGTGAGCAATAAATCCAAATATAATTGCTCCAGCGCCTATTCCAAGGTCAAATGCGGAGAAAAATGTAGCAGTTGCTACGCCGCGTCGATGGGGTGCTACGCGGTCAATCATCCATGCTTGTAGTGCAGGTTGGATCGCTCCAAAACCACTTCCGTAACATGCTGCAGCAATAATTAAGCTCGGAATTGTCGTCGTATACGACAATAAAATAATGCCTGTAAACGTTATAATAACTCCCGGAATGATGACGAATGTATGCCCTTTCGCATCATATAGCTTTCCAGAGAATGGACGAGTCACAGCGATTGCTAGTGCGTTACATAAAAAGAAGAGACTAATATCAGCTATGCCGACTTCTGTAGCAAATAGTGTGATAAAACTTCCGATTCCTCCGTACATTAATGTAATACATAATATTAATAATGAAGGAAGTAAAGCTTTACGCTCAATAAATCCATCGAGAAAAGTACTAGATGATTGTTGTGGCGGCTGTTTCGTTTTTTGGATTTGAAGTAGCTTCGTTAATATTAATGAAACAATTGTGCACGATAATGCACATAAAAAAAGAATTGTGAAATTATATGTTTGCATAAGCCATAGTCCGATAAGTGGACCGAGGGCCATTGCAATTGTTCCAGAAAGGCCAAAATATCCCATGCCTTCTCCGCGGCGAGCTGAGGGAATTAAATCAGAAACGACAGTTCCATATGTAGTCGTTGTAATACCGAAACCAGCTCCGTGTAAAATACGAACAGCAAGCAAGAGAAAGATTGTTGAGGCGAAAAGGTAACTGCCCATAGCGAGTAAACAAATAGCAGTACCGATCATTAAAATGATTTTTTTATTAAATTTTTGCAAGGCGTTCCCAGTTAGCGGTCTAACAAAAAGTGCCGCAACGGTAAACATGCCGACAACAAATCCGATATTGGAACTTGTGCCACCAATTTCTTTCACATAAACAGGTAAGGTTGGAATTAACATTTGAAACCCTAAAAACATACATAAGTTTGCAAAAATTAAAGCAACAAACTCTTTTGTCCATAACGGCTCTCGTTTTACGAGTATTGCTTCTCCCATATATTCATCCCCTATATAAAATTTTCCCGCTATTAACGGGCAGTAAAACTCCCACCTCAAAATCGGACTGGAGCAAAGAAGTTAGGTGGGAGATCAACTGCCCGTAAATGCCCGATTGGTTCAACTAATAATCAGTGGGGGATGAACCCCCCCTCACTGATTAAAGTTTCACTTTATCTCTTTTCTTTCGAGTATATGTATTGGCCAATGAAACAGTCAAGGAAGGTGTCTTGAAAACGGATAACAATTTTTAAGATGAAAAACTGACAAATTTGTGTAAAAGCTACACAACTATGAAAAAAAGATGTAAAGTATAGATGTATAGACTTGTAGGTGTTAAGAATGATAGAAATTATTTTTTCTTTAAAGAAAGCGGATTCAAAAGAGTAGTGAACAAGAAGGGGATATATACTTTTTCACTACATATATTTGAAAAGGTTTACAATATGATGAAGAAAGAGGCGTGTACATATGAGACGATTAGGTATTTCTATTTATCCAGAACATTCAACAGTAGAGAAAGATAAGGAGTATTTAACATTAGCAAGTAAATATGGATTTACACGTGTGTTCACATGTTTATTATCTGTGGATGGAGAAAAGGAGAAAATTATAGAAGAATTTAAAGAAACGATCTCTCATGCGAATGCATTAGGGTTCCAAGTATTAGTTGATATTAGTCCATCTGTTTTTGAACAATTAGGTATTTCGTATAATGATTTATCATTCTTCCATGAATTAGGTGCGTACGGTATTCGTTTAGATGTCGGTTTCTCAGGATTAGAAGAATCAATTATGACTTATAATGCATATGGTTTGAAAATTGAGATTAATATGAGTAATGGTACGAAGTATGTAGATAACATTATGAGTCATAGACCAAATCGTGAAAATTTAATTGGTTGTCATAATTTTTATCCGCATCGTTATTCAGGGTTATCATACGATCATTTCATTAAATGCTCGAAACAATTTAAAGATTACGGTATGAGAACGGCTGCTTTTATTTCATCATTTGATGCAACATACGGACCTTGGCCAGTAACAGAAGGGTTATGTACATTAGAGCAGCATCGTGAATTACCGATGACAACACAGGCGAAGCATTTATTCGCGACGGAATTAATTGATGATGTTATTATTGCAAACGCATATGCGTCAGAAGAAGAATTACAAGCACTAGGTGCATTAAATAAAGAAAAACAAGCATTTGATATAGAACTATATGATACAACGACAGAACTAGAAAGAATTATCGTATTAGACGAACCACATTTTTATCGAGGAGATGTATCTGAATATATGATTCGTTCTACACAAAGTCGTGTGAAATATAAAAAAGAAGAGTTTAACCCTCATAATACGCGCGAAATTAAGCGTGGAGATTTATTAATTGACAATGAGCAATATGGCCAGTATAAAGGTGAATTACAAATTGCATTAAAAGATATGGTGAATACAGGAAAAACAAATGTAGTTGGTCGAATTGTAGAAGAAGAGATTTTCTTACTAGACTATTTACAAGCATGGGATAAATTCGGATTCACATTAAAGAAATAGAGAGAATATAAAGGGGAAAAACTACTGATTTCAGCAGCGTTTCCCCCTTTATATATAAAGAGCGAGAGGAAGAGCTATGACAAAGGTGCATCAGCGATTAATTTCTATTTTAGAGGAATTTTTAGAAGAGAAATCGATGTTAAATCGAGCTTTTTTAGCGGGCCGTTTACATGTATCAACGAAGACGATTCAAAAGGATATAAAATTATTAAATGATATATTGGAAGAAAACGGAGCGAAAATCGAATCGCAAAGAGGGAATGGGTACGAATTAGAAATTATACAAAAGAAGAAATTTGAAGACTTTTGTGTGAGTCTATTTCAAAAACAGACGGAAAAGATCCCAACTTCTTATGAAGAAAGAATAGCGTACATTCTGCAGCGTGTTTTAATGACAGAGGAATATGTGAAGCTTTCAGAATTAGCGGAAGAGATGTATGTGAGCAAATCAACGGTCAATTTAATTATGAAAGATGTTACAGATATATGTGGTCGCTATAAATTACAAATTGAGAAGAGACCGTATTATGGTATACGTATTGTTGGAGAGGAATTTAATATTCGTTCTTGTTTATCACAATATGGTTTCCCGCGTTATGACCATACTCCGTTTCATGAGCAATTTGAGCAGACGGAGACATATTTATCGCTACCTCATATATCACTCATTCGTTCAATTATATTAAAGTATATTGAAGGCGGAACAATATATTTATCTGATATAGAAATTGATAATTTAGTCATTCATATTGCAATTGCATTAAAGCGTTGTCAAAGTCAACATTATATGAAAGGACTACATGCGGAGCAATCAGAACTTATAATAAAGAAAGAATATACAATTGCGAAGCAGATTTTAGGAGATTTAGAGAAAGAGTTAAAATTTTCATTTCCAGAAGAAGAAGTATTATATGTGACGATGCATTTATTAAGTACTGCTGTTACAACGAGAGGTCGCTATGAAAATGTAGAAGAGCTATTAGGGAAAGATATATATGCATTTATGCAACATATTCTTTTTAAAGTAGCGGAAGAACGGAATCTTATTTTTTATTATGATGAAGAATTATTATTTGGATTTGGTATTCATTTAAAAACGTTATTAAATCGTTTGAAGTATAAGTTAAATACGAGGAATCCTCTTTTGGCAGAAGTGAAAAAGAATTATCCGTATGCTTTTGAAGTTGCGGTTCTTGTTGGAGATATCATTGGTGAATATATGGGTGAATCGATTCCTGAAAGTGAAATTGGTTATATTGCAATTCACTTCGGCGGAGCGATGAGCCGTTTGCAGGAGCAGAATCAAAAGAAAAGATGCTTATTAGTTTGTGCGACTGGTCAAGGGAGTGCACAACTATTAAAATATAAAATTTTATCACAGTTCCGAGATAAATTAGAGATTGTAGGTATTACAGGCTATTATCAATTGAAAGTAGAAGATCTTTATAAAGAAAAAATAGATTGTATTATTAGTACGATTCATATACCGAGTGGCTTGCCTGTTCCAGTTATAAAAGTGAATTCAATATTTGATGATAAAGAGATTAAATCGATTGGTCAGCGATTGTTTACGCATGTGAATACTAGTGTGCAGCCTTATATTAAGGAAGATTTAATCTTTTTAAATCATAGTGCTTCTACGAAAGAGGATGTTATTCAGTTTTTATGTGAGAAAGCTGCTGAGAAACGCTATGTACCAAAAAACTTTTATGCTTCTGTTATGGAAAGAGAAAATACGTCTCCGACAGCGGTTGGGAATTCAGTTGCAATCCCGCATCCGATGCAGTTATTAAGTGAGGAAACTTTTTTGATGTTTTGCACACTTGAAAAGGCTGTTGATTGGGGAGATAAAAAAGTACAAGTAATTATTTTATTTAGTGTAAAGCGCAATAATAATGAAGATTTGCAAAGGCTTTATGATTTTTTATATGATATTATGTCTAGTCAAACTACGATAGAGAAACTTACTCAGACCGAGTTAATTGAAGATTTTCAAGAGATTTTATTATCATTTTGAAAAAGTATATAAAAACTTCCGTTACATAACGGAAGTTTTTTATGTTTAATTGTATGCGTTTTCATAATAAGATAAAAACATAGAAAACATATAGCTTGGGGGAATTTAAAATGGCTGATATGCAAACTCCATTTGCATTAATTTTACATGGTGGCAATGCGAGAAGTGCGGCGCTTGAAGCAATTGCTTTTGCAAGACAAGGAGATTTCGGGAATGCCAGTGAAAAGATGAAACTTGCTAGTGAGGAAATTTCATCAGCTCATCGCATTCAAACGGATTTAATTCAAGAAGAGGCAAGAGGAAATCATGCAGAAATCAGTTTACTGTTAGTGCATGCGCAAGATCATTTAATGAATGCAATTACAGTAAAAGAACTGGCTGAAGAATTTATTGCTCTTCATAAACGAGTAGAAGAGAAAGTGACAGTATAAGATGTACATTTTATTATGTTGTGCAGCAGGTATGTCAACGAGTATGGTCGTAAGAAAAATGCAAGAAGAGGCAAAGAAACAGGGGAAGAATTATAAAATTAAGGCAGTTGATTCAGAACTAGTGAAGCTTGAAATTAAGGAAGCCGATGTCGTTTTAATTGGCCCACAGGTGAAATATTTATTTCCAGCTGTAGAGTTTCTTGCAAATTCATACAATATACCAGTTGCGATCATAGACCAACGAGATTATGGAATGTGTGATGGTTTGAAAGTGCTTAAGCAAGCGGAACAATTAGTTTTAGCATAATTATATCTTTTTAAATATAAACATTATAATGTTATAAAGTTTATTTCATTCTTTTATAGTAGAGAGGAAGAGGAGGGCTATTGATGAATGGGTTTATGAGTTTTATGGAACAAAAGATTATGCCAACAACGCAAAAAATTGCAGGACAACGACATTTATTAGCAATTCGAAACGGGGTTATTTCTACATTACCGTTAACGATTGTCGGATCATTTTTCGTTATCTTTTTAAATTTACCAATTGATGCATATATGGAGTGGATTGCACCGTTTCGCCATATTTTAGATATTCCGTTCCGATTTACAGTAGGTTTAATGGCGTTATACGCAGCATTTGGGGTAGGAGCTTCACTCGCAAACTTTTATCAGCTCAATCAGTTAAGTGCAGGGTTGTTATCTGTACTCGCCTTTTTACTAGCATCAGTTGAACCAATTCAAATTACGAAAGCTGTACCAGGTGTTATTGATGCAGGTAGATACATTTCAGTAGGAACATTAAGTGCAACATCTTTATTCGGCGCAATCGTTACAGCATTAATTGCAGTAGAAATTTACCACTTTATGATTAAGCATAATATCTCGATTAAATTACCAGACAGTGTACCACCAGCAGTTTCAAATTCGTTTGCAGCATTAATTCCAACTTTAGTCGTTATTCTTTTATTCTGGGGTATTCGTTACGGTTTAAAATTTGATGTAAATACAACAATCACATATTTAATCGCACCACTAAAATCAGTATTAGTAGGAAATAATTTATTCGGCGGTTTATTAACAGTATTCTTAATCGTGTTCTTCTGGTCATTCGGTATACATGGCCCTGCGATTTTAGGACCAATTATTCGTCCGATGTGGGATTCAGCAATTCTTGAAAATATGGAAGTATTCACAGCTACAGGAAATGCACATCAATTACCAAACTTATTTACAGAGCAATTTATTCAATGGTTCGTATGGATCGGTGGATCGGGCTCGACGTTAGCTTTAGTTATTATGTTTATGTTCTCTAAATCTAAGTTCTTAAAAGAGTTAGGTAGATTATCATTCGTGCCAGGCTTATTCAATATTAACGAACCAATTATTTTCGGGGCACCAATTGTAATGAACCCAATCTTAATTATTCCTTTCGTTATTACACCGTTAGTGACAACGACAGTATCATATTTCGCAGTTGTTTCAGGTATGATTCCGCTGATGATGGCGAAATTGCCATTTACGATGTTAGCGCCAATTGCAGCGGTGATTAGTACGGACTGGACAATTATGGCTGGTGTACTTGTACTTGTTAACTTTGTTATCTCATTCGTTATTTACTATCCATTCTTCAAAATGTATGAGAAACAACAAATAGCAGGAGAGGAGAAAACAGAATGCTCGGAGCAATTATCATCTTAATTACATTCGTAGCGGGGCAGTGTATTGCACATTATTCAAAATGGGTACAAAGTAAATCTTTATTAGTGTTACTACTAATATCAGTTTTATTTATCGGTTGTTCAATGGGTGCTTATGTAATGTTAGGGTTACAATCACCGTACGTAATTATTGTACCAACGATTTTATGTGCAACATGTTTATCTGCAAAATATAGATTTACGAGCATGGCATTAATACAACGTGTGAAGGAGATGCAAAAGCATGGAGCGTAAATTAGGAATTTCACTTTATCCAGAGCATTCAACGAAAGAAAAAGATATGGCATACATTTTGGCAGCGGCACGCCACGGTTTTTCAAGAATATTCACATGTCTATTATCTGTGAATCGTCCGAAAGAAGAAATTGTAGCTGAATTTAAAGAAATTATTAATCATGCAAAAGATAATAATATGGAAGTTATTTTAGATGTAGCTCCGGCGGTATTTGATCAACTTGGTATTAGCTATAGCGATCTATCATTCTTTGCAGAGTTAGGTGCAGATGGTATCCGTTTAGATTTAGGTTTCGACGGTTTAACAGAAGCGAAAATGACGAATAATCCGTACGGCTTAAAAATTGAACTGAACGTAAGTAACGATATTGCATACTTAGAAAATATCCTTTCGCATCAGGCAAATAAACCAGCTTTAATTGGTTGCCATAACTTTTATCCGCAAAAATTCACTGGTCTTCCGTATGATTATTTCATTCGCTGTAGTGAACGCTTTAAAAAACACGGTATTCGCACGGCAGCATTTATTACGTCACATGCAGCTAACATCGGTCCATGGGATATTAATGACGGATTATGTACGCTAGAAGAGCATCGTAACTTGCCGATTGAAGTACAAGCGAAACACTTATGGGCGACAGGGCTTATTGATGACGTTATTATCGGAAATGCCTATGCGAGTGAAGAAGAGTTAGAGAAACTAGGAAACTTAAATCGTTACATGTTACAGCTAAAGGTAAATTTTGTAGACGAAGCGACTGAAGTAGAGAAGAAAGCGACACTGCAAGAATTACATGTAAGACGCGGCGACATAACAGAATATATGGTGCGTTCTACAGAAGTACGTAAAAAGTATAAAGACTATGACTTCCCAGTGCGCGAAAGTGTATTACAGGAAAGAGGGCAAGTTGTAATTGGAAACAACTCATTTGGTAAGTATAAAGGTGAACTTCAAATCATTCTAAAAGAAATGCCGATAGATGAACGGAAAAATATTGTCGGTACAATTGCAGAAGAAGAGTTATTCTTACTAGATTATGTAGGAGCTTGGACACAGTTTACTTGTGTGGAATAGGGTAGGGCAGGAGAGGATGCTATGACATCCTCTTTTTTCTGTTGAAATAGTAATCTCTCGTATATAGAATGCAAAGAGATAGATTTAATTTAGACGGGAGAGAAGGAGATGGAAAGGTGTATAGATGATTTATTAAGGGGGATAGCTGATGAAGAGACAGATATATGGCATCGTGCGTATGATGAAGCAAAAGCGTTAAATGACTTATTAATTTTTCCTTATTTACAGGGGAAGTTAAGCAAAGCAAAAAAGGTATCTATGAAGAAAGATATTTATTATTTAATGACGAAACTTGCTATTAATACGAAAGAAATTTGTATTGCAGATTATCTTATAGATTGTTTGGAATATGAAGACAGTCCGACTTTGTTAAGTGAATTGCTTAGTAATATTTATACATTACCAGTAGTAAGTAGTACAAATAAAATTATTCCTTATATTTATCATAAAAACGATAGTGTTCGTTTTTTACATAAGTTTGTTGATCGTGAAGAAGTTTTAAAGACATTTGATAAAGTGTACAAAAAACGAGGGAATTTATTTATGTCAGAGCGAAAGTGGCTTCGAGACAACATTGCTTACTTTCAAGAGAAAGATAGAATGTGAGAATCATAAAAAAAGAGTCAGCCTCAATAATAAGACTGACTCTTTTTTATATGGTAACTAGTTTAATACTTTAACTGTAACTGTTTTACGTCCCCAGTTACTAGATGTGCCTTTATCTGGCATTAAAACATCGATTTTATTTCCTTTAATAGCTCCACCAGTATCACCAGCGATTGCTACTCCGTAACCTTCAACCCATACTTTTGAACCTAATGGAATGACACTTGGGTCAACTGCAATAAGTTTCATGTTTGGATTAGCTGTTAAGTTGTGACCTAAAGCTGATTTTACTTGGTCGCCTGCTTTATAACCATTTTCAAGTGGATCTGCTGTGTAAGCAGTTGCTACAACGCGTAGTTCACGAGAAGATGATGGTGCACTTGTTTCAGTTTCTTTTGCAACAGGTTGTTGTGTAGCAGGTTTTTGAGCTTTAGCCGCTTCACGAGCTTTAGTTGTCTCTTGAGCTTTAGCTGCCTCACGAGCTTCAGCTGCTTCTTGAGCTTTAGCTGCTTCACGAGCTTTAGCTGCCTCTTGAGCTTTAGCCGCTGCTTGAGCTTCAGCTGCTTCTTGAGCTTTAGCTGCTTCACGAGCTTTAGCTGCTTCTTGAGCTTTAGCTTCTGCTTGAGCTTCAGCTGCTTCTTGAGCTTTAGCTGCTTCTTGAGCTTTAGCTGCTTCTTGAGCCTTAGCTGCTTCACGAGCTTTAGCTGCTTCTTGAGCCTTAGCTTCTGCTTGAGCTTCTGCCGCTTCACGAGCTTTAGTTGCTTCTACTGCTTTAGCTTTTGCTTGAGTTTCAGCTACTTCCTGAGCTTTAACTGCTTCACGAACTTTAGCTGTATCTTGAACTTTAGTTGTTTTTTCAACTTTAGCTACTGGTTGAACTTTAACTGGTGCTTTACCTGTTAAGTAAGGAACATGAACATAAGCTGTTTTTCCGTTATATTCAAATTGAATCCAATCATTTTGTACTTGGTGTGTTGTTTCAATTACATCATCTTTTTTCAACTTACCAAGAATCTCTGAGTCTGTGTTTGCTCCAGCACGTACGTTTAATACGTTTGCTGTTACGTAGTAAGTGTCTTTTGTATAGTCAGCGCTTATGAAAGCTTCTTTACCGCTATTCAATTGAACTTTTGACCAACCATTTTCTGTATGTAAAACATTTACTTTATATCCATCTAATAATTTTCCTACAACTTTTGATTCAGTAGTTGGGTTTTCTCGTACGTTTAGTACGTCAGTCGTTACGATTGTTTCTGCTTTAGCAGATGTTGTGAAAATCCCAAGACCAAAAACCGCTGCTGTTGCTATACCCATAAATTTTTTCATAATAGCCTCCATTGCATTTGTTTTCGTTGACCTCATTATAGCAACCATTATTTTCTTATTTGCGAAAAACATAAAATTACAAAGCTTTCGTAACGGGGCATTAATATTCTGTAACAATTCCATAAATATCCTGATAGCGCTTCCTTGTTGTTTTTTGGCGTATTAGGGCATATGAAACACAAAATGAGTAGCATTTCAATTACTGTAACGTTAATAATGTTACAGTAATATTTCTTGATGATATCTATGGTATTACAAAAGTAGCGTATTTTACTGTTTGAATGGAAATTTAGTTATGAAACGATAATCTTTTTAGGCGTGAAAATATATAAATGAGGTGAAATTTAATAAAATATCGATATAATTGTTACAAAATCAGTCGAAGTATGGAAAAAATTACGCCTTGATTTTCGTCTGTTACATAGTATTTTTGCAATAATAGAATTAGATAATAGCCTTAGTACCTATAAATAATGAAGAGTATTAGAATGATAGTTGTAACGTGAAACATATATAATAGAAGAAACTCAATTTAGTAGATGAATAAAAAACGTAGGAGTTTACACTCCTACGTTTTTTATTCATATCGTAAACATTCAATTGGATCCAGTTTTGCAGCTTTGTTAGCTGGTAGTAGACCGAATATAATACCAATTAACATAGAGATACCTACTGCAAGAAGTCCAAGTTCTTTTGAGACAACGAGTGGCCATCCGGCAAAGATGGAGACGATCCAAGCGAAGAAGATGCCGAGCATGAATCCGATGAAACCACCTAGTCCTGTTAAAATACAAGATTCAATTAAGAATTGTGTTAATACTTTACCACGCGTTGCACCAAGTGCTTTACGAATACCAATTTCACGTGTACGTTCTGTTACAGATACAAGCATGATGTTCATTACACCGATACCACCAACAAGTAAGGAGATAGCAGCAATACCACCGAATACCATTTTCATCATACCGATAGATTCGTCTAATTGCTTCGTAAATTCACCTAAGTCCTGTGCTTTGAATTTATTTTCAAATTTAGGAGATTTCATTTCGTTTAAAACAGAAACGGCTTGTTTTTCTACACTTTTACGCTCTGTTGGGGAGGTCATTGTTAATTTTACAGAGTCATACTCAGTTACTCCTGAAATGACAGGGACATTTTCAAGTGACGTATACCCTTCAGCCATAGCCATTCCGAATTCATTTTTCGTTTCGTACACACCGACTACCTTATACGGCTTTCCTTTTATATCAGTGTATAAATTTGATTCCCAACCATTAAATAATTTATTGAAAGCTTCTTCATTTAATATAACAGCAGGAATTGCTTGTGTTAATTCGCTGTCGTTTAATTCGCGACCGTGAACTAATTTTATTTTCGAATCTGTCATGAAGTCGCCTGTTCCACCTATTAAATCAAGCGAGACATCTTTTGAACCAGAAGCTGCTTTTACTTTCATACGTACATCTGGATACACATCCTTAACGCCTGGAACAGTTTGAAGACGTTTTAGCATATCAGCTGTAATTTTGGCAATATCTGTTCCATAGTCAGAGTTATCGTAGTAAATCGTTATTTCATTATCTTTTCCTTGGCCTAATTCTTTTTTAAACTTTGCGTTTGTACCATCACCCATTGAAATGATAGTAATGATAGCGCTAATACCGATAATAATACCTAACATCGTTAAGATAGAACGCATTTTATGAGCAAAGATAGAGGAAAGGGCCATGCGTATATTTTCACTCGTGTTCAAAATTAACCTCTCCAATCTTGGACGATATTTCCGTCACGAATTACAATTTGACGTGCTGCAGCTTCTCCAATTTCACGATCGTGGGTAATCATAATGATTGTTGAGCCTTGTTTGTTTAATTCGTAAAAGAGGTCCATAATTTGTGTACTCGTTTTCGTATCAAGTGCTCCCGTCGGTTCATCGGCTAAAATGAACTTTGGATTATTTACGATTGCACGTGCAACTGCGACACGCTGTTTTTGTCCACCTGATAATTCGTTCGGTAAGTGAGTAGCACGATCAGCTAAACCTACTTTTGTTAAAGCTGCTAGTGAGCGTTCACGTCGCTCTTTTTTATCAACACCTGCATAAATAAGAGGCAATTCAACATTTTGCATTGCTGTAAGTCTCGGTAATAACATAAAGTTTTGGAATACGAATCCGATTTCTTTATTACGGACATGTGCAAGTTCTGTTTCAGACATGTTTGAAATGTTTTGTCCAGCCAGCTCGTACGTACCTGTCGTCGGTTTATCTAAGCAACCGATAATGTTCATTAATGTTGATTTACCAGAACCAGAAGGTCCCATAATAGAAGTGAATTCTCCTTGGTTCAGTGTTACGTCAATTCCATGTAATATTTGAACGGATTCTGTACCATTTTGGAAGGATTTCGTGATGCCTTTTAAGTTAATCACTGGGCGACAACCTCCATACCATCTTTTAAGTCTTTTTCAGGTTTAGAGATAATTTCCTCGCCTTTTTTCACTCCAGAAACTTTTGCTTCGCTATCAGTTTCGAATTCAACAGTAACTGCTTGTTCTTTCGCTTTACCGTCTTTTACAACGAAGACAACATTTTTATCACCTTTTTTCACGATACTGCTTTTCGGAACAATTGTACCAGTTGCTTCGCCAGATTTACTTGTTACGTAAACGTGGAAGCCGTTTTGTAGTTCGTCACTATTATCTAATGTGACAGTGAATTGATAGTTAGAAACAGTTTTATTTTCATCCATGCTCTTTAAAGGTGTAGAACCGATTTCTGTTACTTTTCCTGTCCAAGTCTTACCAGCGACAGTTTTTGATGAAACAGTTACTTCTTGCCCAACTTTCATACTAGCAAGCTCATATTCAGAAAGTTGACCTTTTACTTTAAATTGACCAGCGTGACGAAGAGTAATTCCGCTCATACCTGTTTTTTCGTCAGCAGTTTTTACGATATCATCAATTACGCCATCAGCAGGACTTGTTACAGAAAGAGTGTTTACTTTCTCTTTTGCTGCTTTAATCATTTCATCAGCTTTTTCAACTTCAAACTTTTTCATTTCAAGTTGTGATTCTAATTGCCCAACTTCAACTTCTGATGCTTTTAATGCTTCAGCAGGAAGGCCTGCATTTTTATCTTTTTGTAATTTTTGTTTCGCTGCATCAATTTGTTTTTGGAACAATGTTACTTCTTTTTGTGCGATTTTCTTTTGCATTTCTGCTTCTGTTATACCTTGTTTCGCAGTCGGATCATTGTATTTAAATAGAAGCTGACCCTTTTTCACTTCATCGCCTTTTTTAACAGCTAATTCATATGTTCCTTTTGTTGGATCGAATGAAATAGTTTCAATTCCATTTGGAATAACTTCGCCACCAAATTTTTGCGCGTTTTGGATTTGTTTTTCAGTTACTTTATATCCGCTATATGCCATTGCTACTTCTGAACCGCCACCAGCAAATGCAAAGTATGATCCAGCTGCAATTCCGATTGCTACTACACTAGTAATTAACACTTTATTTTTCTTCTTCATCTATTTATCACCTTTTCGTTCGTTTTAGTATCTACATTAAGTATAGAAGAGGTAAAGAATCTGACAAATCGTTTTAGCTTACAATAACCTTACAGTTTTGTAAGGTATGAATATGTAAATGTAAGGTAGAGGTTGTCCTAGTGTAAGCAAATGAATTGACTCGTCGTTTCTTTCTTACAATAATATTGTATGGAGGAAAGGAGGAAGGAAGATGGAAGCTTATTTTAGCGCGCATCCATTAAAACCGTTTATTCCCTATTCAAGGCAACATGCCATTATATTATTTATTATGTTGGTGGGGATATTTTTCCTATATCAATACCAAGATGTATTACGTCAAAATGAGTGGAATATAACGGTTCGATATGCGATTGCATTTCTATTTATAGGGAGTGAAATTGGACTGCATATGTGGGAGTGGAAAGCAGGGATTTTTGAGCTAGCCACTTCATTACCATTCGAGTTATGTACGATTAGTTTGTTGTTAGCATCGATTATGATTGTAACGAAAAGTTACCGTATATATGAGATTGTATTTTTTACGGGAATTATTGGTGCATCACAAGCCATTTTAACACCAAATTTGCAATATGCTTTTCCGCATTTTCGTTTCATTGAATATTTTATCGCGCATGTATTGCTCATTTGGGCACCACTCTTTATGACTTGGGTGGAAGGCTATAGACCGACCTTGCAATCTATTAAGCGTACGATGATATTTTTAAACATATTAATTCCGCTTGTTTCGTTTGTAAATTACAAAACAGGCGGTAATTATATGTTTTTAGCTCATAAGCCAGAGACTGCTTCATTACTCGATATGTTAGGACCGCATCCTTACTATATTATTTCATTAGAGCTTGCAGCGCTTATTGGATGTTTCATTTTATATATGCCGTTTGCGAAAAGAGAAGGGCATACGCATAAAGAATCACTAGGATCATAGCCTAGTGATTTTTCGTCTTTAAAATATTTACAATTCAGAAAATTAAGAATAGAATTAAGGGGTAAATTATATATAGAGAGAAGGGAAAACGTGGTCAAAAAAGTTTTTCTAAATGGAATGGAAGTGACGATTCAATTTCTTATTTCGATTTTGGGGATTATTATGTTAGGGGCTCTGCCGAAATTGTTTTATGGATTTAAGCTGGATGTATCAAAGTACATACAGAGTTTAAAAGAAGTGTTTGTGAACTTAATGGATATTTCCAATTTGCAATATGTGAGAGGTAAATTTTTATTTCCGCAGCTGTTCGTCCATTATAAAGAAACGATTATTATTTTTTTAGCTGCTTTTTTTATTTCATTATTTGTAGCATTTTGTATTGTTTATGTAATTATGAATAGTTCACCGCGTATACAACATCGAATTAAATCATTTCTTATCTTCCTAGAATCCATTCCAGATATCCTTCTTATTTTAGTATCACAAATTTTAGTTGTATGGTTTTTTAAACAAACAGGTTTTTTACCTTTTCAAATTGCTTCAATTGGAGGCGAGTCGATTAGGGGGTTGCCAATATTGTGTTTGAGCATTCCGACTACGATTATGTTTGTAAAAATGGTCGTGCTTCGTTTTGAAAATGAACTAGAAAAAGATTATGTACTATTTGCTAAGGCGAAAGGGCTGGGGCGCTTTCATATTTTAAATCGTCATATTTTACGAAATGTGTTGCTTAGTACATTATTCTTTGCGAAAACGAACATCTTTTTTATGTTATCTAATTTATATATTATAGAATGGATTTTTAATACGGGTGGTATTTTTATGTTTTTGAAATCGTATTTCGGTATTAGAGTTGAGGTTTTCATCGTTAGTGTGCTTCTTATATATATTCCGATTTTTATTTTATTTAAATTGTTTCATTATCTCATTCCGGCTGCGATGAAGGAGAGATTATAATATGTGGACGTATATAAAACGTGATAAAAGATTTTGGATAAGCATTGGGTTTCTTCTCTTATTAGTTCTTTTGAGCATCGGAAATACGTTATGGAATGATGGACATATTAGACAAGTCACATTGCAATATGATGCGGATGAAAATCCACAAGTGCCACCGTTTCCACCTTCATTACAATTTTTACTCGGGACAGACCAGAAAGGGTATGACCTGTTACATTTAGTCATTGAGGGCGCGAAGTGGACGATTGGTATATCTATTTTAATTGCGGCACTTAGAATGGTAATAGGTGTGTTTTTCGGTGTCGTACTCGGAACGTATATAAAAAGAGGATTTTCAAAAATTGAGGCTTTCTTTGATAGTTTTACAGTTATTCCGACAGTTATGATTGCGTATTTTTTTCTTCAATCTGCAAATGCATTTGGAAGCGGAGAGGAGACAACAACCTTTTTTGAAAGGGCTTCGTTTCAAGTGGTATTACTTATACTGCTTGTAATGCCAGTTATTGCACTGTATGTTGCGAAGGAAGTTCGTAAATTGCGAACGGAAGAATTTGTTGATGCCGCGCGCATATTAGGTGGATCGAGAAGACATATTGTTATAAAACATATTTTTCCGCATCTCTATATGCCATTTATACTCGTATTTCTTCAGCAGTTTACGCAGACTCTTACTATTTTACTGCACTTAGGATTACTTGAAGTGTTCTTTGGTGGGACTGTTACGTTTGGTGGACCTATAAAAGAGGTGGAATCTTATACGCATGAATGGTCAGGTTTAATTGGAGTATACTTTAGATCATTAACAGTGCATCCATGGATTCCTCTCGTCCCAATTACATTTTTCGGGCTTACTATTTTTTCAGGAAATATGATTGTAAAAAGTATAGAAGAGGCGATGTTGAAGGTAAGGTTAGGAGGAGAGCTAAAGAAGGATGTTGTAGAAGAGGAACAATCTGTTGTGCAGTCGAAAGAAGAGTTATTTACTTTTAAGCATACGATGTGAAAATAAAGAAAAGAAGCAAGCATGTATTTCATGCTTGCTTCTTTTCTTTATTTTGTAGAAACTTCGCCTTCAGCTTCTGTTTGCGGAATAAAGTATCCAATTATACCACCGATGATTGCTGGAACGATCCAGCCGATTCCTAAGTTATAAAAAGGAATCGTGTGTACGATATTAGCGATAAAACTTGGTATCATTCCCACATTATCAAGTGCATGAATACAGCTAATAATAAATGCTGCGATCATCGCTCCGATGTAGACAGAAGGTTTACGTTTCGTATATTTATCGATAAATGATACGAAAATTAAAATGATTGTAATTGGGTACAAAATAATTAATACAGGTAGTGTGATTTTAATTAATAAGCTTAATCCTAAGTTTGAAATAACGAAGCTAAAGATACAAACGTATAGTACAAGCTTTTTGTATGAAACATTTGTTAGCACTGTTGTGAAGTAATTTGCAAATGCACTTACAACACCAATTGCCGTTGTTAAACAAGCGAAGATAATGGCGATACTTAATAAAATATTACCGCTTGTCCCAAAGAATTGATACATAACAGTAGCTAATAGTTGACCACCGTTTTCGAATTGCCCTAAGTTTCCGTTTGAAGCTCCGATATAACCGAGTAAGAAGTAAACAATTGTTAAGAATAGAGCAGCGATGCTTCCGCAAATGATTGTATATTTTGCGATAGATTTCTTCTCTTGTATACCGTTTTGACGAATTGCATTTACAACAATTGTTGATAGAACGAGAGCGCCAATTGCATCTAACGTTAAAAATCCTTCAAGAAATCCTTTGAAAAACGGGATGTCTTTATAGTCACCGATAGGCTCTGCAAACGTTCCTGGTGAAAGAATCGCTTTTGTTGCCATAATTGCAATAATTACAAGTAAAATTGGTGTTAATATTTTACCGATATGATCTACTAGCTTGGATGGATTTAATGATAAGAAGTAAACGACTGTAAAGAAAATCGCACTAAAAACTAACATAGAATACCATTGATCTGGGAAAAGTGGTACAATCCCAATTTCATAAGATACAGATCCAGTTCGTGGAATAACAAATAGTGGGCCGATTGAAAGATAAATAATGATAGCGAATACTGCTGCGAATTTTGGATGAACACGGCTCGCTAAAGTGTTAAAACTACCACCAGCAAGGGCAACAGCAACGATAGCAAGTAAAGATAAACCTACGTCTGTAATAATAAATCCTGTAATGGAAACCCACATATTTTCTCCGGAAGAAAGACCAAGAAGGGGTGGGAAAATCATATTACCAGCACCGAAGAAAACTGCGAATAGTAATAAACTAATCGAAAGTATTTGCGCTGGTTTCAAAGTTGTACGCATATAAAGAAAATCCTCCTAATGAGTATTTTTGTCGAAAATTCAAATAATTTGTCGAGTAACTGTTATTATTTTAAAGGTCTGATGACTAGAAAGCAATAGGGAATTTTGAAAAAATTAAAAAATAATGCATTAAATCGAATAAATATACTATTTGTATGTTTAATAGGAAGGATTTAACTTTTAACGTGAAAAAAACACATATCGCTAGGATACGTGTATTAAAAATATATTTTTCTATCGCGTTCTTCTTTTAAAATTTCAACGGCTTCTCGGAAGCGTTGGGAATGGACAATTTCTCGTTCGCGTAAAAAGCGTAAGCTGTCATTTATGTCGGGATCGTCAGATTGGTTGATAAGCCACTGATATGTGGCACGCGCTTTTTCTTCAGCTGCAATATCTTCGTATAGGTCGGCAATTGGATCACCTTTAGCTTGTATATAGGTTGCAGTAAATGGAACACCAGCTGCGTTATGGTAATGAAGTGCGCTGTCATGATCGACGTAATGAGGGTCGAGACCAGCTGCCTTCATCTGTTCAGGAGTCGCATCTTTTGTCAGCTTATAAACCATCGTAGCAATCATTTCAAGATGCGCAAATTCTTCTGTACCAATATCGGTAAGGAGGCCAATGACTTTATCAGGAATGGTATAACGCTGGTTTAAGTAACGTAGTGCAGCAGCTAATTCTCCATCTGCACCACCGTATTGCTCAATTAATAATTTTGCAAGTGCTGGATTACAAGTTCCTACTTTAACAGGGTATTGTAATTTTTTTTCATAAATCCACATAGTTTCTCTCCTTTATATTTGCCATGGCCAAGGACCTTTACTCCATTCCCAAGGGGCATTAGAATAGCTATTTCCATACTGTTGAAGCGGTCCATATTTTTCTTCCATCTGTTGTTTTAATACTCTTCGTTTATAGGAAAAATCATTAAATTGGTTAATAGCTGCTGTATCGTCTGGGTGGGTGTCTAAGTAAAGAGTTAGTTCAACTAATACAAAGTCTAATTCTTGGAGATTCTCTAAAAGTCGATAATACTCTTCTGGTAGTGGTTGATTCACGTCAGTAGTCACCGCCCTTTTTTATAAGGATTTTCGTAATAATCATAAAAAACAGGCCATAAAGTTCCTTTTTGTAGTGCTTCTTTCGGTGAGAATTGTGGTAAATTTGGCGGTTGAAAACCTAAATATAAATTAGGAGGGGTAGAGTAATATTTTTTCCCAATAGGAGGGCAAGGATCTTGAGGGCTATGATATGGCACATATGATTTCATGTATTTATCCATTAATAAACCTCCCTATATCTTCATCACTACGTATTGTATTCAGACATAATGAGCATTTATGACACATATAAAAAAGTAATAAGTACAGGGGGAATGAATGTGGAGAATGTAAAGAATTTAATCGTGTTAGAAGTAAAGAACTTAAAGGAAACTCTGTATTTTTACGAAGGGATTTTAGGAATAACACCTAGTTCATTGAGGCCGCAATTAGATGTTACAGGGGTTTGGTATGATATCGATTCAACGAGAATTAGTTTTGTTATGAATCGCATGTTAGGAGGAAGAGAAAAGAGTGTTACGAATTTATGCGAGGTTATAACATTTTCAATTTCTAACATAGAGAAGTTAAAAAAGAAGCTAACGTTTTATGAAATTTTATATATAGAAAACAAAAGTGAGAAGAGTATTGTAGTACAAGACCCAGATGGATATAAACTTCAAGTGATAGAGAAGGATGAATAAACGGAGGGGATTTAGTGGAGAGAAGTTATGAAGAAAGTGCGTTGTTTGAGCATCAATTTTGGCTAAAGGTACTTACTGATCATGCACAATTTTTACTGGATGCATTAGCTCCGAAGGAAAAAGAGGATATAAAGAAAGCTACTTACTTTGTTGAAACATTTACGAATCTGTTAAATAAAGTTCGCAATGTGAATCTGATGGTATTCTCCAAAGAGGCAGAACAAGCCGCTAAGGAGATTCGGGCGTTTAAATTAGATACTATACAGAAACAGCTGGAAGGGAAAATTACTATTCATTTTACGCCAACTTTTATTAATCATATGGTAAACGAAGTGGAAGAGTATATAACGGTTTTAGAGTTTTTGAAGAAAGGGGAAGTTCCGCCTGTTTTTCATGAATTACATTATCATCTCGTTTGGTTAACAGATGCGGCTGGTCATGCAGGTTCTATTTCTGGTGGGCTAGATCTTGTTGAAAAAAAATTGAAAGAGAAAAGCGAAGAATTTACGAAGCATTTTGAACAATTTTACTTAAAGGCAGTTGAGATGACTGGATATTTACGAACGGAGCTTCATCATTTTCCAGCATTAAAGAAGTTTACGAAAGATGTTTCACTTGAATTGAAATTATTTTCGCATTTTTTACATGAAGTGGAAGAGCTCGAGTTATCGAATGAAGTATTAAGTGTATTATCAGCTAGAATGGCAGATCATATGGCAAGAGAGGAATGTTACTACTTATTAAAACTAGCTCAATCGTCTGGACTTGAAATGCCAAAATGTAATCCGCTTTAAAGAAAAAGAGGCCAATTTTATTTGGCCTCTTTGTCTGTTTTATTGTCTCTTTTTATTTTTGCTTGTTCAATGCTTGCCTGTAATGTCTCCATAATATTAATGATGTTCGGAGCTGGAGAGATTGTTTCAGTTTTTTCCTGTTGTTCAATTTTATTCTCGATTAATTCGGTAAGGGCTTCTTTATATTCATCTGTATACATTTCTTGTTCAAAAGGATTTGTAAGATGGTGGATTAAATTAATTGCTGCGGTGAGTTCTTGTTTTTGTATAGGATAATTTTCGTTACTTGGTAAGTTAGGTGTATTTGTTATTTCGCGAATTTCATTAGGGTAGTGGATGGTTTGTAACATTAGCCCATCTTCAAAGTTACGGATAATAGCTAAATGTTGTTTTTTTCTAATAGAAATATGAATAAGCCCAAGTTTATTTGTACGTTCAAGAGCTTCTTTTAATAATAAATAGGATTTTTCATGTCCTGGGGTAGGACCTATAAAATAAGAACGGTCATAAAGAACAGAATCGATTTCGTTATTTTGGACAAAAGATATAATCCGAATGGATCGTGGTTCGTGAGCTTTTTGCAACTCAGCTAATTCTTTTTCATCCATAATAATGTATTTATGAGGTGCATATTCATAGGCTTTTACAATATCTGTATCATCAATTTCTTCATCCGTACAATCAGGAGCAAATTTTTTATATTTAATAGGTGTTAAGCATTCTTTATGGAGACTTAAAAATTTTATATCGTTTTCTTCTACGGCACTGTATAGTTTAATTCCTATATTTAATAGTCCAAGTGAAAGTGCACCTTTCCAGACGGTATGCAAATGAAACATCTCCTTTCGTTCAAAAATGGTTATGTATATTATGAGATAGTAAGAAATTTCCTATACGTTTTTTGTTTTTTACGGAAGGGATTGGGATATAAAATATATTGACAAGCTCTCTGAAATATTTTAATGTGATTGTATAAAATTGTGTATAAAGGGGAGTAACTTATTACAGTAAAGTCGTCATTACAGGGAGAAACCCTCGGCTTTATTGGCAACGTTTCGTTGTTAGTGAGACCTTTACCAGCAATGGTAAAGGCCCCTTATTGTCTTTTTGAGGACCCTTACCATATTTGGTAGGGTCCTTTTCGTATACAAAGAGAGGAGAAATAAAAATGAAAAAACTTATTAGTAGATTAAGAGTTGTATTTCATGTTCGCCGATTTGTTCCATTCCTATTTGACTTTTTCACTTCAAAAGAGGTTTCAATAAAGAAGAAAATTTTATCTATCGCTTTTTTAGTTGGTTATGTAGCGATGCCGCTTGATTTAATTCCAGACTTTTTACCGTTTATCGGTATTTTAGATGATATTGGAATTGTGTTATTTATTTTGAACCGAATTGTAAAAATGGCGCCAGTTCAATTACAAGAAAAGCATAACGTAAACGTAGGATAGGAGTTAAAAATATGGAGCAAATGATTTTAGATATAATCGAGTTTTTAAAGCAGTTTTCTTATTTTGGAGTTGTGTTAGCATTAACGTTTGAATTTATTCCAGCAGAAGTAGTTTTGCCCATGGTTGGGTATTGGGTGTACGAGGGAGATATGAATTTTTGGCTCGCTGTATTAGCTGGAACACTGGGCGGAACGACAGGACCTTTAACGTTATATGCCCTCGGTTATTACGGCGGTCGTCCTCTATTAATAAAATACGGGAAATACTTCTTTATTAAAGAAGAACAAATTCAAAAAGCGGATGATTTCTTTGAGAAATATGGACCGGTTGTAGCATTTGTTGGACGCTTTGTGCCAGGGGTTCGAACGCTTATTTCTGTCCCATGTGGTATGGCGAAAATGAATATATGGAAATTTAGCATATATACATTTATAGCAATGTTTCCGTTAACGACTTTGTATGTTTATTTTGGAATGAAATTAGGTCCGCATTGGGAGAAGGCAGCGGATGTTGTTGGGCAATATATGCTACCAATATTAGGAGGCGTTATTCTTATCGTTGCTAGTATCTTTGTCTATAAATATATGAAGAAAAGAAATAAAACGGAATCTATCTAGTCAATTGAATATTTTTTGAAAATAGATGAATAGTACAGGCAAAAGACTCTGAGGGACATACACATATAGGGAATATAAAAGAGAGAGGGGAAACAACTATGTCTTGTGAGTGCTCAGGGTCAGCATTAACTTGTTGTCCAGATAAAAATTATGTGCAAGATAAAGTGTGTAGTCCGTGGTCTGCTACTGTAGTTGCAACAGCAATTGATAATGTTCTCTATACAAATAATATTAATCAAAATGTAGTTGGTACTGGTTTTGTTAAATATGATGTTGGACCAGGCCCAATTACTGTAGAGGCGCTTGATTCTGCTGGTACTGTAATAGATACACAAACATTAAATCCAGGAACGAGTATCGGGTTTACGTATCGTCGTTTTGATATTATACAAGTTGTGTTACCTGCAACACCTGCTGGAACGTATCAGGGAGAATTTTGTATTACAACACGTTATCCACTTTCATAGCAGAATAGGAGAGGATCGAAATGGGAATGAGAAGTTCCAGTTTGTCTTGTTGTTCTAATAAAACACTTGTGCAAGATCAAGTATGTACAGACTGGTCTATTACAGGTGCTGGTACTCAAATTGTATATACAAATAATATCACGCAAGAAGTATATGGTTCAGGTTACGTGAAGTATGATGTAGGTGCCAACCCGATTACAGTTGATTTTTTAGTAGGTGCAACAGTAGTTGATACAATTACTGTACAACCACAAAGTAGTGGTACTTTCACTGTCCGATATTTTACTACTGTCCGAATTACTACGACAGGAACGACTGTTAATCAAGGAGAGTTTTGTATTACAGTACGTTATCCAATCTCATAAAAAGCATACCGTGAACGGTATGCTTTTTATATTAAGGAAATAATGAAATTGGTATTCTATAAGCAACATGTAAATTCGCAACAGTACTTGCCTTCTAAATATAGTGAAAGATTACTTGTTATATTGATAATATTGATCGACTGTAGGTCTTTTCCTGTGTACGATATTGTATTACCAGGAAACACAGTGAAAATATTGGTTACTGTTCCAATGATTTGAATTGTAATTGCTTCGGTGCTGCTAGTACTATTGTAAACCGAGACAGTACCTGATATAAGTAGTATCCCATCACTTTGCCATAGTATCATTGATTGTGATGCATCTTTGGCAGAGGGGATGGTGTTATTAGTTATGAGGAAATTCCCTGCAAATTCATTTTTTACTCGCTCGCAATTTGGATTTGGAGGAGGGGACGGTGGACAAGGGTCTGGACAAATAATAGATAAAGGAGCGAAACAGCCAATATTTTTTTTATTCTTCAATACAACCCCTCCTTTTAAGTTGTCTTTTACTACTATTAAATGTAAAAGTATGGCCGATGTGTTAAAAAAAGAAGGAAATATTAAAAATTAAGATTGTCTAATAGGCTTAAACCTTAACTTATCATTGGTGTTATAGAAAAGATTATATGTGAATAGTCATAGGAAAAGAATGATCAGACTCTTTTAGACAAAAGGTGGTTGTATACAATAGTACAAGTAATGTTGGACTTAATTTCTAATTAACTGTATATTTACAAAAATCTAATAAAGTTCATTTGTTATTTAAACGACATTAACATGTATTAGATAAAATAGCCCTTGTAATGAATCAATTATTATGAGGAGGATTCACGTGGACAGAAATGCTTTAAGAAAAGTAAAAGGCCTTATTGGATTATTAATGGTTTTTGTATTAGCATTTGTATCATTTCCGTGGAGTACATCAGTCAAAGCGGAAGAGAAAAAGCAAGAAAAGGCACCAAGTGAGAAGAAAATAGTTTTCCCCGTTGTAAGTGATGTTCATATTAAAAATAGTGGAACAGATGATATGTTTCGCTGGAAAAGAGCGATTGAACAGTTCAATACGCTTGCACCAAAGCAAGATGCTTTTGTTATTGTAGGAGATTTTACTGATTCAGGGTCTGTGCAGCAATATGATCGTTTCATGCAAGTGTATAATGACAATGCAAATAAAGATGCGGTACGAATGAATTCTCTAGGTAACCATGATTATTGGAACGGTTTATCCGTAGAGGGAGCGCAGAAGCGTTTCTTAGAAAAAACAGGTATGGAATCAATTTATTATCATAAAGTGGTGAAAGGGTATCACTTCCTTGTTATGTCGCCAGAAAATGGGACAACACATGGATATTATTCAGATAAACAAATTAATTGGTTAAAAGAAGAGATGGCAAAGGCACAAAAAGATGACCCAGAAAAACCGATTTTCGTATTTTTACATCAACATATTAAAGATACAGTGTACGGTAGCCAAGAATGGGGAACGAAGGATAGTGCAAAAATTAATGCAGTATTAAAAGAATACCCACAAGTCATTACGTTTTCAGGTCATTCACATTATCCATTAGATGATCCAAGGTCGATTCATCAAAAAGACTTTACATCTGTTGGTACGTCTTCTGTAAGCTATATGGAGGTAGAGGGCGGTAAAGTGCAAGGGAATATTCCTTTAGAATCGCGTGCATTAAGCCAAGGTTTATTAGTAGAAGTAGACGATAAAGAAGTAACGATTAATCGTCGTGATTTCCATACAAATTCTTGGACAGGTGAGCCTTGGAAAATTAAATTACCAGCAAAGAAAGAAACTTTTACACATGTAGAAGATCGTGATAAAGAAAAACCATCTTTTTCGACAGATGCGAAGTTATCAGTATCAAATGTAACAGAAAATGCAGCAACAGTAACATTCCCACAAGCATTGGACAACCTTCTCGTTCATTCGTATCGCGTACAAGCGAAGGATAAACAAACGGGAGAGATTAAAAACAAGTTATTAGCATTCTCAGAGTTTTATCGTGATCCAGTACCAAAAGATCTTACGTTTACGCTTGCTGGGTTAGAGGGTGGGAAAACATATACACTTGAAGTAGTTGCGATTGATTCATTTGGCAATGAAACCGCGCAGCCGTTAACAGCAGAAATTACTACAAAAAAAGATAATATTGACCCGAATGTGAAAGTACCAAAAGCGGATGTTTTTGATGTAAACTTTGCAGATGGTACATTTAAAGACAATTCACCATTTGGTACAAAAGGTGAATTGAAGGGTAATGTGACTATTGAATATGATAAAGCATTGAAAAAGAATGCTATGAAGTTAAACGGAAAAGCAAATACATTTGGATATCTTCCATTTTCAGCAGCACAAAAAAAGAAAATAGCAAATACGTTTACGTTAGAAACTGTGTTTTCAATGAATGAAATTCGCGGGCAAGGTATTTTGCAAAATACAGAGAGCGGCGGAATTGGTTTTGAGTCTACAGGAAGTGGATATGTTGAATTATGGGCTCACATTGGCGGTAGCTACAAACGTGTTGGCGCTCAATTGGAAGCGAACAAAACGTATCATTTAACAGGAACATATAATGGAAGCGAAGTGGCAATTTACGTAGATGGTAAAAAAGTAAATAGTCAGTCAGCTCAAGGAAAAGTTTATAACCCGAACGTACCATTTGCATTTGGAGCGGATCCTGATAGTAACGGAAATGGTGGTATTCCGTTAAATGGGCAAATCGCGCTTGCGAAATTATATAGTAAAGCGTTAAGTTCTTCAGAAGTATTAGCAGCGTACAATGAGTTTTCTAACCGTACGAAGTTAGAGCAAGTAAATGCGCTATTTGAAGAGCTTGGAAAAGTAAAAGAAGTGTTAGCTGGTACGTATGAGTTTGGTGACAAGCCAGGTCAATATTCAAAAGAAGCATTTCAAGAATTAGAGAAAAGCTTTAACATAGCAAAGCAAGCATTTGAAAATGTAGGGAGTACGGGAGAGCAAATCGTTCAAACGTATAACGAATTAAAAACAGCTAATGTAACATTTGTACAATCTAAAGTAGTAGAACAACCGAAAACACCGAAAGAAAAATTACAAATTAATATTGAATCTGCAAAAGCAGTAGTGAAAAAAGCGCAAGCTGCAAATGTAACGGACGGTTCAATGAAATCATTGAGCCAAAAAATTACAGTGGCAGAATCTGTGTTAAAAGATGCGAAAGTAAAAGATACACAAGTAGAAACGATGAATCGTACGATGGAATATGCGATTTCACTCGTTGAAAAAAGTATGAACAAATAAGAGAGAAGAAAAGAAGCTTATCATGATAGGCTTCTTTTTTGTTATACTAAAAGTAGCATAGAAAGAAGGAGCGAATAATTTGGAACAGAAAAAGCTAAAAAGAATTCTTGAATATGTATGGATCGCGGTTGTGCTCCTTGTAGGATATTATTTATTAAAAGATAAAAGTATTTGGGTTTTATTCTTAATGACGTTTTTATTAGCAGGATTAGGAACGTTATTTATTAACTTCTTCTTTGATAGTTTGAATGCCTGGAAGAAGAAAAAGAAGGGGACGAAGTAAAGGAGGGAATATATGCAAAAGTGGAAGCTCATATATTAGGTGATTATTTTCTTAGTGCTTGTGGGTATTGGAATGGTCAAATATTCGACACCAATAGGAAATTGGGCATGGTTTACAGCTTGCATCGGCATATTTTTCATTTTACAATCGTTAACGAAAAAATATAATAGTACAGAAAGATAGCTCGCCGTTTTATCGGCGAGCTATTTTGTTATGCTTTTTTCTGTTCATCATCTGTTTTTTCGTTAGCTAAATGACTATGTTTCCTAGAGTAGCAGAAATAGAAGCATAAGCCGACTATAAGCCAAACTGCAAAGCTAATCCATGTTGTTTTAGACAAATTGATCATTAAATATAAGCAGCAAAGAATCGCGACAACTGGTAGTACAGGTACGAAAGGTGTACGGAATCCACGTTTTAAGTCAGGATGTGTTTTTCGTAAAATAAGTACAGCGCAGCAAACGAATGTAAAGGCTGTTAATGTACCGATATTTACTAAATTCGCTAGCAAATGTAAGTCTAAAAGGCCTGCTAATAAAGCGGCAATGACGCCAGTAATCCATGTATTTAATAAAGGGATTTTTACTCTTTTATTTACACGTGCTAACGCTTTTGGAAGTAGACCGTCACGGCTCATCGCATATGAAACGCGAACTTGTCCATACATCACGACTAGGAGGACGGTCGTCATTCCAGTCATCGCTCCAACAGCGAGTAGTCCTGCAATTGCATCTTCACCAACGAAGTGCAATGCAAATGCAACTGGATCAGAAACGTCTAATTGTGTATAAGGAACCATACCTGTTAAAACGAAAGATACAATCATATATAAAATAGTACAAATAAGAAGGGAACCAATAATACCAATTGGTAAATCACGCTGTGGTTTTTTCGTTTCTTCCGCAGCGGTTGCGATTGCATCAAAACCTAAAAAGGCGAAAAACACAGTGGCAGCGCCAGTAATAATACCGTCGTATCCGAATGGAATGAACGGTGTCCAGTTTTCAGGTTTTACATATTTTGCGCCTGCTACGATAAAAGCGATAATAACGGCTAACTTGATAAGAACCATAATATTATTAATGCGTGCGCTTTCGCGTATACCAAAACTTAAAAGGGCAGTAATGATGAGTAAAATACAAACAGCTGGTAAATCGATGAGACCACCTTTTCCTACGCCGGGGGCTGAGTCGATTATGGCGGGCAGGTGTATATTGAACCCTTGTAGTAAAGATTGCAAATAACCAGACCAACCGACAGCTACTGCTGCAACGGCAAGTAAATATTCGAGCATTAAACACCATCCGACGATGAAGGCGACAACTTCTCCGACTGTCATGTATGCGTAAGTATACACACTTCCTGAGACAGGAATAGAAGAAGCAAATTCAGCATAACAAAAGGCTACACAAGCACAAGTAAATGCAGCAATAAGGAATGATAGCATAATACCAGGACCAGAATGTTTTGCTGCAACAATACCTGTTAATACAAAGATCCCTGTCCCAATTACGGCGCCGATTCCTAAAAATGTTAAATCGAGTGCAGTTAATGTTCTATCTAGCTGCTTTGGTGATTCAGTACTAAGCGCTTTTTTTCGTAATAATGACTTCACTTTGGACTCTCCCCCCATTTTTTTATTTCCATAACTGCGACTATAGTATGAGCCCATTAAAAAAGAGTAAGTAAGGAAGTGGAGGTGCAGTTATGGTATGTAGTTTTTTTAAAATTGCTGGATTAATCTTAATATAATTCAGAATATTTTGTCAAATAAAAATATGACAAATAAAATGCGGATCAATAGGGGAAACTACTTGCAGAAATGGACGGGGGTTAATAATCTACTTGGATGGAGAACCCCACTGATTAAAGTTAAAGTAGGAGCAGATGCTATGTTATTTTATTTTGAACTTGTCGTCATTTTACTTTGTACGAAATTAGCTGGTGACATTAGTGTGAGACTTGGTCAGCCTTCTGTACTTGGTAAGTTAATTGTCGGTATTATTATCGGTCCGGCTGTACTTGGTATTATTAATAGTTCTGAACTGATCGATGAACTGAGTGAGATTGGTGTTTTGTTACTTATGTTTATGGCGGGACTTGAAACAGATTTAGAAGAGTTAAATCGGAATTTGAAATCGTCGTTTGCAGTAGCGGCCGGTGGAATTATTTTTCCTTTCATCGGTGGTTATGTAACAGGATTGCTGTTTGGATTAATACAGTCCCATGCCATTTTTTTAGGGTTATTACTTTGCGCAACATCGGTTAGTATTACGGTCCAGACGCTACGTGATCTAGGAAAAATGAATACGAGAGAAAGTACAACAATTTTAGGTGCTGCCGTATTTGATGATGTCATTGTCGTTATTTTATTGGCATTTGTAATGAGTTTTTTAGGAACGCAAGATGTGAATATAACACTTGTCATTGTAAAGAAAATTATTTTCTTTGTAAGTATTGTTTTTATTGCTTGGAAAGTCGTTCCTTGGATTATGAAAATGCTTGTACCGCTTCGTGTAACAGAAGCGTTAATTAGCGCGGCTCTTATTATTTGTTTCTCTTTTTCTTATTACAGTGAAATGATGGGAATTGCAGGTATTATTGGAGCGTTTGCAGCGGGAATTGCTATTTCTCAAACAGAGTATAAGCATGAAGTGGAACATAAAATTGAACCGATTGCTTATGCAATATTTGTTCCAGTATTCTTCGTAAGTATCGGAATGGAAATTACATTTCAAGGTATTGGAAGCCAGCTTTGGTTCATTATTATTATGACTCTCATTGCGATTTTCACAAAGTTAATCGGATCAGGTTTAGGAGCAAGGCTGACAGGATTTAATCTCCAATCTTCTATTAGTATTGGCGCGGGGATGGTATCACGTGGTGAAGTAGCGCTTATCATCGCTGCAAATGGACTTACGGCGAATTTATTAGCGAAAGAAAATTTCACAGCGATTGTTATTGTTGTTATATTGACGACGATTATTACACCGCCACTTTTGAAGAAATATTTTGTATAGAGAGGAAGGGCTTATCTGATGTAGGTAAGCTCTTTTTTTATTCCCAAAAGCAATGATCATATAGCATGAAGGGTTTGTAATTATGGTAAAATCTATGTATGTGATATGACAAGGAGAGGGAAGTGTGAAGATTACGAAGGAGAAGGTTATTGGTGTAATCGTACTTATTGCAGTATGTATACCATTTACTGCATGGAAAGAATCAAAAGTGAAAGATTTTCCGGTTTCTATTTTTTCGGAAGAAGCAGATGGTGAGTACGGTCAGAAGCTGAAATATACTGCTTTTTTACCTGATGTTGCGATTTGGATGAACGGTTGGGAAAAGAAGTGGACAGAAGGGGAAAGAACTGTTTATCAAAAAGGGAATCGCATTGTAAATGTGTTTCATCCTCCTGGCGATGATGGTTATTACCTTCTTGAAGCAAGAGAAAATAAGTGAACGCAACCGTAAGAAGTGGAGGTTAAATAGTGAAAGCTTCAACATTACTATTTAAAATTGAAAGTAATATGGATCAATTTTCACCAGCTGAGAAGAAGGTTGCCATGTACATAATGGAGAATGCAGAGATTGTACCGAATTTAACGACGAAAGAAGTGTCAACGAATGCAGGCGCAAGTGAAGCGAGTGTCGTTCGCTTTTGTAAATCGATTGGAATCGGAAGTTTTAAAGCATTTAAGATAGCACTCGTTCGTGAATTAACGATTGCTGATTATAATATTAACGATTTTTCAGTGATGAATACAGAAGATGGACCGTATGATTTATTTAATAAAGTTACTTATGTGAATAAAGCTGCAATTGAGGCGAGCGTGACGGCGATAGATAAAAAAGAACTTGAAAAAGCTGCAGATCGTATTGTAAATGCCGATAAAATTATCTTTTATGGAGTAGGCGGATCAGCTACTCCGGCGATGGACGGAGCTTATAAATTTACAAGGCTCGGATTTACAGCGATGATGCTATCTGATTTTCATATGATGTTGCCGCTTGTGACGAATTTAAAAGAAGGCGATATATTTGTTGCGATTTCAACATCTGGTCGAACGAAAGATGTGCTTGAAATGGCGCAGTATGCAAAGAGACAAGGTGCAACTGTTATTGGAATTACGAAACTAGATCAATCATCACCGTTATATAAAGAAGCGGATATTCGCCTTTGTATGCCAGATGTAGAACAAGATCATCGTATTGCGAGTATTGCTTCGAGAATGACGCAATTGAATATGATCGATGCTTTATATGTGATTACTTTCAATCGAATTGGTAATAAAGTATTGAATCAATTTATGGAGACACGAGAAGAAGCGTTGCGGTTACGGAAGTTAAAGTAGAAGAAAAGATGAGGAGACTCATCTTTTTTTATCCCCCTATTTGCCGGGCAGTAAGACCCTCACTTCAAAATTCAGCGGAAGCAAAGAAAGTTAGGTGGGAATCAACTGCCCGTAAATGCCCGATTGGTGCGGGCTAATAATCAGTGGGGATGAACAAAACCCACACTGATTAAAGTTTCACTTTATTATCTTTGACAAAAATATGTCATGTCGTGAAATTTTATTTCATAAAATAAGAAAGAGTAATTGATTTTTAGTTTCTTAAAGTTATAATAAAAGTGTGAAATATAATTTCAAAGAGGGTGGCAATATGTTAGAAAATTTATCGACAGAACATCGTAATGAGAAAACAATGAATTTGGATGAGATGAGCATAAAAGAAGTGTTGCAAAGTATGAATGAAGAAGATCGAACTGTTGCGTTAGCAGTTGAAAAAGAGATAGAACAAATTGAAAAGGTTGTACAGACTGTTATTAAATCTTTTGAAGAAGAGGGACGTTTAATTTACATTGGTGCTGGTACGAGTGGTCGTTTAGGTATTCTAGATGCAGTGGAATGTCCGCCGACATTTGGCACGGATGATAAAATGGTGCAAGGATTTATAGCAGGTGGATTGAAAGCGTTTACTAAAGCGGTGGAAGGTGCCGAAGATCGCGAAGAGTTAGCAGAAGAAGATTTAAAAAGTATTGGATTAAATGAGAAAGATACAGTGATTGGAATTGCTGCAAGTGGCAGAACTCCTTACGTAATTGGCGGCTTGAAATACGCACAGAGTGTAGGAGCGAGTACAGCGAGTATTTCTTGTAATAAAAATGCTGAAATAAGTAAATATGCAAAGTTAAATGTGGAAGTAGAGACAGGTGCAGAAATATTAACAGGATCAACGCGTTTAAAAGCTGGTACAGCACAAAAATTAGTGTTGAATATGATTTCAACAGCTTCGATGATTGGTGTAGGAAAAGTATATAAAAACTTAATGGTAGATGTTCAATCCACAAATGAAAAGTTAGTAGAACGGTCAAAACGAATTATTGTGGAAGCAACAGGCGCTAGTTATGAAGTAGCGGCAGAGTATTATGAAAAGGCAGAACGTAACGTAAAAGCTGCCATTGTTATGGTGTTGTTGCAGTGTGAATATGGGGAAGCACTGGAGAAACTAAAATACGCTAAAGGGTTTGTGAAGAAAGCACTATAAAATAATAGGGAGGGGGATTCTATTATGAAGAAAGAAGAGAGAATGGCCAAGGAAATTTCGGAGCAACTTGGAGGAATAAAAAATATTCGTAGTATTGCTCATTGTATGACGAGACTACGATTAACGCTTCATGATGAAAGTAAAGTAAATATGGACCTTTTAAAAAAAGTTGAAGGCGTTATGGGTGTTATAGAAGATGAGACGCTTCAAGTTGTCGTTGGTCCAGGAACAGTAAATAAAGTAGCAGCTGAAATGGAAGGCTTAACAGGACTACGAATTGGTGAGGTAGCAGATCATCACCTTGAAGATATTGGGCAAGAGATGAAATCAGAGATTAAGAAGAAAAATAATACACCGGTGAAAAACTTTTTACGAAAAATAGGAAGTATTTTCATTCCGTTAATTCCAGGACTTGTTGCGTCAGGAATTATAAACGGGGTTGCTAACTTTGCGAAAAACGCTGGTGCTGATCCAAATGCAACGTGGTTACAAATGTTACTACTCATTGGCGGCGGTATCTTTACATTCTTAGGAATTTTAGTCGGTTGGAATACAGCGAAAGAGTTCGGCGGGACACCGGTTCTTGGGGCAATTGCTGGCATTTTAATTTTCAACCCAGCGATGGCAAACGTAAAATTGTTTGGTGAAGCATTAGTGCCCGGACGTGGCGGATTGTTCGCAGTTATTTTTGCAGCATGGCTTATGGTTGTAGTGGAAAGACAAGTTCGAAAAGCAGTGCCGAATGCAGTTGATATTATCGTGACACCACTCATTACTGTATTAGTTGTAAGTATCGTAACGATGTTAGCCATTCAGCCATTAGCAGGTTTCTTATCAGATGGTATTACGAGCGGAATTAATGCTATTTTAAATATTGGCGGAGCATTTGCTGGCGCAGTACTTGCGGGAACATTTTTACCTCTCGTTATGGTCGGATTGCATCACGGTTTAACACCAATTCATATGGAATTTATTAATCAAACACACGTAACACCTTTATTACCAGTACTCGCAATGGCTGGTGCTGGCCAAGTAGGCGCAGCAATTGCGATTTATGTGAAAACAAAAAACAAACGACTTCGAAATGTAATTAAAGGTGGATTGCCAGTTGGCTTTTTAGGAATTGGTGAGCCGTTATTATACGGGGTTACATTACCACTTGGGAAACCGTTTATTACTGCTTGTTTAGGAGCGGCTGTCGGTGGTGCTTTCCAAGCAGTTATGCAAACGGCTTCACTTGGAATTGGCGTATCAGGGCTATCTTTAATTCCGTTAATTGCTGACAATAAATATTTACTATATTTCTTAGGTTTAGTAATTGCATATACTTTCGGATTTATCTTTACGTACTTCTTCGGATTTAAAGAAGAAATGGCAGAAAACGTATAGAGAAAGGGATTCCTTTCTCTTTTTCTATTAATAGAAAGGGAGATTTATATGATCGGAGTTTCCATTTATCTTTCAAAAGAACGAGTAGAGAAACAAGAAGAGTGGCTAAAAGTAGCGAAGGAAAATGGGTTTACATCTATTTTTACATCACTGCACATTCCAGAAGATGATCCAAATACGTATAAAGAGTTAATTCAAATATTAGGGAAAAAAGCTCTTGCACATGAAATGGAGCTAATGGTTGATGTTTCTCCAAAATCGTTACACCATTTAGGGCTAACATATGAAAATGTGGAAGAGTTATTGAACTGGGGCATTACCGGTTTAAGAATGGACTATGGCATCACGCCAAAAGAAATCGCCCGCGTATCTCACAAGATGAAAGTAGCTTTAAATGCGAGTACGATTACAAAGTCATTTTGGAAAGAGTTACTTGCAGAACATATAAGAGTAGAGAATGTAGAAGCGTGGCATAATTTTTACCCACGTCCAGAGACGGGACTAGCAAAGTCCTTCTTACAAAAACAAAATCAATATTTACAGAAGTGCGGAATAAAGACGATGGCATTTATTCCAGGAGATGCGGAAAAACGTGGTCCGTTATATGAGGGGTTACCAACGTTAGAAAAACATCGCAATATGCGCCCGCTTGAAGCGTACTTAGAACTTGTACAAGATTGTGGTGTTGATAAAGTATTGATTGGAGATATAAGCGCAAGTTTAGAAAGTATGCAAGAAGTAGCTAGTGCAAGTAGAGGGATTATTCCATTGCGTTACAAATCATTTATAACTGATAAAGAAGTATTAAAAGTGGTAGAGCAAGTGCATACAAATAGACTAGATCCGTCTCGTGATGCTATTCGATCTGTAGAATCAAGGGAAGGAAATAGAGTGATGTTACAGCCGATGCATACAATTGTAAGAAAGAAAGGTAGCATTACAATTGATAATGAATTGTACGGTAGATATGCAGGAGAGATGCAAGTTGCCACACATGATTTACCTGTAGATGAGAAAGTGAATGTTGTTGGAATGGTTGTAGAAGAGGATATTTCTTTATTGCCGTATGTTGGCGCTGGAAAAATGTTTCAACTTTTTTGTGCGATAGAGTAAAAGCTTGAATTAGCGCTATTTTGTAAGAAAACATTATCCGTAAAAGGGATAATGTTTTTTGTTTTCTTTAAAAAAGTATTTGACGAATGAATTGAAATACCGTATTGTTTTGACTTGTAAATAAAAGTTCACTATAACAAAACGAAAAGGAGAGTTCAAAATGAACCAATATATTGGGAATTTAATTATTCGTATCGTGTTAGGAGTAACGTTCTTTGCGCACGGTTTAGCGAAGTTTCAATCAGGTATCGATAACGTAGCAGGATGGTTTACAAGCATCGGCTTACCAGGTGGCCTTGCATACGGCGTAGCAACAGTTGAATTAGTTGGTGGTATATTATTAATTATCGGTTTAGGTGTACGATATGTAGGATTGTTATTCGCTCTTATTTTAGCTGGAGCTATCGTAAAGGTAAATGGAGCAGCAGGTTTATTAGGAGATGGAAAGAATCCAGGATATGAATTAGATCTTGCATTATTATCAATGGGTGCGTATTTATTCGTAGTAAAAGCAGAAGGATATGTAGATCGTTTCTTAAAAGAGAAAGTAATGAAAACAAAGTGAATTTTATTTATAAATGTTGACTTGAAGAAATATTGTAACTATAATGATTACAATTAATGAATTACGAATGAAACAATTTAAATATTTTTTTACACAAGATGTAACTACATTGGTTACGTCTTGTGTAAAAATAAATAAACGGGAGGAAGTAATATGCCTAAATCAAATTTAGAAATTATTAAAAGCACGTATGAAGGATCAGCTTCTTCAAATGCAAAGCATTTAGCAGAAGCCTTCTCTGAAAAAGTGGAATGGACAGAGGCAGAAGGGTTCCCGTATGGCGGAACATATAAAGGCGTAGAAGCTATAATGGAAAATGTATTTAGCCGTTTAGGATCAGAATGGGATGATTATAAAGCAAGTGTAAATACGTATCATGAAGTAAACGGAAAAGATGTAATTATTGCTGAAGGTGTTTATTCAGGAATTTATAAAGAAACGGGAAAATCATTTGAAGCAGAATTTGTTCATGTATGGCAACTTGAGAACGGAAAAATTGTGAAGTTTAAGCAATATGTAGATAGTCATATTGTTAGGGAAGCGATGAAGAGATAATGCTTTTTAAATGGATCGTAGGTATATGCATTACAATTATAGTAATTTTCTCGTCTATAGTTGGCGGAAAGAAATTGCTTGCATATGTGGAAAAAGAAAATAAAAATATTCAAATCGAGCGAGCGGCAAACGAAAAAGAGAAAAAAGCTGCAGAAGAAGCTCCGCAAATTAGTGAAGGTGAAATTATTTCTACTATGCATAAAATGGTGCACCAAAAGGTAAAATCCTCTGAAAAATGGGGATTTGTAGAGATGACAAAAAAGGAGATTTCTAATGTAAAAAGAGATATTGAAAATAGTACAGGTTTTCAATATAAAATGAAGTTATTTTCTATTATAAATAGATGGGAAAAAGGAGATTTTTCTCAAACTGTTGAGGAGCATAACTTTTTATGGAGCCTTCAAGGTGGAGATACTGGCAAGGCGACGGAACGTTTATCGCCAGAAGAGGAAAAGCAGTATATAAAAGAAATGAAGAGTAAATAAAAACATCGCCAACCCAGATGACGATGTTTTTTCATTAAGAATGTTTTCGTATTAAAGGTCTAGTTGGCTGAACGGCAACAGTTTTGAAATGAGAAAATAAATAACATCCTGTTACAACGACCATTGTCCCTACAATTTGTATCCACGTTAATTCTTCACCGAGGAAAAGGAATGCTAAAATCGCTGTGAAAATCGGATTGAAGTTTAGAAAAATCCCGGATGTCGTAGCTCCTAATTTTTGTACACCAATATTCCAAAATACCATACAAAGAACTGTCGAAATAAGCCCAGTATATAAAAGTGATGTGATGAAAGAAGTATTTATATTTGAAACAGTGAAGCTACCTATGTTAAACGGTAGTAATAAAATAACGCCGAAAATACCAGAGTACAACGTTGCCATAAGTGGTGTAGTTGTTTTTGTTGCCCATTTACTACAAACAGAATAGATTCCCCAAATACAAACTGCTGCAATCATCCATAAATCGCCACTATTAAAATGTAGTGAAAATAAAAGCGAGAAATCACCTTTTAATAGGACGAGGATAACCCCGAAGAATGAAAGAATCATGGATAGGATTTGGAGTGTATTTACTTTTTCTTTTAGAAATAATACTGAAAATAATGCGATTGAAATTGCATTCAAAGTAGAGATAAGACCTACATTTGTAGCGGATGTTTTTTCTAATGCTAAAAATTGAAAGATGTTAAAAAGAGCGACCCCTGAAATTCCCATCAATATTAACGGAAGTATTGCGGTACGTGGTGGAAGGATTTTCTTTTCTTTAAACCATACCATTGGTAATAAACAAACAATCGCAATCATCCATCTTAAATTTGTCAGTGTCATCGGCGATGCATGATCGACGAGTGATTTTCCAACGACAAAATTTCCTCCCCATAATAAGCTCGTTAGTAATAGTAAAAAGACGTAAAAATAAGGCATGCTAAAATCCCCTTTTTTGTAATCAATACGAATTGTAAATAATTTTAGCATTTTTCTTTATTGTGTAATATATTCTTTTGTATAATGGATAAAACTCGATAAAATATTTAGTTATGAATGATATTTACGGAATAATATTCAGTTTTGTGTAAGGTATAAGGTATTTTTTCGAATAATCATCGGTAAGAAAAAAGGGGGAATTGTAATGGAGTCGTCTGTTATTAAAGTGTTGGATGATTTGGATGTACAAATTTTAGATATATTGCAGAAGGAGTCACAAGTAAGTAATGCAGAGCTGGCACGTCGCGTTAATTTATCACCGGCTGCGATGCATGCAAGAATAAAAAGATTGGATGGGGAAGGTTTCATCGATAAGCAAGTTGCGATTTTAAATCAAGAAAAGCTTGGATTTGATTTATTATGTTTTATTTTTATGAGTACAAATATTCATCAATTTGACAAGCTGGAAGTGTTGGAGAAAGAATTAGAATCGATGCCGGAAGTGTTAGAATGTCACTGTTTAACAGGAGAGTACGATTATTTATTAAAGGTTGCAAATCGTGATCGTAAAGAACTGGAGCAGTTTATTAGAAAGCTGAATAAGCTTGGTATTACACGTATACAGACAAGTTTAGCACTTCGTGAAATTAAATATTCAACAGTATTGCCGATACGAGATGAGGAACCGAGCATCGATTAGATTGCTTGGTTTTTTGTTTGCATAAAGTGATTGACGAGGAGAAAAGAGAGATGTATTATTATATAAAATTATGAATTAAAATTCATTTTAAGTTATAAATATTAATATTGAGGGGCAAGGGGATGTAATATGAAAATCTGTAATGCGGTGACGAGTGATGTGAAAGAAATTTATAGTCTTATTGAGGTTTATGCAAAAGAGGGAGTTGTTTTACCACGTTCTCTTTTGTCTCTTTATCAATATTTGCAATGTTTATATGTTATGAAAGAAGAAGAGAAAGTTGTTGGAGTTGCTGGTTTACATGTGTTAGGAGAGGACCTTGCAGAAGTTCGGTCGTTAGTCGTTTCGCATACATATGCAGGGAAAGGAATCGGGCGTATGTTAGTGAATCATGTAATAAATGAAGCAGTGAAAATAAAAGTAAGTAGAGTCATTTCTTTAACATATGAAACAGAATTTTTTCAAAAGTGTGGATTTGATTTTGTGAATAGAGATGCGCTACCAGAGAAAGTATGGGTTGATTGTAGACATTGTCCAAAGGTTGATTATTGTGATGAGGTGGCGATGATTCGATATGTTGGATGAAATAAAAGGAAAAAAGAGCAGCTAGCAAAAGCTAACTGCTCCATTCAAGGGATCTCTCCAAGGGGGAGTGGAGAAAATATTATGTTACTAGCAGTATTGACAGATTATTAAGAAATATACAAATCAGATGAAAGAAATTTTAAATAAACTTTCGGCATTGACAGTTTTTAAAATGTTCATGTACAATATATATGAATGACATTCAGTCATTTTTATGTGACAGGATGCAGTTAGCTTAGAAATGGAACAAATACAATGGTAAATGAGGATGATAGTTGTTTTTATATAGTATTGATGAAAGAGTATATTTTTTTAAAACAAAAATGACTGATAGTCAGTCATAAGAGGTGAGAGGTATGAAAAATAAAGCTTGGTTATATGTCATATTAACATGTATCTTTGAAATTTTTTGGGTGTTTGGTTTTAATACAGCCAATACTTGGTGGCATTGGATTATTATTTTAGGAGTTATCGCTGTTGATTTTCACTTCCTTTCTAAAGCGTGTGAACATCTTGCAACAGGGACTGTATATGCTGTTTTCGCCGGAGCTGGTACGGTAGGTACTTTCTTAATGGATGTATTTCTTTTCGGTGGAAGTTTCAGTGTAGGGAAGTTATTTTTTATCGTGATGGTTGTAGCTGGCGTTATCGGTTTAAAGCTAGCTGATAATAAAGAAGAAACTGTGGAAGGAGCTGCTTAAAAATGGGTTGGTTTTTCGTATTTTGTGCTGCAATTAGTGAAATAGTCGGTGTGATAGGACTTAAAATGTATAGTAAAGATAAGACATTAGCCAATGGTGCGATTTATATCGGTGGGTTTGCTACATCCTTCGCATTTTTGTATACTTCCTTCTTATTTTTACAAGTAAGTGTCGCGTATGCGGTTTGGATTGGTATCGGAACAGCAGGTGCAGTTTTGTTAAACATGTTCTTGTTTGGTGAGTCGAAAAGTAAAGCGCGTATCATTAGTGTGTTTCTTATTGTATGTGGAGTGACAGGATTAAAGGCACTTTCTTAAAGATATATTGCATTTTTATCTCCTAATTGTTTATTAGGAGATTTTATTATAAAAAAACGATTTCCTCTTAGAGTTCACTATCATTGACAGTACAATCGATTATCTTATAAAATGAGTGACAGTCATTCAATATGCGTGTGAAAGGGTTTAGATGATGAATAAAAAAGAGAAAATTGTCTATGCAGCTATTGAAGTGTTTCAGGAGAAGGGCGTCGAAAAAACGAAGATTTCTGATATCGTGAAATTAGCTGGCATTGCGCAAGGAACTTTCTATTTATATTTTCCTTCTAAGTTATCTGTTATGCCTGCAATAGCAGAAGTGATGGTTGAAAAGATGATACTTGCAGTGAAAGAAAAAGTGCAAAACAATGCGCCTTTCTCAAGTAAAGTGACGCAAGTAATAGATGCGGTGTTTCACTTTATAGCTGAATATCGTGAAATACAAGCTTTAATGTATGCTGGTCTTGCATCTACAGAACATATAAAAGAATGGGAAGCTGTGTATGAGCCCCTTTATATGTGGCTAAGTGAATTTTTAAATGAGGCAAAAGAAGCTGGTGAAATTCGTAATTCGGTTCACGCAGAGCGAACAGCGAAGTTATTTATCGCTCTAGTTGAATCAGCAGCGGAACAAGTGTATTTATATGATCATAAAGATGATGAGCAGGTGGATTTGCAAAAGGAAGAAGTACTAGATTTTTTAACACATGCACTACATATAAAGAAGTAGTAAGATGAACCTGTCTGAGAAGGTAGGTTCATTTTTGAGGAAAAATGAATGATAGTCATTCACCTAATACTTATGTATGTGTGGAAGGATAGAGTGAAATTCTAATGAGTGGAGGCATCTCTACTCATGATTAGCCCACAAATAGCAGGATAAAGAAAAAGCTTCTTGGGCATTATTTTTTGAGAGGAGCTTACGGGAAGAGGTGTTAAAAGTGAAGAAACCGATAAAAGAACAAAAGATGGTACTGGTCATTCTTTTGAGTAATATATTTATCGCTTTTCTAGGGATTGGATTAATCATTCCGGTTATGCCGTCCTTTATGAATGACATGCATTTAACAGGGAAGACGATGGGGTATCTCGTTGCAGTGTTTGCAATGGCTCAGCTTATTGCTTCACCTATTACAGGCCGGTGGGTTGATCTTTACGGTAGGAAGAAAATGATAATCATTGGATTATTTATTTTTGGTGTTTCAGAGCTTCTTTTTGGATTAGGAAAAGATGTGTGGATGCTTTATGTAGCGAGGGTGTTAGGCGGAATTAGTGCTGCTTTTATTATGCCTGGTGTTACGGCATATGTTGCGGATATTACATCTATTCAGGAACGTCCAAAGGCGATGGGATACTTATCTGCGGCTATTAGTACTGGATTCATTATAGGGCCTGGAATCGGCGGATTTATTGCAGAATACGGTATACGTGTGCCGTTTTTTGTTGCAGCAGCAATTGCCTTTATAGCATGTGTGATTTCGATATTTATTTTAAAAGAACCGTTAACGAAAGAAGAGCTTGCAGAGATTTCTTCTAATACGAAAGAATCAAGCTTTATTGGTGATTTAAAGAAATCATTACATCCAATGTATGCAATTGCATTTATTATCGTATTTGTACTCGCATTCGGATTATCAGCATATGAAACTGTGTTTAGTCTGTTCTCTGATCATAAATTTGGATTCACACCGAAAGATATCGCAGCAATTATTACAATTAGTTCAATCTTTGGGGTAGTTGTGCAAGTATTTATGTTTGGCAAATTGGTAGACATGTTCGGTGAGAAAGTATTAATTCAAATATGTTTAATTGTAGGTGCAGTGTTAGCATTCGTCTCAACTGTAGTCTTTAATTATTGGATTGTACTTCTCGTTACGTGCTTTATTTTCCTTGCATTTGATTTACTTCGTCCAGCTTTAACGACGTTTTTATCAAAAGCAGCTGGAAAAGAGCAAGGATTCGTTGCTGGGATGAACTCGACTTATACGAGTTTAGGAAATATCGCAGGACCAGCGATGGGCGGAATATTATTTGATATGAATATTCATTATCCATATGCATTTTCAGGCGTTGTTTTAATAGTTGGTCTCGGCATTACATTTATGTGGAGAGAGAAACAGTTGGCTGGAAGTTTTGCGAAGTAATGAGAATAAAGAATGATTGGAAAGCCCCTTTTTGTAAGGGGCTTTTTTGCATGTTAATACATGGATGGCTGTATCCATAACTTCGCAAAATTTGCCCAGCCGAATGAATCAATTGTTACGTTTTTTAAAGAAGAAGGGTATGTTTTTCTTTTTAAAACGTGATAGTTAAATAAAATGATGTGCTCTACTTGTAAAAATTCTTCGATTTCATACATGAGCTCATAGCGTTCTTCTTTATTTTCCTCTAATAAAAATGTATCAAGTAAACAGTTAATTTGTTTTTCATAGTGCGGATCCATGAACCGATTTACGAAGCAACTTTTATTTTTAAACACATTTAAGAATGCGAGTTCATGGTCAGCAGCAAATACTTCTCCCATGAAAATAATATCGGCATGTGTATCGATAGAACGATCCATATAATCTGAAACGAGAAATGGGTGAAGTTCTACATGTATGCCTAATTGTTCGCAACGTTCTTTTAGGAAATATGCGTCATTTGCACTGTCTTTAAATGCGAAGAAATAAATATGAATCGTTTCTCCGTTATAGGTGCTCTTTTTTAAATACTCTTTCGCTTTTTCTAAAGAGTAGGACCTTTTAGTAGCTTGGCGGCTTCTATCAGGGAAGAAGCTTGATGCAGCAATTGTTCGTCTACCCTCTATGTTACGAAGTATCATTTCAACATCATATAGTTCTCTCCAAGCTTTTCGAAAGTAAATGTCGTGATGAGGACCAGGTTTTGTAAAGTTGAAGCCAGCATAAATACAGCCTATTTCTTCTATTTGTATATCATGCCTTTCATTTTCCTCTTCGTTTGGTAGTTCATAATCAGCATCTATTTGCACATGGTCAGGAATACCCCAAAATTCAATACGGTCTAATAACGCGCGCTCTTTAAAATAATGGGTGAACGCTTCGAGTACGATATTATCTTCAGAGTAATGAGCAAGTTTGAAAGGTCCAGTACCTATATAATGATTATTTTGAATACTAGCATCACGCGGTAAAATTGCGAGCTGCATTGAACTTACATAGTGTAAGAAAAATAGATTTGGTTTTGCTAAATGGAATTGAATTTGCAGTGGTGATGGTGTTTCAATTTGAATAATTTCTTCTGTTAACCATTCGAAAGGGGATTGAACTTGTTTTAGTCTTTCAAATGAAAATTGTACATCTTTAGAAGTTAAAATTGTTTCGTTATGAAAATATATATCTTTTCGTAAATAAAAGGTCCACGTAAGTCCATCTTCACTTAATTCCCACGTATGCGCAATGTGGGGCTCCATTTTTTCAGTAACATCGTTATAGACGACTAACGTATCAAAAATTTGACTCGTAAGATGGCTCTCTGTAGTTACAGCCACAAAAGCCGGATCTAATGGGAATATCTTTCTCGATATAGGAATCTTTAATACGTCGTACATATCATTTGAAGGTTCGTATCCAAAATGATGATGTAGTTTATTTTCTATCTTTTTTTGAAGTGCGAGGGGGAGGGGTTCTTTTAAAAGAAGAAAAACGTCTTTTAATTTTTCTTTCGCTAACAGTTCATCTGTATAGGACTCAATCGCTTCTACGAAATTATGTGAAAATAGAATTTCCGTTTTATTTCCGCGGCCTCGCCCTGGAGTCCAGCTAATTAATTGCTCCTCGCTCATTTTCTTTAATAAAATCTTTACGTTTTTCGTACTGCAATATAAAACATCTGCTAATTCTTGTAAGCTATTTCGTATATGTTGTTGATCTTGTGCATGTAATCTTAATCGAATGTAATAGTCCATAATTTTCATATATACACTTCCTTCTATCATAAAAGGGGAAACTCTTTAGAATATTCTAACCTTTTTCTTCCTTTTTTTCAAAGTAAAATAAGTAAGCATAAGGAGGGGAAACAATGGGATTTTGGAGTATGCATCGAAATATAAAAATTAGAATTATAACATCATTTTTAACACGTACTGTGTCCACGATGATTTTTCCATTTATGGCGATTTATTTTTCAATAAAGTTAGGTAGTGCGATTGCTGGTGCGTTACTACTCATTAATGTCATAGCTTCATTAGTAATTGGTTTATACGGTGGATATGTTGGAGACCGGCTTGGGCGTAAAAAGGTTATGATTATCGGTCAAAGTATACAAGTCATTTCCATTGCTTGTATGGGAGTTGCGAATTCGGATTACATTGACTCACCATGGCTAACATTTGTGTTTATGTTAGTGAATAGTTTAGGGTCTGGACTTATGAATCCTGCGACAGAGGCGATGTTAATTGATGTGAGTACACCTGAAAATCGAAAAGTGATGTACAGCATTAGTTACTGGGCTATTAATTTATCGATTGCCATTGGAGCGATATTTGGAGGATTACTATTTGAAAACTATAGACTACAATTGTTTATCGTATTAACGCTTGTTGCCATTATGACTTTATATGTGATGGCTGTGTATATGGAAGAAGTGTATGTAGCACGAAAAACGGTGGAGAAGAAAAATGTATTAAAAGATATGGTAGATAGTTATAAAGTCGTGATGAAAGATAAAGCATTTTTAATTTTTTGTGCAGCGAGTATATGTACATTATCGTTAGAGTTTCAAATTAATAATTATTTAGGGGTACGTTTGCAGAAGGAATTTGAAACGGTGCACTTTTTATTCGGGGATGGTTTTACGTTTGATTTAACAGGTATTCGCATGTTGAGCTGGATTTCTGCAGAGAATACAATTTTAGTTGTGTTATGTTCAGCACTTCTTATTAAAATGCTGAAAAGCTTCAATGATTTGAAAATCTTATATGTAGGCTTATTCATTTACACGATTGGATTTACAATACTCGGAACAAGCAATAGTTTATGGATTTTATTAATTGCAGGGCTGTTCCAAACGGTAGGCGAGATGATGTATGTGCCAGTACGTCAATCTATTATGGCAGATATGGTGCCAAATGAGGCAAGAGGCTCATACATGGCGATTAACGGAATGGTCTTTCAAGTGGCAAAAATGAACGGAGCATTAGGTGTTATGCTAGGTTCATTTCTTGCATCTTGGGGCATGAGTGCTCTGTACTTTATCGTGGGTATGAGCAGTATTTTATTATTTATGAAGGCGATTGGGAGAGAGAAGTATGAGGGGGAGGCTTCTCAGATTGGATAAAATGATATGAAAAGCGATGCTAGAAATCGCTTTTCACATGGCTTTTAAAACGGATCAACTTCAGCTAAATCAGGATTGCTATTTGGGTTCGTTAATAAGACTTTCAGCTCACCTACTTCAGAGAGAGCGACGAGGATATAACCACTAATAAGGACGACGAGTCTGATGACTCTTAATGTTTGCAGTGTAATGTCACGGCTATTGTTTTCGGAGTTGTCTTGGGGCGTTGAAGGTGGATTGTTGTTCATAGTTAGGGTCCCATCTCTTGTATTTATATATGTGTAAAATCATTATTTAACTTATGGATAGGAATCGTATAGTCATTTTCACTATATGAGAAATGCCTATGAAAAGTGATTAGAAATTTGGGGACAAAGAAGGGATGGAATCCACAGATCATTAAAAACGATATTCTTTTTTATGTTTCATACAAATAAAAAGGTTAACCAAAGTAGCTAAACAGCTATTTTGGTTAACCTATAATAACTATCCTAATATACGCAATGATTCTTCAATAAACGCCGGTATATCTTCTGGTTGTCTACTTGTGACTAGCTGGTTTTGGCATACGACAACCTCTGTGTCATGAAAGTTTCCGCCGGCGTTTTTTAAATCGACTTCAATAGATTTATATCCAGTGACATCACGTCCTTCAAGTGTTTGTGCAGTGATGAGTAGCTGAGGTCCGTGACAAATAGCGAAAACAGGTTTTTTTGCATCCATAAATGCTTTACTAAAGCGAACGAAACGCTCATCTGCACGAAGTATATCTGGAGAAAATCCGCCGGGTATGAAGAGTGCATCAAAGTTTTCTGGAGAAACACCATCAATATTTTTATCAATTACGACTTCGCTTTTTTCTTGTTTACCGTGTACCGTTTTACCTTTTTCCATTTCAATAGTTGTTAATTCATATCCCTTCTGTTTAAAAGCTTCTACTGGCTCTGTGTATTCTGTGTCCTCGAAATAATCCGTTATTAAAATAGCAATTTTTTTACTCATTCTAATCCGCTCCTTACATTATATTATCGGTTCCAGAATCGTCCTTGGGCAATGCTTTCTATAAATGACTCAATTGAAGTGTTTGTTAAGTTGTAAACTCCTGCTCCATCCAGTTTCACCTTACTATGGTCTAAAGCATGAGGGTCACTAAGGACATGAGCTATCGGTTTAAAATGTTTAAAAGTAGTTTCTGCAAATTCTAAAACAGGGGGTTGAATGACAGATTTACTACTAAACACTAATACTGCATCAAAAAGTGAGGAGTCTGCTGTTGTATAAGTATCCGTTACTTTAATGGAATTATTGAAATGATAAATTTTATTATCTATGATGCTATAGTTAATTCGATGCTGTGCAAAAGCTTGAATCCATTCGGACAGAAGAGAGATGCTTGGGTCACCATTTAATAGAATTGCAACATTTTTGGAATCAGCTTTAAAAATAGTATTGGACATGCTGAGTGCAGGTGATTTTGCATCTGAATTTACTTCGTGATTTTCCTTAGGTAAAGGAGCTCCAATAATGTTAGCGACTTCTTGTGCTAATTGACGATCGACGTGGTTTAAAAGAGCAATTACATTTGCCTTCACCATGTCTGATTTGCACTTCCCAACTTCAAAGCAAAAAGCTTCTTTTATATGTTGCTTTTCAATAGGGCTCATACTATTATAGAAAAGTTTAGCCTGAGAATAAAAGTTAAGGAAGCTTTTACTGCGCCCTCTAATTTTATGTCCATCAATCTTTTCTTGATAATGCTCATATCCTCCTTGTTCTGCTTGGACTGTTGCTGGTTGATTATTATTTAAGCCATTAGGATGATAGCTTGTTTGACCACGATGAATTTGCATTTGATGCATACCATCACGTTGATTATTATGAAAAGGACATACAGGCTGATTAATAGGGATTTGATGGAAATTAGGTCCTCCTAAACGAGATAATTGTGTATCTGTATAGGAGAATAATCTTCCTTGCAGAAGAGGGTCATTTGAAAAATCAATACCTGGTACGACATGACCAGGGTGGAAAGCTACCTGCTCCGTTTCCGCAAAGAAGTTATCAACATTTTTGTTCAATGTCATTTTACCAACTAGTTTTACAGGAACTTCTTCTTCCGGCCATAATTTCGTTGGATCTAAAATATCAAAATCAAATGCATGCTCATCTTCTTCTGGAATTAACTGTAATCCAAGCTCCCATTCCGGATAATCGCCTTTTTCAATTGCTTCGTATAAATCTTGACGATGGAAATCAGGATTTTTCCCAGCAATCTTTTGAGCTTCATCCCATACTAATGAATGAACCCCAAGGGCAGGTTTCCAGTGAAACTTTACGAAATGGGCTTTTCCTTCTGCGTTAATGAGTCGAAATGTGTGAACTCCAAAACCTTCCATCATTCGTAAACTACGCGGAATAGCACGGTCGCTCATTTGCCACATGACCATATGCGTGGACTCAGGGTTATGTGCAACAAAATCCCAAAAGGTATCATGAGCGCTAGCTCCTTGAGGAATATCATTATGTGGTTCTGGTTTAACTGCATGGACAAAATCAGGGAATTTAATAGCATCTTGGATAAAGAATACTGGCATATTATTGCCTACTAAATCATAGTTTCCTTCATCTGTATAAAATTTTGTAGCGAATCCGCGTACATCTCTTACTGTGTCGTTGGATCCTTTAGAACCTTGAACGGTTGAGAAACGTACAAATACAGGTGTTTTCTTTGAAGGATTTGTAAGAAAATCAGCTCTCGTATATGCTTCTAAAGATTCATAAAGTTGAAAATAACCATGAGCGCCAACCCCGCGTGCATGAACAATCCTTTCGGGAATTCGTTCGTGATCAAAATGGGTCATTTTCTCGCGAAAGTGGAAATCCTCCATTAAGGTTGGGCCTCTTAAGCCCATCTTTAAAGAAAATTCATCTTCAGCTATTTTTACCCCTTGATTTGTTGTTAAAGCATGTTTGCATTGATTGTCGGTAACATGGTGTTTCAATTGTTCCGTTTTTTTATTCACAATATAGGCCCCTCCTTTACTCTGTTAATTTAATAGATACCCTTTTTATTAGGACGTAAACATGTATTATCGTTTTTGTATGTAAAATCATAAAATATCGGTTGTTCCGGTGATTCTTGTTTGAGGAAAAAAATAAAACGCCAAGGAGAAAATTCATTTTCTCCTTGGCGTTTAAGATAATTCTTTTCGTTAAAATGAGGAAACACGTTGCTTCGTTTTTGGTACAATAATAAATTTGATCCAGAGTAACCCGATAATCATAATGATAAGGCTATGTAAAATTTCTCCTGTAGCAAGGAGTATAACAATTGAAAATACAATGAGCTGAATGCTTAACAATATAAAGATTAAGTGAAGAAATTGATTCAGTCGTTTTTCAGTATCAATTGGATATAATGCTACAATAATATTTCCCGAAAAATATTTCCATAGGGAACGGAGCTGCATAGAAATCATATATAGGACGATGTAAGCGATAGCGCCCTTTACGTATATGTTTGGTATAAAATATAAGGCGAAGGCACCAATCAGCCCTAAGCGAATATATATACCGAAATAATCATTCCCGCGTAAAAATGCGAGTGTATGTAAATAGAAGAAAGTTGCTCGTTTTTTATGTAATAAAGGTTCAATCCAAGTTGTAAGCCATTTTCTTTTATTTACTTGCTTGTTTAGTTGCGGAACATCGGTGAAGATGCTAGCAAATTGATAGAAACGAACGTTCATTTTTTCTTCTTGCTCGATTATGTAATCCCACGGTATTCGTTTTGTAGGCTGTTTTTTCGTGTATAGAAGTAGGAAAGCAAGTAGTAAGAGTAATCCGCCTAATATGAGAACATTTGCTACATAAAACAGCATATAAATGACTAGGGCGTTACAAGCAATACGAATGATCAGCCATATATTTTTTTCGTGACTATCACGCCACATCCAATGTATGTATATGTTCCAAGCTTTCGTAACCATTAAAACGAGAAAGATTGTACAGAAGAAAGGTATCGTTAATTGTAATGATTGCAGTGCAAGCGGAACGAGAATAAGGAACGTAAATAATAATGGGAAAAGCTGAATGATGTAATTATATAGAAGAGATTTTTTGAAATAAGAAGTTAATTTCTCTTCTAGTGCTAGTAAATAGACAGCGTCAGGTTTCTGAATAAATGTACGAATAGGGCATCTCGTTATAATGAATGTAAGTACAATCGTGATGAGTAGTAAAGATATTCCTTTAGAAGGAGATGTTTTTAGAAACTGAGCATAGTAGTATGCGCCAACGCATGAAATAAAGATAAAGCTATATAGTAAACCGTTAATCATACGTGCAAAGTATGTAATGATATTTTGAATATGTTGTTGGAAACGGCTGTTCCATAGTGATTCGATTGACATGTTTTTCACCTCTTTGTTCTATTATATATGTTTTGTAAAAGAAAAAACGAGCAAATTGCGTTATGCAACTTGCCCGTCTTTCTTTTCGTTATTTTTTTTCTGATCACGATTCATTAATGGATAGAAGGCAAAGCCGATTACGAATAAACCAATTCCGAGAAGGAACGTTTTTATATCGGCTGCGCCTGTTTTAATAACCCATAGTGCGTAGCAAAGTGCGATAACTGCGACTATGCCATCTGTAATTCTTGCCCGCATTTCATTTTTATATGTTTCACCAGTTGCGACTAGTTTTAACTGGAAGATTGGTGAAACGAGATATGGAATGAGGTAGGCCAGTGTCGATACGGTAATAACGAATGTATAAGCTTCCGCAATGGTTCCTGATAATGTTGAGAATAGGAATACTTGCGACATAATGTTTGTTAATCGTAATGAGTAAATTGGACTTCCTTTTTTATTTGTTTTTGCGAAGAAGGAAGGGAAGAAACCTTCTTTTGCTGCTTGATAAGGGACTTCTGAGCTTAATAAAATCCAGCCTAAGATAGAACCGAACAGGGAAGTAAGAGCAAGTAATGCCATCAGTTTCCCGCCGCCATGACCCATTGCAGCATTTAATGCATCTGCTAATGGACGTTCAGAAGCTTGTAATGTATCAACGTGAAGTACACCCATTGTTAAAATTGTGATTCCTAAGTAAATTGCAACTGTAATAAGTAATCCCGCAACTGTTGCACGTTTTACCGTTTTTGGAGAAACAGCACGGTTTGATAAAAGAACGGCTGATTCAATTCCGATAAACGCCCAAAGCGTTGTAAGAGCAGCTAAATTTACTTGTGAAAGAAGACCGTGTGATGCACCTGATTTATCAATCATCGGTGTGTACCATTGTCCAAACTTAGAAGCTTCGAATGCAAATAACGTAACGACGATGAATAAAAGGAATCCAGTTACTTTCGTTGTTGTTGCTAAAAAGTTTAGCTTTCCAGCTCCGCTTACACCGTTTGTTAATATAATATGAGTTCCCCAAAGTAAGATGGAACAAATCGTAAATGTAATTAGTTTTCCGACTTCTACGTTAAACGAACCGATTGAAAATAGTAGTCGCGTATCTTTCATAATTGGGAAGAAGAGTGATAAATATCCCGCAAATGATGTAATGATGGCAACGTTACTTGCCCAGTTTGCAACCCAATATCCCCATACCATACTGAAACCAGCCATTTTTTTCTTTTTTGGTGTTGAGAATAAAGCATATGCATGACTTTGTGGCCCTGTCGTTAAATCAGGACGACGAATTGCTAAATTACCGAAAACAAGAGCTAGCATTAAAACACCAAACCCTGTAGTTAACCAAGCTAAAGTGACACCGAGTGGGCTTGCTGTTTGTGCCAACGTACTTGGCACCATGAAAATACCAGCGCCAACCATGTTACCGACAACGAAAGCTGTTAGTACCCAAAAGCCCCATTTTTTTTGTTGCATAGAAAATACCTCCAAAGTTAGTATAACCAAGTCAAGCGAGGAGATATGTATGTCTTCCTGAGTCAGGAAGAGAAGTCCCAAACAAAACAAAAAAAGCACATAATTTGCCGCTACATGCTTTCTATCTTATAAGAAACCCACGACATACCTCTCGATAGCTCTCCACAAACGAAACGTTTGTGACAGTTCTGCACTTATTAAATGCAGACCCAGCAAGCGTGCATGGTGGACACGACTTACTTCGGCAACCATTCCTTTCTCATTCCTTCATCAATGCCACTACATCTCCTGAAATGATACTCTTAATGATTGCAACCTCTACCTCACCGAGATACGAATGAGGATTTAAATATTAAATTAACGTCTTTAAGAGTAACAAATGAATTTTTATACGTCAATGGATATAGTAATAATCAGATTATAGAGAAGAGTTTGTGATTAAAAGTGAGTTAGGAGAAGATGTAACGATTATTAGTTCTGCAGAAGAAACAGCGATAGAGTTAAGTACCATTTTACAGCACAAAGGAATTTTGTCTGACAATCTGAATCCGAAGCATCGTTTTTTTACGACGGGATCTGTTTTATCATTTGAACATATTGCTGAGCAATGGCTAGGGTATCAAATTTCTGTAGAATGTGTACATTTGCCTATGCAAAATGCGTGTATGCATAATTAAGATTTAGTAAATTACGTTTTTAAATAAATAAGGTTCGTTTCATAAGAAGGAAAGACTAAGCTTTTAATTGAATTGATTAAGGTCATTTCAATTAAAGGGGAGATTGGATTATGGAATTATCAAGATCTCAATTATTTGCTTTAGAGTATATTTCAAAATATGCAGAGAACGAAAAACGAGAGGCTAAAGCAACGATTAATCATATACTTAAAATGTCTAATATTACAGATGAAATATTTGAAGAAGCTGTCGCTAATTTAAAATCTCATGCACGGATTGCTTTACACTTTCATCCAGACAGACTAGATTCGAGTATGAAAAGTGTTGCTGAAGCACTGTTTGAGCAAGGAATATATAAAAGTCAGTTTGAAACATTACTATCTAATGGAAGCGTATCTGCTTACCCTGGTGGTGAACGTGACTTTTGGGAAAAGAGAATATTTGGAGGGGCATATCAATTAGAAGGCGTAACGAATGATCAACGGCCAAAATACGGAGCGCTAAATTTAATGTTACATCCAGATGGGCCGGCTCCGCGTTTTGGTTCATGTTATTTTCTCTTATCTCCAAAAGTTTCTTCGCGCTCTACATATACATATTTAGATTCGCATCAAGATCCGAAAGAAAAGGGGACTTATGAGGAGTTTGATATGATTTTAGCTGCTCTTTTGGAAGAGACATTCGTAAGAGATTTTGCAATTGGTGAAGGGAATTTGACGCCAACAATATTAATTAATCATTTACTGGCTAATCTGAAAAGGCCGTTTATAGATTTAGTAAGCAAAGAGCCAGCCCGTAATCTTAATCATTATATCGAAGCGCAAATTCATGGAGAGATTTCTCTTAAAGAAGACGTAGAGGTGCTTGTTGCAGATCCTTCATTTAAGGGTACGGATGTAGGAAAAGTTTTAGAAGAAATTTGCCTGAAGTATGCGATTGATTTGTATTGGCACATCGGTTTTGTACTTATGGTAGACGAAGTTCCAATGGATTTTAGAGGTTCAAAAATGCCATCTTTAGCAAGACGCATTGCACGGAATCATTGTATCGATGCCAATATAATTGGCTCTGCTGTAGTGGATTTGAAACGCAATCCATTATCTTGGAGTGATCGTGGTACTTATGAAGAAGTGCTTCAGGAATTAAAATTATTATGGCATGTTTTAGTTCGATTTGGAAAACCAAATCGGAAGTAGAACGAAATACTCCGTTTTTCGGAAGTGTTTATATAGAAAAGAAGCTGATCTAAAAATAGATCAGCTTCTTTTTATAAGATTAAACTAAGTTTAATACAGTTACTTTTTCACGTGTCATAGACTCAAGGCTCTTACGAATACCTTGTGCGCCCATACCTGAACCTTTTACACCGATGAATGGGAAGTGGTCAGGGCCGCGCTCTGTGCGTCCGTTAATTTGAACAGAACCAGTTTCGATTTTGTTAGCAATTGCAAATGCTTTGTTAATGTCTTTTGTGAAGACACTTGCTTGCAGACCGAACTCTGATTTGTTAGCAATCTCAATTGCTTGCTCATCTGAAGAAACACGGATGATTGGAAGGATTGGGCCGAATGGCTCTTCCCAAGCAACTTTCATTTCTTCTGTTACGTGGTCGATTAATGTTGGGTAAATTAAGTTACGCTCACGTTTGTTACCGATAACGATTGTAGCACCTTTTTCAACAGCATCGTCAACTAAGCCTTGAACGAAGTCAGCAGACTTGTCGTCGATTAATGGAACGATTGTGCTGTCTTGTTCTGGAGATCCAACTGATAGTTCAGCTACTTGCGCTTTTAATAAGCTAACAAGCTCGTCCGCTACGTTTTCGTGTACAAGTACACGTTTAATAGCTGTACAACGTTGACCAGAGTAAGAGAATGCACCGCTTACGATATGGTTTGCAGCATCTTGTAAGTCAGCATCTTCACGAACGATACCAGGATCTTTACCACCAAGTTCTAATACAAGTGGAATCATTGAAGCTTTTTTCGCTAAATGTTTACCTGTGTTTGTACCACCTGTGAACGATACCATATTGATGCCTTCGTGTTCTACTAAGTAGTCACCAATTACAGAACCGCGTCCTGTAGCTACGTTTACAAGACCTTTTGGAAGGCCAGCTTTGTGAAGTGCTTCCACCATTTTAATACCACTAATTGCACCTTGAGTTGCTGGTTTGAAAATAACAGCGTTACCCATAATTAATGCTGGTGCAAGTTTTGCAGCAGATAAGTTTACTGGGTAGTTAAACGGTGCGATTGCTAATACAACACCAAGTGGTGCGCGTTGGATAATCGCAAGTTTAGATTTTGTACCGCCCGGGAAGCTATCGCCCATCATGCTTTCTCCGTGCATATGTAAAGCTTCTTCGATCGTGTAACGAATGAAGTCAGCTGTACGAACAACTTCTTTCTTCGCATCTTTATATCCTTTACCGACTTCTTTCATAATGATATCGGCAATTTCATCTTGCATATTTACGAGCTCATCAGCCCATTTATATAAATATTTTGCGCGATCTTGTAGAGAAGCTTCTGCCCATGATTTTTGAGCTTCTTTTGCAGATGCAATTGCTTCATCTACTTCTCCGCGAGTAATTGCTTGTACTTGTCCAATTACTTCGTGTAAGTATGGAGATGGAATTTCGATTGTTTCTCCTGAAGAGCTTTCTCTCCATTCTCCATTTAAATAAAATTTGTACGTATTGCTAGTTGTCATGATTAGTCCTCCTAAAATAGCAACTTGTAAGAGTGAGTATAAGGTGATTGTAGGGGGTTTGATAACATTTTTCAAATGAAATGTTTGTGAAAACGATTTCTTATTATTTTTTTATTTTGTATGCCCTTTCTTACAGAACATTCCCTTATTTCAAAATGATGTATCGTATATTTTCATTCGATCTGTAAAAAAAATAATTGACAGAATACTCAATAAAGTTGTAAGATTATAAATGGAAAATAAATGAAAGGGGTGTGCGTAATGATTGTAATCGTAAATGTAATGGGTTTAGCTCTGTTAAATGGCAGAAAACATTCATATCATTACGCAACCCGTGCGGATATATAAGGCATTCTCTGTCTTATAAAAAGCGTACGTTGCGTATATCGTAACGTACGCTTTTTATGCATTTTTGTGCATATCGTCAAGCGGCGGTATGCTTTTTTTTGTTTATTTTCCATATTCCTATATAAAACTTTGGAAGGTGGACAAATGTGATGAGATTGTATGGGTTACGAAATGTAAATGTAATGGGTTTGGATAGTGGATAAAGAAATGAGAAGTAAACGAGAACGAGAAGGGAGAGGTTACATTGTTATCAGTATTACTAAAGTTAAAATGGTTTTTTAAAGAGCACTGGAAGAGATATAGTATTGCCATTGGAGCTCTTTTAATTGTGAATATAGTTGAAGTGATTCCCCCGAAAGTGTTAGGGGTTACGATAGATAACATAAAAACAGGAACGTTATCAAACGAAGCTATTATACAGTCTATTCTTATTTTAATAGGGGTTACAATCGTTGGGTATGGTCTTACTTTCGTATGGCAACATCAATTGTTTGGAGGTGCATTCGTACTTGAGAAAACGATGCGCTCTAAATTTATGGGGCATTTACTTAAGATGACGCCGACTTTTTATCAAAAAAATCGTACTGGTGATTTAATGGCGAGAGCGACAAATGATTTGAAAGCAATCGCTATGACAGCTGGTTTTGGTATATTAACGCTCGTGGATTCGAGTTTATATATGCTTACGATTGTCTTTATGATGGGATTTACAATTAGTTGGGAGCTTACATTTGCGGCGCTTATCCCGCTTCCAATTATGGCGTATGCGATGAATATATATGGAAAGAAATTGCATGAAAGATTTACAGTTGCGCAAGATGCGTTTGGTGATATGAACGATAAAGTGCTTGAATCAATCGCTGGTGTGCGCGTTATTCGTGCATACGTACAAGAGAATGCAGACGAGGAAAGATTTCATCACTTAGGAGATGACGTCTACGAAAAAAATATGAAAGTAGCGAGAATTGACGCATTATTCCAACCAACTGTGAAAATGCTTGTTGGCCTTAGTTATTTAATCGGTTTAGTGTACGGCGCATATCTTGTATTTCAATCAAAGGTAACACTTGGTGAACTTGTTTCATTTAACGTGTATTTAGGGATGATGATTTGGCCGATGTTTGCAATTGGTGAATTAATTAATGTTATGCAAAGAGGAAATGCTTCATTAGGCCGTGTAAATGAAACATTAGCGTATGAACCAGATGTAAAGGATCCGAAACATCCAAAGCTTGTACAAGAGCCGGATTATATTCAGTTTGATGATGTTACCTTTTCATATCCTTCATCAACTGAAACAAATTTAAAAAAGGTTTCGTTTACATTAAAACAAGGGGAAACGCTTGGGGTTGTTGGAAAAACAGGAAGCGGGAAAACGACGCTTGTACGTCAGCTTCTTCGTCAATATCCGCTTGGAGATGGGGATATTGCAGTCTCTGATGTGACGCTAGATAAAATGACAAATGAAAATGTGCTCGGTTGGATTGGATATGTACCGCAGGAACATATTTTGTTCTCAAAAACAGCGAGGGAAAATATTTTATTCGGAAATAGGGAAGCGACGGAAGAAGAACTCGAGAAAGCGATTGAAATCGCGGCGTTTACAAAGGATTTAGAGTTTTTACCAGAAGGGTTAGAAACGCTCGTTGGAGAGAAGGGTGTTTCTTTATCAGGAGGGCAAAAACAAAGAATCTCGATTGCGCGAGCTGTTATTCAAAATCCAGAAATTTTAATTTTGGATGATTCTTTATCAGCTGTAGATGCTCGTACGGAAGCAGCGATCATTGAAAATATAAGAACGGAAAGAAGCGGAAAGACGACGATTATTACGACGCATCGTTTATCTGCCGTACAACATGCGGATTGGATTCTCGTTATGGATGAAGGCGCAGTTATAGAAGAAGGTACGCATGCTCAGCTTATCCAGAGCGGAGGCTGGTATGCTGAGCAGTTTGAAAGACAACAAGGAGAAAGTGAAAGTGCGGATAGTGGGGTGAAAATATGAGCGTTTCAAAACGATTATTTCAATACGCGATGAAAGTGAAAGGGACGATTTTTGCAGCGATGTTAATGTTATTTATTTTCGTCATCGCAGAGCTTGCCGGTCCTTTCGTCGCTAAAACGATGATTGACGATCATATCGTCGGGATAGAGAAACCTTGGTATGAAACAGAACAGAGTGAAGAAGCTGTTTCGTATAATGGCGCCTTTTATAAGCGAAGTGATCGCTTCCAGCAAGGCGAGACAAAAGGTAAAGAAGTACGTGTGATGCAAGTTGGTTTTCAATATTATTTTGTACCGAATAAAGTGAATATTGAAGGATCACGTACTGTAAAAGGGGGGATGATTACCGTTCAAAATGGTAAGGCGGTGCAAGTGTATAAAGCGAAAGCATTAACGAAAGAAGAAGTGTTTGCGTTTTATAAACCGGAAATAAACCGTCTATTATTGCTTGGTGGTGGCTATTTCGCTTTACTAGTAGTCGTATCATTATTTGCATACGGAAAGCAATTCTTCTTACAGAAGGCGGCGAATAAAATTATTCAAATTATGAGGGAAGATGTGTTTTCTCATATTCAAACGTTGCCGATTCGGTATTTTGATCATTTACCGGCGGGGAAAATTGTTTCGCGTGTGACGAATGATACAGAGGCCATTCGTGATTTATATGTAACGGTGCTGGCAACATTCGTTTCTAGTATCATTTATATTATTGGGATATTTGCTGCGCTATTTTTACTAGATGTGAAGCTCGCTTCATTATGTTTGTTAATTATCCCGATTTTAATTGTTTGGGCCATTTTATATAGAAAATATGCGTCTGTATACAATCATAAAATGCGTTCGCGTTTATCTGATATTAACGGAACAGTGAATGAATCCATTCAAGGGATGCCAATTATTCAAGCGTTCCGTCAAGAGCGTGAAACGAAAAAAGAGTTTGAAGAATTAAATGGCGATTATTTTAAGTATCAAAATAAAATTTTAAATTTAAATGCAGCAACTTCGCATAACTTAGTAGCCGTATTAAGAAATATCGCTTTCACAGGAGTAATTTGGTATTTCGGCGGTGCGTCATTAAGTGCTACAGGTATTATTTCACTTGGGGTACTGTATGCGTTCGTCGATTATTTAACACGATTATTCTCGCCAATTACGAATATGGTGAACCAGCTTGCAAACTTAGAGCAAGCGCGCGTTGCATCAGAACGTGTCTTTGAATTGTTAGAGGAAAAAGGAGAAGCGGTAGAAGAAGAACGTATGCCTCGTTTAAAAGGAAATGTAAAATTTGATAATGTATCATTTTCTTATAATGGAAAAGATGAAGTGTTAAAAAATATTTCTTTTGAAGCGAAACAAGGCGAGACAGTGGCACTTGTCGGTCATACTGGATCAGGAAAAAGTTCCATCATGAATGTACTCTTTCAATTTTATGAGTTTGAAAAAGGGAAACTTACGATTGATGGTCACGATGTAAAAGAAATGCCGAAACAAGCAACTCGTGAGCATATGGGAATCGTACTGCAAGACCCGTTTCTTTTCAGCGGAACGGTTGCTTCTAATGTAAGCTTAGAAAACGAAAAAATTTCAAAAGAGCGTATCATAAAAGCATTGCATGATGTCGGTGCTGAAAGATTTGCGAACAATATAAATGAAGAAATTACAGAAAAGGGAAGTACACTTTCAACCGGAGAACGTCAGCTTATATCGTTTGCTAGGGCGCTTGCTTTTGATCCCGCTATTTTAATTTTAGATGAAGCAACGTCTAGTATTGATACAGAAACAGAGGCGATGATTCAACAAGCATTGGAAGTTGTAAAAAAAGGAAGAACGACATTTATTATTGCTCATCGTCTTTCAACGATTAAAAGCGCAGATCAAATTATTGTGCTCGATAGAGGGACGATTTTAGAAAAAGGGTCTCATGATGAACTAATGAAAAAGCGCGGGCGTTATTACGATATGTATAAAACGCAAATGGAAGGTAATCAGAGTGCTTAATATGTACGGGGGAGAACTTGTGATTTTCACAAGTTCTTTTTTATTGATGAACATGTCGACTCTTTAGCAAATTACGACAGTTAAATAAGAAGTATTGTTTTACCTTTTTCTCCATAAATGCTATATTAAAAAATGTTACTTATTTTTTGTATGTAGCGTTATTTTTCCCTTTTGTTTGATTATGAAGAAAAAGGATAAACTAAATAAGAACATTTTCATTGAAAAATTGTTCAAGATTGCATACAATCAATATAGTTTTTAAATTCCTATCAGAATACTTGGAGGATTACTATCATGAAGAAATTATTTTCAGTGCTTGCAGTAACTACATTAGCGATCGGGATTGTAGCCGGCTGCGGTAAAGAAGAGAAAAAAGATACAGCTAGTCAAGACGCGTTACAAAAGATTAAACAAAGCGGTGAACTTGTAATTGGTACAGAAGGTACATATCCACCATTTACGTTCCACGATTCAAGCAATAAATTAACTGGATTTGACGTTGAATTAGCAGAAGAAGTTGCAAAACGTTTAGGTGTAAAACCTGTATTTAAAGAAACACAATGGGATAGCTTACTTGCTGGCCTTGATGCAAAACGTTTCGATATGGTTGCAAACGAAGTTGGTATTCGTGAAGATCGTCAAAAGAAATACGATTTCTCTAAGCCATACGTTTCATCTTCAGCGGCATTAGTTATTGCAAAAGATAAAGATAAGCCTGCTACATTTGCTGATGTAAAAGGATTAAAAGGAGCACAATCTTTAACGAGTAACTATGCAGATATCGCTAAGAAAAATGGTGCGGAAATTATTGGTGTAGAAGGATTTAGCCAAGCGGCAGAATTATTAGCTTCAGGACGCGTTGATTTTACAATTAATGATAAGTTATCAGTATTAAATTATTTAGAAACGAAAAAAGATGCAAAAATTAAAATTGTAGATACTGAAAAAGAAGCTTCAGAAAGTGGATTCTTATTCCGTAAAGGTAGCACTAAGCTTGTACAAGAAGTAGATAAAGCGTTAGAAGATATGAAAAAAGACGGTACGTATGACAAAATAACGAAAAAATGGTTCGGTGAAAATGTATCTAAGTAGTGCATTGGTTTCAGATCGATTGTCTACTTGGACAGATATTATGCAGTCTTCCTTCATGCCTATGCTGAAGGAAGCTGTTTTTACGACAATTCCATTAACGCTTATTACATTTATTATCGGGATTATACTGGCAACGTTAACAGCGCTCGCACGTATTTCTGGTAGTCGTATTTTACAATGGATTGCTCGTATCTATGTATCTATCATTCGCGGAACGCCACTTCTTGTACAGTTATTTATTATTTTCTATGGTCTTCCAACTCTTAATATTGAAGTTGAGCCATATACAGCAGCAGTTGTTGGATTTTCATTAAATGTCGGTGCATATGCATCTGAAATTATTCGTGCTTCTATCCTTTCCATCCCGAAAGGGCAGTGGGAAGCAGCTTACACAATTGGGATGACATATCCACAAGCATTAAAACGTGTTATTTTACCACAAGCAACGCGCGTATCAATCCCGCCGCTTTCGAATACATTTATTAGCTTAGTGAAGGATACTTCATTAGCATCGTTAATTTTAGTAACAGAAATGTTCCGAAAAGCGCAGGAAATTGCGGCGATGAACTACGAGTTTTTAATTGTTTATTTTGAGGCAGGTCTTATTTATTGGGTTATTTGTTTCTTATTATCAATCGTACAACAGATGTTAGAAAAGCGTTCAGAACGCTACACATTAAAATAATCCTTTTACAAAAGGAGTTTTTGTTTTTATGATTTCAATTCAGCACTTACAAAAAAGTTTCGGAGATAATACCGTACTAAAGCATATAGATTTAACAGTTGAGAAGGGCGAGGTTGTTGTTATTATCGGGCCATCTGGATCTGGTAAAACGACATTCTTACGTTGTCTCAACGTGTTAGAAACGCCGAACGCTGGTAGTATTCGCATCGGTAATAAAGAACTCGACTTCTCTGAAAAAGTAACGAAGAAAGATATTGTCAATCTTCGTACGCAAACAGGTATGGTATTCCAGCACCATAACTTATTCCCGCATTTAACAGCACTTCAAAATGTAATGGAAGGGCTCGTTACAGTGAAAAAGATGGGGAAAGAAGAAGCGAAGAAAAAAGCAAACTATTTCCTTGAAAAAGTTGGTCTTGCGGATAAAGTAGACTTATATCCGTTCCAATTATCAGGCGGACAGCAACAGCGCGTTGGAATTGCGCGCGCGCTTGCGATGGAGCCGGAAGTGTTACTATTTGATGAGCCGACGTCAGCACTTGATCCTGAACTCGTTCAAGAAGTTCTGAAAGTAATGAAGGAACTTGCTAAAGAAGGTATGACGATGGTAATTGTAACGCACGAAATGCGCTTTGCACATCAAATTGCGAACCGTGTTATCTTCATGGATGGCGGTGTCGTTGTGGAACAAGGTACACCAGAAGAAGTATTTACAAATCCAAAAGAAGAACGCACGAAAAAATTCTTACAAATGTTGCAGTAAATTAAGAAAGGTCTCAGGGTATATGCCCTGAGACCTTTTTGCCATATATATTTATTTGTGGAATCCGCCAAGGCTTTGCTCAGCCATTGCAACTAGACGTTTTGTAATTTCTCCACCAACTGAACCGTTAGCGCGAGCCGTAGAATCTGCTCCTAATTGTACACCAAATTCTTGAGCGATTTCGTACTTCATTTGATCGATTGCAGCTGTTGCACCTGGTACTACTAATTGATTTGAAGAATTTTGGTTTGCCATAGGAATATATCCTCCTTAGAGTTATAAAAGTTTTTTTGGTTGGACTAGCTGGAGTTGAACCAGATTATCGCCCCGGTTGGCGCTAATCCATCGGTAATTAAGTTTGTACTCATAGTATGGATGTTACCTAGAAAGATATACAAAATAATAATTTGTAAATTTTGTCAAAAAAACTTATTGATTTCGTAAATTATGAAATAAGAGTAATCGTTGTATTTTTAAGAAAACAGGCCAAACTAAGAGGGATATTAAATATATTTTTCTCTTTGTAGCCTATTACTTGTAGGCTAATCATTAGCTTCTTATTTATGATTTATTGAAATGAAATCGGTAGCAACTTTATAGTTCTATTTTTAAGTAGTGGTGGAGTGACCGCTCCTATGCCTGGATAGGTTGCTTTCTTTCTTCACTCTAAAAAAGAGAGGCTTTAAACGATAATGTATGGAGGAATCATGATGGGGATTTGCCCGCTTTGCAACGCATTAGAATCACAAACATATTCTTGTCAAAATTGCCAAAGTATACTCCAAGATTATGGGAAGTCTGTAGATTACATAGACGATTATAGTGCCTATATGGATCAAGAATTATTAAGTGCAGTAGATGGTTTAACGCATAATAATTCAAATGAATATTGCAATCATATTTTTTATTGCGGAGTATGTAACGTGGAAACTGAGGTTGTAGTAAAACTTGTGTAAATAGAAAACTTCCACCTTATTATCTAGGTGGAAGTTTTTGTTTTTGTATTTGTGAGTGAATCATAGGAGAAGGGATATGTTCGGTGTTTGATGAAGCCCCTGATTTTATTTGAGGCATTTTTTCTTTTGTATCACGTAAAGAATGTTCAGTTAAGTAGACGGCATATTCGTAAAATAACTGGCGCGTCAGTTCGCTTTGCTCTTTTAATTTTTTATCTTGGAATACAGTTCGCCCAGGTTTCGAGTTGGCTTCAAAGAGCCATGGATTTTCCTTCGTGTCTAAACCGATATCAAAACCGATTTCTCCAATATTTCCGGTTACTTGTTCATCGAGCGCGTAACTTATTTGTAAGGCAGTATGTTTTAATTTATTTTCAATTTGAACTTGTTTCGTTGAATCTGGAAAAAGCTCTTGTAATAATTTTGTATCACCGCCACTATTTACGTGCGTTGTTAAACTGCCTTTGCCGGCGATTTTGGCGACGATTGCACTAACTATCCAATTACCGAAATGATTTTTATTTGTATGAATGCGGAAATCAACAGGTTGCCCATCGAAACGAAGTAACGAAATACCTTGCTGTACGATAAACTTTTTTAAATCATGTCCTTTTAATAAGTGGTTTAGAAGAGTTTCTAATGATTGATACTTTCTCAGTTTATTTTCTTCATTTTCGCGATAACGACAGTAGTAGCAATTCTCTGTTTGAGAATAAAATATTTGATGAATATTTCTACCAAAGCTCCCGTGTATTGGTTTCATGTACACTGATTTATACGTGCCAAGAAACCGTTCTACTTGTTCAAAATGCTGAAATGTTTCTGTATGTGGTAATAAGGGTTTAATTGATTCGTCTTTCATAAGAAGTTGATGAACTTCCCATTTATTGAAAAACCCTGGGTTAAACCATGGGATGGAGTAGTCATGTTCTAACTTTCTTTTTGCTCTGACAATTGGTTTATAATTTTCCGCTTGTCGATTCGGTAATCGATCGTAAATGACATTTGGTAAAGGGACTTTTTTCTTTATCCATTGTTTCTCTTGAAAGAAATATCCTTCAATCGTTTCTTCTTCCCAGTTTATATGTTGAACGCCAAAGACGAATACGAACGGTCGTAATGAGAATGGTGGTGTTAACAACTCACTGAGAGCAATTGAACGATTTCCTAAAGGGTTAGAAGAATCATCGTTAAAGCCAGTTGTAAAAATGCCAATCAATGGTCCGAAAATAATCGTTTGGTTTTGTGTGAATGCATGAATAGTAGTTGATTGAGGCAGTAAAAGTTTTTCGGCAATATGTTTTCCGATAATAATTTCGCGAGTAAAGGAATAATGAATTTTCACCTCTTCACTTGCAATATGACGTATGCCGAAGGAGAGAGATGTAATAGGTGGTGTAATAGAAAAAACGTAAGGTAAAGTAATGCTATTTGGATGTTCATCTGAAATGTTTAATGTATATATATGTTCTTTCAAAATAGATTTACCTCCTTTCATTATGGTGTAAAGCGACTGAATTTAAGTGGTCCGTGAAATATCTTTTCAGCTAATAAATCACTATGACGAATGTATTGTTCGTAAGGAGGGATCGTGTTGACATACATAAGCCAGATTGCACCTTTTTGATCCATAATTGTGGAAAGTTCTAGTTCAAATAACGAAGAATAAGATTGATCTAGTGTTTGGAATACTTCATTTATAATGTCGTGTAAAGCGTCATGCAATAGTTGCACACCTGTACTAGATAGTACGTATTTAATTTTTGAAAATGAATGCAATGAATCATCGGCCGTTGCTGAGGGTAAAAGCTGATTAGGAAATGAGCTTTTTTGTATAAATTGACCGATAACATTCCAAGTTTGTTCTTTGTTTTTTTGCAAAATGGTTCGAATGTGCAGTGGATATGTTAATTGATTTGGTGGTTGTAGCATAGTATGCACTATGTAGCGTGATGAACGTATGTTAGATTTACACCAAGATATAAATTCATCTGTCCTCTTGATTGGAATAGATGTATGGTATTTTTCATTTACTGTATCGATATGAAACGTTTTATTTTTGTAAGCGACTCGATATAAGTTATCTTTAGAATGTATATTAGTGGGGCGTATAATAATATCTTTAGTTTTTAACAACAGTTTGAAAATGATTTGTATCGTTGCCACTTCAAATTTTGGTATATAAGGAGACAGTTTTTTATTAGTAAGAAATAAATCATGTAGTTCACTTAAGTTAATAAGTGTGTTATTTAAAAAGGTAGTGGAAGGACGGTTGTGCAAAGAGTGAATAATTGATTTTGCTTTTTCAAAGTCTGTTTCCTCGTGAAAAGAATAACGATCATATATATAAGAAGGAATAGGGAATGTTTGCTCTTTCCATTTTCCTGTATCTGTATCGTAAATAAGACCAGAAACAAGGTCTGTTTTAGAATCAATACAAAATGGCGTAAACTGGGCAACGACATTATGATAAAGCCGAGCGCGTTTAGCGATTTCGGTGTAATACGTTTGCTCATAATGAAGTTTAGAAGTTAAAAGGCCGAGAACCAACGAAATCACTCCTTTACTACTATTTGCATAAAAGGCGAAGCTATATATTGCAAATACGTTTTTATACCATTATACTTTTGTCCGTATGATGATATGCTATAGTTTTGGAGAAGTGAAAGGTTGATTGTAATGAATATATGGTTAAATATGTTAACGACGACAGGACTCGGAGCAATTATTGGGGGATATACGAATCATCTAGCGATAAAAATGTTATTTCGTCCTCATCGTCCTATTTATATCGGAAAGTTTCAAGTTCCATTTACACCAGGATTAATTCCGAAGCGTCGTGATGAACTTGCTGTTCAATTAGGGAAAATGGTTGTAGAGCATTTGTTAACACCAGAAGGAATCGGAAAGAAGTTAACAAATGAAGAGTTTCAAAAAGGTTTAATCCACTGGGCCAAAGTAGAAGTGGATAAAGTAATTACGAATGAACAATCACTGCGACATATGTTAGAGAAATGGAATGTAGCGCATGTAGAAGATGAAGCGATTCGAAAAATCGAACATGTGATTACAGAAAAAATTCATGCATTTTTAGCAGAGTATTATACATATACATGGGAACAGGCTTTACCTCATTCTGTACATGAAAAGATAGAGAATGCGATTCCGAATGCCTCGGCGTTTATTTTAGAGCGAGGAATTAGCTTTTTTGAAAGTGAAGAAGGGAAAGCGCGTCTTTCAAAAATGATTGATGATTTCTTTGCTTCTCGCGGAACGCTACTTAACTTAGTCGGAATGTTTTTAGGAAATGTAAGTGTAGTGGATCGTGTGCAGCCAGAAGTTATTAAGTTTTTAGGTCAAGATGGTACAAAGCAGCTTTTAACTGATGTAATGCAAAAAGAGTGGGAAAAGTTAAAAGGAAGAGATGTAAAAGAATTAGAAGCATTTGTAGAGAAAGAAATGATTGTAAGCTCCGTGCTGTCAGCAGTTAAAGTAGAGGAAACAGTGAGTAAGTTTTTAAATCAATCTGTTCAGCAAGTATGTGAACCAGTTCGAGAAACAATTATTGAAAAAGTGGTTCCAAGCACAGTAACGAAAGGCTTGAAGTGGGGAACAGAAAATGTAGAGAGTATACTAAACAATCTACACCTTGCGGAAATTGTCCAGCAAGAGGTGTCTACATTTTCAACAGAAAGATTAGAAGACCTAGTTCTGTCTATTACGAAAAACGAATTGAAAATGATTACGTATTTAGGAGCGTTATTAGGCGGAATGATCGGACTCATACAAGGATTGTTACTATTGTTTCTTAGATAATAAGGTGAGTACATAGAAATAAAAGTGAAATTTCTTCACATCTCTTGCATAGTTTGATATGGTAAGAAGAGGTGCGTATGTAAATGCACTGAAAAGGCAGTGCGAGTGAAAAGCGCTAGCCTTCTAAAGGAGGAAAAATAAAATGACAAAGAACATTCATGATGTTGCATATGAATTACAAAAAGCAATCGCTGAAAACGAAGATTTCAAAACTTTAAAAGAGAGCTACGCAGCAGTTCAAGCTGATGCGGCTTCAAAGAACTTATTCGATGAATTCCGTACAATGCAACTTAGCTTACAACAAAAAATGATGCAAGGCCAAGAAATCACTGAAGAAGACAACCAACAGGCACAAGAAGTTGTAGCTCGCATTCAACAAGATGCTAAAATTACAAAATTAATGGAAACTGAGCAACGCCTAAACGTTGTAATCGGTGACGTTAACAAAATTATCATGAAGCCACTTGAAGAATTATATAGCGCGCAACAACAAGCGTAATAGTGGAAGACGCTCCTATGGGAGCGTCTTTTTTGTTTAGGGAATTTAATAGTTATACCACAAAAACTCCCTTTCAAAATAGCCATTTCTTATTGGTTATTTTGAAAGGGGTATGTAATACATCTAATTTTTTTATTGCTGTTAATTGAAGTTTTAATGTTCTTTTCCTTCAAAAACTTTTCAATTTCTTTTTGCTTCCTACCATTAGCTTTCTCAAAGCGCTTTGTAAAAGAGAAATCAGTTTTGAATAATTTACCATCTTGAGCGAGTTTGTCTAATTCTTGATCTAGTTCTACTGAAAGTGCTGTAGATGATGAAATAAATTCATATATTTCTTTTGAAGGCTTTTTGTAATCATCAGGAATTGTATTATTACTAATAAAATTATGGAAGTTTGTATCATTTTGTTTCGCTAATTCTATTAGTTTTTGTAATTTTTCTCGGTCAGATTCAGTGATATTTTCATCGGATGTAGTGGATGAAAGTGGAACGATATTTTCATCTAACTCTCCGCTATAATTTAAATAACTTTTTATATTTTGTTTCATTTCGTCTTCACTAATAGTTTCATTTTTCTTTGAGGAACTAAATATATTTTCTGGAACTTTAATAACAACATCTTTGATAGATTGTACATCATTTTTTTCCTTAGGCTGTACACTGTTTGAACAAGCTGATAGAAATAACATTGTAAGTAACGTGAGTGGGTATAAAATATAATTTTTCATCTTAATCTCCTTTTGCATTAGTGTCGTTGCAAAATAGCTACATTCCATTTCAAATACTTAACTAAAGCTACGTATAGATGTTTTATTATTTGATAACATATGACTGATATTAGTAAGCCGATGCAAAAAGCTATGAATACATTGTAAGCATCGGAATAACTGATTTGATGAAACCCTTTAAAGAATCCTAACCCTATTAATAATATAGGCGAAATAATTAATAACGGTGTAGCAATTATAAGTGCTAGAAGAAGCGGTAATAGAAAGAGTAATACGAAAAAGGCGATAATGATAAATATAAAGTTTAAAACACTTAAGCTCATAACAGAAAACAGTGCTTTCATAATGTTTTTTAGGCTGCGCCTATTGTCAGCGTTGCTTATTGCATATGAAACGTTAAGTTCTTTAGCGATAGTTTTAGGGTTTCCTAGTTTTTTAGAAATTTCCTCTTCAGATATTCCATCTTGTTTACCACTAATAAAATGAGTTTCGTACTCCGAGATAATATCCTCCTTTTCTAAAATAGGCATATTCCGTAGGGAAGAACTAAGTTGCTCTAAAAATTCACTTTTGTTCATAACAATCACTTTCCTTTATAAAATGATGAATTATGGCTGAAAATCCTATCTTTTTTCTAAACAGCACACACAATCTATATCTACTTTTTGAAAGGAGATATAGATTGTGAATAACATTCCAAATAATGGTTATTCCATTATTTACAAATATATCACTTACTATTGTTCTTTGCAAGGTACTATAAAATTTTTAATATTATAAATGGATGGAAATATTTTTGCGTATTTTTAGAAGAGATATAAAAATGTTATTTTAAGATAAACAAAAGGTTGTAAGCGCATTCTTTGAATCTTGTCAAAATAATGTCGAATTCATATTGTTGGAAAAATAATGCATTTGTAATATAATGATAACGATACTTCACCACATTAATTAACTAGGTGAAATTAAAATCTTTATTACACACATTATGAAATAAAGGGTGATTAGTTTTGAGTACAGATGTAAAAGCAAACGACGTGAAGACAAAAACAAAAGGAGCAGATCTTGTTGTTGATTGTTTAATTAAACAAGGTGTTACACATGTTTTCGGTATTCCAGGAGCGAAGATTGACTCTGTATTTGATGTATTGCAAGAAAGAGGACCAGAGTTAATCGTTTGTCGTCATGAACAAAACGCAGCATTTATGGCAGCTGCTATTGGTAGATTAACAGGGAAACCGGGCGTATGTCTTGTAACTTCAGGACCAGGGACATCAAATTTAGCGACAGGTCTTGTTACTGCGAATGCGGAGAGTGATCCCGTTGTTGCTTTAGCTGGTGCAGTACCTCGTACGGATCGATTAAAACGTACGCATCAATCTATGGATAATGCTGCACTATTCGAACCAATCACAAAATATAGCGTAGAAGTAGAGCATCCTGATAATGTGCCAGAAGCATTATCAAATGCATTCCGAAGTGCAACTTCCACAAATCCAGGCGCTACTTTAGTAAGTCTGCCGCAAGACGTTATGACTGCGGAAACAACTGTAGAGTCTATCGGTGCGCTTTCTAAGCCACAGCTTGGAATCGCTCCCACACATGATATTACATATGTAGTAGAAAAAATAAAATCAGCGAAATTACCAGTTATTTTACTCGGTATGAGAGCGAGCACAAATGAAGTGACGAAAGCTGTTCGTAAATTAATTGCGGATACAGAACTTCCTGTCGTTGAAACATATCAAGCAGCTGGTGCGATTTCACGTGAGTTAGAAGATCATTTCTTCGGCCGCGTTGGATTATTCCGTAACCAACCAGGTGATATTTTACTAGAAGAAGCAGACCTTGTTATTTCAATTGGTTATGATCCAATCGAGTATGATCCAAAGTTCTGGAATAAACTTGGCGACAGAACGATTATTCATCTTGACGACCATCAAGCAGATATCGACCATGATTACCAACCAGAGCGTGAATTAATTGGTGATATTGCCTTAACGGTAAATAGCATCGCGGAGAAATTACCGAAACTTGTATTAAGTACGAAATCAGAAGCGGTATTAGAACGATTACGCGCGAAATTATCAGAACAAGCAGAAGTTCCAAATCGTCCTGCAGAAGGTGTTACGCATCCACTTCAAGTGATTCGTACACTTCGTTCTTTAATTAGTGACGATACAACCGTTACATGTGACATCGGTTCCCATTCTATTTGGATGGCGAGATGTTTCCGTTCTTATGAACCACGTAGATTATTATTTAGTAACGGCATGCAAACGTTAGGTGTTGCACTTCCTTGGGCAATCGCAGCTACTTTAGTAGAACCAGGTAAAAAAGTAGTTTCCGTATCAGGTGACGGTGGTTTCTTATTCTCAGCGATGGAGTTAGAAACGGCGGTACGTTTAAATTCTCCAATCGTCCATCTTGTTTGGAGAGACGGCACATATGATATGGTTGCATTCCAACAAATGATGAAATACGGCAGAACATCAGCTACAGAGTTTGGCGATGTTGATCTTGTGAAATATGCGGAAAGTTTCGGGGCGTTAGGTCTTCGTGTTAACACGCCTGATGAATTAGAAGGGGTATTAAAATCCGCATTAGCAGCAGACGGCCCTGTCATTATTGATATTCCAATCGACTACCGTGATAACATTAAATTAAGCGAAAAATTATTACCAAACCAACTAAACTAATGGAGGCAGATTTGAGATGACTGTTGCGCAATTAATTGATATTGATGCAAAAAAAACGAAAATGAGTAATGAAGTATATCAAACATCTACAATGCTTGCGCTATTAGATGGTATATATGATGGTGTGATTAGCTTTGAAGATTTGAAAAAACATGGTGATTTCGGCATCGGCACATTTGATCAATTAGACGGTGAAATGATTGCATTTGATAATGGATTTTATCATTTACGTTCAGACGGTTCAGCGGAAAAAGTAGAGCCAGAAGAAACAACGCCATTTGCGACTGTAACGTTTTTTGAAAAAGAAATGAGTTATAAGGTAGAGCGTCCGATGAATCGTGAAGAAGTTGAAGCGTTATTACATGAATTAATGCCAAGTAAAAACTTATTTTACGCTATTCGAATGGACGGTACGTTCCGTGAAGTAAGAACGAGAACTGTTCCAAGACAAGAAAAACCGTATACACCACTCGTTGAAGTGACGAAATCGCAACCAATCTTTTCGTTTGAAAATACAGAAGGTACGCTTGCTGGATTTTGGACACCGGATTATGCACAAGGTATTGGGGTAGCTGGATTCCACTTACATTACATTGATGATGAAAGAAGCGGAGGCGGACATGTTTTCGACTATGTTGTAGAAAACTGCACGATTCAAATTTGTCAAAAAGCTCATATGCATTTAGCACTTCCAGAAACAGCAGATTTTATGAAGGCTGAATTATCAAGAGAAAATTTAGAGGATAATATTGCAACTGCGGAAGGTGCAGAGTAAGAGGGAAAGACTGTTCCAAAATGGAACAGTCTTCTTTTATTCGTAATGTTATTATTTGTCGATAAATCGATATTTCTTGTCGAACCGTTGATATATTGTAAGTTACGATAGATATATTTGAAAAATCGTTGATATCGCTTATTTCTTTGAAACGAACGGATGTCCTTCATAATAAAAACGCCACGGATAATGTACAGCTTCTTCCGCATAGTCGATGTTAATACGAGGTCCTGCTGTTATTTTATATTGTGATGATAGGTGTTCTTCTTCTGGGACGAGTTCAATATGTAATGTATCACTTTGTAAGGATACACCTCGTTCTTCTAAAGTAATTCCGAGGGCACGGCATAGTTTGCCAGGGCCGTTCGTTACATTTTTATACTGGGCTTTTGTAATGTCGGTTTTGTTGTAGCGTGCTAGTTTTATTTCTTCTATTCCATCTACCGGCTCAAGGGCTCGAATGAGAACACCTTGCGGGGTGCCAACTGGCGCTGTAATGACGTTAAAACAATGATACATACCGTAAATTAAATATACGTAAGCATGTCCCGGTGCACCAAACATGACTTCTGTACGGTCCGTTCGTCTACCTCCGTAACTATGTGCGGCTTTATCATCGGGACCTTTGTATGCTTCTACTTCTACAATGATTCCGCTTCGTTTTACTCCGTCTACAATATGTACAAGTTTCTGTCCGAGTAATTTCTTTGCGACTTCTAACGTATCGCCTTCATAAAAGGAAGGTGGTGCCTGCATTGTACTATCTCCTTTGCTAAGTGTATATGTATATAGTAAACCAAATTTTCAGTAGTAATTCTAACTCGTTCTATTTGCTACATTTATTTCATAAATTATGGATAGAGTACAACAGCGAAGAGGGGGAGTGCGACATGATTTATCGCTTACTAGCTCTTAATATAGATGGGACACTACTATACAACAACGGAAAAATTGCAAAAGGATTAAGAGAAACAATTGAATTTGTGAAAAGAAAAGATGTATACGTTACATTATTTACGAGTCGTAATTTTCAATCCGCTCATAAAGTAGCAAAAGCGTTAAAATTAGATTCTATATTAGTGACACATGGTGGTGCTTTCGTTTCAGCAACGTTAGATAAGCCGTACGTTCAAAGAAGATTATCTGAAGAGAAGACTTTTAACATTGTGCAAGTGTTAGAGCACTTTGATTGTAACGTACGTATTTCTCATGAACGGTTTTCAATCGGAAATCGTGAGAGAAATACACCAAACTTAATTGCGCGCACTGTATTATCAAGCGCAGATCCGTTATTTTATCCAGTTCAATTTGTAGATTCGTTAGGTGATGCGCTTCGTGATCATCCGGTAGCGGCGCCAAAAATTGATGTTCTTTTCCAAACTAAAGGTGAAAAAGAACGCGGGCTAAATACATTAAGAAAAGCGTTCCAAGATGTAGAGTATGTTGAATGTGATTCAAAACGAATAGAAATTTTACCACAAAATGTATCAAAATTACGTGGATTACAATTGCTTGGAGAGCATTTAAATATTTCGCTAAATGAAATGGTTGCGATTGGAGATAGTATGGAAGATTTAGAAGTTATTGAAAACGTGGGACTTGGGGTAGCGATGGGGAACGCACCTGTAGAATTAAAGCAAGCAGCAGATTGGATTACACGTTCAAATAGCGAAAACGGTGTAGAGTATATGATTAAAGAGCATTTCCGTAAGCAATTCCCGCTTCCGTTTTTGAAGAATCATAAAAATACACCGAAACGATGAAAGAAAAACGTAGCTTTTTGGCTACGTTTTTTTGTTTATCTTATTAAAAACAGTGAAAGCATTTTAAAATATGAATTGTGTATGAAATCCATACAATTCACTTGAATCCTTCAGAAAACTAATGTAAAGTGGATGATGTTGCCAAAACAGTTACACCACATGAAATATTCTTCAGATTAATTTTATTGGGCTCCCATACGTAAAAGTATTTCCGCATGACAGTTTAGTTCACGTATTATTTCAAAAATGAATTGTAGCAATCTTATTAAGTAGTTGTAGTGTTTCTTTGTTTTATTTAAATGGATTATTTTAAGTTAATGTGAGTAAGGTTTGGTACATATGATATGTACTTCTTTTTGTGATTTTAGGAAGTTTAAAAGGGGGAATGAATTTCTTGAGGAAATCATTTAATCAAAAAATTAAAAAGTTAAGTAGTAGTTTAATAGTTGCATTACTAATATGTATGAATTTTTTAATCCACTTACCATTTAAAGCAGAGGCAGCTACAACAGAATTAAAAGGTTTAGGTGATGTATCTTATTACAATGCCATCATTTTTGGAGATCATAGTGCAACGAGTGCGGATATTGAAGGTGCGATGGCTGTTCAGAAAAATATGAACGCATCAAGTTATACAGTCGTAGCGGCTGCAACTGGAGCAAATAACTTAGCTGGAGCAACTTGGGTAGATGAAGGATATCCATCATTATTACTAGGCGGTCAATTTACGAAAGCGGGAGCAGGACAAGTAATTATTCAAGATGGAACAGTGACGATGACAAAAGACGGTGACCCAGATGGCGCAATGAAAACATCATATGACCGTATCTCTTATAAAGAGCAAGCGGAGATTGATGCTAAGTTTAAAGAATTTAGAAAAGACGTCGATGGTGTAATTGGGGATGCAAGTAAACTACACACTGATAAGCCAAAACCTAATATGAGCTTTGGAATCGGTGAAGATGTAAACAACCCTAATATTTATGTCTCTTCAGGCCAAACGGGAAAGAAAACATTTGATGTAAAAGACGTTTTTCTTCCGAATGTAGAGAATAAAGACTTTATTGTTATTTATTCAGATGCAGAAGAAGTGAGTTTTGGTGGCGGTGCAATTTTGTATGATACAAGAAATACTGGGATGGCGACGGATTTAATTAATACATCTCAAGCATACGACCCTAATTCATCTTTTACTGAGTTAGCTAGTAAGGTAATTTGGGTATTTCCTAATGCTACAAAGATAACAACTAAAGGTTATGGTGTAGTAGGTAGTGTGTTTGCACCTAATGCAGTTGTAGAAACAAAAGGTGGTTCTATTAATGGACAAGCCTATGTTGGAGGATTACACCAAAGAGATGGTTTTGAGGTTCATAACTTTAAATTTAACTGGCCAAAGTGGAATAAGCCAGCAGCTGAAAAAGGACATTTACAAATTAAAAAAGTTGATGAAAACGATGAAAATATTGTTTTAAAAGACGCAAAATTTGATGTTATAGACAAAGATAATAACGTTGTGGCTACTGTTACAACAAACGAAAAGGGTATTGCGGAAGTTAAAGATTTACCATTTGGTGACTATTTTGTAAAAGAAATAAATGCACCAGAAGGATATATAAAAGTTGATACACCAGTCAAAGTAACAATTGATAATACAAACGTAATTGAACTTGTTATGAAGAATACGAGAAAAGTAGAGAATGGCCAATTTAAATTATTGAAAAAAGATAGTGAATCTGGTCAACTTCTACCAGGTGCAAAATTTGATGTTATCGATAAAGATGGGAAAGTTGTGGAAACAATTGTTACAGATGATAAAGGTGAAGCCTTATCGAAACAACTTCCAGTTGGAAGCTATACATTAAAAGAAGTAGAAGCACCGAAAGGATATGAATTATCATCTAGTTCAGTTTCTATTGATGTAGAGGCTAATAAAGTAGTGACTGTAGATGTGATGAATAAAAAGATCCCCGAAAAAGTAACGGGTCAATTCGAAATCGTGAAAGTAGATGCGGAAGATAAAACGAAAGTATTATCAGATGCAGAATGCGAAGTGTATAAAGATGGTAAAAAAGTAGATACGTTACGAACAGATAAAACTGGTAAAGTAGTTTCACAGAAATTAGAACCAGGAAAGTATACATTAAAAGAAACGAAAGCACCACAAGGATATAAATTGTTAAAAGAAGAAATTGAAGTCGTTGTGGAAGCAAACAAGTTAGTAGAAGTACAAATAGAAAATGCGAAAGAACTAGGAAGCTTACAAGTAATCAAAAAGGATGCAGAGAGTGGAACAGTTCTAGCAGGTGCAGAATTTAAATTAAAGAACGAAGCTGGTCAAGTAGTTGGAGAAGCGAAAACAACGAATAAAGAAGGTGTTGTGAAATTCGAAAACTTAGTGCCAGGAAAGTACACGTTAGAGGAAACAAAAGCGCCAGAAGGTTATAAGGCGTTAGAAGTAACAGTAGAAGTAAACGTTGTAGCGAACGAAGTAGTAAAACAAGAAGTTACGAATGAAAAAGTAACAGGTCAATTTGAAATCGTGAAAGTAGATGCGAATGATAAAACGAAATTGTTATCAGGTGCAGAATTCGAAGTGTATAAAGATGGTAAAAAGGTAGCAGAACTAAAAACAGATGAGAGTGGAAAAGTGATGTCACCGAAATTACCGCTAGGTGAATACACAGTGAAAGAAACGAAAGCACCAGCGGGCTACAAGCTTTCAAATAAAGAATGGAAAGTAACAATTCAAAACGAGAAAGAAGTAGTAAAAGTAGAGGCAGAAAACGAAAAAATCTTAGGTTCTCTACAAATTATTAAAATGGATGATAAAGATCAAACGAAACGCTTAGCAGGCGCACAATTTACATTGAAAGATGTGAAAGGAAATGTTGTAAAAGAAGGAATTACAACAGATAAGTCTGGAACGGTTAAAGTAGACGGACTTGTGCCAGGTGAATATACGTTAGAAGAAACAAAAGCACCAGAAGGTTATGAGTTAACAAAACAAATAATTCATGTAACAGTTGACGGTGAAAAAGTTGTTGATGTAAAAGTAACGAACAGTAAGAGCCTTGGTCAATTCGAAATTGTAAAAGTAGATGCGGAAGATAAAACGAAAGTATTATCAGACGCAGAATTTGAAGTGTATAAAGATGGTAAGAAAGTAGATACGTTACGAACAGATAAAACAGGTAAAGTAATTTCTCAGAAATTAGAGCCAGGAACATACACATTAAAAGAAACGAAAGCACCACAAGGATATAAGTTGTTAAAAGAAGAGATTGAAGTCGTTGTGGAAGTAAAAAAAGTAGTAGAAGTACAAGTAGAAAACGCAAAAGAACTAGGAAGCTTACAAGTAACCAAAAAGGATGCAGAGAGTGGAACAGTTCTAGCAGGTGCAGAATTTAAATTAAAGAACGAAGCTGGTCAAGTAGTTGGAGAAGCGAAAACAACGAATAAAGAAGGTGTTGTGAAATTCGAAAAATTAGTGCCAGGAAAGTACACGTTAGAGGAAACAAAAGCGCCAGAAGGTTATAAGGCGTTAGAAGTAACAGTAGAAGTAAATGTTATAGCGAACGAAGTAGTAAAACAAGAAGTTATGAATGAAAAAGTGAAAGAAGAAATTACAGGTCAATTAGAAATTACAAAGGTAGATGCCAATAATACAAATAAAACTTTAGCAGGCGCAGTGTTTGAAATTTGGAAAGACGGAACAAAAATCGACACATTAACAACAAACAAGAGCGGTAAAGCGACTTCTAAGAAGTTAGAACCAGGAGATTACACTTTAAAAGAAATCCAAGCGCCAGAAGGATATACTTTATCCGATAAGGAAATGAAATTTACGATTTCTAATGAAAAAATTGAAGTTGTAAAGCTTCAAATTACAAATAAAAAAGATACAGAAAAAGGTCCGGAAAAACCAGGTGAAGGAACAGAAAAGCCAGGTGAAGGAGTAGAGAAGCCAGGTGAAGGAACAGAAAAGCCAGGTGAAGGAGTAGAGAAGCCAGGTGAAGGAGTAGAGAAGCCAGGTGAAGAAACAGGGAAGCCAGGTGAAGGAGTAGAGAAGCCAGGTGAAGAAACAGAAAAACCAGGTGAGGGAGTAGAAAAACCTAATTTACCAGAAAAAGGACAAGGTTCTTCTAATAATCAACAACTTCCAGCTACAGGACACAATACGAATTACGTTCCATTCATCGGTTTTATGCTTCTGTTATTAGGAATACGTTTAAGATTCATGGCTAAAAATAGCTAACAGATGTATAAAAGGCATCAGAGATATATAGTCTCTGATGCCTTTTAAGTGAATACAGATAAAATGAAAATATCTATATGGAATGATAAATATGTTAAGCTTCAATTACGCTAAGCATTCTGTTTATAAATGCAGCTGCGTGTGCACGTTGTGATGGTCCTTTTGGTACGAATTGATTAAATTCATTACCTTTTACAATTCCATATCCATACACTCTTTGTACTTCTTCTTTAGCGTAAATTAAGTTTTGGTCTACGAATGGTAGTTCAACTTGTTTTGCAAAAATACCAGCGTGTTTTAGAGAACGATCAATCATAATAACAGCTTCTTCGCGTGTAATTGTAGTATTTGGATCAAATGTATTATCACCACGTCCGCGGATTATGCCTGCGCTTGCTGCACGATTAATACCGTCTCTTAACGATGGGTGTACTTGTTCTAAGTCTGTGAAATTAGCATTTCCACTTGGTAATTGTAAAGCACGAGTAATTAGTGTAGCAAATTCAGCACGCGTTACAAGACGTTCTGGGAAGTACTTGCCGTTCCCTTCTCCTTGCATAATGCCTCTAGCTGCTAATTGACGAATGTCTTGTTCATACCATCCACCTGTAATGTCATCAGTTACTGGATCTTTTTGGTTTTCCTTATAGTATGTTTCAGTTCCTTTTAAGAAAGCATCCCATTGTCCGCGTTGAATCATAAACGCAGGGCAGTTTTTTCCTGACCAAAATTGGTGTTTTTGGACCTTATCTAGAGAAATATTTAAGTCGTTCATTAAATAAGCTGCCAATTTACGGGCATTTTCTACCGCTTTTTCATAGTTTCCATCTTGATTAACGGCAATTTCAATTCCGATAGATTCATAGTTTCCAGTTTTATTTCCAGCATGCCATCCAACTTCATTTACTGGAAGATGTTGATAAATTTCTTTATCATCTACTGTGAAATGCCAAGATGCGGCGCGATCAGCTGTTCCGCGTGCTTGATTATCTAAGAATTTTGCATGATTTAGAGCATTGGCACCTTTCGCTGTATTAGCCGTTTCGTGAATCGTAATATATTTAGGTACCATTGGGTAGCCAGGGCGAATATCATCATTTCCTTTTGGGACAATCATTTCTTTAAATGTAACGCCATAAATATTGTTTGTTTGTAGAGCTTCTGGCGATCTCAATAAACTATTTTTAGCAGTACGACTGTTTTTTAATAATGAAGCTTTTGTACCTTCAAATGTAGCAGCAGGTGCATAAATCCATTTTGCTGTTTCATTTATTTGGACTTTAAACCAATTTCCAGCTTGTTCAGTAGGAGTTATGACTTGTGGCTGTAGTTTCCCTTCTTCTTTAAATGATTGGAACGGAAGGGCATGTATGGAAGCTTCTTCTTTTACGATTAATTTTTGATTAGATAGTTTATGAATCTCTTGAACTTCTAAGCTATTATCATTGTTATCTATCCATCCAGCGCCAGTTGGCGTCGTTATGTAATAAGCATTTCCTTTTTTCTTTGTCGCCGTTACGACTTGTTCTGTAATCTCGATATTCGATTTGTTTTTTAAATCATTCGCGGTATATAATGAATGTTTTTTTGAAGTGTATAGTAGGAATTGACCAGTAACCTCGATATCTTCTTCATGAGTACTATGCTCATTAACATGCTCTTTAATACTTTTAAAAACTTGATCTTCCGTATATACTTCAGCGGATTTTTCAGCACTCTCTGCAAATGAATAAGTAGGTGCAAGAACAGTTTGTAATGCAAGAGAGAGAGTTAAAACACTATAAAATTTCTTTTTCATATTTTTTTTAACACATTAGATTATGGAATCTAGTGTTAACATTCCTCCTTTTTATATTGTATTTTCACTATGTATAGATTTTAGTACTAATAAATTTTAACAAGAGAAAATGATGATGTCTATATACATGAGCGATATTCATAAAAAGAATTATTTGAAAAAATGTAAGAGAAACAGGTAAAACCTTCTGTATTGACCTGTAAACGCCCTTCAAGTAAACTAAAGAGAGTTTGCAAATGAAAAGGTGATAATGTTGTTAATTTCAATTAAAACGTTACAAGATGATCGTTTTTTACGTCCGCTACAAAATATTGGCGGCTTATTTTTTGAAGATAGTACGATTGGATTTGAACAAGAGGAAGCGAATCTTATCGTTGATATACACATTGAGGATAATGTGAAAGCATCCGCTCGATTAACGGATGTTAGCACAGGAAATGTGTATGAAGAAACATTCTCGAAAGATTTATCTGCTTTCACAGATGAAAAAGAGCGTATGAAGCAAGTGAAGCACGTTGTTTCTTATGTATATCTTTCTGTTCTTCAGCAGTTAACTGGTATTGAACAAAGCTGGGGTATTTTAACGGGAGTACGTCCGACGAAACTTCTTCATAAAATGCTTCAAAATGGTATGTCAAAAGAAGAAGCGCATCAAGAGCTTCGTGAAAGTTATTTAATTCATGAAGAGAAAATTGAACTTCTTCAGCGCATTGTTGATTGCCAATTAGCAGTTGTTCCGGATTTATACCGTTTGAAAGAAGAAGTAAGTATTTATATCGGTATTCCGTTCTGCCCAACGAAATGTGCATATTGTACATTCCCGGCTTATGCGATTAATGGACGCCAAGGCTCTGTTGATTCGTTCTTGGGTGGTTTACATTATGAAGTTCGTGAAATTGGTAAGTTTTTAAAAGAAAAAGGTGTAAAAGTTACGACGATTTATTACGGCGGCGGTACACCTACAAGTATTACAGCAGAAGAGATGGATATGCTGTATGAAGAAATGTATGAAGCGTTCCCAGATGTGAAAAATGTGCGTGAAGTAACAGTTGAGGCAGGTCGCCCAGATACGATCACGCCAGCAAAGCTAGAAGTGTTAAATAAATGGAACATTGACCGTATTAGTATTAATCCACAGTCATACCATCAAGAGACACTAAAAGCAATTGGACGTCATCATACTGTAGAAGAAACAATTGAGAAATACCATTTAGCTCGTGAAATGGGAATGAACAATATTAATATGGACTTAATTATTGGTCTTCCTGGTGAAGGGTTAGATATCTTCAAGCATACGTTAGATGAAACAGAAAAGTTAATGCCAGAATCATTAACAGTTCATACGTTATCATTTAAACGTGCTTCTGAAATGACGCAAAACAAACGTAAATATAAAGTAGCAGGTCGCGAAGAAATTACAGCGATGATGCACGAAGCAGAAGAGTGGACGCAAAAGCATAATTACGTACCATATTACCTATATCGTCAAAAGAATATTTTAGGTAACTTAGAGAACGTTGGTTATGCAATGCCGACGCAAGAAAGTATTTACAACATTGTTATTATGGAAGAAGTACAATCGATTATCGGACTTGGCTGTGGTGCATCAAGTAAATTTGTTCACCCGAAGACGGGGGCAATTACGCACTTCGCAAATCCGAAAGATCCAAAATCATATAACGATGGCTTCGTAAAATATACAGAAGACAAACTGAAAATTTTAGAAGAGCTATTTGCATAAGAAGAAAGAGGTTGTTCCGAGTCGGAACAACCTCTTTTTTATCCTGCAGTAATGGGCGGTCCGATTATATCTTGTCAGTTTTTGTCGGTAAGTCGATATATTCGAAAAATCGCTGATATAATTCGAGTTGCGCTGATATATTTCAAGTTACGGTCGATATACCTGGAAAATCGCTGATATAATTTCATTTACCTTCTAGCGGCACCGTATGTAAAACTATGTCGATAATAATCAGAAAAATTAGTCAAATCATTAAAGGACAATGTCTACTTATGGACGAAATGATAGATTTATGAAAGAGAAAAGGGGGAAATTGTTGGCATGTACATGACGATAGGGAGAATTTTTGATTTATCAGTTGGTAAGTATCCGAATAAAGAGGCGTTAGTGGAACCTGAAAAGAATATTCGCTGGACGTATAAACAGTGGGATGAACAAATAAATAAAACAGCGCACGCTCTATTAGAAGACGGAGTAAGAAAGGGAGATACTGTATCTGTTTACTTATATAATTGCCGTGAATTTGTAAACGTTTACTTAGCCTGTGCGAAAATTGGAGCGATCTTTAACCCGATTAATTTCCGCTTAAAAGCAAAAGAAGTATCTTATATTCTTCAGGACGCATCCTCGAAAGTCGTTGTCTTTGAAAAAGCAGTTGAGTCAACTGTTGCTATAATTGAAAGAGATTTTCCAAATACATCTTTTTGGTCTATAGAAAACGATAAACCTTCCTATGCAAGTTCCTACCATGAAAAAGTGAATGCAGCATCTTCTGAGAAAGTAAATATCGAAATTGATGAAATGGATTATTGTTCAATGCTTTATACGAGCGGTACGACAGGTCATCCGAAAGGCGTATTACATCGTCATCGTGAAATGACTGAGCATAGTATGATTTGTACGTATTTCCTTAAATATAATAGAGATAGTGTAGGGCTTGTTGTGGCGCCTTTATATCACTGTGGTGAATTAAATGCCGGAATCATACCACGCATTCAAGTTGGTGGAAAGAATGTTATTTTGCATCATTTTGATACAGAAACAGTATTACATACGATTCAAGAAGAAAAGATTACGACGTTCTTTGCAGCGCCGACGATGTGGAATATGTTGTTGCAAAAAGATTTAGCTCAGTATGATTTAACTTCGATGAAGATTGGTATATACGGCGGAGCAGCAATGGCACCGGCGTTAGTGAAGGAATGTAAAGAACGCCTTTATATTGATCTTGTTCAAATATACGGAATGACAGAAATGGGACCAGTTGTTGCGTTTCTCGTAGAGGAGGATCAAATTACGAAAGCTGGTTCAGCAGGCACGCCATGCTTTAGCCATGAAGTTCGTATTGTGAAACCGAACGAGGATGCACCGGCAGAACCAGAGGATGTATTACCTCCTTATGAAGTGGGAGAAATTATTTTGCGCGGCCCAACTATGATGGCTGGCTATCATAATCGTGAAGAAGCGAATAAAAAATCGATGTATAAAGGATGGTATCATTCTGGTGATCTAGGCTATTTTGATAAAGACGGTTATTTATTCGTTGCTGATCGCGTTGATGATATGGTAATTAGCGGTGGCGTAAATATTTATCCTCGTGAAATTGAAGATTTCCTTCATAGTCATCCTGGTATATTAGATGTGGCGGTACTTGGTGAGCCAGATGAATTATGGGGAGAGCGTGTTGTAGCAGTTATTGTGAAGAAAGATGAAACAATAACTGAAGCTGATTTAGAAACGTATTGCAAAGAAAGTGATGAACTAGCAGATTATAAACGTCCGCGTCATTATTTATTTGTAGATGAACTTCCGCGTAATGCGAGCGGTAAGTTGCAGAAGTTTGTGCTGAGGGAATCGTTGAAAGGGGCAAAAAATAGAAAATGAAGGGTGCCTCATACCTATGGGATTTTTGTCCCTTGTTCTGTAAGAGATTAAACCGAAGAAACAATATCTTTGTTAATTCTTAAATGTCCTGTTCCTTTATAGAGATTGAGAATTAAGTGAATATCAATCACTTTATATTTACTTAATTCTCGTTTCTTCTTGGTGAAGGTTAATTAGCGCATTTGAAATAAGGTGGAAAAACAAAATGGATGTAATGTCCAAAAAGAAAAGACACCTTAAGGTGCCTCTCTCCGACTTGAACCATTTCATTTCATACGAATCGGAATCTATCCGTATTACCATTACCCCTTTGTTATGAGTGTAAACACACACTATAAAGCAGAATCGTCTATATACACTAGATTGTTAGTTCACAAAAGACAAGAGATTTGAGATCAATATCGAAGTGACGCCACATCCCCTATAATAATTGATATGTTACGCCTTTTAAAAGAATCTGCTTTATAGAACGTGCCCACAAGTTATATTTTACTACATGTAATATTCATTTAGTGTATTTTTTAATGAATATGTATAATTACATAAAATGTATGAAAAAAGAGAGTATACTCTAATATTGTGTAATAAAGATAAAGCCCACCTACGGAATAGGGGGCTTTTCTTACTTTTTATAAATATTTATTCCAATTATATTATCAGATGAGTCTAAACGAATATAAACGTCATCTGATAAAAGGTGTGCATTATATATTCGTTGTTTATATGTTGATATCTCGAAGCGTTTTCCATTTAATTCACATTCTAGAATAATCATATCGCCATGTTCTTTCCAATTTATTAATTTAGCAGTTGTATTCATATAAACCTCCTCTAAATCATCTTATGAAAATTAATAGAGATAGTGTGAGAAAGGAGTTTATATAACAAAAAAAGACACCTTAAGTGTCTTCTTTGATTACTATAAAAGTCGTTTAATGAAATAGGTTTCTATTTTTATTTGCGTGAAAAGCCTTCTTCATCAAGGTATTCCGCAGCTTCTGGATAAGAGTTGAATGTACCGTCTAAGTTTACACCAGCGTACACGTTCCACATGTCATCCTCTGAAATAAGAGTAAGAATATGACCATCTTCGTTCTGCCATTCTTCTTCTTTCGCAGGTTCTACAGGTGCTACTACCTCTTCTTGTGATAGAAGGTCAATTGATTTCTCAATTACTGAACGTAACTCCTCTGCTGAAAACTCACGAATGTTAACCATACCTTTATCATCTGTTTTATAACCTTTAATACCGCTTGCATATACAAATCCATTTCCATTTGGATGTAAATGAAATACAACGTTCTTTTTATCTAAACGACTTTCTTCAAAGTGGAAGTTTACACGTTTTAATGATACGTTCTTTCTTTCTAGTTCTGGGAAAGATTCAATAATCGATAATTTTTCTTCAAAAGTTAGCATAGTGCCTCCAAGTATATAGTAAAAGATTTAATTTGTTCATTATAGCATAGTTGCAATTGTTTCCAAAGATAAGGGGAAAACTTTTCGTTGAATGCGTTTACGTCACGAGAATGTAAAAAGTGAGCTAACGAATGTATCTTTTTAGGTGTACAATGGAACATGGACTTTATACAAAGGTGGTTTTTTTATGTTTCAAAAAATAGCAAAGGAATGTTTAGCAGGATTTACTGTTGCGATTGTTGCGTTACCACTTGCGATTGCGTTTGGTATTGCTGCGACAGGAACGTCTGAGGGAGCGCTTGTTGGATTGTATGGTGCAATTTTTGCAGGTTTATTCGCAGCGTTATTTGGCGGGACACCTGGGCAAGTAACAGGGCCAACTGGACCGATTACCGTTATTGCAACAGGAGTTATTGCGACGCACGGGTTAGAGGCAAGTTTTATTGCCTTTATGATGGCAGGATTATTTCAAATTTTATTCGGTGTATGTAAGCTCGGTTCTTACGTTCGATATATTCCGTATCCTGTCGTTTCAGGATTTATGAATGGTATTGCATTAATCATTATTTTAGGCGAAATAAAACACGTACAAAATAGTTTTCTACTTGTTGTGTTAACGATTATTGTAATGATTGTTTCTGGCAAATGGATTAAGGTGATTCCGTCTAGTTTAGTAGCACTAGTCGGTGTGACAGCTTTGCTTCCTTTATTTTCTTCTCTACTCGAAGGACTTACAGTAAAGTTACCGATTATCGGAAATCTTTCACTAAATAAAGTAATTGAAAAGATTGGAACTATTCCAGAAGCGATGCCTACACTTCATATTCCATCTTTAAGTGGAACAGGAATAGCAGCACTTATTTTACCAGCGCTTAGTATTGCTTTGTTAGGGTCGATTGACTCGTTGTTAACATCGGTCGTAATGGATAATGTGACAGGTACACGTCATAAAAGTAATAAAGAGCTCGTTGGACAAGGTATCGGTAATATGATGAGCGGATTGTTTGGCGGATTAGCAGGTGCAGGTGCGACTGTAAGGTCTATCGTGAATATAAGAAGTGGCGGTAAAACGGCACTTTCGGCATGTATGCATAGTGTTATCTTATTTATTTTTATTATGGGTCTTGGTTCGGTCGTACAATATATTCCACTTGCTGTATTATCAGGTATTTTAATTTTAACTGGTATTGGAATGTTCGATTGGGGAAGCATGAAAAAGATGCATGTCGCTCCTAAAGGTGATGTCGTTGTTATGCTCGTAACGATGATTGTAACGGTGAAGTTCGATTTAATGATTGCTGTTGCCTTCGGTATTATTCTTTCGTTCATCATATATATGGTGAAATGTAAAGAACGTAAAACTTCTATCGTAAAAGAAAAAGAAGAAACGTACACAATTCAAGGGCCGCTCTCTTTCCTATCAGTAGATCGTATTTTCTCTACTTTACAAGATGTGAAGTCACCGGTTGTTTTACGTATGAAAGATGTGCGTTATATGGATGTATCAGGAGCTATGGCATTATTAAATTTTGTTGAGCAATCAAATAAAGTAGGAGCAAGTGTAAAGCTTGAGCAAGTACATCCGAGTATTGAAAAAACAATCGCAGTAATGGCAAGCGATGAACAGAAAGAGCAATTGAAAATCTTAAGTGTTTAGATAGTAATTAGAATATCTCACAATTTTACATAAATTATAATGTAGAGTTGTGGGATGTTTTTATAATGTTTTTAGTAATATGTATCGCAGTGACAGAGAGGAAGGGCTCTTTTGGCGTAACAGAAACGCTTATAGTGTGTACATATATAATGGAAGGAATTAGAAAAATATTGTGAAGAGACAGGCTTAAATGGGTTCGCTTTTCTATTTTGAAAAAAAAACCAAGTATTCAACCTATAATAAATTTGTTATGATAACCAATGGGATAAAATGAATCCCTATCGCTTAAAACAATATGTTTGAGAGTATATGTATAAAAGAAAAGAGAAAAAATATGAATAAAACATTTGTAAAAGGAGCAGCAATTTTAACCATTACAACTTTTTTGTCGAAATTGCTTGGTAGTTTTTTTCAAATTCCATTACAAAATATTGCAGGAGATGAAGTGCTCGGTATTTTTCGCCTTGTTTTTCCTGTATATATGATTGCTCTTACATTATCGGTAGCCGGAGTTCCACTTGCAATTTCGAAACTAATTGCAGAGTTGAACGAAAAAAATAAGCAAAAGGAAATTGCGAAATTATTTAAATCAGCGTCAATTATTGGGATAGCATTTGGCGTTTTCGGCTGTTTAGTCATTGTATTATTTTCTATTGAAATTGCGAATATGCTTGGTGGACAAGAAACTAGAATGCCGTTGCTTATTACTTCATTAGCATTACTCATTGCGCCATACATGGCGGTGTATAGAGGGTATTTTCAAGGTTTCGGTGATATGAAACCAACAGGGGTATCACAGGTCATTGAGCAATTTGTACGTGTGTTTTTTATGTTAATAATTGCTTACATACTAGTATCATGGGATAAGAGTAATACTGTTATTACTAGTGGTGCGATGGTTGGCTCTTTTCTTGGAGTCATTAGTTCGCTTATATATTTGCGTATAAAATATAATAGAAGTCCATACTACAATAAAAGCAATTCCTATTCGCTCCGAGATTTAAGAGAAAACGGCAAAAAGATATTGCGGGTATCGATCCCAATCGCTATCGGAGCTTTATCAATGCCACTTTTAAATTTAGTAGACTCGCTTACAATACCGCATGTATTACAAGGATCATCAACAGAAATTCAAGAACAATTTGGAATATACAGTCGCGGTTTTGCATTCACGCAAATAATTGTTATTTTTGCAAGTGCAATTGTATTTCCATTAATACCACTCTTAACTTCCGCATTGGCCAAAAGAGATATAAATTTGGCGAAAATAACAATTCAAAATACAAATCGACTAGCGCATGTTTTGACAGCACCGTTAACAATATGGTTGATGGCATTAACAGTACCGTTAAATGTCGGATTGTTCACAGACGTAAAAGGCAGTAGTATGTTAACAGTTATGATTGGCAGTTCGTATTTTACTGCGGTTATGGTATTATCAATAGGTGTTTTACAGGGCATTAACCGTTCTGCACAAGCTGCATGGATTGTTATTGGTGCGAGTTGTGTGAAAGTCGTGTTAAACATGATGTTCGTGCAGAAGTTTGGCATAGATGGAGCGGCGTATAGTACACTAATTACTTACGTATTGATTTGTATTGTAAATCATTTGTATATTCGAAGCTATATTGCCTATTCTATTCATTTAAAAAGCTTTTTTGGTGTGCTAGCAATAGCATGTATTTTGGGACTAGGATTGTATGAACTATGTAATGTGATAGATGTTACATCTTCAAGAATTATGACGTTATTATTCAGTGGTATAGCATTAAGTATTACAACCATTTTGTATGGTGTATGTGCTTTGAAATTAAAATGGATATCAATAAACAAAATACCATTTTTGAAAAGATAAATATAGAAATTTAATTTTTTATTATAATTCATATGAGCTGATAAAGAGGAAACTATGTAGGGTATCAAGTGTTTAGGTAAGGAATGGGTACCAGTTTATGTTAGATGAAATAAACGGTTACCTAGTTTTGGAGGAGATTTAGGGTGCGTTTAGTCTTATCAGGATATTATGGTTTTTATAATGTTGGAGACGAGGCGATTCTACAATCAATTATTGAATCGTTAAGTAAAGAGAACCCGGATATAGAACTAGTAGTACTATCAAATGATTCTAAATATACAAAGGAAATGTATGGTGTAGAATCGGTAGATCGCTGGGATATAAAAGCTGTTTATCATGCAATCAAAAACAGTGATGGAGTTATTAGCGGTGGCGGGAGCCTTCTTCAAGATCAGACAAGTACGAAGAGTATTCTATATTATACGGGTATTATGGGACTCGCTCGATTATTAAAAAAGCCGTATTATATTTATTCACAAGGAATAGGTCCAATTACAAAAGGATATAATCGTTTATTAGTAAAATGGAACTTGTCAAAAGCTTCCTACGTATCAGTTCGAGATGAGGATTCGTTTTTATATTTAAAAGAACTTGGCATAAAAAACGATATTGAAATTGTTCCAGACCCTGTTTTAACATGGAAACGGACAAAACAATCGGATTGGTTGCAAAAGCATTCGATACATGGAAAAGTAATTGCGGTTAGTGTGCGTTATTGGAATGCAAAAGAAGATTATATAAAAAAATTAGCTGAGGCATTAAAAAAATTAAAGCAAGAAGGATACCAAATTCTATTTGTTCCAATGCATGAGCCATTTGATCAAAAAGCTTCGCGTGAAGTAGTAGACTTAATGGGAGAAGAGACGTATATGCTTCCATATAAAATGGATATCGACGAGAAAATATTCATTTTATCACAATGTTCATTACTAATTGGTATGCGTCTTCATGCACTAGTTTTTTCTGCTGTAGCCAAAACTCCAATGGTCGGGATTTCATACGATCCGAAAATTGATTCGTTTTTAAGTCAAGTGAATCAGCCAGTTATAGGAAGTGTGGATGGCGAATGGAGTGCTGAGTATTTATATGAAATTGCGAAAAAGCAATTAATGCAACAAGGAACTGTGCAGCAAGAGTTACAATTGACAATAGATGAGCTTCGGTTGCAAGGCAAACAGGCAACAAAGAAACTCATTGATCATATGGAAAAAGGCACTTTATTAAAAAAGTAAAGTGTCTTTTATTTTTGTTTTGAATTTAATGAAAATTCTAATTACAAAAACGTTTTATTTTAATTCCTATTTATTATGCTAAAATGATTGCGATTATTATATAATCAAATTTGTGATAATAAATTCGTAGATTACGAGGAGGGTAAACTTGAAGACTTTTTCAAAAGGTATAACAGCAGTGGCATTAACGGGATCATTACTTTTAACTCCTATTTCAAGTTATGCGGCAAATGATGATATTACAGGACATATGTTTGAGACGAATATGCGCTCACTTATTACTAAAGGAGTTTTAATGGGGTATGGAGACAATGTATATGCGCCTGATAAATTAGTAACAAGGGCAGAGTTTGCTACATTCATAGCAAGGGCTTTAAATTTACCGAAAGCTGATTCGAATTTCGAGGATGTGCCGAAGACTTACGGTTTATATGATGGTGTAAGTAGAGCATATGGAGCGAAAATTATTAATGGTCGTACGAACGAGACATTCTCACCAAATGATGTGATTACACGTGAAGAAATGTCGATAATGGTAAAGCGAGCGTTAGACTATAAAAATATTAAAGTAGCTGTAAGTCCGCTTACCTTTACTGATAAAGATAGTATTAACTATAAAGAGCATGTACAAGTTATGGTGGCTACTCAAATTATTAAAGGGTATCCAGAAGATAATACATTTAGACCACATTTATCAGCTACAAGAGGGATGGCTTCAGCTATGTTGGATCGCATGCTTCAGACGATTGAAAAAAACGGAAATAGCAATCCTGTAGAAACTAAGAAATATGTTGTGACAAATGTAAGAGAAAACGGAACAGAGCAAGAAGTAGAGCGCTATAATACGTATAAAGAAGCGGTTACGGCTGCTCAAAATAAAGGTATGAATGCGGTAAAATACGAGAACGAATTTTTATGGATTAAAGATGGTTTTGCAAGTGCAAAAAGAATAACTGGGCAAAACATCATTAATATTTATGATGAGAATTTGTCAACAGTATATACGTATATTCAGTATGGAACAGAATTGAAAGTGTTAGAAGTTGGCGAAGATCGTGTGAAAGTTCAACTTTCTGGTTTGACAGGTTATGTGAAGAAGAATGAAATCACTTTAATTCCTACAAATGAAATGAAACAGTCGTCTTATTATATGAAATCAGATGGATATTTATACCATAAATATTATACATATAATACAAGTTCACCTGGATATACAGAATTTAGATATGGTGTGGCACCTTCTTTCATGAAGCAAGGACAGCAAATGTATAGTGTAGATGGAAAGACATTTGGAGACGAAACTTTCTATCAATATTTCAATTATTTATCATTACGTTCGAAAACAGATTATACAGCTGAACAACTAGATAGTTATGTGAAATCGATTAAACCAGACTCTCCATTAATTGGTTTAGGAAAGAAATTTAAAGAAGTAGAAAGCAAGTATAATGTAAATGCATTATTCTTATATTCATTAGCAATTCATGAAAGTTATTATGGAACAAGCGCTCTTGCAAAAGACAAAAATAATTTATTTGGTTTAAAAGCAACAGACGATAGTCCGTATGGTAACGGAGAAGCATTCAATTCAAAAGAAGATTGTATTGAACATGCAGCAAAATTATACATGAATGAAGGATATTTAAATCCAGGACATTGGCGTTATACAGCAACATATACAGGTGATAAAGCTGCTGGTTTAAATGCGAAATATGCATCTGATGCGAACTGGGGTAAAAAAGTAGCGGGGCATATGAACCGTTTTGATTCTTATTTAGGTAAAAAAGAATACAACAAGTACAAACTTGCACGTGTGATGAATAACGTGGAAGTGAAAAAGAATCCTAGTATATCAAATGAGCGACTGTATCGTTTAAATACAAATGTAGTTGTCACAGTTACTGGTGAAGAGATAATAAATGGAAAAGCGTGGGTTAAAGTTATTTCAGATAATCCTACTGTAACAGAAGCGTATATTGCAAAAGAAAGCTTAGAATACGTAAAACATTAATTAAATAAAAAAGAAGGTGCTACTAATATTTCGTAGCACCTTCTTTTTATTCAATTTCAAAATCAACAATGATATAAGCGAGAATAACAATGAAGAAAATACTAACGGCTGGTGCTGTTAATACGTGGCCAGACATAAAGCCAATGCCAAGTGATAGAACGAGTGTGCTCGCTAATAGCATATACTTTACTTTCATGATTTTCTTAAAGTTTGTGATCATGCGGATAAATAATTTAATACCAAAGTATAGAAGAGGTATTAAGTAAATAAGGAAACCGACAATTCCAAAGGCGAAAAATAGGTCATGGAAGTCCATTTCAATTAATTTAATTTTATCTGTGTAGTTACCAGCGTAACCCATTCCGAATAGTTTTTGTGAAAGCGGTGCGTCTTTATAGTATTGTTTGTATGTTTTTAAGAATTTGTCGCGATCACTGTAAATTAAACTTTTTACTTCAGAATCTGTAAGTTCACCTTTTGCATGTTTTTTTGCATCTTCTGGATCTGCTTTAATTACTTTTCCTTCTTTTCGATCTTTCTCTTCTTGCACTGATTTTTTGTATTCGTATATTTGCATGTGAATGCCCATATTTTTTGCGATAGGAGTATGCGGTGTAAGAGCAATTAAACCTCCTAGTATAACTGCGACAACAACGGTATTTACAATATGTGTGAATCCTTTTCCTTCTTTTTTACGATTTATCATATATTCAATGAATGAGAAGAAAAGTGCTACGCCTAATGTAATAACAATTGCGCCATATCCGACTTTCGTTCCGACCATAATACTTGCATACATCGCAAGTATTGTTGGAATCCAGTAATATATTTTCGAGAAAGAAGTTGTTTTATGAATCGAATATAAGACAATGATTGGGAACATAATGGCGAAAAGAGAACTTAAATCATTTCCAGCGAAGAACCAACCTCTTGAACCGATTTTTGAGTGAGGATAGCTTGGGAAATCCGTTCCAGTTTGCATTGCGACAATCATTGTAATGCTTAAAATTAAAGTTGCATATAAGAAATATGTAATGATTTTATGGAATACATACTCTTTATTTTTTAGCTCTTTAAAGGCGATAATATATCCAAACAGTAGCACAATTGGATATACGCTCTTTAAGATGAATTTAACTTCTTCTCCAAATGAAACTGGAGATTTAACCATCATATTATTTACAAGACCAATTGCGAGTGCGATTCCGAGTAAGCATAAATAGAGGATGTACTTTTTCGCATCTTGTTGTTTGTGATGAAGAAGTAGGTACCCTAATGCAAGAAGCATAAAGGCGAAACGGACTACAACTCCAACTGTTGCGCTCATGTGTAGTATATAGATTGAAAAAGATGTTAATAAATCTAAAATTGGTTGAAACACAATGAATAGCAATAGGAAATGTGGGAAGTAGTTATCCGTTTGTTTCAACTTATTAACCATATGTTCCTCCAGTTCTTCATTCCTTTATTACAACACCCAAAAGATGGGTATAAAGCCTTTTTTACATAGTAAGGCGAATGAATTTCAATATTTGTTTTTTTATCAAACTTAAGAATACACCATTTCATTGTAATGGTAAATAGATGAAAAGCATGGATAAACCGACTTTAATTTCTATATTTTTCAACGGAATTGTATGTTTTATACGGTAAATGTACAAATTGCGAGATTATTAGACAGAAAATTGAGAAAAAAGAAGGATTTTTCAGTGGTTTTCTATAATTATATAAGTATAATCTTTATGGAGAAAAGAGGGGTATATATAATGGAAATAACAAGTAAAACAGAATCTGTCGTTGTGAAATATGAAGGCCACGTTGCAACGGTTATGGTCAATCGCCCAGAGGTGTTAAATGCGTTGGATGAGCCGACCTTAAAAGAGTTATTACAAAAGTTGAAAGAAGTAGCGGAAAGTTCTGCGCATATCGTTGTGTTATGCGGGAACGGCCGTGGTTTTTCTGCGGGTGGGGATATTAAATCGATGCTTTCAAGTAATGATGAAAGTAAGTTTGATGGCATTATGAATACCATTTCTGAAGTTGTCGTGACATTATATACGATGCCAAAGCTTGTTATTAGTGCAATTCATGGACCGACTGCAGGTCTTGGGTTAAGTATTGCGTTAACAGCTGATTATGTAATGGCGGATATATCATCTGTTATTGCAATGAACTTTATTGGAATCGCTTTAATTCCAGATGGAGGCGGTCATTTCTTCCTTCAAAAGCGTGTCGGTGAAAATATGACGAAGCAAATTATTTGGGAAGGTAAGAAGTTATCAGCGACAGAAGCGCTTGATATCGGCTTAATTGATGAAGTAATCGGCGAAGATTTCCAAACGGCTGTGAAACAAAAAATTAATGAATGGTCACAAAAACCGATTAAAGCAATGATTCAAACGAAGCAAATTTTGTGTGAAGTAAATCGCTCTAATTTAGAGCAAACATTGCAATTAGAAAAGCGTGGTCAATATGCAATGAGACAAACAGCGGATCATAAAGAAGGTATTGCTGCGTTTTTAGAGAAACGTTTACCAGCATTTAAAGGGGAATGAAGTTTGTCCATTCCTCACTGATTATTAGCTCGTTAATTCGGGGTAAAGGGGAGAAAGTGCTAACACATTTTAGTATAATTGTGTTAGCACTTTTTTTTAGGAGTAATACATGAAGAAAATAATCGGTGTTATCACTATTATTTTGCTTACATATTCTGCTTTGCATAGTACACCATCTTTGGCAGTTCGGACTGCGTTATTTTTTGAGGGACATCCAAGTGTTGCATTTTCTGACGGGGTGACGAAAGAAAAAGATGTGAAAAAAGAAGCGATTCCAGATGAGTACCAAACTCTATATGGTAAGGAAGAAAACTCAGAGCACTATTTCTTTCCGCCTGTAAGAGCACATGAATCAGAAATTGATATGTTAAGTGCATGCGTGAAGAAAAAATGGTTTTTCTATAAAGCAGAGCTCGGATGTTATTAAATATAGGAGGATGAATGATGTCAGCATATAACAAGTTAGTAAGAGATCGTGTTCCAGAGAAGATTTTAATGTCTGGAAAAACATATACAGCACAAAAATTAACAGGGCAAGCATACATACAAGCTTTAGCGAAAATTGGAACGGAAGAAATTCGTGAATTTGCTTCTATGAAAGAACGCGAACATGCGCTAGATTCTCTTGCGGATGCGCTAGAAGTTATCATCTCATTAGCACGTGCAGAAGGTGCATCGATTGAAGATGTAGAACGCCTTCGTAAGCAAAAAGAGATAGAGCGCGGTGGATTTGAAAGAGGGATTTATTTATTAGACGTTTCAGAAGAATAGTTTTATAGGAAAAGCATAGCGTTAATGAGTAACGCTATGCTTTCTTGTTGCAATGAAGCTAATAATGAAGAAGATTGCTGTTAATATCCAGCCGATTGTAATAGAAGTAGTAGTATGAACGGCATAAGAGATTTGTAAACAAAATAATGATGCTAAAAACCAAATGAGTGCAATGTGTATATATTTTTTTGATATATTCATATTTCAAGGCTCCTTTTGTATACTAAAAAGAATTTTACTATAATTTAGAAAATTAGGCCATATAAGTAGAGGTTTTCTGGCGAATTTTGTATACTGAATAGTAGAGAAAATGAGGAGGAAACGACAATGGCACACCATACGAAAGAAACGATGGAACTGATTAAGGAGCTTGTCTCTATTCCAAGTCCATCTGGAAATACAGCAAAAATTATTAATTTCATTGAAAACTATGTCAGTGAGTGGAACGTAGAAACGAAACGTAATAATAAGGGAGCTCTTATTTTAACGGTAAAAGGGAAAAATGATGCGCAGCACCGCTTATTAACGGCACACGTTGATACGTTAGGTGCGATGGTGAAAGAAATTAAGCCTGATGGTCGCCTGAGTCTTTCTATGATTGGTGGATTTCGCTGGAACTCTGTAGAAGGGGAATATTGCGAAATTGAAACATCAAGTGGCAAGACATATACAGGAACGATTTTAATGCATCAAACATCTGTACATGTATATAAAGATGCAGGTGAAGCAAAACGCGATGAGAAAAATATTGAAGTTCGTATTGATGAGCGCGTATTTTCAGCTGATGAAGTACGCGAATTAGGAATTGAAGTAGGAGACTTCGTTTCATTTGATCCGCGCGTTCAAATTACAGAGAGTGGATACATAAAATCACGTCATTTAGATGACAAAGTAAGTGTTGCAATTTTATTAAAATTAATTAAAAGATTACAAGATGAAAACATAACATTACCATATACGACGCATTTCTTAATTTCTAATAATGAAGAGATTGGATACGGTGGTAACTCTAACATTCCAGAAGAAACTGTTGAATACTTAGCAGTTGATATGGGAGCGTTAGGTGATGGACAAGCATCTGATGAATATACAGTATCTATTTGTGCAAAAGACTCTAGCGGCCCGTATCATTATGCACTGCGCAAACATTTAGTAGAGCTTGCGAAAACGAATCATATTGAATATAAAGTAGATATTTATCCGTACTACGGATCTGATGCATCAGCTGCGATTCGCGCGGGATTTGATGTGAAACATGCGTTAATTGGAGCGGGTATTGATTCTTCCCATGCATTTGAACGTACGCATGAAAGTTCAATTGCGCATACAGAAGCATTAGTGTATGCATATGTAATGTCTAATTTAATTGAAGAATAATTTCATAGATAATAGAGAGCTGATTAAAGATATTATTTTTAATCAGCTTTTTATCTCGTAAAAGCCCGATTGGTGAGGGCTGATTAAAGTTTTTTATATACATTCATTATAAGTTATATATATGCGATTTTTGTTATACGGCCGGAAACGTATTTACTATAGATATATAATGTTATACACTATGAAAGGAATTAATTAATAGTTAATATTTTTTAGTTAGCTTGATTAAAAAAATGAATGAAGATGAAGTTTTGAGAGGAGATTTATTTTTCATGAAGTACAAAGCAATAGCCGCAGGTTTATTAGCAGCAAATTTACTAGCACATCCAATTAGTAGTTTAGCAGAAACGAAGAAATTTCCTGATGTTTCAGATAGTGCGTGGTCAAAAGACGCAATTTATTATTTAGTAGAGAGAAATGTAATTAACGGTATGCCAGATGGTAACTTTATGCCATACGGAAATTTAACACGCGCTCAGGCAGCAAAGATTATCGCAACAGCAATTGGTGCTAAAGTAGATCCAAATGCAAAGCCGTCTTATAATGATGCAAAAAATAGTTGGGCAGCTTCATTTATTGCAGCCATGGAAAAAGAGAATATTATTAAAGGGCGAGAACCAGGAGTATTTGATCCTGAAGGAAAAGTAACTCGTGCTGAAATGGCAGCTATGCTTGTAAGAGCATATAATCTGAAAAGCAAAGTAACAGGACCAGTTCCTACAAAATTTGCTGATTTAGAGAATCATTGGGGTAAAGAAGAAGTTAATATTTTAGTAGAATTAAAACTTTCGTTAGGTACAGAGGATGGCTGGAAACCGAATGATTCTATTACGCGTGAACAAGCAGCTCAACTTACTGCGCAAACAGATAAATTTAGCAAGAATAGTGATCGTCCAGTAGAAACAAAGAAAATGTACATAGATAGAAAATTCATTACATATCACGCACCATCATTAAGTTCTGGGATTAGTGCAAATCAGCATAATCCACAAATGGTTGAAATTAAAGAAGAACGAGATGGATGGATCAAAATTGCAACAAGTAAAGGTGATAAATGGACACCTCTAGTAGAGAAAACAGAAGTTATTAATGAAGGATTCACTACTTATGCAGAAGCTTCTTCTTCTTCAAAAGTAATGGGAACACATAACGCACAGCAAGTAACTGTTATTGAAGAGAACGGCAGCTGGATTCGTATCCGCATGGGCGCTGGTTTCCAATGGGTTAATAAAAATCAATTAAATCCAGTGAAGCAAGGTAACTTCTTAGAAGGAAAAGCGATTATCATTGATCCAGGTCATGGTGGAATTGACTCGGGTAATGTTGGTTATTACGAGAAAGAAAGTCAAACGGTATTAGATGTATCATTACGATTAAAGAAAATATTTGAGCAAAAGGCACCATTTACTGTTATGTTCACTCGTACAGATAATACACGTCCAGGAGTAAACTCAACAGATTCATTGAAAAAACGAGTAGAGTTTGCTCAAAAAAATAATGGAGATATTTTTGTAAGTATCCATGCTAATGGTTCTGAAAAGAAAAATGGACAAGGTACAGAAACATTATATTATCAGTCAGCAAGAGCAAAAGTAACGAATCCGCATGTAGAAGACAGTAAGTTATTAGCACAAAAAATTCAAGACCGTCTTGTAGCAGCACTTGGAACAAAAGATCGTGGTATAAAACATCAGGACTTATACGTAACTAGAGAAAATACAATGCCAGCTGTATTAACAGAATTAGCATTTGTAGATAATAAAAGTGATGCAGATAAAATTGCTACACCAAAACAGAGACAAGCTGCAGCAGAAGCGATTTATCAAGGTATTTTAGATTATTACGAAGCAAAGGGTAATAACGTATCTTCTTACCGCTAATAAATCAAAAGAGATTGCCAATAGGCAGTCTCTTTTATTTATTAACGTTTCTCTTTATTTCCGGCATATGATATCATTTAATTTTATAAGAAAAAGTATTGTAGTAATTGTAATTATAACGATATAGAGGATGATCATAGATTGAATAATTATAGTAAAACACCTGCATGTATATATACGTACGCATTTCGCGAGGAGGAGCGTGCTTTATGTTATTTGGAAATGCGCTCGTTCTTTGGAACGGAGTCTCACGTTAATATTTTGAAAAGTGATGTCAAAATTGACCCGAGTAGAAGTGCGTTTATAAAAGAGCGCGTTGAGGTTATGTATGAAGGAGACGACTTAGAAAGCATTTTAAAACAAGTAGAACAAATTGATTTGGCGGGGGCGTCATTTAAAGTTATATTCGTTAAAATCAATGACCTTGTTGGAGAGAATAAAATTGAATATGGAGAAAGACGTCTCATTGAACGCGACCTCGGCATGCATATTGAAGGAGAAGCGGATGTTCGTAATCCAGAGCGTGTATTCGGAATTGTTCCTCTTGGAGGACGCTGGTACTTCGGACACTATGTAGAAAGTGAGCCAGTTTGGTATCATCACATAAAAAAACCGCATAGTTATTCGACATCTCTTAGCACACGTGTTGCGAGATCAGTTGCAAATATCGCTGTACCAAATCCAGAGGGAGTACGAGCAATTGACCCGTGCTGCGGTATTGGAACAGTAGTAGTAGAAGCACTTTCTATGGGGATTAACATCGTTGGTAGAGATATAAATCCACTTGTAGTTCTTGGAACGAGAAAAAACATCGCGCATTTCGGATTTGAAGGAACAGTAACAAAAGGTCCAATCGAGGAAATTACTGAGAACTACGACGTTGCCATTATCGATATGCCGTACGACCTATTTACGCACGCCACACCAGAAGATCAACTATCAATTCTCTCAAGTGCACGCCGCATCGCGAAAAAAGTAGTCGTTGTCACGATGGAAACAATGGACGACATGATCCATGAAGCAGGATTTGAAATTACAGATCGCTGTATTACAAGAAAAGGGTCATTTACTAGACAGATTCTTGTTTGTGAATAAGAAAGGAAGGTCACCCGTTTGGGTGACCTTTTTTTGGTTTGTATTGCTGTGTGATTGGTTGGTGGAATGGAGGAGTGATTTGTCGGTAAGTCGATATCCTATGTCGAATCGCCGATATCGCTACATTAGTATATTACTGTTCTTTTAATTTTTCTTGTTGTGCGATTAGTAAATTGCGTAAGATATGTCCGCGGTAACTTTCTAGTTTTCGTCCTTCGTGATAGCGCACACCTAATTTTTTTAATTCAGCTACGTACCAGCCTTTTGTTCCGTAGTACATTAGATCACTTCCTTTTTGCTTTTGAACAGTATATGTTGGGGGTGGAAGTAACTTTCCATTGAAAATAATAAGCCTGGCTGTATCAGGGTGTTCCATAAAATAATTTCCGGACAGTGTATAAAAAAATAGACAGTAGTGTATGCTTTTTTACACAATGTATACAAATTTATATCCTATGCGTTGGCATGATATTTGCAATGAAAATAGTATCAACATATAGGGGAGAGATAGAAATGAAGGTTAGTAAAGTGTACACGACAATTGATGCTCACGTAGCTGGGGAACCGCTTCGAATTATTACAGGCGGCGTGCCGGAAATAAAAGGAGACACGCAGCTAGAAAGACGCGCATACTGCATGGAACATTTGGATCATCTTCGCGAAGTTCTTATGTATGAACCGAGAGGACATCACGGTATGTACGGTTGTATCATTACACCGCCTGCAAGTGCTCATGCTGACTTTGGCGTATTATTTATGCACAACGAAGGATGGAGTACGATGTGTGGTCATGGCATTATTGCTGTTATTACAGTCGGAATTGAAACAGGTATGTTTGAAGTGACAGGTGAGAAACAACAGTTCATTATTGATAGCCCTGCTGGGGAAGTCATTGCGTACGCAAAATATAACGGGAGCGAAGTAGAGTCCGTATCATTTGAAAATGTTCCTTCATTTGTATACAAAAAAGACGTTCCTATTAAAATAGATAACTATGAATTTCAAGTAGATATCGCATTTGGCGGAGCTTTTTATGCGGTAGTAGATAGTAAAGAATTTGGTTTGAAGGTAGATTTTAAAGACTTACCTGTCATTCAAGCGTGGGGCGGTAAAATTAAGCACTACATTGAGAGCCAGATGGAAGTGAAGCATCCACTTGAAGAAGATTTAAAAGGAATATACGGCGTTATTTTCTCAGATGAACCGAAAGGAGAGGGCGCAACTTTACGAAATGTAACGATTTTCGCTGATGGACAAGTAGATCGTTCTCCTTGCGGCACAGGAACTTCCGCAAGAATCGCAACGCTTTTTGAAAAAGATGCCTTACAAAAGGGAGAAATTTTCGTCCACGAATGTATTACTGACGGGGAATTCGAGGGGGAAGTATTGTCGGTAACCGCAGTAGATACATATGAAGCTGTCGTTCCGAAAGTAACGGGGCATGCATTTATTACAGGATTTCATCAGTTCGTTGTAGACCCAAGAGATGATTTAAATCGAGGGTTTTTGTTAGGATAGAAGGAGGAGGTGAAAAGATATGCTAGTCATAAGCGCGAACGAACAACGAAACTTAGTAAATATGAACGAAGTCATTGAATACGCGGCGCTTGCTTTAAAAGAATTTTCCGCAGAAAGAACAATCACACCAATTCGAGGCTCATTGCCATTTGCGAACGAGAAAAATACGGCATTAATTATGCCCTCAGTAGCGGAAGGGCTTGAGGCACTTGGCTTAAAAGTAGTAACAGTAGTCCCAGAGAACAAAAAGATAGGAAAGAAAACGATAAACGGGATTGTGATGCTATCAGACTTTCAAACGGGAGAACCGCTCGCACTTTTAGAAGGATCCTACTTAACGATGATTCGAACAGGCGCCTTATCAGGAGTAGCGACAAAATATTTAGCTCGTCATAACGCAAAAACTTTATGTATCATCGGGACGGGTGAACAGGCGAAGGGAATTGCTGAAGCTGTATTTGCGGTAAGAGCTATCGAAAAAGTCATTTTATACAATCGAACAGAAGAAAAGGCGTATGCATTTGCGGAATATATACAAGAGAGATTCAACAAACCTGCATATGTTCACACAAATGCAAATGAAGCAATAAGCGAAGCAGACATCATCGTCACAACTACGAACGCATCCACACCAGTCTTCTCAGAAAAACTACAAAAAGGCGTCCACGTAAACGCCGTCGGCTCATTTAGACCAAGCATGCAAGAACTACCATCCCACGCCATCGCGGGAGCAAACAAAGTAGTAGTCGAATCAAAAGAAGCAGCACTAGAAGAAACAGGAGATCTTCTAGTTCCGATAAGAGAAGGTTTATTTGAAGCAAGCGACATCTACGCCGAACTCGGACAAATCATAAGCGGAGAAAAAGCCGGCCGCGAAAACGACGAAGAGATTACTATTTTCAAATCAGTTGGTTTGGCAGTAGTGGATATTATCGTTGCGAAGTATTTGTATGAGAAAGCGGTGGAGCGCGGAGTGGGGAATAGGATTGAGTTTTGAGGGGCTGCCTTTTGGTGGTCTTTTTTGTCAGGATGGGTGTGCTAGTATTTATAATTAAATACTTTTAATATTATGTTTAAATATATGAATTCTGCGCGGACATCACATCATTCATTCAATTGGTATATGAAAAAAGCTGCACCTCTAACAATTAGAGGTGCAACTTTTTACCATTCTCGCCATTCTTCTGTTATGTCTTCTTCAGATTCTAGACCAGCTATTCGTGCTGCTGTATCGATAAATTCATAGAGATCTTCTCTTTCCATTGTTTCGATAAAATAGTCATGTTCGTCATTTAATTCATTTATGTTAAGAACAACCTCTTTAACAACATGCATTATTTCAAATTCAGTTGGATTTTTTCCCAATTGCTCTAAATTATTTATGTAAGTATCAAGAACTTTATTTGTTGCACTTATATTTTCTTCAGTGAAAAATTCCCCATCTTCATCATTCTCAATCCATTGGGTTGTTGGTTTGTTTTTTTTCAATTCATCAAATGTCATGGTAACCTCCTAAATGTGTTTTTTGTCTTTAATCCCATTCTACATTTTCGATCATATATAACAATCATTTCAGAGGTTTTTTTGGAAGTTACTAGTTTTTTAACTCATTTTACGAGGTAACCTATTCGTGGTCTTTTTATTTTATCTTCCGCATAAATATATTTTATCGCAAGAACGCATTAATAGATTTTAAACTTTCTATCTTTGCGAAAAAGTTTGACAATACATACGGGTAGTGGTAATTTAAAACCTATAAGAAAACTCGGTATTAATTCCGAGTTTTCTTATAGGTGTAAATAGTCGAGAGGGGTCGAAATATGAAGAAGAAGTTGTTTGTATTACCATTTGTCCTACTATTATTTATTGCATTAGCTGCTTGTTCAGGGGAAAAAGATTCGAAGCAAGCGGGCACTAGTAAATCAGGGACTCCGAAAGATGGAGGAACGTTAACGATTGGCGTTAGCGATAATCCAGATACGATGAATCCGCTTTATGCGAATGATCGTGTGTCATTAACTGTGCAGCAAGCTTTATATGCGCCGCTGTATCATATGGAAGACGGTAAGAAAAAGTTTGTTCTTGCTGAGAGCTTTACGCCTTCAGAAGATCAATTAACGTGGACATTGAAATTGAAAGATAATTTGAAATGGCATGATGGTAAGAAAATTACATCAGACGATATAGCATTTACATTCCAATCTATTTTAGATGAGAAGCAAAATAGCTCAAGTCGTGAAAACTTTATTTTTAAAGGAAAGCCGCTTGAGGTGAAAAAGGTAGATGAGTTAACAACTCAATTCGTTTTACCACAAGTAAGCGCATCTTTCGAAGGTGTGATGAATGATTTCTTCCCGATTCCAAAACATGTATTTGAAGGGGAAGCAGATTTAGCGAAGAGTAAGAAAAACTTACAACCTGTAGGGTCAGGTCCGTTTAAGTTTAAAGAATATAAATCAGATGAGTACGTTGCATTAGATCGATTCGATGATTATGTAGGTGGGAAAGCTAAATTAGACTCTATCGTATACCGAGTTGTAAAAGACCGTAATACAGCAAATGTTTCACTGCAAAATGGTCAAATCAACATGAAAATGATTGAGCCGCAAGACTTTAAGAAATTAGATAGCACTGGGAACTTCTCAATGGTGACATTCCCTGAAGGTAGATTATTCTACTTATCTTATAACATGAATACTGATCTTATGAAGAAAAAAGAAGTGCGCCAAGCAATTGCGCATGCGTTAGATAAAAAAGAAATGATTAACTCAGCATTCGTTTCGGGTGAATTTGCAGAACCAGCAAATTCAATCTTAACGCCAGACGCTATGTATTATGCGAAAGATATTAAAGACTATAAGTATGATAAAAAAGAAGCGAAAGATTTATTAGCAAAAGCTGGCGTGAAAGATAAAGAAAAAGTACGCGTGATGTATGTAACGAATAATAAAATCATGGAAAGCTTAGCGCTTTATACACAACAAAAATTAAAAGAAGTTGGCTTAGAAGTTGAACTAAATGCATTAGATGCTAGTGCAGCAAGTGAAAAAGGCTTAGATAAAGAGAATAAAGAATATGACATTACATTTGGTGGTTACATAATGGGACCTGAGCCAGATTCATATAAGAGCTTATTCTTAAGCAATGCTGAATACAATTATGCACGATATAAAAACGCTGATTTCGATAAGTTATGGGAAGAAGCTGCAGTTGAAACAGATAAAACAAAACGTGCAGAGCTATACCATAAAATTCAAGAAACAGCTAGAGAAGATGTACCTTATCTACCAATCGCATATCCGAAAGCAGTTATTGCAGTAGATAAAAAGTTTGATGGATTAAAAGAAGCAAAAGCAATTCCTGTCACAATGTTTGAAGATCTATCTAAGATTTATGAAGTGAAATAAGAAACAATAAAGAAGCTGGTGGAAATCAGCTTCTTTAGCTTGAGGGGGGAAGTTTGTGTATAAAGTAATTGCGAAGAGGCTTTTAAATGCAATTCCGCTTTTATTTGTTATTTCTATTATTTCTTTTCTATTAATAAAACTAGCACCGGGCGATCCGGTTCGAAACTTTGTAACGCCAAATATGAGTCCAATTGATGTGGAGCGTATTCGCAAAAGTTTAGGACTAGATCAACCAATTTACGTGCAGTATTTTTTATGGTTAAAAAACATTTTAACAGGGAACTTTGGTTACTCACTTCAAAATCATCGTCCTGTTTTAGATCTTATCGCAGAAAGGTTACCCGCAACAATTGGGTTAATGGGATCATCTTTACTTGTCTCATTCGTAATCGCAATACCACTTGGACTATTTACAGGTGTGAAAAAGAATTCATTCTTTGACCGCATTGTAAACTTTATTTCATACGTTGGTATTTCTATGCCGGTTTTCTGGTTTGCACTACTATTAGTCTACTTATTCTCTTTAAAATTGGACCTACTTCCGAGTATGGGTATGCGCACCGTAGGTAAAGATTCTGTTTGGGATATTGTGCAACACGGCATTTTACCTTGCATGGTGCTAGCGTTCCAAAACGTATCTGTTTATATGAGATATATTCGTTCAAGTACGATTCAGCAATTAGAAGAAGAATATGTACAAATTCAATATGCGTACGGCGCTTCAAAGAAAACGGTGTTATTTAATCACGTACTTCGAAATGTATTAATACCGATCATTACAATTTTCGGATTATCGATTCCAAGTTTAGTAGGCGGAGCATTTATTACGGAAACAGTATTTTCATGGCCGGGTCTTGGTTCACTTGGGGTAAATGCTATTTTTAGATTTGATTATCCGATTATCATGGCAATTACATTACTATCATCATTCATGTTAATTCTCGGTAACTTAATTGCTGATATTTTATATGGCGTAGTAGATCCGCGCATTCGAATGAGGGGGTGATTTGGAATGAATAATAGGAGATTTCAAACGATAAAACATAGCTTTACGAAAAATAAGTTTGTTGCAATGGGAGTTATTATACTTGCGATTTTAACGGTCGCATCAATTTTCGCATTCGTATCGCCGTACGATCCTAGCAAAATGTCGATTCCAGATCGCTTACAAGAACCAAGTATGAGTCATCCTTTCGGAACGGATGATTACGGAAGAGATTACTTAACGAGAGCGTTATATGGCGGACGAGTTTCACTTGCGGTCGGTTTTCTTGCGATGGTTGTTTCTATTACAATCGGTACCGCAGTTGGAACAATTAGCGGATATTTTGGCGGAAAGTTAGACAACTTCTTAATGAGGGTTGTTGAAGTACTTATGTCAATTCCATCATTCTTTTTAATGCTACTATTAAATGCGTATTTAAAACCAGGGATTACGACGTTAGTTCTTATTATTGGATTACTAACATGGATGGACACCGCTCGTATTGTAAGGGCAGAAACGCTATCTGTAAAAGAGCGTGAGTACGTTTTATACGCAAAAGTATCAGGACAGAAATCACTCACAATTATTGTAAGACATATCATTCCTAACATTTTATCAACCATTATTATCGCTGCGACATTAACAATTGCGACATCGATTTTAATGGAATCATCACTTAGCTTTTTAGGTTTAGGTATTAGAGAGCCAGATTCTTCTTGGGGTAGCATGCTAAACAATGCGCAAGGATATATTGGCGAAGCTTGGTATTTAACACTCTTCCCAGGATTCCTTATCCTTTTAACGGTACTTAGTTTTAACGTAATTGGTGAAGCATTAAAGAAAGCTTTCGCGCCAAAAGGAGCTGGAAATGAAAACTAAAGTGTTACGTGAAAGGAGTGAGAAGCGTGTCTGAAAAACTATTAGAAGTGAAAAATTTAAAGACTTCTTTTTTCATAGAAAGCGGAGAAGTAGAAGCAGTTCGCGGCGTTACATTTCGTTTAAATAAAGGAGAAGTAGTTGGTATCGTTGGGGAGTCTGGAAGCGGAAAGAGTGTGATGGCGAAGTCTGTTATGTCTCTCGTTACATCACCAGGGAAAGTGAAAGAAGGGGAAATTCTTTTTCATAATGAAAATATCCTTTCTAAATCTGAGAAAGAATTACGTTCTATTAGAGGAAATCAAATTTCACTTATCTCTCAAGACCCAATGTCAGCGCTAAATCCGGTCGTGAAAATTGGGAAACAAATGATGGAAGTAATTATACGTCATCAAAAAGTGAAAAAGAAAGAAGCAGAGCAAATCGCGGTCAACTTGTTAAAACAAGTCGGTCTTTCTTCACCAGAAGAAAGGGTGAAACAATATCCGCATGAACTAAGCGGAGGTATGAAGCAGCGAGTTATGATCGCAATGGCGATGTCTTGTAACCCTGACCTTCTCATTGCGGACGAACCGACGACAGCACTTGATGTAACGATACAAGCACAAATACTAGATTTAATGAAAAACTTAAAAAACGAAACGAACATGGCGTTACTTCTTATTACGCACGACTTAGGAATAGTCGCACAAAACTGTACACGCGTTATCGTTATGTATGGCGGACTTATTATGGAAGAAGGACCTGTACTTGATATTTTCCAATCGCCGAATCATCCATATACGAAAGGGTTATTAAACTCTCTGCCAAAAATCGCAAACGGCGTAAAAGAAAGACTTGCTCCCATTCAAGGTGTAACGCCAAACTTATTAAACCCGTCACAAGGTTGCCCGTTCGCAGAGCGTTGCCCGCATGCGATGGACATTTGTGAAAAAGAACGTCCACCATATTTTGAAATCGGAAACGAAAGACGTTCCATGTGCTGGCTAAACGATAGGGCGGTAGGTGATTTTCATGCATGAAGAAAACTTAATTGAAGTTCGGAACTTAAAAAAGTATTTTCCTATTAAAAAAGGACTATTCGGCAGAAAAACAGAGCAATTAAAAGCAGTCGACGACCTAAGCTTCACAATTAAAAAGGGTGAAACATTCGGATTAGTAGGAGAATCGGGCTGCGGAAAATCAACGACAGGAAGAAGTATCATTCGCTTACACGATGTCACTTCAGGTAACGTTTTATTCGACGGAAAAGACATCGCAAGTTTAAAGGAAAGTGAACTAAAAGAATATCGAAAACGAATGCAAATCATTTTCCAAGATCCATACGCATCATTAAACCCGGCAATGAATGTATTCCAAATTATTAGCGAACCAATGAACATTCACGGTTCTTACGAAAAAGAAGAACAAAAAGAAATCATTTTAGACCTTCTGAAAAAGGTAGGATTAAAAGAAGAACACTTATATCGCTACCCGCACGAATTTAGCGGAGGCCAGCGCCAGCGCATTAGCATCGCGCGTGCATTATCTGTAAAACCAGATTTCATCCTATGTGACGAACCAATCTCAGCACTAGATGTTTCCGTCCAAGCACAAGTCGTAAACATGCTGCAAGACATCCAAGAAGAAACAGGAGTCACATATTTATTCATCGCACATGACCTATCTATGGTAAGACACATATCAGACCGCATCGGAGTCATGTACTTAGGAAACATAGTAGAAATTGCCGACAGTGAAGACCTATACACAAAACCGGCACATCCATACACACAAGCACTACTCTCATCTATGCCAGAACCAGATCCAACAAACATTGGCAAAGAACGGATTATCCTAGAGGGAGAAGTACCGAGCCCACTAAACACACCATCCGGCTGCAAATTCAGAACGCGCTGCAAATTCGCCACTGAAAAATGCGCACAGGAAGTACCGAAGATGGTTGAGATTGCGAAGGGGCATGAGGTGGCTTGTCATTTGTTTTAGAGGAAGAGCACTAGGGGGGACCTGGTGCTTTTTTCTTTGTAGGTGGACGTGGTGTGGGATTGGTTGTTGGTTTTGGTGATAGTTTTCACGAAATTTGTCGGTAAATCGATATGTTGTGTCGAAACGTTGATATATTCGGAGTTACGATCGATATAATTGAATAATCGTTGATATATTTTTGTAAAGAGTGGGATTAGTTGTAGATTAATGTAGAAATTTAATGTTTTCGAAAAAAAGAATTGACTTCTATATTAGTTGTAACTAAAATAGTTACATAAAGATGTAATAAATTTAGTTACAACTAATATCTGCTAAAAATATGATTTATATATTTAATTAAGGATGGTGGTCCATACGTTGCCACCCGGTGTAGAAAGTTACTAACACATTCAAATCGATGCATATTCTAAGCTTTAGTATTTTCTGTTACGGGGCAATAAGGTGAAACGTTATCTTTTGTTAAAAACCTTGGTGGATCTTTCTTTGGAAATATTAGTTTTGGGGAAATATAGTAAGGTATCTAAAAAAGAATAAGGTATAAAAAGATGTACCTATATAAACCAAAAATTTAGTTGAGCTGGATAATAAAAAAAAGGTAGGAGATTTAAATGGAGACGAAACAAGATAATCTTATTTACGTATGGGATGCATATTGTGGATGGTGCTATGGTTTTTCAGAAAGTATTAAAGGATTTTACAAAAACCACACTGAAGTGCCATTAACGGTTTTATGTGGAGGGTTATTTTTGGATAATTTACCAATGAAACACTTCTCATATATAGAAGAAGGAAATAAAAGAATTAATCAACTTACAGGTACTGAATTTGGTCCTTCCTATCAAAAATTGGTGGAGGAAGGGACTTTTAAAATGAATTCGAAAGATGCTGCAATTGGTTTTTCAGCTTTACGCTCATTAGCGCCAGACCGTTTATTAGAATTCACTTCGGCTATGCAAAAAGCGTTTTATTATGAGGGCCAAAGTCTGAGTGATCCTGAAACATATCGCAAGATTGCAATCGAGCATGGTTTGGACCCTGAACAAGTATTAGAACGTTTAAACGCTCAAGAAACAATAATAGATGTCCAAAATGATTTTAATAAAGTTCGACAGCTTGGTGTTAATAGCTATCCTTCATTACTTTTACAAAAGGATAATCAAATTATTCCTATTGGTGGTGGCGTAATGACACCGGATAAAATTGAAGCGCGTTTTAAAAATTTATATTAAGAAAATTTAGGATACAGTAGCAAACATGTTATCTTAGGCCACCTGACATTCATCTCCGGAATATTCGCCAGTACTATTACACTTTCAGATAAATGGGAGTGGGAGATTTTATCCCGCTTTAACGGGCAGTAAGACCCCCACCTCAAAATTCAGTGGAAGCAAAGAAGTTAGGTGGGGGATCAACTGTCCGTAAAAGTCCGATTGGTTCAACTAATAATCAGTGGGGGATGAACAAACCCCCCACTGATTAAAGTTTCACTTTATCGGAACAAGATAAAAATATGATAATTAGTTCATAACTTTAACAAAAGGAGAATAACATACTATGTTTAAAACAATCGATACAAATCAAAAAGATGTGAAATTAACGGTGTTTAGTTCGGACGAAAAAAGCTTTATGGTCACAGCAACATTAGTTGAGAAAGCAGGACATGCATTTTTAATAAACTCAAAATTTACTCAATCTGATTCGAAAGAAATTATTGAGTATCTGAAAAAAAACAACTTATCTCTAGATAAAATCTTTATTATTCATGGGGATCCAGACTACTACTTTGGATTAGAGAGCATTAAAGCCGTTTACCCAGAAGCTATAGCGTATGCAACAGAGTCTACTGTTGAACATATCGTTCATTCTGTCTTAGGAAAATTAAAAGTTTGGAAAGACGCCCTTGGAGAAAATGCGCCAAGTAACGTGGTATTACCTCAAGTATTTAAAGAAAAAGCGATTGGTTTTCAGGGGTTAACATTTGAACTAGTAGGCTTAGATCATTACAGAACTAGCCTATTTAATAAAGAACTAAAAGTATTAATTGGTGGTATTGATGTATTTAACGAAATACATGTATTCTTAGCGGATACTAGCTCAAAAGCGGCTATGGAGGCATGGATTGAGAACTTGAAAGTATTACAAGCATTACATGCTGACATAATTGTGCCTAGCCATGGATCAATCGAAAAATCCCTAAATAATCAAGCACTTACTGCGACAATGGATTATCTAAGAACGGCGGTTCAAGCTTCTGAGGAAAGTGGAACTTCAAAAGATTTTGTGGCAAAACTTGAAGCAGCATATCCAGGCTATGCAAATAAAGGTGTATTAGAATTAAGTGCAAAAGTTGTAACAAAAGAAATGCCTTGGGGTTAATGATATGAATAAATATCAAAAACTATTACATGAAACGTATGTGTTAACTGGCGAAGGGAAATTGGATGCGTTCAAAACGTATTTAAGTGAAAATGTATCTTGGACAGAAGCTGCTGGGTTTCCATATGCAGGTACTTATATAGGTCCAGATGAAGTAGTGAAAAACGTACATGAACGTCTTGGCACGGAATGGGATGACTATAGTGCTAAAGATGAAATTTATACTTTTAATAACGATACTGTTATCGTGTATGGAAAATATAGTGGAACATATAAAGCTACAGGGAAGTCATTTGTAGCAGATTTTTGTCATCTTTATAAGTTTGATGAGAACGATAAGGTTAAGAAGTTTATTCAAATTGTGGACAGTGCAACTGTTAATGAGGTATTAAGTTAGAGTTAATCGTTTCTAACATTACCCCTGACATTACATTTTGGGGAAGGTTTCTCCTTCTTCAAGCTTTTTATAGAAGAAAACTTATTTAAGTAGAAGAGGTAGGTATATATGAAATTAGAGAAAAGTTTAATCATAACAATTATTTCTGTATTTATTTTAGGAGTAGTTTCGACTTTGGTATATCAAGCTTCCACCGGTAATAACAAAGGGAACTCAATAAAGAGTGAAAATGTCGCTTCTGTATCAAAAGAAGTAAACGAAAATGAAAAGAATAAAAAGATGGTAGTTGATTTCTATAATGAAGTTTTTAACAAACATAATATCGATATTATCCCTAAATATGTTAGCGAAGATTATAAGCAACATAATCCTTTTGTTGCTGATGGACGAAAAGCCTTCATGGATTTCTTTAAGGAGGATTTTGTTAAAAATCCTAATTCCTCTGCAGAGATTAAACGTGTAGTAGCTGAAGGGGATACAGTTGCTCTTCATGTACACTCTCGTACTAATTCTCAAGATAAGGGAGTTGCTATAGTGGATATATTTCGTATCAAGGATGGAAAGATTGTCGAACACTGGGATGTAATTCAAGAGATTCCAAGTGAAGCAGCTAATGATAATACGATGTTTTAGAGAGAAGATATATTTAATAATTGTTTAATTGATAGTGCTTTGTAGAATTTAGAAATTTAGATAAGTAAAGGAGATGTCCCAGTACCATGCTTGGGACATCTCCTTTTTGTTGTAACGATATTTAATTTATTGTTATTTGTATTTTTTTATGTACTACTATTCAAGTACATATCATTTTAGGCGGTTTTCTTTTATCCCGCATTAACGGGCAGTAAGATCCCCATCTCAAAATTCAGCGAAAGCAAAGAAATTAGGTGGGGGGCGGGCTGCCCGTAAAAGCCCAATTGGTGAGGGCTGATTAAAGTTTCACTTTATGCTTCTATATCTTTTCCTTCTTCTACACCAGCAAAAGCAAATCAGATAAAAATGTAGGGCTTAAGTAACTAAAATGAAGAAAAAGCCATACAAGTAGTATGACTTTTTTATGAAACAATTAAGCTTTTGGCGCAGGTGGTCTTCCGTGGTCGTAAGCAGGTGCACCAGTATTACCATCAGCTATACCCCAAGGCTCCCCGTGTGTGTAAGATGAAGACCACCCTTCTCCATGTGTATATTCTGGAGAAGTACCAATATGCCCATCACTAAATGCTAAATCAGGTCTTTGTGGTGCAGGTGTGTCACCTTTGTTTAATGCCGAAAATTCTAAGTTGTTACTTATACCAAAAGTCATAATTCCAGCTAACGTTAAACCTGCTATTGCTAATCCAAACTTTTTCATTACTTTAACGCCCCTTTAGCTAATAGTTTTTTCTTTGCTTCATTACTCATATAAAAATATTTACTAGCCTTCACATGATGTTCCTCTGCATAAAATTTATTCGCTAATCGTTCTGCATATTCTTCAATGCAATCCCATAACTCTTCTTTTTTAAAGTATGAAACTCCTGCTAATAAAACAGCTTCTAATTCTGTAGTGTTAGACGTGTTGTTCAATTTTTCTAAAATTTTAAAGCGATATTGATATTCTTTATTTGCTAATTCATTGCAAATGTTTAAGCCTTTTTCGATGAGTTGGGATGCTACTTCCGTTTCGCCTAATTTTAAATTTTCATCTGCTTGTAAATATAGGGCTTTAAAGTGATTTGGCATATTTTCTGTAACCTCTGATAAGTGACGAATTGCTAAAGAGGAAAGATTTTGATTTGCATATAATAGTCCGATGTTATTTCTAACACGTAGTAACAATGTTCTTTCATTTTTACTTTTTAGAATATCTATGGCAGTGTTAAAACTTTCTTCGGCTTGTTCAAATTGCCTTAAATCTATACAAGCTAATCCAAAAACATTGTCACATAATGCTACATTAATTTTATAGTCTGTGTGTTTAGAGAAAATATCTTTAGCTATTCGTATGTAATCAATAGCTAAAAGCGGTTTATAGATTTGATAATAAAATGAAGCTAAACGGTAATTAAATTCAGCTTCTTCTACTTCATTCATTGCGTACATTAAAAGTTTTTTCGCCTTCTCAAAATATTCTTTTGCTTCATTATAGTCTGCAAGAATTGTGCTGTGAATAGCTTTGAAGAAGTGATAATAATAGGATAAAAAACTACTATCAGGTATATCAAAGGAGTTAATTTCATTAAAGCTATCTTTTGTAATGTTAAGTCCATCGGTTAGTACTTTATATCTAAAGTCTAATAATGAATAGTATAATAATAAATTTTTATCTTCTTTTATACTGGAAAGCTTATCTTCAACTTCTTGTTTTAAGTTTGTTGCTTGTACATTTTGATGTTGTAGTATAGCTTGATACCAGTCATTAAATAATTTTGAAATCTGTTCATTCCCCTTCACTGGAACACGCATATAATCCCTTCCTTTTCTGAATAGTCTTACATTAAATAATAGCAAGAATAGAATATAATGGAAATTTAAATTTGGTATTTCTCAACATTTGTTTAACAATTTTATTTTCAATTCAAACAAAAGGGATTAATTTAAACTCTCTGATTAACACCTCCCCATTCCCATCAGCAATTGAGAACTATCCCCTTATAAAGAACAAAGAGATTCTACATAATAATTAGTTCAATCATCAGTACAAGCTCTTTTTCTTTTTAAAACTTTTTCTTGGTATTTCTTCTTAAGGAATTCAAACTCCAGCTTCTCACTTCTCCTAACTATTTATCATTCATAAAAAATATTTATAGTTATATACATTGATCTTTGAATATTATGTTAAATATAAGGTGATAAAGAATTTCCTAACACTTTAGAAGCCTAACAAAAAATGCAATAATCTCACATGGATATATCGTATTTTTGGTATATAATTGTTCTTATGAAGTGCATAATTTCGAAAAGACATAAATGTTTTTCCTTATAATTCGGCAGGATTTTATATAGAAAGAAGAGTGATGAAATAGGAAAAAAAGACGTATTACGGAATATTTGGTGTCTATTTTTAGAATTCACGGCGGTAATTGCTAGTAAGATTAATACTTATAATAAAGAACAAATAGGAATTCGTGAATTATTCATTATGCAATTTTACAATGGTATATATAGTACATTTTTTTCTGCTATTGGATCCCTTTCTGTAGCAGTAGTAGCATCTCTATTTACCCAAAATTTATATAATAATTGGTTTGTATTTTTTATAATATTTATGATTTTGAATAGCCTTATGCTTTTTGTGAATCTGTCGTCGAAAACATTGAATGTTCCAATGATTCTCATGCGATTAATCTTTTCTTTGAAAAATAAATTTCATTCATTTAAACGTTTAATGTTTTACATAGTAAAATTGTATATAGCTGTATGGCTATCAATAAGTAGTCTGTATCTTATACTTTTGCACTTTTTTGTTCAATATAATGTTCCTGCTGAACATTCCTATATATACGCTTTAATTTTATCTGTTGGACTATCAGTAGCTGGTGTTTATTCTTTTCCTGTAAAAAAAAGTGATAGAGATATCAATGAGCTGCTAGTCTCACCTGTATTCATTATGTTTAATATTTTTCTAGGATATAAGACATCTAAAACTAATATATTAAATAATGCAAGCCAAGGTAACACCAGTATGGCAGGATATCTATTGACTCTTTTTTTTATTGCTGCTTTTGTACAAGTTATTACCTATTTAAAAAAACTTTTTGAAATGCTTCATCAGTTACCTGAATATGAAAAAGAGATAAATAATTATTCTAATCAGGGGAAAGAAAGGTTCGTATTTTTAAAAGAGTATTTTAAGGAATCCTTGATGTGGGTCAATCAACTAATTATGGATTTTAAATCCAAAAAAAATGCTAAACGTAAATTGTTACTATTGATAAGCTTTTTCTTAATTATGGCTATTGGAGCAATTTATTTTAGTAAGGTTATAGCGCTTGGAATAAATTACTTAGAAGAAATAATAGTTTTATTTAAGTTAGAAAACTTAATCTCGAAAATCTTTGTGTATATAATATTATTGGTTTTCTGTCTGTTATTAATCTATAAATTGTATATTTGTCTTTTTTTAGCATTGAAAAGAGATACTAATTTGAAAAGAATTGAACGATGGGAGTATTTTAGCTTAGCCCTTTTTATTTTTGGAATATTAATTGTTCTTGGAACAACTATATTTTCAATAAGATCAAGTTCTAATAGTACCCTAGTTGCTGGTGGATTTATTGTAGCATCAACTATTATTTTTTCGGGAGTGGATTTGATTAAAAAGTTCTTAAGCAAACAAAAAGAAGCAAAAAAAGAAGATATAAAATAATAGTAGTAATGACTCAATGAATATGCTATTTTAAATTCAAATAACCTAAGCAATAAGAATAAGTTTGATAGAAAACAATTTAATAAATTTTTTATTTTTTCTATATAAAGGATTTCATTATACAAAAGTTTTGAAAGTAAAACAGGTAATGCGATAAAAGAAACATTAAATAAACATCTCAATCAAATTCGAAATGAGATACTTTCTAAATAATATGATTTAATTAATAGTTGTGAAAAGAAATAAAAAATAAAGAATTGCTATTATTATTTTAATCTATATGCATACAAAAAAGTCCTTTTATGTAGGACTTTTTTCTTATTTGGAAAGTAAACTTTTTATTATTAGTTTGCTTTCCTTTCCTTTCTTCAACCCCCTTAATTCACATCAAATCTCCCAATATCCTCTAAATATACAACAAAAGAATACATTCAAAACATGCTTAAAAATTAAGGTTTTTAAGTCGGAGGAAGGCACCTTTTGGGTGTCTTTTTTATTTATGTATTTTTATAGAAAATATTTGAAATATAATACAGTAGATTATATTATTATGTGTGTATGATTTCTGGTTTTAAAAATTAATAGGGGGGAAACAATAATGAAGTTAGGAAAATTAGCATTGATTGGGGCGTTAACTTTTAGCGGTTTTACTGCAATAGAAATGAGCAAACCTACCTCACAAGCAGCTGCAGCTTACTCAGATCCACTTAATGATGATTGGGGATTTAAAACCATTGTGGATTTACAAAATTCAGAGGAAAGTACATATCAACCAGATTGGAAGATTGGGAATTTAATAACTGGTGATACATTTTACTTAACACAGCACTTTGGTAGAGAACATTTTGGTGCGCAAATGAAAATTTTTAAAATCCACACAAATGGTACCCTAGAACGATTCCAAACAATAGAACCAGAATTTATTCCTGGAACAGAAATTTGGCAAACCCCTATCACAGATAGCTATACAAGCGGTACTTATGTCGCTGCAATTAAATATCGTGGTGAATTCACGTATTCAAATCAATTTACAATCAATTAGGGATATAACGTGATCATTTATTTTTTACGAAACCCACCCTTTTGCTTCCGACGGCGACGAGGAAGCAAAAGGGTGGGTTTTTTGTTATCTTTTTCTAAAATTTGTTTCCTAAAAACATACGCAGACACTTCACGTACAATGGCTTTCACAAATTCTTTTAGAAGCTCAAACAAAAACTCCATAGGTATATTACCCCCTTTCCTTCCAAATGGAAAGAAGGGATAACCAATCAAACTCACAATAAACAGTTAATCCTATTTTATTATACTAGTACAATCTCACCAATATAAAAAAGACCACCATTACTGGCAGTCCTTTTTTGGTAGTTTTAGAAATTAAATTATAACATATTAATATAAAAATTATAAATATACTTTTACAAAAGATACTATAAGTTTTTTATAATTCTTGATTTCTCAGTTTCCATTGCATACTGAATTTTCCTGTAAGTATTAATAACTACCATTAAAATTATCAATCCACTAGATTATTAGAAAAAACTGGTTATCTACATAATTGTTTGGTAAAATATAGATATAATTTAAGAGGGTAAAGTTAATATAGATCAACTAAGTAATGCTAAGAAAATGTTTTATTGCATAAAAAAAGGCTCCATTGCTGGAGCACTCAAAATAAACAAACGAATTAAAACAAGAAACAGACAATTTAACTATATAGATAAAACATAAATAAATCTATATATATGTAAAAATGCATATAAAAACTCTATTTATTGATGCTATAATAGGTTTACTCGATGATTGTTATATTTTTTTTATGGTTTTTAAGCAATAAATACCTTCTTAACACCAAGTGTACAAGAAAAGAAGACATCTTAAGTGATGTCTTCTTTTCTTATATAATAAAAACACAATAAAATTAAGATGGTTCAAGTGGGAGGAAGGCACCTTTGGGTATCTTTTCTTTGTCGAATTTGCCTAATAGGTGCAGCACCACATTGCTATCAAGTTAAAAAATTTTTTCACCCAAAACAAAAGAACGAGCTGAATTCACATAAATAACTATGGAAGAAAACAAAAACTTGGGATTAAAGAACTTGTGATGTATGACTATATTGGCTGTTTTTATTCAGAAGGATATATTAACCCTGATTATACATTTGTATTTAATCATAAGGATATCGAAGAAATTATATTTGTAGGTTTTATAGAGGAGGAAGAAGAGGTATTTGTAGGATTGCTTAATTGAATATAATCTAGAAACAGATGATCTTCAAATTCCGATAAAACTAGCAATCTCCACGCCAAACTTGGACAAATCTTAAGTGGGGGAAAAACGGACGCGAAAATGATGAAGAGATTACTATTTTCAAATCAGTTGGTTTGGCTGTAGTAGATATTATCGTTGCGAATTATTTGTATGAGAAAGTAGTGGAGCGTGGGATGGGATTGAGTTTTGAGGGGCTGCCTTTTGGTGGTCTTTTTTGCATGAAATCTTGTAAAGCTAGAAAAAGTAGGATATTTAACGATTAGAATTGAATATTCATATTCTAATATTCAATAGAAAGATAAAACGTTTAAAAGTTCAGAATAATAGATTATAATATGTTTAGTAAAATTAACCAATAAATATTTTGCTCATTATGTATTAAAGGGGAAATGAAAATGGCTGGACAAATTCGTATGTCACCAGAGGAGCTTAAATCGAAAGCGACTCGATATGGACAAGGTGCAAATCAAATTGAGGACATTTTAAGTCAACTACAAAACTTGCAAAATGAATTAAGAGGAGAATGGGAAGGACGTGCTTTTGAAGGTTTTGACCAACAGTTCAATCAATTAAAGCCAAAGGTACAAAACTTTGCACAGCTATTACAAGAAATTAATATGCAGCTTAATAAAACTGCAGAGGCTGTTGCTTCTCATGATGAAGAATTATCACGTAATTTCGGTTTGAAATAAAAATTGTCATACTCTATATAACAAGCATTTTAAATGAGCCATACAGCTTATATTGTATGGCTCATTTGATTGCATGCCCAACTTAGCTGGACACACGTTTAAAAAGAGTGATATTGATAGGGAGTTTTCATATATTTATTGGGATTTCTTTGGCATGTTCTGAAAATTAGAGAAAGGATTTGAGTGATGGGACAATTTCAAAGTAATTTTCAAACGGCACAACAAATTGCTACGCAGATGAGAACAGCCTCGAATATAATCCAAAGTGCAACAAATCGTTCTATAACAAAGGCGACGCGTACAACATTATCTGTTAATTTCAAAGCACAAGAAGCGAATCAACAAATGTTAGACTTGACGAAACAATTTTCCGCTGCCTTTCAACAAGCGGTTGATAATATTCATTCAGTAGCCCAAGAGTTTGAGAGAATGGATAACGAACTTCACAACACTTTTCGCTAATGTGACAACCTACGTAAAGGTAAAATGGCAGGAGGAATATAATGAGTCAAGATATTGAAAAACAAATCAATCAAGTAAATCAAAAGTTAAGAAGTGTATTTGAAGAACAAGACCGAAATCAATCCGCGATTCACATTCAGGAGCAAGCGGAAGCAGCTTTTTATGAATGGAGAGGTCGAAACCATCGTTTGTTTGATCGAATTTTAGGAACTTGGCATGGTGATAGAGAAATGTCTCAGTTTTTTATGAATACATATCAAGAGGCACAACATATTGAACGAAAAGTCACATTTGAATTGGAAAACCAAAAAGAAACGTTGCTTAAAGAAAGACGAAACCTTAGTGATTTAGAAAACGACCTTTCCTATCAACAACAACAACAATTAGCGAGGGAGGTCAATGCATGAGCTTAAATATGTATTTAGGAGAAGTACAAGGCCAAACTCAAAGCATGAATGCTGTATGTAACGCTACTATTCAAGGTATGGAACAAGTCATTCAGTCAATTGATGCCTTTGCAATTGATACTGTTCTACAAGGCCAAACTTATAGCAGTGCAAAATCATTTTTTGTACAAACCTTTCGTCCTTTAGCGCAAGGAATCATTTATCTGTGTGAAGAGTTAATTCGCCAGAACGATGCTTTTCCAAGTCAATTTCAATCACAAGTCGCTTCCACAGATGTAATTGAACAAGAAATATTAGAACAAATTCGAGAAATTGACCGAATGAAAGCAAGTATGGAAGCCATCAGTCAAGCTATGCCAATCCCAGGTATGGAAGCTATGGTAAATCTTTTTACTGTGATGAGGCAAAAACTGCAAGAAAAACTAGAACATCTATATGAATTTAATTATACTTCTAGTAGTAATTATGATACTGCTCTCCAACTAGCTGTTAGCATTGCGACAGGTTTGGCGGAAGTTCAAAGTGGAAAAGGCTTTAGTCCTGCAAGTGGTACATTTAGTACGCAAGGGTTGAATATGGATTGGATAGCGCCTATTCAGAAAATTACAGAAAAGAAAATTACAGAAAAGAAAACTCTTGAAGCAGATAAGAAAAAGTCACGAGACGAAGATGCTAAGTTCATGGAGGGATCAGTAAAGGGTAAAGAAGGAAAGCGAATTGGATTTGAGGCTGAAGGGTCTATAATGGGAAAAAAGAGCAGCTTCTCTAATGGTGATAAGCTTACTAAGGAACGATATATTGATGAGCTTTCAACAAAGGCTATAGCTGGGCAATTGGATGTGAATATACCCTATGATTGGAAGAGTTTAAAAGAAGATGTATTTGCTAGTAAAGTTATTGGTTTAAAAGGGGAAGCAGGTATTTTAGATAACTCATATAAATTTAAATCCACAATTCCTTTCATGACACCTTTAGGTATTATACAATTAAAAGATAGAGAGGTTACAGTTACTCAAAAAATTTTTTCAGGAGAAGTTGTAGCAGGTATTGACGATTACTCCTTAAAAGCAGCATCGGAAGCTTCTACACTTAAGTATGAAGTAGAAGTAAGTATGCTACATTTTCCAGATTGGTTGCCAATTATTGGAGATACAGATCTGAAAATTAAAGGTGATTTGGGATTGGGCGCAATAGGTTTGAAAGGTAGCGTTGGAAAAGAAACTGGTATAACAGTTCCTGTTTTAGAGGGGTTTACTGTGGGAAGTAGTTTTAAATTTGAAAAATCTGAGGAGAAAAAATGATATGAAAACACCATCGTATAAACCATTATATATTTTAGTTTATGTCGTAATATCCGTATCTATTATAGGGTTAATGATTACTCCATCCAACAATTGGTGGGAAAAGTTGTTAGGAACTATCGTTCTCATTCTTTTGGGAGCAGGTTTAATATGTTTTTTAAAATTTGGACGGTGGGCGCAAGAGAAATTTTATGATAAATTTACAAAAAAACGGGATTAATATAAGACTGGAGTAATTAAGATATGCGTACAATAAATAGAATTCTCACTTTTACTGTATGTATTATGTTTATGTTGTTAATTGGGGCTTCTTCTACTATACGGTTAGAAGATAAAATTTTACTTATAGGTTTGCTGCTAATTTGCAATGTTATTGCATACTTTACAGTAGAGTATATCTATAAACGTATAGACAATAAGAAAAAATAGTAGATTTATAATTCTCGGAATTTATTCAATATTTAGGAGGCAAAAGTATCAATGAAACTATTACCAATTGGAACAGTAGTTAAGCTAGAAGATATGGAACAAAGCGTTATGATTATTGGAAGAATGGCTATTTCAGAAGATAAACGTGAATTTGATTATGTAGGTGTTCTTTACCCTATTGGATTTATAGGTAATGAGAATGTGTTGTGTTTTAACTACGATAAAATCAAAGAAGAAATGCATAAAGGATACATGACAGATGAAGAATTAGTTTTACGTGAAAAGTTATTAGAAATGTAAATAAAGCTTTTGTTTATAAATATCCTTTTAGTAAGAATACTTTAAACGTCTTGGTAGAAATCTTTAAAAGATGACATGCTATAATTTAGCATGTCTTTTTTATGAAAAAAATTCTTCCTATCTAAATATCTTCCTTTCTGCCAATTTCATATGCTGCTCTAGATGCTTCGAATAACTTTTGATTACGTTGGTATTTAACTTGTTTTATGATAATTGTGGCATACTGATTTAAGGTGGTTTTGGTGCGAAGTTCTTGCAAGTAATCTACTAAACTTGGACATACCAGCAAAATCTCCGGCTTTTTGAAATTTTTGATAAGTCTAGATCTTATTAATGGGTTGATCTTCTTTTCAAGAAGGGAATAATATTCCACAGAAGGTGTAAAATGGGGGGTTAATTTAGATGGTGATGGTGAAAACGGGTGCGAAAAAAACTTGGTCAACAGTAGCGGGGTGGTTTAATTAACATGAAAAAAAATACAGATTTTAATAAAAAAGCTTTTGAATATTATATGGCTCTTTATGCTGTAAATGATATAAGATCGACTATAATTACTCTTGTGATTGGGATAGCAGATATATTTGTGCTTTTACCTGCTTTTGCGAATCCTGTTCAACCGATATATATGTACATAATAGTTCCACCAGTTGCTTTTTTAAATGTATGGGCAATATGGATTGTTATAAATCCTAGGAAGCGGCAATTACAATACACTCTATTTCGTGGGGTATTTGGCATCGTATGTTCAGCAGGATTGTTAGTTATAACCCAAAAGTTTGCATATGGAATGTTAGGATTACAAACTCCTATCTATTTTATTTTTTCGGTTGGTTTGTATATTTTTGCTTTGTATTATTATTATAAAAATCATATTAAAAAACTTCAGGAATCAATCAAAAAATCAAAATCATCGAAAAAAAACTCTGGTTTCGGAGTATTGGCTTTTGTAGGATTGGGTCAACTCATTGCTAATATCTGTCTTGGTTTTGCAACACAAAAGATGGTAGCAATTGTATTAGTGTGTGTATACTCCATGCTTTCGTTTATGTTGTTTCATTTCATTATGGAACTCCATAGGTACTATTATTTAAGGAAGCATATAGAAGATGGGGGTAGAACACATGAAACCTTTTAAAGAGGTTTATTGAATTTTAAGTATTGTGATTTATGGAAGGAAACAAAAACTTATGGTTAAAGAACCTGTGATGTATGACTATATTGGCTGTTTTTATCCAGAAGGAGGAAAGCTGATATGCAAGCATTTAAAGTTGGGAAATTAGTCACATTCGTTGCAATTATAATACTTCTTGTAGTTGCTATTTTATCTCCTTACAACTTATTTAAAAAGATTTATTTTATTATTGGTGTTCTTATTATTGGCGCAATTTCACTTGGTACAAATAAATTCTTTGAACTGATACACAGTAAATTTAATAAGAAATGATATTACTTATGTGATAAAGAAATTCCCCTCTAAATCATTAAGGATTTAGAGGGGAATTTCTACAATATGATTTTACTGGATTACGTGGAACTAAATTAGTCCATCACCATATTGGTGGTGGTCAAGCTGTTGGTGTTCCGCTGCCACTACATCCTGGTTTTGGAGGGATTCATAACGCAGAAAAATTGATTGGAGCATGGGGGAAAAGATGCAGGATATGTAGAAATGCTTCAGAAATTTATTGAACATCATACATTAGGCGGTAAATAAAAAAAATGAAAAATGAAATGAAAAATTGTTTTGATAAAATAATTAGAGAGTGGCAAGATTGTAATAATTCATTGCCAAAATCTTTATGGATAGAAGAAGCAGAGGCTTTTATCTATGAAGGAGAACCAGATATAGAGGGATACGTATTCTGGAAACCGTTAGAAAAAAATATAATTCATGATTTTTCTAATATAGAAAAAGATTTGGGGATACAATTATATAATTCAATTAAAGAATATTATAATTCTTATTGGTTTTTAGACTTAGGAGGTAATTATTTAGGTTATGATTTTGAATTAAATTCTGTTATACCAGGAATTGAACTGCATGATTTTTATGTATCTTTACAAGGGTACCAAGGCGCACATGATAATCAACTGAATAATATTCCTATTGGTATGGAATTTAATGGTCTCTTGGTAGTTGTAGATAATGAAAATGGACAAGTAAAATTAGAAGCTTATGAAAGCGGAAGCTTCGAAGTAATCTGTGATAGTTTAGCAGAATTAATTTTAAATCTTTCATAATCAAGAACCTGGTCGAATACAACTTGTAGATTATCAGATACATCACGATACTGGTCATACAGGTGGATATAAAATTTGAGGAAAAGATAGGGCGGTTTATAATTATGAACAACATTACATGGATTAATGTAAGTGAGAAAAAAGTTACAGATGAACAAATTGAACAATTAGAAGAGTACTTTGGTATTAAATTTCCTAATGATTTTATTGAGTGTGTAAAGAAATATGATGGTGGCTATCCTACTCCAGATACATTCAATATTCCTAATCAGGATGAAGATTCACTTAATAACCTTTTAACCTTAGACTCTGAGAGAAAAATTTCTATGCTGCAAACATATAATAGTATAAAAGATAGATTGGTAGATAAAGTATATCCTTTTGCTAGAGACCCGTTTGGTAACCTTCTATGCTTTGATTACCGAAATAATCCTCAGTCACCAACAGTCGTATTTTGGGACCATGAGGAAGAAGAAATGGAAGAATCCATCTATCCTGTTTGCTCATCTTTTGCAGAATTACTTGATAGCTTATATGAGTTTGAAGACGAGGACGAATAATTAATTATGAGTAACAAAAGTAAGACTTATGTGAATTACGCATAAGTCTTTTTAATATTAACCCAAAGTTAAGAAGATTGAGGGGGAAAATTCTCATGAATCTAGGGGAGCTAGTTTAAAAGAAATTAAAAGACAATTAAATATACCTAGATTTCAACACCCGATTAGTCAAAAAATGGTACCATTAACAGATAGTAATGGTAAAAGGATATTAAATGATAATAAACAGCCTATTATAACTCGAGAATTAACATATGAAGTAAAAGGTCAAAAAATTATAATTCAAGATCATTCAGAGGGTCATAAGTTTGGAGAAGGTGGAATTGGAGATCAGTCACCGCATCATAATGTAAGAAATGAATACAATACACGAACAGGACAGGTAGATCGTATGGAGGATTATTATTATTTTGAGAAGAGAAATAATAAATAGGGAGTATAAAAATGATTGATCAATTTAAATTTTTAAATCCACAAGCGTTAATTAGTATTTTTGGGAAAATACCAAAGTTTGAAGAATCAGAGTTATTAGATGTGCGTCTTAAAAGAGATGGTCCTACTTTAGTTATTCAATTGATGACAAAGGAAAATGTTGAAAACAAGCCAAAAAGATGGGATAAGTGGGATGTAATTTATGTAGAGATATCTTTCTTTACTATTCATAATTTAACAATAAAAGGTTTAGGGACAGAAAATATAATTGATTATTTTGAAATAAATACGATAGAAGAAGGTTTATTAAGAATTAAGTGTAAGAATCAAATGTTAGTTGAGTGCTCGTTTGAATGGGCGAAGGTAGAAGGAGTAACCCCAGGCTTAATAGGATTACCGTAATTTTGATGGGAAGTAGATAGTTAATTTTTATAATATTCATATTTTAATGTTTTGGGGTTAAATAAGGAATGTATAAAGGACATTTGAAACGTTGATAGTGTTGCAAACATATGAAGCGGAAATTACTAAAATTAAGATACCTAATTATATACCTGTATTAGGTGATTATGATATAAGTTCCAAAGGTGAGATTGTAATAGGTGGGTATGGTTATAGATTCCGCAGGAGTTTCATTTAAGTTTGAGAAGGAAGCGAGATAATAGAATGCGAAAATTTTCAAAAATAGTTATATGTGTTGGTGCGTTAATAATGATTATACTAGGCATGATTGTACATGATACATGGAAGGATAGGATTTATTTTTCTTTAGCTGTACTTTTTGTTACCGTACTTTCTTTACTATGGAATATAGTTGCTCATAATATTATGGATAAATTTAGGGGGAGAGAATGAATAGTTATGAAACTTTTACTGATTGGAACAGTAGCGGGGTGGTTTAATTAACATGAAAAAAAGTCTAGATTTTAATAAGAAAGCTTTTGCACATTATATGGCTCTTTATCCTGTAAATGAAATAAGAGTCCACGTAATTGGTCTTGTCCTTTTGGGGGCGGATGTGTTTGTTCTTTTGCCTGCGTTTGCGAATCCTTTTCGATTACTCTATGTATATATAGTAACTCCTCCAGTTGTTTTTTTAAATTTGTGGGCGATATGGATTGCTATCAATCCTCGGAAACGACAGTTACAATACACTCTATTTCGAGGAGTATATGGCACCATATGTTCAGTCGGATTATTAGTTATAACTCAAAAATATGCTTATGAAGTGTTACAATTACAAACTCCTATCTATTGTATTCTTTCATTTGGTTTGTATAGTTTTGCTTTGTATCATTTTTATAAAAATCATATTGAAAAACTTCAGGAACCAAGAAAAAAATCAAAATCATCGAAAGGAACTGGTGGTGTAAAAGTAGCAGCTATTGCAGCGGGATTGGTGCAGTTAATTGCTAATATAATTCTTAGCATTGCAACACAACAGATGGGTGCGATTGTATTTATGTGTGCATGCACAGTGTTTTCGTTTGGTTTGTTTTATATGATTATAGAACTCCATAAGTATTATTATTTACGGAAGCATATAGAAGATGGAGGGAAAATACGTATAGGCTTTTAAAGAGAATTTGTTGCATTTCAAGTATATAATCGCATTCTTCTTATGGAAGCCATTCACGAGGCTTATAGCAATAAAAGATGTATAGGTGGAAGGTTATATTCTGGTAAAACATCTGAAGGAATGGAAATTAGGTTTGTTCTTATTAATGGTAAGATTATAACTGTTTATCCAATGCATTAAAGAATGTGAGGTACTCAAAAATGAAAGTAACTACTCAGCCCATAGTTAAAAATGCAAGACAATATAGAGGTAATTGCTAAGAAGCACTCCTCCTAAGTTTCAGATGAAATTAAATGATTGAATATTTATATTTAAATAACTGTCTATTTATGCTTTAATATTTCTATGTACATAACTGGAATGATTAGGAAATTGTATTTAATATCTTTTAAGAAAGGGGAATGTTTTTTTATATGAAAACTCCAGAAAATCAATTTAAGCGTGCACTTAATCCTTGGTTCTCCATTTGGACAAAACCACGTGATACAATGAAAGAAATTTTTATATCCAAACCTAAGAATGTGTTTTTACTCATTTTACTAGGCTCATTCGTACAGACTTTAGATCGAGCATCTTCTAAAAATATGGCGGATTCAATAAGTAGTCCAGTTTCAATAATCTCAATGGTTATATTCGGTACCTTCGTTGCTTTCTTAATTTATTATTTTTTGCTACCAGCGTTATTTAATTGGGTGGCAAAAAAACTTGGTGGACAAGGTACCTTTGAAAAAACACGTTACTCAGTTGCCTATTCTTATATCCCTTACGTTTATTCTCTTATATTAGTTTGGGTGCCTTCATTTTTCTTGTTTGGGATAGAAAACTTTACGAGTGAGACACCGGAAATGGATAGTAGCATAACTTTAACGATTTTGTTTCTTATTTTTGCCATAATTGATATAGTTATTGGAATTTGGACAATCATTATTTCCTTAAAATGTTTAGGGGAAGCACACCAATTTTCAGCATGGAAAGCATTATTAACAATAATAATATCCTTTATGATTATCATTCTTCCTTTGGTAATAATAGTATTTCTTATAGTAGGGGTTACAACTTTTTAATCATTTATTTGCCTCTTATTTATCCAAATGTTTTCTACGCGCTGTTAGTAATTGTTACAGGGTGAACAACCACATGATTCGGATGTTCTACTTAGCGAAGCGTATGACCTATATGATCAAATTGATCGCCCGTTTTACGGCCTGTTCTTCTTATTATTAGTGTTAACAGGAATTTGTGAAGGCAAACTTGAAAATCAAATATTAAACTATTAAAACCTTAAGGGAGCTGAGTAGATTGTCTTTGTTCGTCTCTTATTTTCCGATCGGAGGCTAATTATTACCAATTGGTTCTGTAGCTCTTATAGAAGAAATTAATCAACCTCTTATGATTTATGGAAGAAAGCAACAACAAGCTGATAATAAATTATGCGATTATGTTTCTTGTCCATATCCTCATGGTAATTTATCAAAAGAATATAATGTGTTTTTTAATCATAATCAAATAATTCATTTATTATTTAAGGGTTTCGAAACAGAGGATGAATTAGAATTAAGAAGTAAATTATCTGAGTTTTAGTGAAAATGGAGAAAATATAATATGGTTTTAGGAATTTCATATTCTGATATTTTTCATATCATAATTATTGTTTTGGTTTTTTTCATTTTTTGGAGATTGAATACTTGGTATAATAAAAAATATAATGTTCCTAAGGTTTTTCAATGGTTTCCTAGAAGATGGGGAAAAAGAAAAGTTTCAGAGCATTTGTCTCAACTAGATAAAAAGTTAGAAGCTGAAGGTAAAGGTATCTGGGTTACAATCTATGCTATAGATTTGTACATTGTAACTATTCCTTGTACAGTAAAAAAATATAAATCTTAATACATATATGTGTATAAAAAAGACCTTTTATTTTAAAATAAAAGGTCTTTTTTATGATGATTGAAATAGTAATTTTAAGTGAATTAAATTTGAAATGTATCAAGAATATTATCTTTTTCTTCTTTATTAATTCTAAAATATTCCATAGTGATGTGTGGTGTGCTATGGTTAAGAATTTCTTGTAACATAGCAACATCTTTTGTTTGTTTATAGAACCAATAGCCGAAGGTTTTTCGCATGGTGTGAGTACCATTGGATTCTACATTGGCAAAATCTCCGGCTTTTTGCAATTGTCGATAATACGTGTTTTTTCGTCATACAAAAACCCCTACATATAAGTAGAGGTTTTTAAATTATATCTTAATGAATTATGCTTTTTTAGATAAAGCAAATCGAGTTCAGGTAAACGAAGAACATAGAATACATAATTTTAACTAGATTTATTATTAACTAAACTATCCCCACCACCAAGCTCCGCCTCAATCTGCGAAGTCTTCGATGACTCATCCATACGCCAATACGTAATAAAGCTGATCGCGATACATCCAGCTACGTAGAAGTAGAATAGTGATTCCATTCCGATACTCTTTAGCCATAATGCGATGAACTCAGCTGTTCCGCCGAATATCGCAACGGTTAATGCATATGGTAAACCTACACCAAGTGCGCGAATTTCAGTTGGGAAGAGTTCGGCTTTTACAATTGCGTTAATGGAAGTGTAGCCAGTAACGATAATGAGGCCGACCATCATAAGTAAAAATGCTACGATTGGTTCTGTCGTTTTTTCCATGAAGAAGAAGATCGGCGCTGTTAGTAATGTTCCGAGAATACCGAATGCCATTAATAGTGGGCGGCGTCCAATTTTATCGGATAATAGCCCCGCAATTGGTTGAAGTACGACGAAAATAAGTAGTGCGACAAAGTTAATCCAGCTTACAACTTCTTTCGGGAGACCGACTGTGTTTACCATGAACTTTTGTAAATATGTTGTGTACGTATAGAATGCGACAGTGCCTCCTAATGTTAGGCCGACTACTGTTAATACTGCTTTTGGATGTTTCATAAGAGCGCGAACGGTTCCTGCGCTTTCGCGTTTTTGCGATTTTATGTTTGAAAACTGCTCTGATTCATCCATCGTGCGACGAAGCCATAATACAGCTACTGCACCCATCGCTCCAATAATGAATGGAATGCGCCAGCCCCAAGCTTTCATATCTGGTTCGCTTAGTAATTGCTGAAGAACAATTTGAACGCCTAACGCAACCATTTGCCCAGCAACGAGCGTTACATATTGGAAACTTGAATAAAAGCCGCGGCGACCACTACTAGCCATTTCAGATAAATATGTGGCAGAAGTTCCGTACTCTCCGCCAAGTGATAATCCTTGTAGTAAACGGGCAAGAACTAAAATAATTGGTGCCATAATACCGATACTTTCGTAACTAGGTGTACAGGCGATAATGAAAGAACCACCGGCCATAACCGTAATCGAAAGTGTTAATGCTGCCCGGCGTCCGTGCCGATCTGCATAGCGTCCCATTAATAAACTTCCGATAGGGCGCATTAAAAATCCAACTGCGAAAATAGCCGCTGTGTTCAGTAACTGACTCGTTGGATCGCCTTTAGGAAAGAACTCTGCTGAAAAGTAAACAGCGAAAGCAGAGTAAACGTACCAGTCGTACCATTCAATTAAATTGCCGACAGAACCTTTGAAAATATTGCCGGCGACTCGATTAGATTTTACTTGAGCCATAATCGTTCCTCCTCTTGCTTATAAATAAAACGATAATTATGAAAGCGTGTTCATTATAGTTGGATTGTACTATCTATAGAATGAAATCTCAATATTATGACAATTTTATTCTTTTCGTACTTTATGTACATGGAGAGTTTTAATAGTTGCTTCCTTATTCGTTTTGTCATAATAATAGAAAAAGGAGATTGATAGTTTTGAATATTTTATCAAAGGATATGAAGTATGAAGAAATCACGAAAAGTGTCATTACAAACGAAAATAGTAAGCTTAATTATCGCGTTAATTTTATTTGTCGTTCTCCTATTAGCGGGAATGTTTGTTTACATTCAGTCCGTTGATACGAAGCGCCAAGTGGAGCAGCTAGCACTACAAACAGCCAAGTCGCTTTCTTTTATGCCAGCTATAAAAGATGCTTTTCAAAATAACGAGCATAAAAATACGATTCAATCCATTGCGGAACAAGTTCGTGAGCAAGCTGGTGTGGATTATGTAATTGTGGAAGATCGCTATGGGGTTATGTATTCCCATTCTAATTCTGAGTTGATTGGAACAAAGAGTAACAACCCGTATAACTATGAAGCACTCACTTTTGGTGGTTATTATACGCTCGAAGGAAATGGTACAAGCGGTCCAGCTTTAATGGCGAAAGCACCTATTATTGTTCATAACGGAGATTACGATCAAGTAGTAGGCGTTGTGACAGTAGAGTTTTTAATAAAAGGCATTGAATCTAACATATTGAGTAGAACGAAAGAAATTATCCTCTTCTCCTTAGCGGTATTAATAGCCGGCATTGTTGGTGGAATTCTTTTAGCGCGTAGCATTCGGAAAGATACACTGGGTTTAGAGCCGAATGAAATCGCAGCGTTATACCGGGAACGAAGTGCGATACTACTATCTATAAAAGAAGGAATTATCGCCATTGATCAAAATGGTTTTATTACGATGATGAATACGTCGGCAGAAGAGATGCTACATGTAAATGATGATTATATGCAGCAGCACATTTCAAAAGTTTTACCAGAATTTAATATGGAAAGAGTGCTAGAAAACGATCAAGAAATCGCGTTTCAAGATAAAGTGTTTATTTTAAACATGACGCCGATACTCGAAAATAATAGTACGGTAGGCGTTGTATGTAGCTTTAGAGATAAAACGGAGCTGCAAAATTTAGTGAATACAATATCTGAGGTAAGAAAGTATTCAGAGGACTTACGTGCTCAAACGCATGAATTTACAAATAAACTTTTCGTCTTATCAGGATTACTTCAGTTAGGGCACTACAGAGAAGCGATTGAATTTATCCAGCAAGAATCTAATATTCATCAAAGCCAAAACCATATTTTATTCCATCAAATTCATGATGCGAAAGTACAAGCTGTTTTATTAGGAAAAATCGGAACGGCATCTGAGAAGAAAATCGATTTTCATATTGAAGGAGAGAGTACGCTTCATCCGTTACCAGACCATATAAAAGTTTCGCACCTTATTACGATTCTTGGAAACATAATCGACAATGCGTTTGATGCGGTGAGTGGGCAAGAGGAGAAGAATGTTTCCTTCTTTGTTACGGATATTGGACATGACATTGTGTTTGAAGTGATAGATAGCGGGATAGGGATACCAGAAGAAAAAATTACGACCATTTTTCAAAAGGGATTTTCAACGAAAGGAAATGATCGTGGTTACGGACTAGCAAACGTGAAAGAAATGGTAGATCTGCTAGGGGGAACAATTGAAATTCAAAACGAGAAAAATGGGGGAGCAATTTTTACAATTTACCTTCCGAAAACATTGAAAGAAAGTACATGACAAACAGGGGGATGGGCATATGTTGAAGGTTGCAATTGCAGAAGATGATTTCCGCGTCGCGCAAATTCAAGAGGAGTTTTTATCAAAAATAAAGGACGTAAAAGTGATTGGAAAAGCATTGAACGCGAAAGAAACGATGGAACTACTACAAAGGGAAGAAATCGATTTACTTCTATTAGATAATTACTTACCAGACGGAATCGGAACAGACTTATTGCCAAAAATTCATGCAAATTTTCCAAGTGTTGACGTCATTATGGTTACAGCGGCGAATGAAAACCATATGTTAGAAAAAGCAATTCGAAACGGCGTAAGCAACTACCTTATAAAACCGGTCACGTTAGAAAAATTTGTCCGCACAATTGAAGACTATAAAAGAAAGAAGCAACTATTACATAGTAACAATGAAGTGAATCAAGCACTTATCGATAACTTCTTTGGCCTTTCGCAAACACAAGACATAAAAAACTTACCGACAGGTGTGGATCCATTAACACTGCAAAAAGTGAAAGGCATTATAAAAGGATTCGAAGAGGGCATTACAATAGAAGAAATGGGAGAACAAATGGGTGCCTCCAGAACAACCGCAAGAAGATATTTAGAATACTTAGTAGCGACCGGCGAATGCACAGTAGAATACACATACGGCATCATCGGACGACCAGAACGGAAATATCGCATAGGACGAGGACTATGAAAAAGCGATTATTACTATGTATATGGATCATGACAGGAGTAATAGCTGGTTGTTCTGTAGAAAAAACGCACACGAATAAAGTGAACATAGAAGAAGTGGAGATTGTTGCACCAAACGTTCAAGGAGCAGGATGGGACTTAACAGCACGAGCGATGCAAAAAACGCTCACAGAAGAAAAAATCTTCACAAAACCCATCACAGTCACAAACAAAGTAGGTGGTAGCGGTGATGTCGGATGGAAATATACGAAACAAAAAGGCGGTCACGTACTGGCGATTAACTCATGCTTACTCATAACGAACAACCTACTAGGCCACAGTAAACTAACATATAAAGACTTCACCCCGCTCGCGCTACTAGCATCAGATTGGGAAGTCGTTGTCGTATCAAAGGAATCAAACATAGAAAACGCAAAACAACTAATGGAACAACTAAAACAAGATAAGAAAAAATTCAAAATCGGTGTTGCCCCTGGCCTAGGAAACGACGATCACCTATCCTTCGTACAAGTAAGCAAAGCATTCGGCATAAACCCAGCCGAACTACAATTCTTCGTCTACGAAAACAAAGAAAAAATCATAAACGCCCTAACGAACAAACAAATCAGCGCCGCAACCATGACCCTATCCGAAGCCGAAAAACAATACAAAGCCGGCAAAATAAAAATACTAGCCGTATCCGCACCAAAACGCCTAGACCGACTACCAGAAATCCCAACATGGAAAGAACAAGGAATCAACGTCATCTTCCAGCACTGGAAAGGGATTATGGGCCCGAAAGATATGACAGAGGAAGAGGTTGCTTATTGGGATGGTGTGATTAAGAAGATGGTTGAGAGTGATAGTTGGAAGGGGATTTTGAGGGAGCGGGGTTGGGAGAGTTTTTATAAGGGGAGTGGGGAGAGTAGGGGGTTTTTGGAGGAGAGTAATTTAGGGTATGGTGAGTTGATAGGAGGAATTGGTTTGAGATGATGGGAGATAGCATGCCTACAATAAGAGTGTTATATAAATAACAAAACACCTTCTTATTACATGTACTAAGCATGTAATAAGAAGGTGTTTTTATGGTATAGAGATTATAGATTAAGGTAAATTATTCGTTAATGTTATTGGTAACAACAGAAGCAATATAAGAATTATTCAACCAATAACACTGCTTTGTAATCTGCTGTCCATCAGGTAAAGTGACCTTGTCAGCCCCATTACGAGCTTTTGGTCGAATATGTGCAACGCCGTTGAAATTCATTTTTGGTAGGTTATTTACTTCAACGGTTTTATCACCACGTGTTTTATATTCAAGTTGAATACCTTCATTTACCACCGTGTTTACTTCTTCCCAAAGTTCACGTATCTCTTTTTCTATTGTAGGGACAGGCATGTTCCAAAGTTTAATGCCTTTAAAGTAGAGCTCGCGGTTTGGGTTTTCTTTTTTTGTTTGTTTAAATTCAAAAATTACAAATAAGAATTTGGTTTGGTAGAAGCGTTCTCGAATTTCGCTCTCTTCCCATGATTCATTTGTCCATTGATGAAAATCAATCGTTTCAAATGACATGCTTTGTTCAGGTTTTCCGTTTGGTTCTAGGCGAACTGTTTTAAATTCTATATTTGCTTTAGCGAATTCTTCAATATTAGTAAGACGTGTGTTTTTAATACCTAGTAAAGAGCTTACCAGTGATGGAATGAAATTTTTTGCAGTAGGTTTAGAATCTATTTCTAGTGAATGAGCAATCTCTTTATCTGTCAAACCTATATAAGGTTCGAATTTTGAATGAAGAAATTCCTCTAATGATTTTCCTTTTAAGTCGTTTGCTGTTGTGAAGCTTATTAACTCTTCATTTTTGATATATCTACGAACTAATGTAGTCATATAAGATGGCTTTAATGAAAACGCTCGTTGCATTGCTTGTATTTCGGAAAATGGTTGTGGACGGATTGAATTTTTATTTGCTCCTTTTGTACAAGCTCCCAAATAATTTGTATCGCCTTCAGATAACTCATGTGCTTTTCCAGAACGAATCTTAGATACGATTGTTTCCCAATCTTGCTTTATTATTTCTAAGTCAGCTTCAGGATATGAAAATAGAACACTCTTTGCGATATGGAAGTCTTGACGATTTAAATCTGCTTTCCATTCGTAAAACATAAGTAATAATTTTTTGTTCTTTTCCCAGAAGCTAGACGCTTCAAAAGATGTATTAACTTCCTCCATGTAGTTAATGATATTTAAAACTAAGCGTTCTTTAGCAGATAAAGAACCATTTTTATTTTGCTTAAAAGGTGTTACTTTTAGTTTAACTCCAAGGTTTGTAAAGTTAATATCCGCATCTGAGGTGCTTTCATAACCAAAAAATCCTTCTTTGACTAACTGACCAAGTTCACCTTTAGAATTTGCTGTTGTAAGTTTATTGGTTGAATCAATTTCACTAAATTTTTGTCCTTCAGCTTTTTTTGCTTTTAACATTAGTTCATCTAGTGTAGCGTATGTAACCATATTAATCCCCTTTCGTATTCTATATTAATTAGTTTGCTGAGAAACCGTTAAATGAAAAGTTGTGATATAATAAAAAGCTGTTTTAATTTTATAGAGATAAAAATTATGTAAAGGAAAATCAGAGGATTTCTTACTAAATAAGATATGGAAATCCGAAATCTATATTATGGAATAGAAGTGTTTACTCTCATAATGGAGGGATTGATCTTTTCCTTACTTTTTATTATAATGAAGCATAAAGAAATAAAACACCGAAGGGATGTTCGTGTATTTATGGTGAAAGTAGTAGAACTTTTTGCGGGAGTGGGGGGTTTTAGGTTAGGGCTTGAAGCGAACGAGAATTTTGAGATTATTTGGGGGAATCAATGGGAGCCCTTAACTAAAGCGCAGCATGCATTTAATTGTTATGCCACTCAATTCGAAAATAAAGGAATACATGAAAATAAAGATATAGCAGAGGTTTGGCCAGAAATACCTGAGCATGATTTATTGGTAGGTGGCTTTCCATGTCAAGATTATTCAGTAGCACGCACAATATCAAATGAAAAAGGGATACAAGGGAAAAAAGGTGTTCTTTTTTGGGAGATAATGAACATAGTTAACTCTCGCAAGCCAAGATTTGTTTTGTTAGAGAATGTAGATAGATTATTGAAATCACCAGCAAAACAAAGAGGTCGTGATTTTTCTATTATGCTGGCGAGCTTTAGAGACGCAGGGTACGCAGTGGAATGGCGAGTTATTAACGCTGCGGATTATGGGAATTCACAAAGAAGACGAAGAGTATTTATTTTCGCGTACTTAAAAGAATCTCATTTTGCATCAGTTCAAAGTGAAATGAAGTCGTTAGAGATATTATGTGGAAATGGATTTTTCGCTCCGATTTTTAATGTGCATGAAGCGCCTGAAGAAAACAAAAAAAGAGGGCAATTTGAGTTGCCGGTCGATATTATTGAGGTTTCTGATACATTTAAAGCTGAATACTATAATTCTGGCGTGATGATAGATGGACAAGTATATACTGAAGAAGTAGTTTCAGTAACTGAAAATCCAAAGACTTTAGGTGAGATTGTTCAGAAAGCATATAATAAATTTGGTCCTGCAGATGAATCATATTACTTGAAAATGGATAAGGTTAACAAAAAGGGAAGAACGGAATTTGAGGAACTTAAGTACCTTAAAGGGCCTAAAAAAGAAGAAAGAATATCAAAGGCGACAGGTCATAAATATTTCTACTCTGAGGGAGGGATGGCTTTCCCTGATGCTTTAAATAAGCCTGGACGTACAATGTTAACAAGTGAAGGGACTTGTAATAGAAGTTCTCATGTAATTGAAGATCCTTACACAAAAAAACTAAGATACTTAACACCAGTTGAATGTGAGTTGTTAAATGGATTTCCGATGGATTGGACGAATACAGGTATGCCACAAAGAAACAGGTACTTTTGTATGGGAAATGCTTTAGTGGTTGATTTGGTGGAGCGAATGGGTCAAAGGATTTTAGAGATTAACAAAGAAGAAGAGAAGATGGATAGTGTTGTACAGTTAAGTTTATTTTAGAAAGTAAATGTAGCATGTTTTTGTGAAAAATTTAAAAGTATATAGTGTTGGATAACCTGGGTTCTATAGTTAAAGACTCAGGTTATTTTTTATGTAATCTTTTAAAAGTAAGAATGGAGTAGTGGGAACTGTTTAATTTTATTATGAATGGAAAATACACTAATTTCCTTTTTTCTTAATACCAACAATTCTTCTATAGATATTGTATAATATGGAATATATTCGAAACGTATTTTTAGATTAAGAGGTGTTACATCATTGGAGAAATATACATTTGATTTTCTACAAGAGGTATTCCCCGAGTTAGCGGAGATGGGGAGAGATATTGAAAATGTTTTTTATCAAGATCCCCAATCGGTTTTAATTAAGGGAAGAATATTTGCAGAGCTATTATCAAAACGCATTGCGGAAGAACATGAACTGCACGACGTACAATACTTAAAGCAAGTAGAGCGTATTCAAAAATTAGAAAGAGAAGATATCTTATCAAAGGAAATTTCCCGTTCATTTGATACTGTTCGCTATTTAGGAAATAAAGCGGCACATGAACATATTGAAAGTGGGGTAGAGAGTGCTTTTAAAATGCATAAAAATCTATTCCAAATTGCAGTGTGGTTTATGGAGGTATACGGGAGTTATGAGTTTGTTGTCCCGAAATACAAACATCCACAGCCGAAGAGTAGTGTACATATTGTGGAGAAATTAGAAGAAAAGATATCTGCTAGTTTAGAAGAAAAGTTAAAAATGCTAATTGAGATTGCAAGTAAACAAAATACATCAAATCAAACTGAGGAATTAACAGAAATAAATAACGCTGAGATTGCGGTAGGGTTAGAAATTGAAGATAAACAGTCTGTAGATAATGAAGAAGAAGCAGATAACAATTTTGTGTATGATGATTTTATTTTAGGAGAAGGAGAGAGTTATTTACTAGCAGAACTCTCGAAGCTGAAAGAATCATCTCAAGAGGCTATCGAAAATCCTAATGAATTTAGTTCGTTTAAGGATTATTTACATGTAGAAAGAACGATACAGAACGATATGATGTCTGCTCTAACAGCAGCAGCTGGGCAAAATACGAGTCAATTAATTTTCTTGTGTGGTAGCGTTGGAGATGGGAAATCACATTTATTATCGTATGTGAAAAATAAATATCCTGAATTGATGGAAGAGTTTTCGGTGCATAATGATGCTACGGAAAGTTTTGATCCACAAAAGAGTTCCCTTGATACATTAGCGGAAGTATTAAAGCCATATAGTGATAGTGAGATTGATGGTTCTAGATTCAAGCTAATTTTAGCTATTAACCTAGGAGTTCTGCATAACTTTATTGAATCAGATTATGCAAAAGAGCACTATCAAATTTTAACAAAATTCATTGAGGAATCAGGAATATTTGAGGCAAATGAAATTGCTACTAATCAACAAAGCGGTAATTTCCACTTGATTAGCTTTAGTGATTATCAACCTTTTGAATTAACCAGTGAAGGGCCAAAATCAGATTATTTTTCATCTATTTTAAAGCGAATTGTGGTTGAGTCAGAAAAAAATCCATTCTATCAAGCTTATTTGAAGGATAAGCAACGTGGTATAAATGGATTCTTTATGGTGAATTATGAGTTATTGCAACAACAACAAATACGAGATGGTGTTTTAAGTATATTAATTGAAGCAATAGTTAAGCATAAGATGATTATTTCGACACGTTCCATGCTTAATTTTATTTATGATATTTTAGTGCCTTCTCATGGCAATGAAGATTTTCTTGGGGCAGGTATGATGGAAAAAACCGAAGCCTTATTACCGAATTTATTATTTGATGGTCAAGAAAAATCAAATTTACTAGCAGTTATTTCTAAAATGGATCCTATTCATCTACGATCAAATAGTGTAGACCAAATGCTAATTGAGCTAAACAATTCAGTAAATATGAAGAATACTTTCCAAAAGCATTTGAATTTACATGGACTTGATGGATGGATAGAAGGGCTAGAAGAGATGGGCTCTTTCTTTGAGCTAAGTGATTCATCTAGACAGGTATTCAATAAAACATTAATACGTATGTCATTATTTTTATCTCCGGTTTTAAATGAAATATTTGGGGATGAAAATTATAAAAAATATATGGAATATTTATATGCTTTTAATAAAGGAAATCGATCTGATTTAAAAGATATGTATAATTTAGCCAGAAAATCAATTTTTTTATGGAACGGAAGTCCGAAGTCAGATTATGTATTTATGGATTACTCAAATGATACTACTCAGGTTGCACAGTCTCTTAAAATTAAGCCGTTTGTAGGACATTTGAAAGGGGTAGAACCGGAGGTTTTAAATCGATTTAAATTAAATATATTACTTGCTTTTTCCAATGAAGATAAAGTAGCTCCTGTATATTTAGAAATTGATTATCCATTATATGAAATGATGGTCAAACTTTCAAAAGGTTATCGCCCGAATAAAAAGGATAAAGAAGATTGTATTCAGTTCGTTGAATTTGTGGATAAGATAATGAAATTAGGAAATAGAGAAAAAGAATTATTGTTTGTTCAATCTAATGAAAATGGAATGTTTAGACTAACATACGACGAAGATTTTGAAGAATTTACGTTTAGAAGGGATTAGAAAATGATTGTAAGAGAGAATTTAGAGGATTTGAAAAACTCGCTGAGTATTAAACCAGAAAAGTTAGGATTAAAACATACAATAAATAAAAAATCTCCTCTGTTACCTTTCTCTACCCGAGGAACAGAGCGGGCAAAATTCGCAAAAGGGTTTCAGGGAGTATTAGGAGAGTTTACGCGTCTAGTCAGCGGAAATAAGTTGAAAATGGAAGTTAATCTAGAAGAACTTATTGGAGAGATTAGTAAATCTGTTGATGTATCAAAGCAAGATAAGTCGCAATTTGAACAAATACTACGTACCTTTCTGCAGGATAGTGACAATACAATTAAAATTTTTCATTTGCATTTGTTTCAATATTTACCATTAAGTGATAAGGCTGATAAAAAAGGAGAACAAGATATTGCTAGATTCCTTTTAGACGTCTTATTAGGTGAAAAAGAAACAGTAGAAGAGATTTTTGGAAAAAGTGATTCAACAGATTTAATGTCACGTCTTGTATTAAAACAATTAAATCATTTGGAGAGCGACGAAAAAGAACGCCGTCCGTATATTAATCAAATTCCATTTATCTCAAAGCTATTCAAAGAAGATTTTCAATTTTTAGCGGAACATAAAGATTATTTTAGAACTCATTATCATTTGTTTCTTAGTTATTATTACTTTTTATATATTACTCAATTGACTTTAAAGCTTTCACAAGTTGGGAAAGCGAACTTTAGTGAGAACAACGAAGTTTATTTTACACTTGACTGGGAGTCTACGAGTAAGAATAGAAAAGGTTATACTCATGGTTATCAAATGATTAAAGATACAGGTAGACATTTACTACTACATATTAATTGCTTAGAACATTTAAATTTCCTAATGGGAGTAGAAAAAGCAGGTGGCTATCCTGAATTAAAGGAAACATATCAGCAATTATCCGATGAGGATAAAAAAGTATTTTTAGAGATGCTTTGTGATTGGGTTATGGAATATAGAAGACATTTAGGTCTTGGGGCTTATGAAGGAAATTTAGAATTAGAATATGATACGCTTGTACAATCCTTATTCCGTAGTATAGAAGAAGCCTATGAAAAAGATACGATGCAAGGCCCCCGACACAGATACTCTTTATCAATAGAAGAGGTTGGGAAAAAATATTTCTTAAAAACTCGAGGTTCACTTGGTTATATGCTTAATATTAGTCAAGATATGTTATTGCTGCTAACAGCATTGAGTTTAAAAAAGGAAAGAAAACCTTTGAAGCAAGTATTTATAGATTTAGAGGCTAGAGGTTTATTCTTCGATCGTTACTCAAAAGAAGAAATTGTACAGTTATTTGATAAGCTGAATTTAATAGACAAAAAAAGTGATAGCGGTGATGCACAGTATGTTAAACCAATTTTATAATTATCTTTCAGATAAACTAATAAATTATTTACAAGCAGAAAATCTTAGAGGTGGAGAGCGGTTTTACCTTCAATTTGATAATCATGAACAAGTACAAGCATTTTATGACACATTAAAAGAACAAGATTTATCGCAGGCGTTTTATTATCAGCATAAGCAAGGAACTCCATACGAAACGATTGCTATTAAGGTTTCAGAGGAAATGAAAGTAGTTGTTGCGACTACATCGGCAAACGTTACTCCGGACTTTTTAGTAACACTTCGTAATGAAGTCGGTGAACAAAAGGATATTTGGGAGAAAACAGCTTTACTTAGTATATGTCATGAGACACTGGACAGTATTAAGGGTGGTAGCAGTGATTTGCAAAAAGAAGGTATGCCATTTAATGTGAAATCAATTTTGAAAACATTAAAAGAAGAAATTGAAACTTCTTCTTTAAATAAAGAAGAGAAGGAAGTACTTTCATTTTATTTACGTAAAAAATTAGATGATACAATTGTGCGACCATCTCTTTGGGATTATGAAGAAATTCTTGGATTTTTATCAAAACAAGAGATTGCGAGAGAAGACTATTCTAATCTAGGCATTTTCTATGATGAAAATTTAAATCAATTTACTTCAGCTCAAATGAAAAAAAGGCTAGAAGAAAATGCTTCATTCTTTGAGAAAGTTCAACATATGCATGAGTATGAACATTTAGAGAGTCAATTAGAAAAATTATTTGATGAGAAAGGTGTTTCTCGCCTGAAGAAAGAAGATTGGCAGCAAGCGGATTATGTTCTTGTTAAAGATTCTTACGACAAAATGACTGAGATAGATCGTCCATTAGAATATATCGAATCACCAAAGAAATATTCAAAAGAAGGTCTGTTATATTGGGAAAAAGCACAAGCTGAGACAAAGGCTGGGAGACGTAAACGCCATATTATCGTTTTTAATCCTACACAGATAGAAGATATCAATCTGAACTTTGAATTTGAAGAAAAGTTGAAGAAGGAATACATTCATAAAAATTCACAGGGGTTCTGTGGGATATCTGGGAAAAAACTAACTGTTAGTTTAGCGCATAAGCAAAATGTGACTTCATTCCATAAAGTTGTATATACGCATAAGATGCAATCTAAGTCGAAATATGAGTTTCATATTGCTGTTATAGAATGTGAAGCCGCGTTTTTACAATCGCTTCAAACGATTTATGAAGTGAATGTAAATAAGAAAAACGTAGTTATGAATAAAGCTGAAGAACGTATTATTTTTGGAGATATTTCTAATGAGCCAGAAGAAGTATTTATTGAGGAAGATGCACAGATTATAAATTGGCAAGGTGGAAGTTTTGAAGTCTCTGAATCTTCCCCTGCATGGAATGATGATAGCTTATCATTTTCTGTTCAAATTGAAACATCTTTAATTCCTATTCTTATTAGAGAGCAAGTTGCAAAGACTGTTCCAGTATCAGGAGAAAGGGTATGGAAATTAAAAAGAGAACATCAAGAAAGCTTTGAATATAACCTTGATACAAATAAATTAAAACAAGGAGCAAGGGAATTTTCAGCACGAGAAGGATTTCGAAATTATTTACAAGACGAGAGAGTATGGATTGAAAATGAAATCGCTTTTGCAGTTAGAGGGGTATCAGGCCTAAATAAGGTTGAATTATTAATGAACCCATCATTGAGAGATGCGTATCAACAATTATTAAATTACTATAAGTTTAATAATACGGTTCCTAGTCTTTGTTTTGTGGATAATCAATTAAGAGAGCTATCTATAAGATACTTGAAGGCTTTTAACGAAAGTGTTGCTCATATACAAGAAAATGTAATGTTAAAAGAAGAAGAAAAGAATTTGTTTAAATTGGGAGTTATTGAAGAGGAACAAAGGGTCATACTAACACCGTTGCATCCGCTTAATGTTGCCTATCAGTTAAGTGTTAATGATGAAATTAAAAACGAAGTAGTTGAGATGCATATTTTAAATCGTCTGCATCCTAACAATCTATTGCCATATATATATGGACAGAATGATGAATTGTATAGACCGGTTTCTCAAAATGAAGCGCCTGAATGGACCGTTTATGAACCACTTCATAAGGTTGCGATTGGAGAATCTAATGCATTTTTAGCTAATGTAGTTGAAGAAAAGCTTCAACAATTTGTGGAACATTTCCAATACTTATTTTTACAAGAATCTAAGTCTCCGATACGAATCAATGTGATTAATATAAATAATGATAAAGAAGTTGTAAGAGGTTTAGTACAGTTTATTAAGAAGCAGATAGATAAAAAAGGGCCGTCCAAAATTATACCAGTAGAGGTTGCTTTATATCATGAGAGTAATATACTAAGCGCCTTTGAAAAATTTTCTATATATGATGATGTTCAAAAATTTGAGGAGTTCTTTGAGTTATCGTTAGCATCAAAGAATCTCGATGCTGTAGACGTATTAAGGCTGATTCGAGAAAATGTTTTCTATTATAAACTTATTGGTACGAAAGAATATGGTTACGCTCATATTTCATTCTATAAAATGATTTCAAATGAGAAGCATGCGAAAAGTACAATGGAAGATATTGAAACAGGATTATCTTTAAATGGAATGTTATCATCTCTATCATCTATAAGTACAGAAGTAGATTATCGTACAGGATTTGGATTGAAAAATGTATTGAATAATGAACATTTGTTAATTCAAACTGCTAGAGGAATGAATGAATTAGGAAGTAATTTAAATAACGATGGTACAAACCCTTATCGTAAGAACGAAACAATTGTTACGAGAACATCTACCTATGATGAACAAGTTTTAGAACATTTATATGAATCTTCTTATTGGGTAACATTTATTGAACCTAATGTAGGTTTAGATTTCTTCCAAGATTCATCACGTAATTTATTGGTTATTCATTATAGTGATCAATATTCTTCATCAAGCCAGTATGATGCAATTACAGTAACGGATAAAGCAAGACAATACCGAGCGGTTATTGAACAGTATTTAGCGGAAAAAGAAATTGTATCGACACCTGAAAAAATTAATACAGCTATTAGAGCTTTCAATAGTTTAAATGGTGAGTGGTTACTACGAATTATAGGAAGTAAGGGACAATTCTCAAGAGAAAAGTTAAGTATTATTTCAGCTGTGAAGTATATATTAAGTGTTTTAGATCATGAGAATATTTTATGGGTTCCTATCTCATTAGAAGAAATATTGCGTGTTGCTGGAGCGGTGAAATTAACGAAAAGTGAAGGTGTATTTTCTGCGAAAAATCTAGGCGGAAAAGGTGCACATAGTGACGATTTACTGTTAATTGGAGTAGAAATGCAAGATGATAAATTATCAGTGCATTATTATCCAGTGGAAGTGAAAATCGGCTTAAATCAAGACAGTGCTATTGCAAAAGCAAAAGAGCAAATTAATGCTACTAAGCAACTATTTGATACGCAACTTTCTAAAACAAGTGAAGATGGTTTACATGTATTTAAACATAAGTTTTTCCGAAACTTCTTTGTACAGTTATTGCTAGCAAATGCCGAGAAATTTATTGCAAACAACATTTGGCCAGAAAAATCTTATGAGAAAATTGAAGAACTAAAGAAAAGATTATTAAATGATGATTACGAAATGAGTGGACATTTGGATGATAAAATCGGAAAAGGAGCAATTTTATCATTCAAAAAGGAACAATCATGGAGATCCATCAAAATAGAAGAAGATATTTTATTAGTGGAATTAACCGAAGAGGATGGATATGAAGGAGTAATCGAAGAAATTGAAGCACTCAAAATGAAAATCCATTCAGGTGGAACTGATATTAATCCAGATAGATTATTAAATCAGAATCATGATTCTAATCAAGTGTTAAAAAAAACTAGCAATAAAGTCGTTCCAACTGTACCTCATTCTGAAGAAGAAAAGGAAGAAAAAGGAACAGGAGGAACAAAAGAATTAAAAGACATCCGCGTTTTGTTAGGAACAGTAGAGGGATCGACTCAAGAAATATATTGGGAATTCGGAAATTCAGAGCTAGCAAATAGACATATTTTAATTTCGGGTAAATCAGGACAAGGTAAGAGTTACTTCATTCAATGTTTACTACTTGAGCTGGCGCAAAATGGAATTTCTAGTATGATATTTGACTATACAGATGGATTCAAGAATTCTAAGTTAGAACCGGAATTCAAAGAGAAACTCCAAGATAACATTGAACAATTCCTAGTAGCAAAAGATAAATTCCCAGTAAATCCATTTAAGCGAAATCAAAAAGAATTGGATGAAGGAATTTATATCGATGAAGATAATACAGATGTTGCTGAAAGAATTAAAAGTGTATTTTCAGCTGTATATAAAGATTTAGGCATTCAGCAACAAAACGCTATATATGAGGCAGTAATGCGCGGTTTAGATAAATATGGCGAAGGTATGAATTTAAATTATTTATTAGCAGAATTAGAAGAGGATACTTCTGGGCCGGCTAAAACAGCAAGATCACAAATTAAGCCTTTTATTGATAAGAATCCATTTAATCATAATGCTGTATATGATTGGGGAGACATACTGAACCAAAAAGGTAAAGTGTTTATTGTACAATTAACGGGCTTTAATAGAGATGTACAGCTCATGATTACAGAGTTTATCTTATGGGATATTTGGAACTATCAATTACACCATGGAGACAAAAATAAACCATTCCCAGTTATATTAGATGAAGCGCAAAATCTTGATCATAGAGAAAAATCACCAAGTGCCAAAATTTTAACTGAAGGAAGAAAATTTGGTTGGTCAGGTTGGTATGCAACACAATCATTAAAAGGACAATTTACAATGGATGAAATTTCACGACTACAGAATTCAAGTCAAAAAGTGTATTTCATGCCACCAGAAAATGAAATTAGTGCTATTGCATCAAACCTTGCTCAAGATTCAGCTGTACGTAAAGAATGGGAAAAACGACTTGCAACATTGAAGAAAGGTCAATGTATCACTTCGGGACCAATGTTACAAAAAGATGGTACGTTGAAGTCGGGTAGTCCTGTGATCATTAATATTAGTGCGTTGCAGGATAGATTGAAGTAGTAATTTAATAGTGATATGAAAACCACCTTGGACGGTATATTTGTTTGAGGTGGTTTTTGTATTGTTAATCATGTTGAAACTTAGAAATAATAGAAGGTCTTCCTTTTCAAGTCTTCTAAAATTCTTGAATGATTTTTATATAGATAAAGGTGAGGGGAATTCATAATTAGAGAAAAGTTTAGTGTTTAAAGAGTATGTATATAGTTGATCTTTTAATTTAGTGGGGGGGTATAATAAGAGAATCATAAAATTGAAAGGAGGAAGAGTGTTGAACTTTATGATTCTTTTGACCGGTATTTCAATTTTATGATTCTCTATTGGTGTGTTGTGAATCAATATATTGTTGTTAAATGGAATATTATTGTTAAGAAATTTAATGAAAATATAGCGTTTGGGATGTTTATTACATGTATGTTATTTTGGCTGCAGTATGTATTTCAAATGTTTTTTGATAGATGATTAGTTTTTTATGAGGTAAATAGACACAATGTAGTATGTAAGATACTTCATTGTGTCTATTTTTTCAGAACTAATTATAGTTTATTTCTTGCATCTCCCCCAACGTCACCCCCTAACCTAAAGAAGACAAATCAAAAAGGGGGACCAAACCACTCATGAAAACCACCACAAAAGAAAAAAGAAACACCATCATCATGCTACTACTCTCAGCCGCGATAGGAATCTTTTCACCACTACTCATGTACATCACACTGGCACGTAAAAGTGAGGTGTACAAATATCATTGCCGAAAGGCGTTCAACTTTCATTTGTTAATCTTTCTTCTATTTAATATTAGTTCACGTATTAGTGATGTTTTATTTTGGATCGTATTCGCTTTTGAGGTAGTTCAAGTAATTATTATTGCGTGGAAAGTAATACGCGACGAACCATATCGTTATTTCATTCGAATTCCGTTATTTAAAGAAGATAAGTATACGGTGGAAGGAGAATAGGTGATGAAACAAGAAGGGGAAATAAGGGGAAAGCGACTTTTGATTATGATTGCAGTGCTGTTTATTGCGATTTATATCGTTTTACGAAAAAGAAAATATGAGTACTTTTATGATGGTATTAGTGAGTATGAAAATCGTTATAGAGATAATGTTCCTTTTTTGTTACTTGTTATAAGTTTGTTTCAATATTTTAGGCAGAATGAGATGAGTTTTTCTCGTATGCTTCAGTATGTGAAAGAGAAGCTAGCAGAGTAGGTGATGGTATGGCGTGGATGATTAGTGAGTTTGCAAGTGTTGGGGATGTTACGGTGCGGACGCTTCGTTATTATGACAAGATTAATTTATTAAAGCCGAGTGATTATACTGAAGGTGGGCATCGGCTATATACGAAAGATGATTTGTATGTGCTGCAGCAAATCCAATCGTTTAAGCATCTTGGTTTTTCGCTTGGGGAGATTCAAAATATTATATTGCAGCGTGATATTGAGACAGAAGACTTTTTAAGACAGATGCATTTTCAAAGAGAAGTGCTTCTGGCAGAGCAAGAAAGAATTGCGAAGGTGCTTTCGCATATGGATGAGATGACGAAGAAGTTTCAAAAGGAAGAACGAGTGGATGTCGCTTTGTTTTCTTCCTTTTTGCAAACTTTTATATGGGAGAAAGAAAATAAGGAATGGTTAGAGGAACACTTTTCAGCAGATAGTGTTCGAGCTTTTTATAATAAGGAACTAAAAGAAAAGTTTGATCGGCGCTTTATGGATGTGATAGGGAAGTTAAAAAAGTATAAGGAAGAAGAGGAGGATCCGAGTCATCATGAAGTTCAAGTTACTTTGAAGGAATTTTTCAATGTAATAGAAGAGATAACAAATTCCCTTGATATTCCTCAAAGTGATATAGAGGACATAATTAATCAATCAAACCTTCCGCTATCTGAATTCCCAACTCTCTTCACAACCGAAGAAGAAAACTATATAAAAGAAGCAATGCAGCAGTTTAACACCTAGTTAAACTGCTTTTCCATTATAATAGAAGAAAAACCAAACGGAGGAAACCCACATGCCAACCTACAACAAACTAATCCGAAACAAAATCCCACAAATAATAGAAGCTAACGGAAAAACACCCACAACAAAAATCCTATCCAAAGACGAATACATAAAAGAAATTTGCAAAAAGACAGAAGAAGAACTAACTGAATATCTAGAAGCAAATACTAAAGAACATAAACTCGAAGAACTATCCGACCTCCTAGAAATAATAAACGCCCTAGCTGAACACGAAGGCACAACACTAGAAGAAATCAACAACATCCGTAAAACGAAAGCAGAAGGACGAGGTGACTTTTCAGATCGAGTCTTTTTAATCGAAGTAACTGATAACTAGCTCCTACCAAGATTAGAAACGTATGTTTTATGTTTCGGAAAACTAGCTGTATCAAGGGTTTACAGGGTACTTTGTATTTTCTGATGTAAATCTTGTAGCATAGAAAAATCCAATTTCTTGACCAATATAAGTATGGTACTAATCAAAGTAAACAACTTTAGAAAAACAGCTCTTTAGAGGCTATAAGGTTAGAAATTGAATAATAGTTAAAATTTCCTTCTAACTTCTTCTTTTTGTTTTGTCTCAATAAAGAATGCTAATAAAATTCGTATTGAATTTATTTCGCTTTCTAGTAGATAAATATTATAGTCTCTTAGTGTGATTTCCAAGGTTCTAAAAATAAGGTCAATTTTAAAACCAGAATATACTTTTCCGCTAGTAATATTATTCTTAATATTTTTAATCTCATGGATGATAGTGTCTTTATCATTTCCATTTGAAATATTTAATTTACTCTTTATGTATTCTATTCCGCTTTTATCAATATCAGATTTTTGTAAGAGAATGATTAAACTCTCATATAAATTCTTCAAATCTTTACATTCATAAAAAGCATTACAATATGTTGAATAAAACAACCTTAACTCATTTATTGTTGATAATAAGTTTGTAGTGCTGCAATTATCGTTTGTTATGTTAGGGAGATAAGAAGTATAATTTTCAATATTGAATGTTTTTCTAAATTCTTCAAAATTAACAAACTTATTTTTTCTGTTCAGGAAATTCCTTTTTTCTTTTTTGCTACTATAGTATATTACATAAGGAATAAATTCTTTAGTTAGCCAATGATAGGTATAAAGAGGAGACCAAATTCTATTTGTTTCAATATCCTCTATCCGATTTTCCCAAAAAAATTCGTCAGTCCAAGTTAACCAAATGTCCTCAGAGTTATGAATTAAAAATGTACTTTCTTCTATCTTAGGTACAATAAAAGCCCTAAATTCAGATTTGTGCTTATCAAAAATCTTTATAAAAGAACTATGAGAGTCAAAAGTATGCCAATCAGACTCTCCTTCTTCGTAATCGAATTCTCTACAAAATTCAATCATTTTAAGCCAAAGTTTTTTGTGGATTCTAAACAATTTTATGTATTTATCACCTGATTTTTCAAAAATATCTCTGTTTAACATTAGATAGAGATTCCTACATTCAGCAATATACACCGCTGCAAAATCATCGATTATTGTAATTAACTGTTTAATTTCTTCCTTTTCCAGAGGTATTCTAGTATTGGACAAATCAACATAATAGATATCTTTATTAATTTCTGGTGAGTGTATAATAAAATTCCTTAAATTTAGCTCTAGACCAGTATTGACTCCTTGGAATAAACTTTCCATTATCGTTCTGTGGTCTATAGTTATCATACAATCCCTCAATCTTAAATTGCTAAAAGTAATTAAACAATTTCCATTCAGTTTGGGGTACATCGGGATGTGTCCGACTAAACTAACATTTGGTAGGCTTTGCTCATATGTAAATCCAAAAGGACTTTTAGTAACATCTCTTTTTATCTGAAAGGGTTTTTCATTAGATAAAGAGTTGTATAATTCTTCAAGTTCTTTCTTATTACTAAAATTATTTAATCGTGCTGTTAAACGAGCAAGATCTTTGTCTAATGCATGCTCTTTTTTTAATTTTTCTATTCTATTTTTTATTTCTAATACTTTAGAAGCGGTTTTTTGATAAATACAATGTGCCAAATATTCAGGAGGATACTGTTTTTTGTTTTTTATTTGGTTTACATGGGGCGAACACGGAACTAGATTATATAAACTATTTAAATTAAAGTCCGTTGGTAATGCCAACTTTTTTAGCAAATCGTCTAAATCGCCATTTTTTCAGTATCAGTAGGAATTATATGATCAATATGCATATCTTGGAATCTAATAGGTAACCCCTCATAAAAACATTTCCCATCGTATTCCAAAAAAAGGGCAGCTCTAATAATTTTATTATTTTTATTTACACTGTTATTCATTTGGTTTTTCCTTTCAAAATTTATATTTTACAAGTTTTTGCATAATATTCGTATTGTAATTGAAAAAGAGTTCAGGTTAAGTCTGATTTTAATTTCTGCTTTATATATCCAAACAAATTGGAAAATGAAACTACAGGGGAAACTAAATCTTTTTTTGTAAAAAGTAGAGAAAGAATCAATAACAAATAAACCAAACGGTTCATGTTTTTGTACTGAATCTGGATCAGATAGATCAAGAAAATTTAATGCCGATCCCGATTATAATAAACATCATTAATTTTTTCTATTTTTTAATAGGATTGGCTAGTGTATGCAGAATAAATGAAAAGCTGGTTTATGAGCCTTATAAATTTATTATAAACGAAAAAACCAAACGGAGGGAAAATCCCATGCCAACCTACAACAAACTAATCCGAAATAAAATTCCACAAATAATAGAAGCAAACGGAAAAACACCCACAACAAGAATCCTACCTGAAGAAGAATACATAAAAGAACTCTGCAAAAAAACTCAAGAAGAACTAACCGAATACCTAGAAGCAGACACAAAAAAACATAAACTCGAAGAACTATCCGACCTCCTAGAACTAATCAACGTCCTAGCCGAACACGAAGACACAACACTAGAAGAAATCAACAACATCCGTAAAAAGAAAGCAGAAGAAAGAGGCGGTTTCTCAGATCGAGTCTTCCTAATCGAAGTAACCGATAACTAACCCCTCCTAAGCCCCTTACAAGCCCCTACCAAGTAATAAATCACTAAGAAAAAACATAACAAAAACAAAAACAACAACAAACACCGTAGTAGTAGTCAAAAAAATTTAAAATAACACGCCAAAAACCCTGACTCCCTCCCATATATATTATGAAGGGGCTTTTACTTTTGAACGGAGACGGGAGGAACTTTGATGGCGGTGTATCGTAATGTGCAGGTGAATTTTTGGCAGGATGATTTTGTTTTGGATTTGACGCCGGAGGAGCGGTATTTTTATGTGTATTTGTTAACTTATTCGAAGACGACGCAGTGTGGGATTTTTCCTTTTCCGAAGCGGTTAGCTGAGATGGAGACGGGTTATAATCGGGAGACTGTTGATAAGCTTGTGCAGCGCTTCATTGATTATGGGAAGATTCTTTATGATGCGGATACACGAGAGTTATTCGTTTTAAATTGGCTTCGTTATAATCCGGTGACGAATACGAATGTGGAGAAGTGTGTGCTTCGTGAGCTGAAGGGTGTGAAGAATAAGGAGTTTGTACATATGTTTCTTCAGAAGTGCGTAGAGGAGGAGCTGAATGTTCCGATGCTTTTAGCGCATTTCGGTATGCCGAGTGATTTGGCTGTGGATGATGTTGATCCAGTTTGTGAGGAGACAGAGGAAGAAGAGGTTATAGAGGAAGAGACGGGGAGTCGTGTGTTTTCTTTTTATGAGCAACATTTCGGTAGTTTGTCCCCGCATACTGTAGAGGAACTGAGTGCGTGGATGGAAGATTTGTCAGAGGAGCTTGTACTGAAGGCTCTTCAAATTGCGTTTGAGAATAATAAGCGGACGGTTGCTTATGTGAAAGGGATTTTGAGAGGGTGGCACGGGAAAGGATTTACGAAAGTGTGTGAGGTTGAGGCGGATATGGCTAAGTTTCGAAAGAAGGAGTCGTCTGTTAGTACGGGGGAGACGGAGGAGTTTTTGGCGAGGTGTGAGGAGTGGGAGAAGAATGCGCCGTCAGAGGAAGAGTTGCAGCGCTTTTTAGCGGAGCGCGGGTGGCGTCCATGAGTATTCAAAATGTGGAGGCGGAAAAGACGGTATTAGGTTCTCTATTAATTGATGGAGAGCTTATTAAGGAGTGCCGTTTGACGGAGCAGTATTTTTCTCTGTCGGTGCACAAGTCTATATTTCAGTTAATGCGAAAAATGGAAGAAGAGGGGCAACCGATTGATCTTGTGACGTTCATTTCTAGGGTAGATCCGAAGTTTTTGCAGGGGATCGGGGGAATGGAGTATTTTATAGGGTTAATGGATGGTGTGCCTACAATTGCCAACTTCTCTTATTATGAGGGGCTTGTTCGAGGTGCCTGGAAAATGTATCAGGCGGGTGTTCTCGGGCACAAGATGGGAGAGCGTCTTATTGCGGAGAAGAATGAGGAAATTATTGGTGAGACGATTACGGCACTTTGTGAGTTAGAGGAGAAGGACTGTGTATGTGAGTTTGATTTGAAGGATGCGCTAGTTGATTTATATGAAGAGCTTCATCAGGATGCGAAAGAGATTACTGGTATTGAGACTGGTTATACATCGCTAAATAAAATGACATGTGGACTTCAGGAAGGTGATTTTGTCGTTCTTGGTGCGCGACCTTCTATGGGGAAGACTGCGTTTGCGTTAAATGTTGGACTGCATGCGGCGAAGTCTAGATCGGCGGTAGGATTGTTTTCGTTAGAGATGAGTAGTAAGCAATTGCTGAAAAGGATGGCGTCTTGCGTAAGTGAAGTGTCGGGAGGTAGGCTAAAAAATCCGAAGCATCGTTTTGCGATAGAGGACTGGGAAAAGGTGAGTAAGGCGTTTGCGGAAATCGGGAAGTTACCGCTTGAGATTTACGATAACGCGGGCATTTCGGTGCAAGATATTTGGATGCAAACTCGTAAGTTAAAGAGGAAGCATGGTGATAAGAAGGTTTTAGTTATTGTAGATTACTTGCAGCTTATTACGGGCGATCCGAAGCATAAGGGAAATCGATTTCAAGAGATTAGTGAGATTTCTCGTAAGCTTAAGTTATTAGCGCGGGAATTAAATGTTTGTGTAGTAGCATTGTCACAATTATCTCGTTCGGTAGAAGCACGGCAAGATAAGCGCCCTCTTTTATCTGATTTAAGAGAGACAGGACAAATTGAGCAAGATGCGGATGTTATTATGCTTATGTATCGCGAGGATTATTATGATAAGGAAACGGTGCAGAAAGAGATGACGGAGATTCATGTGGCAAAGTATCGGAATGGGCCTGTGGGGAGTTTTAAATTGAGGTTTTTGAAGGAGTTTGGGCAGTTTGTGGAGGGGGTAAAGTAGTGAAAGGGCAAGTTGTTTTGAAAATAGTATCTGCATGTGAACCAAAGTTGTAATGCTAATTTCATAAGTTATATAATAAAGAAAATGGTAACTAATAGTTAAGGGGGATTAGCTATTGGCAGGGAATGATATTTCTTATCATAATAAAGATATTCTTATGAAGTTTTTAAGTGAATGTTATAGGGATAAAGGGCTTGAAGCATATGGATTAAAAGGCTTTCCAAAAATAAAAGAGCTGTTATTAAATGAATTCTCGAGAGTTCGTGCAGATCAAAGGCGCTCAGATACTTTATTTGAAATGGAAGATGGTTCAATTTTAATGTTAGAGTATGAAAGTAATACCCGTTTCCTTGAAAACCATTTGAAGTATATGGATTATGCAAATCAAATTATGTATCGTTATTATAATAAGAATAAAGAGTTACCGGATATTCGAATCGTGGTTATTTATACAAGTGAGGTAATGAATCCAATAGAAGAAATAGATGTATCTAGTATACGTTTAAATTCCAAAGCGGTTTTACTAAGCGAATATAATGGTGATGCTATCCTTCAAAAGGTTATTAAAAAAATGGAAGAAGGAAAATCTTTGACGGATGAAGAAACCATGAAATTGATACTTGTACCACTTATGCATAGCAGAGAAAAAAGACAAATTTTAATTGAGAAGACGATAGAAGTAGCAAAATGTATCTCCGATGAGCAAGAACAAATTCAAGTTATTGCCGGAATTCTTGTAGCTACAGATAAATTTATTGATGAAGACTACGCGAAAAAAGTAAAGGAGTGGTTACGGATGACAAAAGTGGGTCGTTTATATGAACAGGAGAAGCAAGAAGAAATTGATAAAGCACTTTCGGCAGCTGGAATGCTCTTTAAAGGAATGAGTATAGAGGAAGTGGCTAAGAAATTAGATGTAACAATTGAAAAGGTGAAAGAGTGGGAGAAGCGTTTATCTCATTAATCGCTGGATTAATGGGAATATTTCGCAAAGGGAAAATGGCAGTGTCTGTATAAATTTATACAAAAATAGCCGACTATTTACTATATAATAGTCGGCTATTTTTATAAGGAAAAGTTGATAGGTTTAATACGCGAATTTTTTGATTTGCTCTTGAATATACTTCTTATTTCCCCTTAAAGAAAGATCTTCTCTCTGCAGTAATCCATTGCTGCAAGTCATCTTGGCTACGTCGGACAAGTCGATTTACTAAAACATCATGCCATACATAATCCTCTAATAAGTATATATGGACGGGGTCATCTGTATAAAAAGCAATATTACGCTCTTCAAGTGATGGTCCATAAATCATCTCTTTAGAATCTATTGATACAATAAACCAATGTTCTGTAGACAAGGTTTCTGTATAAGGTGTTATGCGATGGGCTTCTAGATTTTTAATGGGATTTTCAACATGCAGGGTAATACCTTGTATTGAAACTTTATCAGCTACTTCAGATAGTTCCTCTTTTAACGCTTCATACATCTCATCCCACATTGAAATGACAATACGTCGTTCTGCTTTTTTTATTAATGCATGACAATAGCTAATGATTGTTTTATTGTCTTTTAAAGTAATTACTCGATTATCCGTTTTTTCCTCAGAAGTTTCGAGTTTTTTTAATGAATCACTTATTCCTTCGTAAGTAGACTGCCATTCTGTTTGCGCCTTCTGTAAAAAGATTTCAACAGGTAGAGGTGAATAGCGAGTGGTGTCATTTATTTCTTCCTTCATGACAATTCCTTTTTCTACAAGGTTACCTAAAATCTCATAAATTCGCGCTCTTGGGACCCCTGAATCCTTACTTACTTGGTAGGCTGTAGCAGGCCCCTGTTTCACAAGAGATACATAAGATTTAGCTTCATATTCATTAAAACCAATTTTTTTAAGCTGTTGTACGATGTAGTCCACTTTTTCGTCCTCCGATGTTTGCTTTTATCCCGCTTTAACGGGCAGCCCGATGGGTGAGGGCTGATAATCAGTGGAGGATGAACAAAACCCCCCACTGATTAAAGTTTCACTTTATATTTCAACGTTACAATAACTCTTTACATTTAGCAAATTGATAGTTACTATTACAATAGTGACTAAAAGGGAGGCTACTCGTATGGATTTTTATTTAGACCCATCTATATTAATTATTTTGATTGTTTTTGGGTTTGTGGCTGCATTTATTGATTCAGTTGTAGGTGGTGGTGGATTGATTGCTTTACCAGCTTTATTATTTACAGGGCTGAATCCAGCAAGTGCAGTAGCCACGAATAAATTAGCATCAACAATGGGGAGTGCAACTAGTAATATTGTGTTTTATCGTTCTGGTAATCTTGATTTGAAATCGGCGTTTAAATTATTTCCAATCACTTTCATAGGTTCCATAATAGGGGCATGGACCGTTCATTTAATGAACCCAGAAGTACTGAAGCCATTAATGCTGATCATGCTTGGTGTGGTCGCTATTTATACGATATTCAAGAAGGATTGGGGAAGTATTTCCACTCATAAAAAATTGTCTGGTCGACACGTCATTATTTTTACCTTTTTTATTTTTGCTATTGGTTTTTATGATGGATTTCTAGGGCCTGGCACAGGTTCGTTTTTAATGTTCGCTCTTTTATTTATTGGGTATGATTTTTTAAAAGCAGCAGGTACGGCGAAGTTTCTTAATTTAGGAAGTAATGTTGGTGCATTGTTGATGTTTATGTATGTAGGGCAAGTAAACTATGTGTATGGCTTCATAATGGGGATTGCTCAAATTGCTGGAGGAATTGTCGGCTCCAAATTCGCTATAAAAAAAGGAAGTGGGTATGTTCGTGCTCTTTTCATTACAGTAACTTGTTTATTGTTAGCGAAAAATCTGTATGACTATATTCAGTAAGTAATCAAAGGATGTAGAAAAGGTCAAATATGTAGATTACATAAAATATAAGAAGACAATAGGGGAAATTCCTTTTAACATTTTTTAGATGCTATTTATTCAAAGATAGCATCTGAAAAATTCTCATTAAAAAAGAAAATTTAAGTGAAGAGAATGAAAATAATATAAACTCATATTTTCTATATAAAATTTCATTTCATTTGTTTTGTTTACATAATATCTTTACAATCATTTGATAAAATAAAGTCAACTGCATATTGTGAGGGTGGGTGGTTATCCCTTCTTTCCATTTGGAAGGAAAGGGGGTGATAATATGGAGTTTTTGTTTGACCTTGTAAAAGAATTTGTAAAAGCGACCGTACGTGAAGTTTCAGCGTATTTTTTGCGGAAGCAACTTCTGGGTAAGGACAACAAAAAACCCACTCCGCGCCGTAGGAAGCAAAAGGGTGGGTTTCGTAAAAAATAGTAACGTATAATAACCACCACCCTATACGGTAGCAGTTAGGGAAGAGATGTTAGCGCATCTCTTCTTTTTATTATATGCCAATTTATTCGCTGTCACACTTATATAGTATTCTACGGAAAATATATCATATTCCTATTTTGTGGTCAATTTGATTGCATGATTGAAAAGGTGTAGTTTTATTCCTCTTCAAACTGAAAAATATCCCGGTTAATGAGTTGGTGAAGATACCTATCCATTTCAGCAGCAGAAACTTTTCTTTCATTTTTAAACCACCATGCGCTTAATGAGGTGATTGCCCCTGAATAAAATTCAATGATTAAATCATTTGGCATCGTATGATTTTTGCGCAGTTGATGTAACGCTTCTATTTCTTGTTTTCTCGTTTCGTGACTTAAATACTGTGTCCGGTTAATGAATTGTTCATCAGACATTTGCGTTTCTAATATTTTACCGATTTCTTCATGGTGTAGAAATTGTTCCATTACTTGAAATGGTTTACTTAATCGATCTGAAACTGGTATTTCAACAATCATCTTGCTGTATCGTTTAAATCCAAATGCTAATAAAGCATCTTTATCTTCGAAGTGTTTATAAAAGGTTGTTCGGTGTACCATCGCGCGGTCACATATTTGGTTAATCGTGATCGTACTATATTTCTGTTTTGATTGCGTCATTAATTCAAATAAGGAATCCCATAGTAATTTATGTGTACGTCTAATACGTAAATCAAGTTGTTTTTCATTATCATTCATCTACACTTCTCCTTTTTTGTAGATTAAATATACAGTGGCTGAAAATTGATTCTCCCTTTTTAATCTACATATGTATATTATATTACATGTGTTCAGGTATATTTAAAGTTTTTTAAGTAAGAAACAGGAGGAGAATCTGTAAATGAATATGACAACTAAGAGCCCTGTAAGTGGCAAAGTTGATACTTCTAATATGAAACATACCCCCATTTTAATTGCATTACTTTTAGGGGCAATGGTTGCGTTATTAAACGAAACGTTACTTGGTAATGCGTTAACCGTATTAATGAAAGAATTTGGTGTAACAGCTTCAACAATTCAATGGCTTTCTACAGCTTACATGTTAGTAGTTGGTGTTTTAGTCCCAATTACAGCGTTACTTCAACAATGGCTCACAACGAGGCAAATGTTTTTAATCGCTATGGTAACGTTTTTAGCTGGTACATTAATTGCGGGATTTGCGCCGACATTTTCCGTTTTATTAGTCGGCCGTATCGTCCAAGCTGTAGCGACGGGATTAATTACACCGTTATTAATGAATACGATTTTAATTATTTGTCCGCCTGAAAAACGTGGTGCAACAATGGGATTAATCGCACTTGTAATGATGGCAGCTCCAGCAATTGGTCCTACATTATCCGGAGTAATCCTAGACTCACTAAATTGGCGCTGGTTATTCTATATTGTTATTCCTGTCGTGATCATTTCAATAATAATTGGGATGAAGTACATTCAAAATGTTTCAGAGTTAACAAGACCAAAAGTAGATTACCCATCTATCCTTTTATCGACATTAGGATTTGGCGGACTTGTGTATAGCTTTAGTGCATCAGGTGACTTAGGATGGTCCGATGCAAAAGTGTATGGCACTTTACTTGTTGGGCTTATCTCATTATGTATTTTTGTCGTTCGACAATTAAAAATTGAGAATCCAATTTTAGAATTACGCGCATTTAAATTTCCGATGTTTGCATTATCAGTTGGATTAATCGTCATTGTGATGATGTCGTTATTTTCAACGATGACTTTATTACCGATGTTCTTGCAAACAGTTTTACTCGTTACAGCTTTTAAATCAGGAATCACCATGCTTCCGGGAAGTGTTATTAGCGCCATAATGGGACCAATCGCAGGTAAACTATTTGATAAATTTAGTCCGAAAGTTATTATCGTTCCCGGTATTGTGTTAGTGGGGATAGCAATGTTCTTGTTTAAAGGTATTACTCCTGATACATCAATGGTACAAATTATTGTTATGCATAGCGTATTAATGGTTGGACTCATGTTTGTTATGACAGCACAAACATACGGTTTAAATCAATTAACACCAGATCTATATCCGCACGGAACAGCACTGTTTAGCACACTGCAACAAGTAGCTGGCGCAATTGGTACAGCTATATTTATATCGAAAATGTCTTCAGGAACAACTAGCTATATGGAAAGCTCCGCAAATCCACTGGATCCAGTAGAGAAGTTAAACGGTTTAACGTCAGGATTCCAAGGTGCATTTACACTTGGGCTAGTCTTTATAATTGTTGCGTTTATCATATCGTTATTTTTAAAAGAAGAGAAAAAGGGAGTAAAGGCAGCGAGAGTTTTACAGAACGAACATTAAGGTTTATATAAAGAAGACATCTTTCCCTAAAAAAGATGTCTTTTTTATATTTTTTTCGTAACACTTGTTTTTGATGTCTTAATACATAAGAATTGGTATGTAAAATATTTGTATTTTTTGAACATGAATAATTATTGAGAATAACGATGCAAAGCCGTACTAATAACTAAAAGTCCAATAATGAGAGAAAGTGTTCTTATAATAAGTTCTGCCACTAATAGTTCACCAAATGATTTAGTGACATCGTATATAGATCCTGTTATGAGAATAGGTGCGATCATAATTATAATTCCAATTATTATTTGAAGAAGTAGATTGATGTTTTTATCCAAGACAATCACCTCCAAAAAAATAGGGAATGAGAATATGGTTTTTTTTGTATTATAAAATGATTATATCGTATTACATTAGACGATGAGAATATTTTTAAATAGTAGAAATTAGAGACTCTTCAATAAAAAGGAATTAAATATGGTATTCTTTAGTTAATGTATGTAAACGAAGACGGGGGAAGTGAAGATGGATAAGAAGCTAAAGTATTGGCTAGCATCTATTATAGGGGGAGTAGTACTTGCAACTGGTATGACTTATGGAATATTACAGTTTGCTGAAGTCCCGCTTAAGAGTGAGGACCATGTTTTTGCAGAGGTTAATAAAGAAGACATACTATCGAATGAAGCAGAAGTGAAAGGTTCAAATGCACAACTTCACATTACAGTAACTTCTACTGAAGAAGAAGTTATTTCAGCTATGCATAGCATGACTCATCAAAAAGTAAAAGCGTGTGAAGGAAAGGGAGCAACCCCTATGTCCAAAAAGAATGCAGAGAAAGTAAGAAATATTCTAAACGGAAACAATTTCAAGAACAAAGAAGAGCTATTAGCAATTACTGAAAGATGGGCAAATAGAGATTTTAGTAAAATTGTAGAAGAACATAACTATTTTATTAAACTTCAAGGTGGCGTGATAGGTGAAGCTACAGTGATGGATAAGGTAGACGAGCAAGTATTTTGTCTCAATACTTTCGGTGATGATGTAACGGCCGCATTAATTAAATCAGGAGATCTTCAAGCGCTGTAAGGTGTTTTTTCTCTGATATAAAGAAAGCCTCAAGTATTCATATACTTGAGGCTTTTCCAATGGAAAGATAGGAATGATCCGAATTCCTTACATTAAGAACAAAGTGGAATTACTCCTAAACCAATTAATAAAGCTGCAGCAACTGCTGGAATTGGTACAGGAATTTGAATACCTTCTACAAATAAGAAATATTGACCACTTACTATTTTAAAACAAACTAATTGCATGGCTATTCCTCCCTTCTTTTAGAATTAATACATTATATTAATTTATCTATTTATTGTTATAGTTAAATTATTCATTTTTAAAAATATAGTTAATATGTAAATAGTTTTCGAAAGGACCTGCTCAATCAATACGGAAAAACATAAGATGAAACGAATCCATTAAAATACATGAGTGAACCTTAGTTTTCCCCTCTTATCTAAAGGAGGAACTATTATGGGTTACGGTGGTAGTTGTGGCGGTTGTGGCTTTTCTGGAGGCTTTGCTTTATTAGTTGTGTTATTCATTTTATTAATCATCGTTGGAGCTTCTTGCTTCTGCTAAAAACTATTGGAAAAGACACTCATATAGAGTGTCTTTTCTTTCGTGCAAAATGATTCCTGACAATAGCCAACTGTATAAAGTATACGGTATACCTTTTCTTTATTAGGCATGTAGAATTGTAATAATTACATTAACACCGGGAGATACAAGAGCTTTCTTATTTGAGGATGTTCAAGTATTACTGTCTCAAATGCTACTACAGCTAACGCTTTACTGATTCCATTATTTATCCAACAAACAACATATATTTGTTGTGATAAATCAAATTCATATTACTGTGAGAATAGTGACTATGGTTAGTATTAGTTATTAAAGAGAGCTTTGGCTCTTTTTTTATTTTCTTTCGACATAATATGACAATATACGAATTAACAGTTTGGTATTATTATCTAGAAATCTTACATTTATCTACAAATTATTATTGTATTTTTAGATTTTTAAATGTAAAATATTTCAATGTAAATACATACCATTTAGGGGGATAAAGAAATTTATGAAAAAATTATTAGCTTCAGCAACAGCGGTAACACTATTAACAGTGGGGTACAGTTCTTCTGCATTTGCAGCTAAGAGTCCTAATGATACAAAAAACTGTGGCCATTTTAAAAGTCAACAAGATGCTCAAGCATTCTGGGATCAAAATGGATATGGTGTTGGAAATGATCCACACCGTTTAGATAATGATAAAGACGGCATTCCATGTGAAGATTATAAATATCCAAAGAGCACAAATACTACAACAGAAAATAAAGAAACTACTAAACCTCAAGAACAACCTAAACAAGAAAATACTAAACAGGAAAACACTAAACAAGAACCTGTTAAACAAGAAAACACTAAGCAAGAGAATTCAAAACAAAATAACCAAACAACAAATCATAAACAAGAACAAACTAAGCTTCAAACAACTGCAAAAGAAACAAAGAAAAATACTAATACAGTTGTGAAAAAAGAAACGAAAAAACAAGGTGAAAAATTACCTAATACAGCATCAAACGGTGTTACAATGATGTTAGCAAGCTTAGGATTAGCATTAGCTGGTTCTGTATTAATGTTCCGTCGTAAAAAGACAAACGCATAAAATAGTTCCTTAAAACGGCAGGAGAAATCCTGTCGTTTTCAAATGGAGTGATAAAAGTGAATAAAAAACAATGGATAGGCTTATGTTTAACTGTTATTGGACTTACTATCTTTTCCTATTATTTTCTAGAATGGTATAGTGCTAGACAATCAGCAGAGTCGTTAACAACTAACGAGGCTAAACAATATGAGACCTCCACCCCTTCTAAAGAAAATGAAACGCAAAACATCAATCAAACAGAGACAGAGATAAAGACTGACACTTCCTTACAAGAAAAACCTGTACAAATTCCTGCTTCAAAGGTAAACCATCAGTTAGGAGATAAAGTAGCATATTTAATTATCCCTAAAATACAAAAGAAATACTCTATATATTGGGGAGCTGATGATAAAGTACTAAAAAAGGGTGTAGGTATGTTTGTTAGTGACTTAACCACTACACCATCTGGAAATGGTCATACAGTTTTAAGTGGACATAGAGATACTGTTTTTACCGAGCTTGGTCAATTAAAGGAAAATGACCAACTTATCGTGGAATATGAAAATAAAACATATACATATGAAATTAACAAGCATTGGATAACAGATTCAGAAGATCGAACAGTTATTGTAGAAAAAAGTGAGCCAACATTAACATTAACAACTTGTTATCCTTTTGACTATATAGGAGACGCTCCAGATCAGTATATAATTGAAGCATCTCTACTTTCCATTCATTGAGGATGGAAAGTCCAATACACATTAATTTTAATAATATGTATTGGACTCCTATTCAAGTAACATTTTTCTCAATGATTATTTGGTATATTTTAGGGTGTTTTTTACTATTTTTATGTTAAGATATTTTGGTTGATATTCATCTTATTTTAGGAGGTTGGAAAATCTGTTACATGCTTTTCATATGGATTTTAGTTTCTATACCGAAAGTATAAAAGTTTTAGGGTTATTAGGGAATTCTACTCGCTTATCAATTGTTTGTAAATTGATTACATATGGATCGTTGTCAGTTTCTGATTTAAGTAAGCAAACAAGAATTACAGAGGATTTGATTGTACAACATTTGCGTAAATTAGCCTTTGGAAATATTGTAATTAGTGAACGTATAGGGAAAAGGCTTTATTTTAAAATAAAAGATAATAAAACAATTGAGATTATTAAGGTATTAGGATTACTAAGTTAATTTTCATTACTTTCAATATAAATGATTTTGCTATAACTCAATTGTGCAAAATCACATTTAGCCTGCCTACGGAAATAGGGAGGTTTTTAATATACAAAAAGGCGCCCATATAAGGGTGCCTTTTCCAATAGTTTTTTAGCAGAAGCAACTGCATCCGATAATGATTAATAAAATAAACAATACAACTAATAAAGCGAATCCTCCAGCGAAACCGCAGCCTTCGCCACAACTACCACTATATCCCATAACAATAGTGCCTCCTTTAGATTAGAGGGTAAAACTAAGGTTCACTCATGGATTTTAATGGGTTCACTTTACCTTATGTTTTTAAGAATTAATTGAGCAGGTCCTTTTGAAAATAGAAAAAAGACGCCATAAGGCGCCTTCCTCCGACTTGAACTACCATGTATTAATATGGTAACTATTAATACATTTAAATATAAAAATAATTTGTTATACTTCCATGTACTCTAGCCGATATAATGTCTAAGGAAATTATTGGTTAATTAATAGCGAACATATATTAGGGAGGTACACAAGTCATGGAGCTAATAATTTCTTCATTTGTATTAGTGGTAATATTCTTTATTCTTTCGATATCTTTAAGTGGTAAAGGTCAGCGAATAGCAAAAGAAGTTTTAAAAGAGCTTATTAATGGTCCTGAGGGGAAAATGTTGGTAGGTTTTTTTGGATCTGCAGCAGTTACAGGAGTAATTTTTGTCATTTGGCTTTTATTGAACTAAGCATTTCAGTTACTCAGGCTGATACAAAGTGCAAGAAAATTACTGGATAATTAAAGGTACATATATATTAGGAGGTACATAAGTCATGATAGATATAATCACGTCATTCTTTTTACTAGTTATATATTCTATTCGATATCTATTTTCAACAGGCGAAAATAGGAAAAAGGCAAAAGCAGATTTAAAAGAATTTTGGACTGATACTGATGGGCAAATATTATTAGGTGCTGCTATGGGACTTGTAATTTCTGTGATAATTTTTGGTTATTTTTTTATGAATCTATAGATGTTCAATCAAGAAGAAAAGTATTAAAGAAAACAAGATATTAAATAATATATAAGGATCTCGCCATTTCTGTAGGATGGTGAGTTTTTTAATGTACAAAAGAAAATACACCCAAATAAGAGTGTCTTTTCCCATAGTTTTTAGCAGAAGCAAGAAGCTCCAACAATAATCAATAAAATAAACAATACAACTAATAAAGCAAATCCTCCTGCAAAGCCACAACCGCCACCGCAGCTACCACCAAAGCCCATAATAATTCCTCCTTTAAAGAGTAGGAGAAAAATAAGGAGTCACTCATGTATTTTAATGGATTCAAATTACTTTATGTTTTTAAGGATTAAATGAGCAGGTCCTTTTGAAAATAAGGGAAAGATGATTTAAGGCGCTTCACCTGAAGAGGGGTACGGCCAGCATTTTTGAAAAGAACACGCTAAGAGTATACAAAGTTTTATGCAAAAAATAGGGGGACACCGGGAACCATAGGGATGTATAAAAAGATGCATAGAGTCATAGAAAAAGAAAAAGGCGAATCCCTTCTGAGATTAAGGGGGCACTTTTTTCTTCGCTACCGATAATGAGAAGTTATGTTAACTTTCTATAAATATCATATTCAACCAAAATTACCCTTATTGATGGTACAATTAAAGCCTTGGAGGGATATTATGGGGATTATTTTATATTTTGCATTTTATTTTGGAGTACTGTTTCTTATAATTGGTACTGCATTAGTTTTATTTATTATGGCTGCATTACCAAAAATCTGGAGTGAAAATCTATCATTCGTAATGATCGGTTTAGGGATAAATATACTTACCATTCCGTTATCTTATTTTATAGGTGGGATGGCAACAGATTCTCCTGATAGTACTAGGTTAGATTTTTGGAAAGGATTTTTCTTTATTCAAAAAATACCGCTCTTTTTACTGATTTTTTTATTATTTTTAACTGTGGTGTTGTGGTTTATTCGTAAGAACAAGAAAAAAGTAAACATGTAGAATTTTAAAACGACTTCCAATAACGATAATTATGTAAATATGAAACCCCTTCAGCAAGTAAACTGAAGGGGTTTTTTCTAGATACATTGAATCCCGATAAGTGATGTTATGGTAACTAAGTCTTTGTAAGTATTATCACTATGGTATAATATGGTTAATTATGTTTGTAAAAAGGAGAAATGTTTAATGGGAGTTTTTACAGCATTGTTAGCAACTAGCTCAATTTTATTAGTAGCTTGGGTTGTAGGTGAAAGAGAAAAACAAAATCAATAATAATATTTTATATTTATGGATGAATTAATTATAAAATTAAGAGGGGTTTGGGTATGGGAGACGTATATGGGGGACTAAAATATTTTGGTTTTTTACTTGTATTAGTATTTAGTGTGGGATTTATTATACGTTGGATTTTTCGTGATGTAATTTCGTTAGATCAATTACTTGGTTTAGGTATAGGAATTATTACGTTAATAATGGCGTTTTTTATAAAGAAATACAGTAAAGAGCTAAATACTAATAGTTAATTTATGTTTTCTTTGGATGAGTATCTCGATAGTGAGGAGATACTCATCTTTTCTTATGAGGGATTCAACTTCTTTGTTTATAATACTTCGAATGTATACTTTTATTTTATATTTTGAGAGTATCAGAAGATTTGGTGTGAACTCAATGTTTAAGGTAATTTGAAAGTAAACTAATATTTAAAAGTTTACTTTCAGGAATAACAAAAAAAGAGTCCTATATTAAGAGGACTTTTTTTCTATTTCCCTTATTTTTTTCCGCAACTGTTTGCTAAGTGAACATGTTCATTAAAAATGTTGTTGTTAATTTGTTTTTTCATATTTCTTTAATTCTTCATTGATTTTACTGCCAGTTTTACTTTCAAAACTTTTCTCTAATTCTGCTGCTATATCTCTTAGACTTGTTTGTAATTCATGAAATGCCCCTATGTTTTTTTGAAGAGCATATGTATCTTCTTTTATAATGTCTATCGATTTAAACCCTACTTCTGTTTTTAACATCACACGCTGCATTTCTCTTTCAATCTGTTTTTTAGCAGCTTGTAACTCCTCAACAACCTGATCCGCTAAATCTCCTGTAACACTTTCGATTTGCTTTTCTATCTTTTTAATTTCCCCCATAAAATCCATCATATAATTATCTCCTTATCTAAACTGAAAATTCCCTGCTAATTGATTATCTTTATCCCTAAGTGAATTTGCTGCATCACTAATTTCGTCCCCAAATCTACTTAAACTTTTTTGTTCTTTTCTTAAAAGATGAATTAATTCTTCTGCTATGTGTACATCGTGAAAATAGTCATTTCCACCTTCTTTCGTTTTGGCAATTCGTGAGATGGCTTCATCTATTTCGTATGCTTCTAATAGATGATATTTCCCACCTGGCCCTGTTTCATATTTTAATTGACTCTTCAACTTTTTAACCGCTTCAGCTTCTCTTCTTTGAAACTCTTCTATATTTTTTGCGATATCTGATAATCGATTACTGAGCAATTGAATTTTTTGTGCTTGTCTTATAATATCTTCAGGCTCTAATTTTAATAGGGGACTTCCATTTGAATGAAATGTTCCTCTAAATGTATCTCTGCCGTGTCCTTCCATAGTTAAACGTGTAAAAAAATCTTCTTTTGTATCGTTCTGTCTCACTGTAAATTGCTTACCAATTAGAGGCGCACCGAATTGAGTATGGTTACCAATTGGATCATTCTCATGTGTATAATCCGTAGCTTTGTTTTCCATTTCCCCTCTATCTACTCGTTTTTTTGCTTCAGGACTTAGCAAACGATAAGGATTTGGTGCAGCCCATGTAGTTGCATAACAATCTAATTCTGCAGCGATAAGGTCCGCTTCTGCACCACCTTTACTATGTCCAGTAGTATGAAGAGAATAAGGGGTATATTTTGCTACGATGTCATTTTTTGCCCATTTTAATCCAGTATCAAATGATGTTTCAGAATCAGGTTTTATAGTTTGACTGTTACTTGGAGTAATTACTTTAGAATGTGTTTTAATTCCAAACGTAATCTGATCGATATCTGTTTCGAAATCTGCTAATTGGTTAGGCTCTGTCCCACGAAATGCTAGGATTATCTCATCATAATGTGTTGCATTTTCATCATATTTGTCTGCTGGTACTACTGCGATAGCTTCTAATCCATTTTTTACTTTTTGATAATCTGCATCTATTGATTCTATAACTATCCAAGTTTTTCCATCAACACCTTCTATTTCTGTACCTTTTTTTAAAACTTCGTCATCATAAACATGATCTGCTAATTTGAAATAATCTTCATCTGTCGCAATTGTGTTCTTTTTAAACTCACTCATATGTTCCAACTCATTTCATGGTATATTTTAACTATATTCAAATACAAGGGGATTTTAAATGAAAAAGAAATTGGTAATTATTTTATCCATTATTTGTATTATAGCAGGAGGATATTTTACTATGGAATACTTAAAACAAAAAGAAAAAGAAGAAAAGTTTTGGAAGGCACAAGAGGCACGAGTAGAAAAGTATATTCATTACAATATTCAAGATGTAAAATCGATTATATTTAAAGAACACAGTGTAAGTCCAATGGGTGTTCCCAGATTAAAAGGTTATATAAACAATAATGAAGAATTGTATTTTATAGCTTATATTAGTACTACAGAAAATTTCGAAGATGATTTCACACGTTCTGGAGAACTTGGAAAACTAATAAAAAACCCTAAAAAATCAGTATCTGAAATTGAAAAGGAGGAGAAAGAAAAACAACAAGAGTAGTCTTTGTACTACTCTTTTTTTCTCTGTCTCATTTTAAGAAGAATCCATTGGTAGGTTTTTTATAAGGAGATTTTCTAATGAAGAAAGTAATCATTTGGGTTGTATCTGCTGTGATACTCATAGTAGGAGGGTATTTTACTATGGAATACTTAAAACAAAAAGAAAAAGAAGAAAAGTTTTGGAAGGCACAAGAGGCACGAGTAGAAAAGTATATTCATTACAATATTCAAGATGTAAAATCGATTACATTTAAAGAACACAGTGTAAGTCCAATGGGTGTTCCCAGATTAAAAGGTTATATAAATAATAATGAAGAATTGGATTTTATAGCTTATATTAGTACTACAGAAAATTTCGAAGATGATTTCACACGTTCTGGAGAACTTGGAAAACTTATAAAAGACCCTGAAAAGTCGGTATCTGAAATTGAAAAAGAAGAGAAGGAAAAGAAACAAGAGTAGTCTTTAAAATGTACCCTATAGAATAGGCACTTGAAAAAAGTCTATTCTATAGGGTACATTTTAGTAAGTACTGATTTTTGTATTTTCTTTTTTTTATTCATGTTTTAACCTCCAATATGTGCTGGTAAAAAACAAGTACGGTAATTAGAATTCTGGTACAAAAACCTCAAAATATTTACAATTAATCTCCAAAACTTGGACACATTTATATTATTACTCTAAACAAACGTAGATTTCTCCTTTTCCACATGCATATAAACTTCAGAAATAATCTTTCTTCCTTCACTTTATATTTTGATTATACGAAGCAAAGTTCTCGTTTTTCTTACTTGATACTTACCAATTCCTTAAGTAGAGGATATTTTAAAAATGGATTTGTAGCGGTACTCCTATGTTAAGAGATAGCTTAAGGACCGAGGATTTTATTGTTTTTATAAAGAGTTGATGTTATGTTTGTTTTGTAATATATGGTGTTTTATGTATGTAGGAGGATTTATTGAAGAAATTATTAATATTGTTTTTATTAGCTACATTTTGTCTACAGATTACAGGATGTTCTAATAATATGGGTGCACTAAGGGAGAAGTCTAAAACTTCAACACTTGTGAAGTTTAAACGCATCAATAAAGGGTGGTACAAACATATGTAATAATTTGTATCACCCTTTGTTGATGTTAGAAGTCATAAGGAAAAGGTTGATAGTTAGATACTTTTCATAAAGAAAAGACACCCATATAAGAGTGGCCTTTCTAATAGTTTTTTAGCAGAAGCAACTGCATCCGATAATGATTAATAGTATAAAGAGTACAACAAGCAAAGCAAATCCTCCAGCAAAACCACAGCCTTCTCCGCAACTACCACCATAGCCCATAATAGTTCCTCCTTTAGATAAGAGGATTAAAACTAAGGGCCATTCATGTATTTTAACGGGTTCACTTTACTTTATGTTTTTAAGAATGAATGGAGTAGGTCCTTTTTTATTTTATCGAAAGTAAACTTTTAGCCAGCAGTTTATTTTCATACTATTAATTTTTATACGTATTTGGTGAAAAATCAAGGAGCTGCAAAAAAATACTATACCGAAAGTTCGGTATAGTAACGTGCATATAAAAGATCCCACTTTGCTATATCCCAAAAAGAGTCATAAAAATCTATGTTTGTTTAATTCAGTTGCAAACTACAAAACTTCTTTTTAAAGAAATGTATGTACATACAAATTATATTTTATTCCATAACTCTCTAACTTTTGTTCATGGTAGTCTGATATTGAAAAAATATAATATTTGGTACGACATCACTTTGTTTTTTCATAAAGTTTTGTAATTAAACTATAATATTGTATTTTTTTTTGTATTATTGAAATTAGTAATAATAAAATGTATTATTGAAAAGCACAATTTATAATTCAAGTAATCAGGACTATGCGCCCATTATAATTTGAACATTCAGAAATTATAATATTGTCTAAAAATGAGGTGAGATTCATAGAAACAGTACATATTAAATGGTATGGAATGTATAGTATAAATGATTTTTATAATAGGGAAGAAGCTTCTAAGAAGGGGATATTTGCAATCTCTAGAGTATGTGCTAAGAGTGTAACATTGCTATATATAGGACAAACCAAAAGAAGCTTTATACAAAAGATAAGGGAACTTAATAAGGAGTGGCCTTTCGATGAGAGCGAATTAAAGATTACATTAGGAATAATAGAATTTCCTAGTGGTGAAATTTACTCTGAAAAGAAGGTAAAAGAGATAAAATCCCTTTTGATTTTACGACATACCCCATTAGAAAACGAAACATCTTTATTATACTATAGAGGGAAATTTAATTTAAAAATTATAAATAAGGGAAGAAGAGGTTTAATTGTTAAAAAGCTTTCTACAGGAGATCTAATATGGACATAATTGGAATCACCTTTGAATAAAATTGAAGGTTTCTTAAGTGCAGAAACTTATCAATTTTTAATGTATTAAACTATTTTGAATAACATATGTCAGATACTTGAAAAAACACAAATTTTATTATGATATGAAATCCTGTATGGAAAGTGTAGTTTATTTCTATTGTTTAATAAAAATATTAAGAATTTTAGGGATAATACATAAAGAGTAGAGGAGAAAGTAAACACGGAGGTTTGAAGAATGGGACAAGTAAGCAGATTTCAAGAAAAACAACAGAATCGTCGTCAAAAGGCAATTTTTAATATTGCATTTACTTTGGTATTAGTGACAGTTGGTATAGTGACATACCAGTTATTTCCCCCTTCTAATACATCAACGAAAGCAATTGCTCAAGAAAAGAAAGTAACAAAGATAGAAGAGAAGAAAACTGAAGATAAAGAAACAGCAAAGATAGAAGAGAAGAAAACTGAAGATAAAGAAACAGCAAAGATAGAAGAGAAGAAAACTGAAGATAAAGAAACAGCAAAGATAGAAGAGAAGAAAGCTGAAGATAAAGAAGTAGCAAAGATAGAAGAGAAGAAAGCTGAAGATAAAGAAGCAGCACAGTTAGAAGAGAAATCAAAAACAGAAAAATCGGTAAAAACGAACGGAACTGAAAATAATGAGGAAGAAAAAACGACATCTCAAGAAAAGGGTTCTCAAACTAATCCTTCTTGGAAGCCAATTGGTACCGAGCAAGGAGCAAAACCTGAAATGAAATTTAAAGAAGGAACAGTAGATTGGAGTGAGATGAAAAAAGCAATTTCTTATGCTGTTGATGTTCCAGAGAGCCAATTGATTTTCGATTTTATTGGAAATAATGGTAATAATAAAGCCTACGGTAATGTACGAGATAAGCAAAATAATAAAAAATATAAGGTTAATATTGATTGGGTAGAAAATCAGGGGTGGAAACCAGTATCCGTACAAGTGGTAAGATAAATAATAGAAATGTAATGATGTAAATCAGCTGTCCATATGGACAGCTGATTATTTTTTTGCTTAGCGTATTTTTTTGAAAATGCTGGTAGTACCTCGTTGAGAAACATGAATTAAATCTATATTTTGTTTTATTTACCTCACTACTTTATCCATAATTTCTTTATATTTATAATAGTAATTAGTTTCAAATAAATAGTTGTACGGAAGAAAATGTTCCTTGTAAGTAGTAAGCATCCTTTGTAATTTTAATTTATAATTATTTATAAAAAAGAAAAGACACCCTAAGGTGCCTTCCTTCGACTTGAACCATCTTAATTTTAATAATATATTGGACTCCCATCCAAATATTATTTTACCATGTTAAATTGTTTTATTCATTGAGAAATATAGTTTCATTTTATATTTAAAAGAATTCTATAGGCTAGAACCACCTATTAATTAGGGGAAACTGACATGTTAAGCTAATATTATAATACTTCTAGAACGGAAATTTTGAGCAATATGTATACGAGCCACATATTAAAAAAAGACACTCTCAAGAGTGCCTCTCCTTAGCAGCCGAATCCGCCGCCCCAACAGCTAGCGCCAACGATGATTAATAAGATGAAGAGCACAACAAGTAAGGCAAATCCGCCGCCGAAACCACAGCCTCCACCACAACTACCGCCATAGCCCATATTAACTCCTCCTTCCATAAAGACCATTTATTAATGGATTTAATTTACTTTATGTTTTTAAGGATGAATGGAGCAGGTCCTTAAAAAAATAAAAGGATTTTGGAAGTTAAAAAGAGTTGACGACCTTATTTTTGTCACCGGTATTTCGTCTGCTACATATTGTATTTTATTCTGTGTATTGGGGGAAGGAGGATCTTATGGCTAATTCTGAGATGATTTTACGTTTACTTACGGATTTAAAGATTGAACAACAATTGTTGAAAGAACAGTTAGAGAAAATGCAAACAGCTGTGACTATTCTTGAAGAAAAATCAGTGACGCTTAAAGAAAAACCAGCGACTCTTAAAGAAAAAACAATGACTCCTGAAGAAAAACCATCTGTTACAAAGCAAAGAGCTTTTTCTGGACGCCCAACATCTTTTCGTGATTGGAGAGCAGCTGCTCAAAAAAATTCATAAAACTATAAAAAAAGAAGACATCAATTAAGCTGTCTTCTTTTCTTATCCAATCCAAATGAGTTAAGAAGGTATATCCATATTGCTTTAAAAATAAGAAGAAAATAACGATTGTCGACTCCTATTTTAGTATAGCGTATAATAATCTATATATTTATGTAATTTTACATAAATATATAGATTATATAATGTTAAGCATGTATATTTTAGTTGTCTGTTATTTGTTTTAATTCATTTATTCTTATTATTTTTTAAGAGCCCCAGTAATGGGGCCTTTTTATAATTGTGTTAAAGTAGAAACCCCTCAAGCATAAGGATGGGTTACATAACTAGGAAAATAGTTATTTGTGTTTAATGAGAGGAAGTTCAGGGTGTTGTTTCTGAATTTCTTCTAAATGATTTTCGCTTTTGCCTTTTAAAGTTTGATCGAAAAAGCTAGTTACTAGTTTATTAATTAGTTTGTAGTTTGTGGCTACATCTTCGCCAGGTTCATTAATAATAGGTGAAAATGCTGCTAAATCTGTAAAACTAGTATGGTTTGTTTTTGGAATTACCACTGTGTACACGCCCGGTTTTTCAATGGTTTTATTTCTTAAATAGACTATTTCCAATAATTCATTTTGGATTCCGGTTGTCTTTGGATTCTCAGCCTCTTTCATAAAATGAATCGTAGCTTCAGCATTCATCAACATGAATGGTTTTTGAGGACCGTCTTTAGGCATTGGATCGCCATACAATCCACCATCCATATTAATTGCAGCTTTAATACGCGTATCCTTCACTAACATTTGTGCGGCAGTTGCTCCACCAAAAGAGTGACCGAACATTCCAATTTTGTCATAGTCAATTAAGTCTGCAATAGTTTTAAAACTTTTATCGAAATTGCCTTCTATTACTTCATTTAAAACAAAAGTAGTATCCTGTTCCCATTTTTGAACTATGGTATTTAAGGCGGTAGGTGTATATTCAATTGGTATAGAGTCTACACGGTTTCCATTAGGGAAAATCGTTGTTGCTGCATATCCTGTAAAATTAAGAGCGATTACTACATAGCCTTGACTAGCTAATTCCTCTAACTGGAATGTATTTTGTTGACCATATAATCCCATCCCATGGCCGAATAAAAGGAGGGGGAATTTTTCTTTATCTTGAAGTGGCTTAGCATTCTGATAAGAATGTGTTTTTGTCAGCCCTAAATGTGTCGTTACGATATATGGAGCACCGTTTGTTACTGCCAATTGTTCAGCCAGCTCGTTTATGTTCTCAAAATAGGCAGAAGGCTTCCCTGATCCTTTTGCGGCAGGATAGTATACTTGTATCATTAACTCACGATTTCCATGATTATTTGGTACAGTGGTTTCTTTTCGATTTGTATCAATTAAATGAAAAGCTTTCGTTCCTACTGTATATTTTCCAGTAGGCTCTGGGAGTGTTATGATCGGAAAAAGTAAAGGTAATGTAAACATTGCGATAGCAGTTACGATAATTCCTAAACCTTTTAAAACTTTCATCACTAACTTTTTAGAAACGGCTGTAGTTTTTGGTTTCAAAAAAACTTGTAATGTTAAAACGAACAATAAGAAATAGGCGGGAATCATACGCCAGTTTGCACCAATTACAATGATGGTGGCAAATAATAATGCATAATTTATTAGTAAAAGGACTCCATTTTTTTTCGTCAAACCCCGTTTGATAAAGATGGGAATGATACTAGATAAAAGTAATACAGCAACAAAAATGATTTCTAACATTTTTAGCTCCTTTCCTAATCAATATAGATATAGATTGATAATTTACAACCTTCCCAATTATATAACTATAATTGATGATTGTATGCATGTAAGTAAGTTTAGAATGTTTTTATATGACATTAAAAAAAGTACTCATACGAGTACTTTTTCTTAAATGAATTATTATTTATTTTTAAACCGTTCCCCATAAATGATAAACCATACCGATAACAAAAAATGCTAGTCCTACAAACAAAACGATTAAAGCAAGCACTCCATTTTTATTATGTTCCATAAAATTAGCTCCTTTTCATTTACTTATCTACAAAAAGCCTTTAGTCGTAATTATGGCTAAAGGCTTGGATCTTCATACTTTGTAGTTTATAAAAAAGTTGCACTTCTGTATTAATTTGGAATATGATTATTTAAAGAGAAGGTGATGAGTACATGCAGGACAAAAAACAATTCCCGCTTATATCTGGAAATCTCTCATTAGATTTAGTAAATACAGAGCTAGTTAGGCGTGGACAACGTTATGATTTATTAATAACAAATGAAGATGTATTAGAATGGCTACATGTAATAAAGGTTAGTCTTCCTTTTTGGAATGAAAAAACATTTATAAGGATTCAAGAGCGCACGAATCAAGTGACATCTATTATATTGGAAGTAAGAGAGGTACTGAGAAAACAGTTTGAGGTAATTGCTGATCAGCACGAAATTTCCAATGATTTTGTTACGTATTTAGAAACACAAATTGAGAAAGCACCATTTACATATAAAATCATTGAACAGCAGCTAGTATCTATCCCGGTTGGAGAAATCGAGGATGTACTCGCATCGTTAATTGCATTTGATGCTTTAACGTTAATAGCAGAAAATAAGCTTATTTTCCTTAAAAGGTGTTCAAATCCTGACTGTGTTTTATTATTTATAGATAAGAGTGGGAAACGAAAATGGTGTTCTATGAAAATATGTGGGAACCGGAAAAAGGTAGCAAAATTTCAGGATCGAAAATTTGAAGAAGTCTAGAGAATCAACTTATAACAGTTGATTCTTTTTTTTTCTTCTTTAACTAACCTATAAAATTAATATTTACAGGTTAGTTATGTCGAGTTATAATTGTTGGTAAATAAAGGAGGAGAATGATGGATAATATAACAGCAACTAAGCAGGAAGATCCTCAACCAATAAGTGTACGATATTTTACAAAAATGAAAGGGAAAGGAAGAAGTCCATTACAAGTAAATATAAAGGACTCTTTAACAGGACTACTAGGGGGATTTTTAACAATTCTTACCTTAACATATTTAACGAGCATAACCTCTACAGAATTATTAATGGCTCCATTTGGGGCGAGTTGTGTATTAGCGTTTGGAGTTTGGAATGCGCCATTATCTCAGCCGCGTAATATTATTGGAGGACATTTGATTTCAACTTTCATTGGTCTATCAATATATCATTTGTTTGGGAATGAATATTGGACAATTGCTTTAGCAGTGGGGATGGCAATAGCCGTTATGATGTTAACGAGAACGACGCACCCTCCGGCAGGGGCCGATCCGATTATCGTTATTTTAGGGGCAAATAGTTGGAGTTATTTAGTAACACCAGTTTTAATTGGCTCCGTTGTTATTGTAGTTATTGCTTTATTCATTAATAATATGAGTAGTAAAAGAAGCTATCCAACTTTTTGGATTTAGTTTATAAAGCGAAAAACAATTTAAGTAAGTATGTCGTTTTTACTATGTTTTAATTTTTTTATAGAAAAAAGCCTTTAGTCGTAATTATGACTAAAGACTCCATGTCTCAAACTTTTTAATTTAAAGAGAAAAGACACCTTAATGCGCCTTCCTCCGACTTGAACCATCTTAATTTTAATAATATGTATTGGACTCCCATCCGAATATTATTTTACCCCTCAGAACGAAAAATTGTGCTTACTTGCAATAAAAATCTCATTTTTTCGTTTTGGGGTGTTATAAAATCTTGAAGTTGATGGGCATAGGGTGGGACCCAAAACAGTACGATTTTATTTCAAAGACACAACGATTTTACTACACACTTTTTATTTATCCCACACTCTCATCTGCTAGTATTACTATTTTTTATTACTAATGTTGCCGTTTCACTCGGATGGCTAAGAGGAAAATGATGGCCATATGGAACAAAATCAACCTTACCAAGATGCGATGGAGCAGAATAGGCTCTGTCATAATCCCCCCAAATAATGTGAAGATTATACTTTGTTACTTCATTGAAATCACCTTGATCGTTTTTCAGTAGTAAACTGTTAAGCTGAACCGTAGTATTTAAAATTCTAGGAGAAGTAAAACTGTTACTTATCTTTTCAATATAATGTTCAGGGATGCTCTCCATACTTTCAAACAAACCATTACTTAATAAATAACGCTCTATCAAATTAGTAGTTGCTAATTTTAATGTCCATTTGTTCATAAATTGAGGAACATTTAGTGATTTAGCATTTTTTTTAGCAACAGGTGGCTGAAGTAAAGTGATTGCATACTTCTTATCTATGTACTCTTGTACCAATGCTTCCAGAAGAATAAACGCACCGAATGAATGGCCAATTAGATGTGCACCATTCGTAGCTTTCTCCAATAACTTTTTCACTACATTCAAATAGATATCTAGAAGATTTTTCTCTCGTTTAAAAGGAGAACGTCCCAAACCTGGAAGATCCAAGATCCATATAGGTTGACCAGTTTTTTCATGAAGCTCTTGTGCTAAAGGAAATAAATCTTCTCCATCACTCAATAAACCATGTAATAAAATAAACGGTTTACCCTCTCCTTGTAATTGGTAAAGGGTAGTGTTATCGCATAATGTTCGTTTAAATAAATGATTATGCTGGCCATTTTGATACATCATTCGATAATCCAGATCAGCTACTACGGCAGGCAAAAATTTCATTACACTCGTCTTCTTAAACCAATCTCCTCCCATAATTTTTTTCGTTGAAACATTTGGGAAATTTTGTTTTGTAATAAAATTCAATCCATCAGAAGGAATTTTTGTTATTTTACTTACTCCACTATTCATAATTGCTTTCATAAGTGGCATTGGAACAGAGATTTTTGGTGCCCTCATATTCATACTTTCCGACATAATATTTAATAATTCAGCAATGTTCTGATCGTACTGTTTGTCTTCAACAAGTGTATATGTTTGAATAGTCGGTTGCTCCAATCTGAAAACCTGCATAATAAACTTCGCAAGCTCATCGTTTGAAATAAGTGGTAACCTATATCCCTTACCTCCAGGAATCATTGGCATGAGCCCTCTTCGCATACTCATTACAAGCAAACCTAATCCTGTTATCTGCTCTGTACTCCCTGTTTTACTACTACCGACTACAGTTGGCGGATTAATTACAGAAAGCGGATAACCTACTGCGGATGCCTGCTGACGGATATAGAGATCTGCTAAAAATTTTGTTCTCTCATATGGATTTTTTATTTTTAAATAATTGTTTCCTTCTTTAAACACATCAATTGCAATCTTGCTATTTTTATCATCAAAGGGACTCATATAACCTACAACATGAATAAATTGTTGCAAGCCCTTCAATTGATGAATACTTTTAGCTAATTCACTAATATGTTTGGCGCCATTTAAAAATACGGAAGCTGCCTCTTTACTTGTCGCTTGAATATCCATGGGGCCTCCTGCGTGAATAATCACATCCGTTTTCAATACCCTCTCCTTATCTTCAGCACTTAGACCTAAATCTATTTTCGTCAAATCACCTTCAATAAAGTGCATAACTTTCTTTTTTAAGATGCCTCTTTCTTGAAAAAGGCGTATTGCTTTACTTTTCGACCTTACTAAAAGAAGAATTTTAACATCCTCTTTGGCTAATTCTTTCACTAATTGCTTTCCAATAAAGCCTGTTCCACCAGTTAAAAATACTGTTCTCATATAAAATCCCCTTTGTAGTACTAATTAGTACTAATTTGATGTAAAAAAAAAGCTTCTTTTATCGAAGCAATTTAAAAAAATGATCTGCTGTTTTCGTGATTACAGTTGCATCTTTCAATGTTTCTGAAATAAATAACGCTCCCTCAAGATTTGTAATAAAAAGTGATGCAACCTCATCAATATGAATCGTATTTCTGAATTCTCCATTCTCTACCCCTTGTTTAAGTAATAGAGAAACTTTCTCTTGTAATCCTGTAAAAAAAAGACCTATTTTTTCTTTTATTTGCGTGGCCTGTGTAGGACTTTGAATATAAAGAGTAATAAATGGACAGCTCCCCTTATACTCTCTCGACTGAACTCCTTGTGATAATTGCTTTAAAAACAGTTGGATACGATCTTCAACTAAAAATTGGTTCTGAGAAAGTACGTCATCAATTGCAGATTGATACATTTCAATCCAATAATCAACGACTCCTTCTAATAATTGTTCCTTATTAGAAAAGTGATAATACACATTAGACTTTGAAACTTTGCTTACACGTACTAATTCATCCATACTTGTATAAGCAAACCCTTTTTCTAAAAATAATGTTGCAGCTACTTCAATCACACGTTTTTGATTCATTAATTTTACCTTTGTCATAACTAGAACTATATAGTACTAATTTAAATATTGCAAGTATTTATGTTAATTTTAAAAAAATTTCCGCTAACATTGATTTTACTGCAAAAAAATCTTATTTTGAATAAAGTTGAACTGAACCCCGAAATTGTTAATTTATTATCGTCTAATAGGGGTCACCATATATGCCCATCAACTTAAGAAAAAGAAATGCCCCCAAAACGAAAAAATGAGCACCTTCTCAGAATAACTATCTGTAGAGAAAGAAAATTTTAATTTAGGGGGATATGAAAATATTAGCTTGATGATGATGGGGTAGTACCAACGAGTCGCTTAGAATTGTAAATCTGTCTTTTCATAATCCTACTCCATAAAGAAAAGACACCCTAAAGTGCCTTTTATCGATTTGAATTATTTATTGTATGTAGTTCATATTCGTTAGCATAAAACTCTTTTATTAGTTTTATTTCATTCGTATCTGGATTAAACTTAAATATTTTAATTTGATTAGATTCGTCTTTGTATGCAAATGTATACTCACCAACTTGGGTCATATTGCTGGTATTTAAGATAGGATCGCTACCGTGATCAGTAATTTCCACAGTTTTCTCACGATCCCAAAACGCGATGACAATAATCAAAATGATGAGGTATACACGTATGAAACGTAGTTCTCTTGCAACAGGATGTTCCATCTGTTAGTTTCCTTTACTGTTTGATAGAGTCTGTTTATAAAAGAGATAATTGCAATGAATATAAATAAAAAAGACACCGTAAAGTGTCTTTTTTATTTTAGTTATGCGCATTACTTAATAAGACGCTAGTTCCTCAGTCTGGCTATGAGTAACTATGTAGGGTAATTCTATTATAACATTTTAACCAGTAATGGGTCTATATGGAATTTTATTGATTTTCTTTTTGATTATTCAGAATGACTTACCAAGTATTTGGATGAGGAAAGCAGTGAGACAGAAGCGACTAAACTTGTTTTAGAAGAGTGTCTTCTTTTTTGTATCATTGTGAGTAAAGTGTAGAGTTATATTTCCCTTTACACGAAGATAACGGTATACTATAGTTAAGTTAAGTAAACTTAACTATTAAGCGAAACGAAATGAAAGCATGGAGGAATAACGCTATGACTAGAACTTATAAAGAAGTAATTAATGAAATGAACCGAGCTTATAATGAATTCTACATTTTACTATTTCAGGAGTTAAAAGATGAGTTCGGTCTTACAGGACAGCAAGAGAGCATGCTATTTCATATTAATTTAAATGAAAACACGACAGCAAATCACATTGCGACTACCTTTAATGTATCCAAAAGTGCCGTTAGCCAAGTTTTATCGAAATTGGAGAAACAGAAGATGATTTCAAAACAAGTAAACCCTAATAATAAAAGGGAGTATTTTCTTACACTTGGTCCAAACGGTAGTAAGTATATAGAGCGGTTGTCTGAGTTAGATGATGTATTAATTGAGAAATACTTTTCTAAAATCGATATAAATGCCCTAGAGCAAATGACAGAGACGTTAACGAAAATAAATAAAGTAATATTGGAAGAAAAGCAGAAGGATTTTGATTGTAATGAGTAAGAACTTAGATGAAGCAATTAGTAGAAAGGAGGGGAAGCATGTGATGAGTTACATACCAAATATGATTACGATAGCAAATTTTGTGTGTGGGCTTTTGGCTATTCATGCTGTTTTCGTTGACGATATGTACGGTGCAGTTATGTTCATTATTACAGGTATGGTCCTTGATTTGTTTGATGGCATGGTCGCTCGGAAACTTGATTCTGTTTCAGAAATTGGTGGAGAGTTGGACTCATTTGCGGATTTAGTTACTTTTGGTGTGGCACCATCTATTCTTGCATATAATGCCTCGTTAAAAGATTTGCAGTCTATTGGGATGATATGCGCGCTCGCTTATAGTATTTGCGGAATGCTTCGGCTTGCGAGATTTAACACACAGCAAAGCAAACTCCCGACATTTATCGGAATGCCGATTCCATTCGCGGCAATGTGTCTCCTTATTTTATGTTTTTTAAAGAATCCAGTTTCCGTGGCGTTTGGTACATGCGTACTCGCTTATTTAATGGTGAGCAAAATCAAATTCCCTCATTTAAAAAAAGATATAGCTGAAAGCTTGAAGCTTGGAAGATTGGATTGATGATACGGAACTACAATGAGAAAGATAAAGGAGAATAACATGATTCGTATGGCATTAAGATCATTCAACATACAAATGTATTGTTTGCTAGGCGTAATGTTATTGGGATGGCTCGTGACACCTTTTTCAGCCCAGTTTGTCGGGATAAGCATTGGCCTTTTGGTGAGTATGTACTGCGCCTGGATTTTAGGAAGGCGTATTGAAAAGTTCGGAGATAGCATTGTAAAAAAAGAAAAAGCACCGATGCTCGGAATGATAAATCGGTTCGCAGCGGCAATACTTGGCGCGATTATTATGTATGAAATTGAACATCATGAATTCATGTGGACATTTGCAGCTGGAATTATGGGTGGGTATTTCTTGATTATTATTAATTTGGGGTATTACAGTATGAGGGATGCGAAGGAATAGAGTGAAAACTAAGTTTAAGCATACTGTTGCCTAACAATGAATAGCGGATTATTAAGAAGAGCAATAATTAAACCCAACATAAGATTTAAGAAAAATTTTATATTTACCCCACTTTTTATTTTAAAAGTTTTTTCTATCCTATAAACAAGTTACATCAAGGAGGAGACTGAAAATGAAGAAGTGGGGATTTTATATTTTTAATATATTCCCTATATTCGAAGACAAAGTAGAAGATTAAATATATGAACAAAGTACCAGTTCTTGAACTATGTTCTAAAATAATAGATGAAAATGTAAAGTTAGGGGATTCCACATGCATACAGGAGTTTTGATGAGTTATTTATATACTTATTTTTTTACTATTATGTTTTGTATTATGTTTCAAATTGGATTTTATTTTAAAGCGAAAAGAAACATATCTATTCGGCATTTTCTATGGGTATATATTTTTCTATTCTATCTTTCGCTAGTGTATAAGGTGACGCAGATTGCGACTGTATGGGATATAAGTAGATATGAAACGTGGATTCGTGTAAATCAAATCAATTTGACTCTATTTGATACGGCGGGTAGTACTACGTATCTTTTGAACATCGTACTGTTTATGCCATTAGGTTTTTTATTGCCGACTATTTGGCCGCAGTTTAAAAAAATGAAAAACACCGTATGCGCGGGATTCTTTTTTTCATTGGCAATTGAGTTAAATCAATTACTAAATAATAGAATTACAGATATTGATGATTTATTTACGAACACCCTCGGGGCGATTATTGGGTATTTATTATATAGCGTTTTATTTAAAATGATATGTAAAAGAGATGAAAAAAAGTTTGATACGAATTCTTCTCTAGTCATAAAATACGAGGCTGTTTTTTGTTTAGTGTGTTCATTTGTAGGTGCGATGTTAATTTATTATCCAGCTTTATTTGGAAGACCTGTAATTATTCAGTGAGGTGATTAAGAATTTCTTGTTAACGCCTGTACGATATTTCAATTTGCAAAAAGCCTTTAACACGTTATAGTTAAAGGCTTTTATCATCATAATTTTTACTTACCAATTACCCACTCTAACATCCGCCTTCAACCACTTCACCCAATCCAAGTCCTCTACTTTAAGCAAACTAAGCGAAACACCCTTCATATCTAAAGAAGTCAACAGCGTACCAACCTTTACGAATGTAACTTGCAATTCTTCAAGTTCACACAAACGGCGAATGTCGTTTGCGAAAATGTATTGTTCCATTAATGGTGTCGCACCGAGTCCGTTAATAAGGATGGCGAAGTTGTCGCCTTTTCTCCAGCGATAAATACTTTTTAGTTTGTTCATCAGTTCAATCGCTAATATTTCAGAAGAGGACAGCGATTCTTTGCGGTAACCTTTTTCACCGTGAATACCGATGCCGTAAAAGACTTCATCTTCGTTTAATGTGAATGAAGCTTGTCCTTTCACTGGATCGTTGGCAGGTGAAAGGGCGACTCCTAATGTGTGTAAGTTTTCAGTGATAGAACGGCCGAGTGCAGTCAGTTCTTCTAAAGAATGTCCTTCAAGAGCGGCTGCACCAAGTATTTTTTGAATGAAAACAGTACCAGCGACGCCGCGTCTTCTTTTATTAAAGGAAACATCATCTTCAATTGAAACGTCGTCATTTACGATGATGTGGTCAATTTTTCTTCCTTCTTCTTTAGCAATTTGCTTTGCCGCTAGAAAGTTTTCAACGTCATCTTTAAAGTTTTTAATGATGAATAAAATACTTTTATCTTTCGGCATAAGGCGAGTTGCCATTATAATTTGTTCTACTGTAGGCGGAGTGAAAATGCTGCCGTTTACGGCCGCTGTAAGCATTCCTTTTCCTACATAGCCAATATCAGCAGGCTCATGTCCGCTACCACCGCCGCTTATAATAGCGACGTCTTGCTTCATTTTTTGGATATCTTTTACATAAATGATGTTATTTGTTTCGTCGTAATTTACTTTGTCGTTATGTTCAAAATAAAAGCCATGCATCATATCTTGAACGATATTTTGTACATCATTCATAATCTTTTTCATTGCTTTTGCCACCCTTTAATTACTTTGCTGATTGCTCCAGTAATAGTAGTAATTGATTGTTTATCATATTTTTCATGAGAGAAGACATAATGGAAGGATCTACTTCGCATTTGCTTTCAATCCAATCTTTTATCGTTCCGACGAAGCCGTGACTATAAAAGGAGGCAATCGTATTTTTTGTCTCATCAGAAAGGCTGAATCCACAGCTCACAGATAATTCATCAATAATCTTCATATATAAGTTTTTCGTATGCTCAAATAAATAGTGATTAAACGAGTTTTGTTCAATGACTTTAAAAGCATTTCGGTAAAATTTTTGATTTTCGTAAAAGTAATCAAATAATAAATCGAAAATGTTTTCCCATGTTTCATAATCGAGAAAGTCGATAATGTTTTCTTTCGTTTCTTCTCTATAAATCCAGCTTAATAGTTCAAATTTATCTTTAAAATGATAATAAAAAGTTTGCCTACGCATTTGACAGTGTAACATAATATCGCTCACTGATATTTTATGAAACGACTCTGTTTCCATTAAATATTTCAATGAGTTCGCGATTATTTTTTTAGAAATTATAGAAGAGGTCATCTGAATCATCCCTAGAATGTTAGTAATATAAAAATCCTATCTATAAATGAGAGCGGTGTCTTTAGACAGATTGTCCATTTTGTCCGTTTACTATAAAACGCTTTCATTTTAACATGAGTAGTAAGAAGAAGATTTCAAATATATCACAATATATTAAAGGAATTGAGGGATAATCACAATGAAAAAGATTATAAACAAACCAGAAACATTAGTAATGGAAATGTGTAACGGAATGGTTATGGCTCACCCAGAGCTTGAACTTTTGAAAAAATATAAAGTTATTAAGAAGAAAGAAATGAACGAAAACAAAGTAACGTTAATTAGTGGCGGCGGTAGTGGCCATGAGCCGGCACATGCAGGATTAGTCGGAAAAGGAATGTTAGATGCGGCGGTGTGCGGAGATGTGTTTGCGTCACCTTCACAAATTCAGGTGTATCAAGCGATTAAAGAGACAGCTAGTAAAAAAGGAACGTTATTAATTATTAAAAATTACAGCGGCGATATTATGAATTTCAAAAACGGAGCTCATTTAGCGACGGAAGATGGAATTGAAGTCGACTACGTAAAAGTGGATGATGATATTGCGGTAGAAGATAGCCTATATACAGTAGGACGCCGCGGCGTTGCGGGAGTTATTTTAGTTCATAAAATTGCCGGCGCAGCAGCGGAAGAAGGTATGGATTTAGGAGCGGTGAAAGCTGTAGCGGAAAAAGCAGCGGCTAACGTGCGCACAATCGGTTTAGCGTTAACTTCTTGTACAGTTCCAGCGAGCGGATCACCTACTTTCACACTTGCGGAAGATGAAATGGAATACGGCGTAGGTATTCACGGCGAACCAGGAATTAAGCGTGAAAAAATGCTGTCAGCAGATGAACTAGCTAACCGTATGACAAATGATCTTGTAAAAGATTTAGGAGTAAAAGATGGCGAGGAAATCGCACTTCTAGTTAACGGTTTTGGCGGAACACCACTGCAAGAACTTTACTTATTTAACAACGCAGTGACGAGAGAATTAGCTGCTAGAAATATTAAAATCAATAGAGTATTCGTCGGTAACTATATGACAAGTATCGATATGGCTGGCATGTCTTTAACAGTGATGAAGTTAGATGATGAGTTAAAAACATTACTATCAAAAGAGTGTAATACACCAGCGTTTAAAGTAGATGGGCCAGTTGAAAGTGTAGAGTACGTGAATGTGCTTGAAGAGACAGAAGAGAAGGAAGTTTCCTTTGAAATAGAAACGGCGGAAGAGCACGCTGTTATTAAGGATAATGTTATTACATTAAACAACATGATTTATCTCGTTGATAAAATGAGCGACGTTATTATTAAAAACGAAGTACCGTTCTGTGAGTTAGATACACACGCAGGTGACGGCGACTTCGGAATGAGTGTGGCAAAAGGATTTAAGCAATTAAAACGTGAGTGGCATTCTATTGTAGATCAAGAGAACGTAACGATTGGGTCATTCCTTGACGGTTGTTCAATGATTATTATGGAACATTGCGGCGGCGCATCTGGTCCAATTTGGGGTGGTGCATTCCGCGCAGCTAGCAAAGCAGCAGGAGAAAAACGTGAGCTAACAGTGAAAGAATTCGCTGAAATGTTGCAAGCAGCACTTCAAGGTATACAATCTATCGGAGAAAGATCATTTGGTAGAGGAGCGGTAGTTGGTGACAAAACACTTGTTGACGCGCTTGCTCCATGTGTAGACTCTTGGTTAAATAGCGCTTCAAACGAAGAAGACATGAAAACTGCTTTTGAAAAAGGAGCAGAAGCAGCAGTTAAAGGAGCGGAGTATACGAAAGAAATCGTAGCTCGCATGGGCCGCGCCGGTACAGTTGGTGAAAGAAGCTTAGGCTATCCAGATGCAGGTGCACATGCACTTGGAGTTATCTTTATGGAGATTGCGGGTAGTTTGAAATAGGAATGAGAAAATCCCCTCTGCCTTAAGGTGGAGGGGTTTTTATATAATTGATTGATATATAGTTTCGTTAGATGTTTTCTCTGTAAAGATATGTATGTTTATAAATACTAAGATAATAGTTTTAAAAGAAGCAACGTGAGTTCCTATAAATAGGGAGTTTAGGTTGTTTAATTGTGTTTTGGAAAATTTCTCAATTGATAAAAAGTACTTCAAAAGGAATAAATTAATAATGGAAGATATGAAGGAACGGGAAAAAAGATAGAAAAGAAGTTAGAGCTAAGGGATGATAATCTTATGAAGATGGTCAGGGAGATTCACGATGCTAAACGTACTAATGTATCAGCTCAGGAAGAAATAGCGGCAGCCAAGTTTAAGATTTTGGAAATGAGTATCATTTTTTACTTGTAGGGTATTTTACTGTTTTCGCTCAAATGGATTGTCTTATACATCTAAGTTGTTTCTACATAAATATCTGTAATCTCACCTATTACTATATCTTAAAAAAATTTGCAACAGTACCAATAAAGCGTTATAAAAAGTATTTAAAATAATAACAAATAGGTATAATGATTCCCACTATAGAAAATACAATACTTCCTAAATTAAATGCAGAAAGTTTCGCACGATGAACTTGAATTTCACCTAAATCTACCCCTCCACTAAAATGCTTATCCATAACTTTAGCGACGTTTTGTTGTTGATTAACAAAATAAGGTATTAGCCATATACAGCAGAACAAAATAATACTACCAAAAAAGAGTGTGTCAATAATTGAAGCTTTCCAATTTAATGAAGTAATGACTATGAGAACAAATTCTCCCACCATAACAATTATCATAGTTCCTACATATCTGGTTTTTTCAGAAACGTTTTTAAATACAGTCTCGTCCATAATTTTTTCTATTTTAGTCCATATTACACTGATTAACACGATTAGGCTAATTAAGAAAATAGTAAATAAGGCTTTAACTAAAAGATACTCAAACACTACCGACACCACCTAGTAATTTCTAAATTAGAATATAAAGTTGATTTTTTTAACTCTATCAAAAGATTAAATTCAATAATCTATTAACTAGCTTATCGAAAAATTTATTGATTTAAAGATACAACGCTATATGTATTAGTTATATAGGATAAGATCTCCCAAAATTCCTTTTCTAATATATATATCTTCTAATCATTGTTGGACTTCAATTGTCTAAATATTTTATTTAGCACTTTATATCAGTTAATGATTAGAATTTTCTGAATTAAAACTCCTTGATATATGTTAAGAACATAATTATTATTATGATATTTCGATGTGATTGCTGCTAATGCTTTATCTTCAAGGGGAAATATAAGGTTTTCGTTACCATAATACTAATAACAACCTAACAAATTGAATGGTTACCATAAAATACTAAAAATTCCCCCTCAGCAATTTACAGTATAGTACACTTTTAGGAAAAATGGAATATCAAAATATTTTATTATTAACAATAATGAGAATTTTTACAACTATTATAATTATTGTTCGGATTAAAGATAACTCATTTTTGGTGATCTGTATTCATTTTTTCTAGAGTTTATATTAACTTAGAAAACTTTGTAACAGAACCATAAATAAGATCAAATATCATAAGTTTTTTATTTTTTATACAGTAACCATGTGTCAGCCAGTCCTCTTTTTAATTTAGAATATTCTGTTATTTTTTTATCAATTTATAATTGCGGGGTGAATTGTTATATAATTTGCGGAATTATGGTAATATTTAGGTAAATAGAAGTGGTTGAGGAGGACGTAGTGATATGAGCACAAATATTTTAATGCATGAAGCAGTTATGCAACAACTTAATGATTTTTATCAAATGATGTTGTCGCAGCAAATTATAAAAGCAACTGAATTAAAGAAATAGATGAAAAAATTGAACAGATTAAACATGCAGAAGAAAAAGAAAATCAAAATCAAAATTTATTATTATATTATTCTTTACTAGACCTAAAATATAGAATGCTAACTGATCGAGTAAGTATTCGAAAAGATAGTTTTGAAGCAATTGATACATTCGATGAATCGACAGATACACTCACAGCTTATTATTATCATTCTTTTAAAGCAGAACATGCTTTAATGTTTAGTAACTATAATGAAGCCCGAAGACAATATGAAGAAGCTGAGAGCCTATTAGAACATATTTCTGACGAATTAGAGCATGCAGAGTTTTATCAAAAATATGCGGTGTTAAATCATCATATGTCTAGTATGCTAATATCTATTGAATACGCAAATAAAGCGAAAGAAATCTTTGAAAGACATGCTGGATACGAGGTGAAAGTCGCTTCTTGTGAAAACACACTAGGGACAGCTTGTATATTCTTAAAGCAATTTGAAAAAGCGGAAGAACATTTGAATCGTTCCATTGATCTTTTGCAAAAACATAATGTGGAAAAATTGATTTTAGTAGTAAGGCATAATTTAGGATTATTATACGCAACTCAAAACTTATCTACATTAGCGATTCGTCATTTATCAGAAGTGACAGAGAAGAATCCTGCCCATTTTAAAGCATTGTTCTTACAAGCACGTGAACACTATAAGCTAAGAGAAATAAATATTGCAAAAGAACTTATTGAAAAAGGATTAGCAGTTTGTATAGAATTAGGAAATGAAGAGTATGTATATCATTTCAATATTTTACGTTCTCTTAATGAAGATGAAGCAATTGAACTCTTAGAAGAAGAAGTGGAAAAAAGTATTTCTTACTTCGAAAAGCAGGATTTATGGGATTTCGTAGAAGAATATGCAGAAGTATTAGCGGTTCGCTTCCGCAAATTGAATAAGCATGAAAAAGTTAGTGATTATTTCAATGTATGTTACGAAGCGAAACAAAAATTACTAAGAAAAGGGGCGTTAAAATAATGAAGAAGCTTATATTAGCGGCGTTAGGATTAGTGATAACATTATCATTTAGTAACAATACAGGTGATACACAACATGCTCTAAAAAAGGAAGAAATTATACAATACTCACATGCTGATCATTTTTAATTGCTAATTAACAAAGGGACTCCATAATTGGAGTCCCTTTGTTAATGCGGTAACGATTTAGTTTATCTGATTATAAAAATGCAAAGGGTTTCTAAATTTGCAGAGGTAATTATTTGTTAATCTTTTAAAACTTTGGCTTAGTAATACCGAGGGTTATTATAAATATATTAATCATATAATTTGTCCATATCAAAATGAACGTTTTTTGCATCTAATATATTGTAAATATATTTTATTTTGAAAGAATGTGATTATATGGCTTATAAATCTACGGGAGTGTTTCGAGTTCTAGTTTCTGGAAATGGGATTATTCCAACTGCTCTCAACATTATGTTAAACAATGATTCACGTTGCCATACTAGTAATGTAACGGTAACTGTTAAGAGAAGCCGAAACACTTTTTTCCCAACTCAAAATGAATTAGTTGAAATCTCTCGTACTTTTGTTTCTTTAGAACCAAACAGAACAACTAAGATTGTGTTGTTTACTCCAGAATTCCAAATAGAAGATTTCCTTGATGTCATCATTAGTGGAAATAGAGAGGATGTTAAGGATGTTCTTGTATATTCTTTCTTAGCAGATTCAGTAGGTCATAATCTGCCATCTACTGTTTTCAGAAATGCAGAATACACTTTTGCTTGCTGACACCGTGATGATGTATTCTTTACTGTCGTATATCTGAATTGAAATGTTACAAATAGCACTTCACGGCATACAATCTATCGGTGAAAGATCGTTCGGCAGAGGAGCGGTAGTTGGTGAAAGAAGTTAAGGATATCTAGATGCAAGTGCGTATGCGCTTTGGGTTATCTTTACCGAGATTGCGAGTAGTTTGAAATAGAAATTAGAAGATACCTTCTACCTTAAGGTGGAGGGAGGGTCTTAATATTGTTTTTTGATATATATTGCTAAATATGTTCCCATAATTCATTCTATTGTATTGAGAATAATGTCATCTACATCAAAAAAACGGCTTATAAAAGGAATTAGTATTTGAAGGAGTTCCACCTCAAACATACTCCTATGCATATAAGTATGTTTGAGGTGGATTTATTAGCGAATTTTATATATAGCATGAATGAAAATGAGATAAATAAAACAATATTCCCTATTATGTTTTTAAGAATTAATTGAGCAGGTCCTTGTAAAAATAAAGAAAAGACACCAAAAGGTGCCTTCCGCCGGCTTAAATTATTTTAATATTATCGATCTAAGTTTAAAAGCTATAGGGATTTTTTCTGTGGGTTTTGTAAGTAGTTTTTACGAAATTATGAGTGTTTTTTATTTTGTATTTCAATAAGTTCATCTGGTATCACTTTTGTATAATATTCTTTTTCTGTTAGTTCAAATATAAATAATGCTTTTTTCCAGTTATAAATAACCTCTTCTACATTATGTTGTTTAATTTTTAATAAACACTGACCTTTTAAATAGAATAGTTCACCTAGTAGGTATAAAGTATTTAGATTAATTGCTAATTTGATACCTTTATCAATGTACTTTATTGCCTCTTCATGTTGATATGTGAAGTCGAAACATTTTGCTAAATTTAACATGAGTTTTAATTTAATTTCTTTATCTCTAGGAAAATCTAGCTTATTAAAATTAGTTAAACATTTTTTGAATATATTAATACTTTTTTCATATTCTTTATTTTCCGCATAAAATATAGCCATTGTTTGCATAATATCTATTTCTCTTTCTGATAAAAAATCAGAATTAGTTAAAGTCAGTTTTAATGCATTATTTAAAAAATCTAAAGCAGTTTTTATTGATTTATCCACCACAAATATAGCAATTGCTTCATGCCATATTAGAAATTGTTTCTCATCTTTTGTTTGAAAATTATTTAAGTTTTTCTCTTTTTTTACTATTTCATAAAGTTCTTTATATTGTTTTTGTTTTAAGCAATCTTTTATTACATATTTTACATTTTCTACATATTTTAATCTTTTGTTTTGAGTTAGTGCAAATATGTTATTTGGATCAATACCAAGTCTTTCTGATAATTGATATAACAATATACTAGATGGATAAATCATACCTTTTTCAATCTTACTAATTTGACTTTGTGAACATATTCCATGACATAATTCGGATTGTGATATATTTTTTTTAATTCTAAGTTCTTTAATGGTAATACCCAAATCGTTAAATTCCATTTTGCCACCTACTATTTAGCACTTTATTAATATAAGAACATTCTCTAACCTTAATGTAATGTAAAATTAATATAGTTGCAATTATTGTTTTAAAGGGCTTATCGTTTCTATAAGATGGTGAGATTTTTTTATGTAAAAAAAGAAACCAAAAGGTGCCTTTCGCCGACTTGGACCACGTTCATTTAATATAAACCTATCTGTATTTTCACATGCTCATCTAATAATCCCTCTATTTTCCATTTGATAAAATAAAATCCTAATATTACCAATAATTAAATAAATATTTCTACATATTCAAGATATTTACATAAATTACAAAAGTGATACATTTAAGTTGTAATCAATAAAAACTATTAAAGGGGGATTTATTATGTTCAAGAAATTAGTAGTAGGAGCGTTAGCAACAGGTATTGCATTAACAGGAGGAATTGGTGCAGCTTCAGCTGATACACAAAAAGCTGTGAGCTCTCCGAAGCAAGCAACATGCTCAATTCCTTATGAGTATTCTAATGGGAAATTCAAAAGAACTCTTTATTACTCAAATGGAGTATATGCTAATAGTTTTAATGAAAATGTTTGTGGCGGGACGATTACGTGGTATTTAAAACATGTTCAAAATGGAGTTGCTTTTTACGAAGGTAATTTAAAATAGTAGATTTTTTGAACCTCATTTATTGAGGTTCCTTTATTTTTAGTTTTTAAACTGATTCTCTATAAAAAAGACACCCTAAGGTGCCTTCTTGAGATTTGCTCCATTGTAATATGGTATTGGATGCCAGTCCAATTATTATTTTACCACCTTAAATAGTTTCGGTTATTGAGAAAAAAGACAACTCATTATTTGAATGCAAAAAGTCCTAGGGGGACTAGGACTTTTTGCTAGAATGAATATGATTTAAAAAAGGACTTATATAACGTAACATATGAATGTTTCGTAAATGTATCAAAAAAATGAACAAAAAAGTTATTTTAAATAAAAAAAGCTCCGCGATAAAAGCTGCGGAGCTTCATAAGGTCGAGTTATGTCGTACTCACAAGGGATTTTAACATGAATGTTGTGGTAAAAATACTGGTAAATTTATCCCGTAAAATCCCGATTGGTTTAACTAATAATCAGTGGGGGATGAATAAAACTCCCACTGATTAAAGTTTCACTTCATTCGAAGGAATTCATGTTTTATAAATTAGATTATGAGAGTTGATATTCTCCATATTGACCAGAAAAGAACTAAAAATTCTAGTGAAATTCCAAGTGTTCGTTTCCTAGTTTTTTGAAATTCTTTTATTAAATAGCCAACAGCACTAATTGCTATAAGAATGAAAAGAATAAGTTCGAGTGTAACTGGCATTTTATCTACCCCTAATACATTAATTTATTATATAAAGATTATAAGATATTTTTGTGGCTAGTAGTGAAAAATTTAATAAAACTATCTCTAATGGAGTTTTGTTTGAACTTCTAAAAGAATTTGTGAAAACCATTGTACGTAGAGTTTCTGCGTATGTTTTTAGGAAACAAATTTTAGAAAAAGATAACAAAAAAACCACTCCTCATCGTCGTCGGAAGCAAAAGGGTGGGTTTTGTAAAAAATAAATGAGCCCTAATGAATATAATGTACAAAAGAAAAGACACCCAAAGGTGTTTTACTCCGACTTGATAACAACATTTTATGTATTAAAGGTCATCAAAAAATGTTGTATTTGAAACACGTGACGTTCCATTAATATATTATAAATTTAGTATAATTATATATTGAATATAAAATTTAGAAAGTTGGTGGGAATAATAAAATACATAAAATCCTTATTAAAAAAGAAGCTCTAGGATTAGGGGGCTAGGGCTTCCTGTGTTGGTATATCTCGCACGACATTATAAAAAGAAAAGAACTTAATGAAGATAACAGAGAAATGTTTCGTAAATGTATCAAAAAATTGAACAAAATAGTTATTTTAAAAAGAAGAGCAACTAGCAAAAATTAGATACTGATGTATAAGAAAGGAATAAATTGATAATTTAATATACAAAATACAAGATATGCAATATTGCATATCTTGTATTTCATATTACATTTAACCCAATCATGCCTTGAATGGAGAGGGTTTAAAAGAAATATAATAATCTAAATTATTTGTCGATTAATATGGTAAATTATAGATAAATAAAGAAATTTATGTTAATGTACTTATGGTAATATATTGTTAAAAAAAGGAAGAGGTGAAAAGTTTATATGTTTAAAAAAGGCGTATCATTGCTATTGATTCTCATTCTATCTATTTCTACATTTAGTATAGTAACTCACGCTGCTAGTAGTTCAGAATATGTGAATGAATCATTCTATGGGTATAAGGAGCCATCTTTTAATTCAGCTAAAACAAATGGTGGGTCAGAGTATGGTGCTCAAAATGTAGGAGTAGTGGAAAAAAGAGATAATGGCTGGTGGAAGATTGAAACATGGGAAGGTCCAGTTTGGATTAACTTAAATGGGGAAGAACGTGTCATGGGAGATTTCTATGCATATGATGAACCTTCTCTCTCATCAAAGGTTGCGAATGCTGGAGCGAAGTACGGACGACAAACATTTAGAATAGTAGATGGAACAACAGATGGTTGGCTTAAATTTAAGACGTGGGAAGGCGATAAGTGGATGAATCCTGCGGCTGAACAAATTACCGTCAACAAAACGATTTATGCATATAATGAGCCTTCATTTAATGCAAAGAAAGCAAATTATGGAGCACCATTTAACCCACAAAATTGGGGAGTAGTAGAAAAAAAAGAAAATGGCTGGATGAAAGTAAGTACTTATGAAGGTTATAAGTGGATCAATCCAGATGGAGAAGAAAGATTCATAAACAAATCATTCTATGCGTATAACGAAGCTTCATTTAATGCAGCAAAAGCAAATGCTGGAGCATTATATAATCCGCAGAATTTTAGAGTTGTGGATGGGACACCTAATGGATGGTTAAAGGTTAAAACATGGGAAGGCGAGAAATGGCTGAATCCAGATGGAGAAGAAAGATTTATAAATAAATCATTCTATGCATATAATGAACCTTCATTTAGTTCAGCAAAAGCAAACGCTGGAGCATTATATAGTCCGCAGAATTTTAGAATAATAGATGGGACAACTAGTGGATGGTTGAAGATTAAAACATGGGAAGGCGACAAGTGGATAAATCTTAACCAAACAGATTCTGGTAATTCTGGAGTGGTTGATCTTGCTTTAAAACAATTAGGAAAACCATATGTATTTGGAAATAGTGGACCTAATTCATTTGATTGTAGCGGTTTTATTTATTATGTATTTAAAAATAATGGATACAATATTGGAAGAACAAGCGTAGCTGGATATTGGGGAATGGTTACAAAAATAAGTGATCCTCAACCAGGAGATTTAGTATTCTTACAGAATACATATAAAGCGGGTCCTTCTCATTTAGGAATATATTTAGGGAATGGTGAATATATTCATGCTGCTGACGAAACAACAGGTGTAATTAAAAGTAAGATAAATAGTTCATACACTCAAAAGCACTTCTTGGGGTATGCTAGATTTTCAAAATAATTAAATTGGATTCAATAAAAAGACAGTTATCTATGGATAGCTGTCTTTTTATTATTTGTGTTGACTTGACTACTTATATATATTCACAAGCGAAACAACATAATATTAATACGGAAAAATATATTAATATGAATTTTTGCATATTTTAAAATTCAATATATCCCTCAAAAACTTTTAATTGTATAATATATTTTGTCATATTTTTAGATTTTTCGACATAAACCAACAAAAATAGAGAACGTATTGGGAGAAGACATTATGTATACAAAATTATTAAAATCAATTACATCATTATCACTTATTGGTGGTGCGTTGTTATATACAAATGGCAGTGATGTGAAAGCTGCTGAAGTGGGTGTTTTTTCTGATGTGCCGACATCACATTGGTCATATCCTGCAATTAAAGATTTAGCGAGTAAGAATATTATTTCCGGTTATGGAAATGGGATATTTGGTTTTGGAGATGTTGCGACAAGGGAGCAAGTTGCGGCTTTAATTTATCGAGTGTTAGTACCGAATAAACAAGGCGGTTCGTTTAGTAATGATGGAACTCGTTTCGTATTAAAGGATGGGTCTACGTTTAAAAATCCTTACGGTGATATTAATCAAAGTTCTACAATGTTCCCAGAAGAGGTATTAACTTTAACAAATTTAGGAGTTTTTAAAGGTGATGAAAATGGCCAATTTAGACCGAAAGCTTCTGTGAGTCGTGCGGAAATGGCACAAATTCTTACAAATGCTTTCCATCTTGCGGCAAAACAAAAACATACCTTTAAAGATGTTCCAAATCCGTTTTGGGCAGAAAACGCAATTAGTGCAGTGCAGTCAAATGGAATCGCAGATGGCACAGGAGACGGAAATTTTGAACCGTATGGTACAGTAACACGTGAACAGTATGCGCAATTTTTATATAAAACTTTAAAATATAAAAATGCTAATGTGAAAGATACAGGAGATGCGGCATTATTAACAGGGTTTAAAGAGGAAGTACAAAAGCGTATTAATATGTATGAAACGAATATTACACTTCCATATAAAACGAAAAATAATAATACAGAAGAAGTGATGAATACACTCTTTAACGCATATAAAGAAGTTGCAAGTAAAAATGAGTATACAAATAATAATAGATCGAATGTTTCATATGGACTTTCTGGATCACCTGGAAATTATACGTTTACGCTTAAGATTACATATCGTGAAACGAAAGAACAGACGGAATATGTCATGAAACAAGCGAAAGCAATCGTTTCTTCTATTACTCAAGTTGGAATGGATGATCACGAAAAAGTGAAGGCGATTCATGATTATGTAGTAAAACATGTTTCTTATGATACGTCTTATAAAGCTTATACAGCATATGAAGCACTTGTAAATCGTTCTGCAGTTTGCCAAGGTTACGCACTATTAACCTATCAATTATTAAAAGAAGCAGGAATTGAAAATCATTTCGTGACAGGAACTGGGGACGGACAACCCCATGCTTGGAATTTAGTGAAAATCGAAAACAAATGGTATCATCTTGATACAACATTCGATGATCCGGTTCCAGATGAGCAGGGCCGCGTAACGTATTCGTATTTCAATTTATCAGATGAACAAATCGCAAAAAATCATGAGTGGAACCGCGGAGACTACCCGCAAGCTACAACAAATTATTATAGTACACTGACAAATAAAATTGCGGCAGGTAGTACGAAAACGCCTGCATATCAGCAAATATTAAAAGATACAAAGTTAAATTATTTAGGAAATGAATATATCGCAAATAACTATACTGAATTAAAAAATAAAATGCAGCAGCGCTATAGTACAAAGCCAGAAAAGATAGAAGTACTTTATAAGCAATCAATGAACGGTGCACTGCAAGATGTGAAAAAGGCAATTGGGGAAATCGGTTATCCGCAAGGGGCAAATCGAGTTTCTTATAAAGCGGAGCCTTACAATGCGAAAGAAGGATATTCTTTAGTGACGATTACGTTTACGTATTAAGAATGAAAAAAAGCATCTGTTTTAGATGCTTTTTTTATTGTATTAATTCGACAGAATGTGCCAAGTGAAAGGGATTTGGTCTGTTATGATAATTTTTGAAATTTTACATTTTGGAGGATTAATCATGAATAAAAATAAGATTTTCGCTGCGTTAATAGGAATTGTAGCCTTATTTGTAATTATTAATGTAGTTGTTACGAAAGAGAAAACGACATCAACCAGTGAAAAAATGTACTCTGAGAAAGAATATAATAAATTAGTAGATGAACATTTTGAAGAAACGCAAAAGTTGAAAGGTGATATGAGTGTGTTAGAAACTGAAAAAAAATCTCTTGATGAGCAAGTGAAGAAGTTAAAAGATGAGTTAGCGAAAAAAGAGCAACAAGTAGCGCAGCAGCCGGAAAAGAAAGAAGAGCCAAAACCGGAACAACCTACTGGAGCATTCGAAAATCCAATGAAAAGCATAAACAAAACAGAGGCAATGAATAAAGTAAAAGAAAAGGCGAAGAAAGACTTCCAAGATGATTATATGACACAAAACTTTGTTGCGGAGGAACAATCAAAAGTATTTGATTTCTTAAACAGTATTGAAATTAAATCACAAGAAGAATTAAATGTAATGAAGAATGCATTGAAAGATTTTTCTAACGACTTTATGACAGCGAAGTTAAATGATCTAATAGAAAATTAGAATTAGTAGAACTGGTAAATAAACTTTGCTTTAGTCATACGAAAGTCCTCCATTTAAGTCAGGAAATTGATAAGTTAATTAATAAATATATGATTATAAAAAAAGGAACCCTATAATAGTAGGGTTCAAAGGGAACAGATACGTAAAATATATAAAGAGAATAATTCAATGTGTAATTAATATAGAATTGAATACTGAGATATTTGAAAATAAAGCCAGTCAGAAACATACTGAAGGTTTATCGACCGATAATAGGTTGAGGGAACCAAAGGATATAGCTGACATTATACCTTTTCTTTTTTTACCAGACAGTTGTTGAATAACTGGTGAATGAATTGATGCAATTAACGAATTTTGTTTATTATAACAAAGGAAAAAATAACTTATTATGAGCTGTATTTTTAAAAAGATAGTTTTTATTGAAAGTCTATCGTTTAGGTAACTTACTTATAAAATTTGAATCTTATGTCTATTGTATGGATTATTAAATCATTTTGATATACATACTTATTTTATAGTAAACTAAAAGTGGTAAGGGTACTGAATGATCTGTTATTCTAAAAACACAGTACTTCAAGGTTTTGAAGCACTGATTTCCTTTGATTAACTATATTTAAATACTCATATTATGTTTTTTAGAAGAAGAAATAGGTTGTTCCATCTTTTGATGAACTATATGGAACAATAGAGAAGCTAGAATTCCAATCGCTAAAAATATTAACCAGTAGATCGATATGTGATTAAATTTATTTAACCAAGCTCCAAGATAGTTACCAATAGTGCCTCCAAAGGCCCAAAAGGCTTGGAAAATACCGAAAAATAAGCCTGCAGGTTTATTGTTACTAAACTGAGCAACAGTCATTTCAGCACCTGGAAGGGCAAGTGTTTCTCCAAGAGTATAAAGAAATATACAAAATAACATCCAATAAATTGATGAAATTAGTGGAATAGCACCAATTGAGAGTCCCATAATCAAAACGCCTAGTTTTACCATAATCAAGGGATGCTTACTAATAAATATTTTTCTTAATAAGAACATTAATAATAATCCGGAAACACCATTTAAAATAAAAATAGAACTTACTAATTGTTTATTGTCAGTTAAATTGTATGCTTTGACTGGAAAAGAAATATTTAATTGAACAAACATAATCCAAAATAAAGGCATAATACACATAAATAGTAAAAATAACTTATTTGAAGCTGTATCCTTTAAGCTTGCCAATATTTTTTTAGTATCTTTAAACGTCTTAGGATACTTATTACGATATACAAAAAGAACAAATGCTAAAAGTAGCATAGCGATACTTGCAATCGTAAATGGATATACTGGATCAAATTGAACTAATAAGGCCCCAACTAAAGGCCCCACAATTACGCCTGCATTAAGCATTTGGTTAAAATAAGTAAATATTTTCTTTCGTAGCGCCTCTTTTTGAGTAGTAAAGAAAGCAGTAATAGATGGATCAAATAATGCTCCTCCAAAACCAATAAAAAATGAGGCGATACTTACTGACCAAAAATCACTAGCAAAAACAAATAATCCAAATCCTACCGCTCTTATTACAACTCCTAGAAGAATATTTATTGTATGGCTTACTCGGTCACCTATAAAACCCGTGAATATTGGCAACCCCCTTTGTGAAATAAGAATTGTAGTTAAAATGGTCCCCACTTCCCAAGAAGAGAAGTGGAGATCATTAGTTAAATGTATTGCTAAAAAAGGCATTATCATAAAACTTCCTGTATTCATAAATAAAACAGCTGTAAGCAAAATCTTGATGGGAACAGGAATTTTTTCGCTAACCATTGACTTTGATTGCCTCTCTTTTTTCTTCTAATTTTTTTGAGAATTTTTCTTTTTTTACTACAGCTCTTTCATGAAAACCACTTAATATTTTATTACTTTCATCGAATGCCTCAACTTCAAAAAGCAATTTATTTTTATCAACTTTAATTAATTTTGAATGAATTGTTACTTTCTCATTATAAAGAGATGGGGCCAAATGCTTCATTTCATAATGACCTAGCCCTAAAGACATATAATTTTCTTCAATTTGGTTTTTAATAGCATCCATACAAGATACTTCTGCTAACCAGAGTAAAACGGGGGTTGCTAATACTTCTACGTCATTTTCCCAGTTGTTTGCTAAGTCCTTTTCTTGAACTACATATTCATATTTTCCTAAAGAATCAACTTGAAAGTTCATAATCTAATTCCTCCTATTTAGAGAGTTAATTTTTTTGTGTATTAGATTTACCACTATCTTTGTCTCAATCCACATGGAACTAGAACACGTATAAAATAGTAGGTTAAATATGGAATTTTTAAATGTATTTAATTTCAATGTCGCTCAGATTTATTTCTATTATTTTTTCTCTACCTTTAATATGTGCTGCTCTAAACTTAATAATGAATCTGTCAATATATTAAATAATTCCTCTAATTCATTTTCTGTGATAGTAAATGGGGGAGCTATTAAGAAAGCATCACCCTCTGAATAGTTAATCATATTTTTAACAGGATATATTAATAGTCCTTTTTCTAAAGCAATATCTACAATAATATCTGCAATATTAAGATTCCGTGGGAAAGGACTTCGTTTTTCTTTATTGGAGACTAATTCTACCCCCCAAAGTAAACCTATGCCTCTTACATCGCCAATAAATTCAAATCTATTCTTTAATTCATTTAGGTTTTTTCTTATAATTGCTTCGTTTTTACGAACATTTGTTATAAGATCGTTAGACTCAATATAGTTTAATACCCCTAATGAAATGGCAGCAGAACCTGGGTTTCCACTGTATGTGTGCCCATATACTGCTATTCCAGAACCAGCATGTATTGCATCATAAATTTTTTGATTAAACAAAACACCTGAAATTGGGGTATAGCCTGCACTCATCCCTTTACCAAGAGCAATAATATCTGGCTCAACATTCCAGTTGTTGATTCCAAACCACTCTCCAGTTCGACCTAAACCCGTCATCACTTCGTCACATATTAGCAGAATATCGTACTTATCACATATTTTTTTAACTATCTTAAAGTAGCTCTCAGATGGTGTAATCGCTCCACCTGATGCTCCTACAACAGGTTCCATGATAATCCCAGCAATATTCTCGCTTCCCATTTCTTTAATTACAGACTCTATAGCGGTTGCACATTCTAAATTACAAGTTTCAGGATCCTTAGAGAAAGGGCATCTATAACAGTATGGTGTTGGAATAGCTGGTTTATAAGTTAGAATATCTTCAAATTTTATTCTACGATCACTCCCCGACATCGAAAGGGCACCTAAAGTTACTCCATGATAACTAATCTTTCTTGATAATATTATGTTTTTTTTTGCTTTTCCAAGTTCTTGCCAATATTGAATAGCTAAACGTAATGCCGTTTCAGTTGCTTCTGATCCACTATTAGAAAAAAAGATATGATTGAGATTGGGGGAGAGTTGCGTAATTTTATTACCTAGCTCTTCTAAAGGCGAATTAGTAAATTGTGTTCTATATGTAAACGCAATTTTTGAGAGCTGATTGTATGCAATTTCTGCAATTTCTTTTACACCATGACCAATATTAGCCACTATCGCTCCAGAGCAGCCATCTAAATATTTCTTATTCTCTTGATCATATATGTAAACTCCTTTTCCATACTTTACAATAGGATATGATTTGGAAATATTCGGTTTTAAGACGGATGATTTTGAAAGGCTGAATGTACTCATTGAAATACGCTCCTCTATAGATATTAAATAATAAATTCACTTAAAAATGCCCTGAAAGATTTTTCTAAATCATAAGCTTTTTCTCTTGTCTCACCTATAATCATATATTCGATAGATTTGCTTTGATTTTCATCATTTAAAAGAACGACACCCTCTTTATTCTTTGAAGCTAATAAGCTATTTACTTCAAGTTCTTTCAACAATTCACCAAATGTTTTGTTACCTATACTAACTTTATTTTGAGTCAAAATTGTGTAATTATCTCCATAATTATCTCCGTATAAATGATGAGCAACGACATGTACATGGGTAGAGCCGCCTGTACGTCCATTAATCTCGGAAATCATGATTTTTCCATCACTAGTTAAAATACCGTCAATATTTATCAATCCAATATACCCTCTTTGCATAACAACTTCAGTAAGTTTTGTACAATTAGAAATAAATTCACCTATAGCGTATGGTCTTAATGATACGGTTGGTATTTCAAATCCATTCCATACTGGCTCCATTCTCATATCTCCAAAATTCAACAAATAAGGTCTAAGGACACCTTCTTTAACTTCTAGTTCAGCATAGAACACTGAAAATGTTTCGTAATAAGCTTCAACTACTAATTTAGTATTTAATTCACCTATCAATTGCATCCAAATGCCTGAATATATTTCTTCTAATTCGGATTCTTGATTAATACATAATGTTTTGTATGCACCAGGTGATTCAGTTCTCTTATCATATGTAATGACAATGTTGCCTTGACCACTTGCATTCGTGTCTTGTTTTACAATTATTGACCCTGTTATATCAATAAGTTCTCTCATAGCCTGATTCAATTCTTTTGATGTATAACAATTTATTCCCTCTGGCACAGGAATATTATATGCTCCCGCAATTCTACGATATTCAATCTTACTATTTAAAACTTCTGATCCACCTTGTCGAAAATAATCCAAAGTATGAGATTTAATTTTAACTGGTAAGTTTTTTACTAATTGAGCCACAGACCTGTCAAAAAAATAAGGTATAACTTCCCAATCAGCTCCGCCCATTAGACCTAAGAGTTTTTCTTTTAATTTAGGGCTATTTAAAGTCTCATAAGTTAATAAATCTTTTTTATGTACACTTTCAGGTACTATTACATGTATGTCATCCAGTTGTAATCCTTTAATGGATAGTATATAAGTTAAAAAATCATTAGAGATTTCTCTAGGTATTAGTAAAATATCACCCTTTTCAAGTAACCAAGCTAAGCGATAAGAAAATGATGACCACATTGATCCAGCCTTTTCAGTTAATTTATCAGGCTCACCAACTAAAGATTCGGCCCCTACGTTACCAATAATAAGTTTTGGTGATTTATTTAAATTAGTAGGTATTTTTTGTGTATTTGAAGTGAAACTGATTTCCATTGTAGAACCTCCTTAACATTGTTTAATAAAATTAAATTGTTATCAATGCAAACAATATACCGAAACAAAACAGGTTTGATTTTTTTAATAAAAAGTAAATTTATAGTAAATGATAATATGTAGGACTGTTTATATAGAGTAATCTTGATAGACAGCTTTTTATGTTCGCATTTTTCACTAAAACGTTCTTTTTATTACACTGAACATAATTACCTACTACAACGGTAATAATCACCACCTTTCAAGCACTTGGGAATATAGAAAGATATTTATTAACCATCTATTTATTTTAGTGGTTAACAACTATCTTTTATTATGTTATCAACAGTTGTATAATAAAGTCAATCCTAAAAATTATGAGGTGAGTGGTATTGATTAATAATCAAATAGCTCCAGGAAGATTAGAGATCATTCGTGATTTCTTAAATACTTGGGAAATTCCCAATGATACTCGTAAACCAACTGATCGTTTGAATACCAAAAAAGATGTAGAGGATTTTATTTTTAAGTATTTTGGAGATATTCATTTTTCTAGAGATTTAGAGATACTGCATCAATTTCGTAAGGATTTACGAATATCAATAGAGTTAAATACAACTAATAGTTTAAATAAATGGTTAACTCAGTACCCTATAGAAATATCTATTGTTAATCCTGAAAATATTCAATATAATCCTAAAAATAAACAAGACTTTTTTAGTGAGATATTGATAATTATCATCGAAAGTATTGCAAAAAATCAGTGGAAACGGCTTAAAGCCTGTCCAGACTGTCGTTGGGTTTTTTATGATAATTCTCGCAATGCAAGTAAACGTTGGTGTGGAATGTATGCATCTGAACCTAAAGGTAGATCATGTGGCACCATTGCAAAAGTTCAGCGGCACCGTAAAAAAAATAAAATTCAATTATGAGTATTTAATTTGTAAGAATGTCCATTGATAGATATATGGGCATTCTTTTTTATCTTTATCTTGTTAGTCAATAAACTTTATTTAATTCGAAATATATATATTCGTAAATATACATTTTTCATTATATGGAAATCACTTCGTTTTTAATATTGAGAAAAATTTATGAAATATGTACACAATTTTTTAATTTGAGAACTTTATTTTTAAAAATTTCTTAATAATACCTCTATGCTAATACTAAAATTAAAGTAGTTTTTTAGATACAGAACATGATATATGATAGGATTCTAATATTTTTCTTTATATTCAGAAAATTTTTGAAAAACGATAGTATCCTAAAAAAACTTGTTTAAATAAATTTACATTTGTGGTAAAAATTTTAATATAGCAAACCCAAAAGGCTAAATTGAAAACTAGATAGTGATTGGGATGTCGTTAACCTAATTAACTAGGCTATCAATATCTTTTTTTAACTATAATAGTGGATAGTTAGTTTTTTAAAAGTTATTTTGAAATAATTATATGATGTATTTGAAATCATACATTGTATTATTTTAGAGAAAAACATTAAATTCTTACTAATAATCTCGGTACATAATGGGACTACAGATGATTCACTTATCCTGTATTTCATTGAATTATTTATCCAGGTACACATGTATAAGAGGAAAATTTTGTGGAATTTAATAGTTAAAGTAATTAATGTGTGGTTTCACTAAAATTAAAAGCATTGGAGGGAAAAAATGTTACAGGAGATGGTTTATTCAATTGGGGAACGTATAGAAGAGTATGTACGGATAAGGGGTAACAAATATGCCATTATAGAATTTGAAAAAAACAATGAATATATTGTTGTTATTGAGTCCGATACAGTTATAAATTACTATATAGAAATTTATAACTGTATGAATATGAACATTCCCATCATTTCGTTCCAAACTGGACTTTACAAGACTTTTTACGATAGTGGAATTGTCCACCGTTCAGAAGCTAGTCCGCAACTACAGTCACTTGCTGCAGTAGTAGATTTACATTTAGGTACTGAACATTATTATGATTAACATAATGTTTTATTTAGCATAAAAAAAGAATTATAGTATGATACGGAATTAATATTCTGTATTTTAAAATAATAAATTATAAATAGAGAAGAGGAATTTTAATGGAATTTAATTGGAATAGTGTTCAGCAAGCAATGAAGACAAAATATACCCAGTTTAGCACAACATTAAATGAAAACGCAGCAGAATGTTATCAGAACAGATCGTTTGATTTTGAAACATGGAATCAAATTACTAAAGAAGGAATCTGGAAAATTCCCGTACCAGAAGAGTATGGAGGATTAGGAATGTCTTGGTGGGAATTTTCGGCAGCCCTTGAAGGGTTAGCATCACGCTCTACAGATTTAGGGTTTTTATTATCTATAATTGCTCATATTGGTTGCTTACGAGTTCTTCTTTTACATGGAACAGAAGAACAAAAACATTATTATTTAAATGAGTTGATGAACGGTAAGATTGGTGCAACTGCTATTACAGAATCAACAGGTGGATCCGATGTAGCACGAATCCGTACAGCTGGTGAATATGATGCAAACCAAATTATTCTTAATGGTAAAAAATCGCATATAACAAATGCACCAATCGCGGATATTGTTGTTCTAGTTGGAAGAATTCCAGAATTGGGGAAACAAGATATTACTTTATTTATCCTAGAAAAAGACCTGGAAGGTTTAAGTTTTGGTGAAAAAGAAGATATGTTCGGAAATCGGACAAGTCCAACAGGTGATATTTATTTAAATAACGTGAGTATCACGAATAAATCTATATTAGGTCACCCAGGGGATGGCTTACAAACTTTATATAATATGATTTCTTTGGATCGACTTTTATATGGACTGGTTGCTGCTGCATTTATGGAAGGATTGATGTTTAAAAGTTTGGAATATTCTAACGACAGGGTAGCGTTTAAAACTCCAATTGCAAATCATCAATATATACAACAGAAGCTAACAGATATAAAAATGAACATAGAAACTACAAAATTAATTACTTATTCTGCTTTAGAAAAATTAATAAAAAATGATGACGAGGCGTCTTTAATGTGTTCAATGGCTAAATATATTGGAACTGAGTCTCTTTTCCAGACAGCACAACATGTAATGCAAATACATGGTCATAGTGGGTATATGGTAGGTCAAATATCTAAACTATTCCAAGATTCTGCAGGAACTAGAATAGCAGGGGGAACTAGTGATATTCAAAGAGTTAATATGTTTAATCAAATGCAAAAAATATATCAAAATCGGGAGGCAGTTGTATGGAATTAATTGCGGGTTTAAAAAGTAAGTTTACCCATGAGATATCAGAAAATGAACTTGCTACCAATTGGAGGAATGATGTACCGGTATTAGCGACGCCAGTATTATTATGGCTGACTGAATTAAGCTGCATGAAAACAATTGAACAAAGCGAATTAAGCACAAACCAAATGACAGTAGGATATGCGCATGAGATGAAACATTTAGCTGCTACTCCAATGGGGCATACTATAAATATTGAAAGTGAGCTTGTAGAAGTAAGTGGAAAAAAGCTGATTTTTAAAGTTGTAGGTTATGATTTTCACGATAAGGTAGTAGAGGGATATCATACTCGTTTTATTATTGATAAGGAAAAATTCCTAAAGAATTTAGCACAGAAAGAATTGGTCAAATGAGGGAACATAAAGAAAAACTTCCTCTCCATATAAAAATTTTGATTGTATCAGCATTCCTAATGAATGCTGGTACTTTCATGGTGAGTCCTTTTTTAGTAGTTTATCTATCAATTAATCTTAAATTCACGCCAATAGAAGTTGGTACTATTATTTCAGCGAATCTGATTTGTGGTAGAGCACTTCCTATTGTAACAGGTCTATTAGGGGATAGAATTAGTCATCGACTCACCTTGTTTATTGGCATAGCGATTAGAGCATTTGGGTTTATTGGCTATGGACTATTTACAGATTTTTGGGGGCTTGTATTTGCATCTGCATTAACTGGGATAGGAGGGGCTTTTTATGATCCTTCTGTTACATCAATTTTTGCTACACAAGATTCAAAAAATAGAAAAAGAATTTTTACCTATTTAAATCAAGCATTAAATGCAGGTGCTGTTTTAGGTCCGTTATTTGCTGCCCTATTACTCGGAATAGATGCTACTACACCATTTATAATTAGTGGTTTAGTATTAGTTTGTATTTTTGTTACATTATTTATGTTTAATAAACATTTCATAACACAGACTACAACTACTAATGTATTAAAAAGTATAAAAGAAATTATAGGTAATAAAGCATATTTAAAATATATTTCTGCAATGATGTTATTTTGGGCGATGTTTGCACAATTAACAATATCGATCCCGATACATGTGTTTAATATTACCCAAAGTGAAAAGTATATTAGTTTTATATTTATTGCAAATGGAATAACGGGTCTAATATTCATGTTTTTCTTACGAAAATATTTTGAAAAACATGAAGCACTAAACTTAATAAAAATAGGGATGTTAATTTGTGCTGCTAGTTTTATATTAATCCCACTAACTCAATCCTTAGTGTGGCTAGTATTAATTATAGTTGTATTTACATTGGGAGAAACATTAATCTTACCAAGTTCAGATATGGCAGTTGCAGACTATAGTCAAGGAAACAATACTGGAGGGTATTTTGGATTGTTTGAAATTTCTTTTGCAGGAGGAACCCTAATCGGAAATTATATTGGAATGTGGCTTATGGAAATGAATTCTATTTATCCATGGATTATTTATTGTGGCATTACATGTTTTACTTGTTGGTTAATTAGTAGGCTAAATACGAAACAAAATGTCATTTCCTTAAACATGGAAAAAGAAACGGGGGTTTAATAAGTGGAAATATTAATGAAAAAAGATAATAATCTAGAACATCAAAAAAAAGCTAGTCGGAAAATTATTATTGGTAACGTAGATGGAGAATCCTTAGTGGGTGAAACAAAAAATCACACTCCATACATGTTAGCAAGTGCGTCTATAGTCGCAAATAGATTAAGTTGGTTTGTGGAAGAGGGTGATATTCTTTTACTTCCTTATTCTATTTCAAGAGAATTTCAAGAATATATGTGTAAACTTCTAAGGATTAATCCGGACAAGATTAGTATATTATCTCCACCTGATTCTGAGGAGGAGAAAACAAAATTACTAACATTTGATATATTAACAGATGAGAGATTATATGAAAAAGTAAGGGGATTAGCAGGAAGTAATGATTCCATAGGGATTTTACCATATTATTTTGACCGTGCAGTTGCACAATTTGCACAACATATGAATACAAACGTTTATCCACATACAGTTGAATTTCTATTACAAGGTGGGTCTGAAGTACTAAATAGTAAAGTAGAGTTTAGAAGAATTGCAGCTTCCCACAATATTCCTGTAGCAGAAGGGATGAATTGTTATTCTAAAAATGAGCTTCAAAAGGCCATTCTAGCCCTAATAACAAAAACAGGTTCTGTAATTGTAAAGCAAGATGTAAATGCAGGGGGAGATGGAAATATAGTTTTAACGAAAAACATTGATAAAAAAGAATCTAAAGGTGCCTTTGAAACAATTTATTACGATCCAAATATACCTATAGAAGAGACCGTTTCTTATTTATGGAGTAAACTAATAGGATTTCGCAACACAGCATTAGTAATAGAAGTATATTATGAAACGGTGGGAGTTTACTATTCAGAACTTGCCGTTTCAAGACAAAATTTACGACCTTTGTTGTTAAATTTTGGAGATATGAGAATGGAACCAGTATGGAATGGTTTTGAAATTCCTACTTCAAACATGGACCCATATACATTAGCAGAATTTATTTCAAGTTCTACTGCATTGGCAAATGTTGCTCGTGAACGTGGATATGAAGGTAATATTAATATTGATGGATTATTAACAGATGATGGGAAGCTAATGATTAGTGAAATTAATGGTAGAAATGGTGGATGCAGTCATATTCATTATTTAGCTCAAAAATTATACGGGGAAAATTACGCTAAAGATTACAAAATCCTTACCAGAAATAAAATTAAAGCTGGGAAAAGCCTTGCAAAATTATTGGATTTATTACAGCAGGATAATTTATTGGTAACGAAGGAGTATCAAGAGGGCGTAATTATTTTAACTGAGGATTTTGCAAGAACTGAAACTATTGAATATATGGTTGTGGGTAAAGGGGATATAAATGCAAAAAAAATAGAAGATAAGGCACTTCATCTATTCGAAAGCCTTAACAAGTAGGATTTTATTCAGAGATTATAATCAAAGGTAAGTGTTTGATAGAAAGTTATTATTGTGAAAATATTCTTTTGTTGAAAATAATGGTTATATCATTAGTAATTACTTCGTCTGTATTGATTTATTCTTTTACAGAGGTAACACATCGATTTTATTAAAATAGTTTAGATTATAGGAATGCTAAAAAAATAATATTAGGAGGGATAACAAATGAAAATTGGAATTATGGGTTGGGATCATGAAGAATACGAATCAAAACAACTAGATGAAATAGCAAAGGAATTGGGTTATGATAGTTTATTATTTAGTCTACAGGATGTCAAAATGACTGTAATAAATAATGATTTTAAATTAACAGTGTTTAATGTAGATTTAAAAGAATTTGACACTATTATATCAAGAGCGCAAATTAGGCCAGAATACTATCAACAGGATTTAGAATTATTGAAAAGCATTCAGGAGTATACAGATTGTATAAATGAGAATTTCGATAATTACTATATGTCGGAAAGTAAAATGATTACCCAAAAACTATTAACTAAATGTGGTGTGAATGTTCCAGATACTTTTCTAGTTCATTCAGTAGAAGAGATAAAAAATTTATGGCTGACATATAAAAATATAGTTATAAAGCCGTCATTTGGTTATGGTGGGACTGATGTAGAAAGAATTAATGAAGATTTTGAGAGTTATTTACCTATTGTAGAAAATTTATTATCAAAGTACAAAAACCTTTTAGTACAACAATATATTCCTCATCCTGATGGGGATATACGAGTTACTACAATGGGGAATGAAGTATTTTATGCATTTAGAAGAATTCCTAATGAAAAAACATGGAAAGCAAATGTGGCAATGGGAGCAAATATTGAAGTTGTAAAAGATTATACATTATTAAAAGAAATAGCTTTAAAAGCTTCTAATGCTATTGGTCTATCCTTATCTGGAGTAGATATTATTGAGTACAATAATCAATTTTATGTGTTTGAAGTAAACAATTGTCCAGGATGGTATCCTTTATCTGTTGAAGAGGGGAGAGAAATATGCAAGGAAATCATTGAATATAGTATTAACTTAGCAAAAGGTAGGTTGGTACTAAAATGATAAAAATAGCTGAAGATTTAACTTCATATTTCAAGGAAAACGAAGAAAATGCTATAAAATATCATAATAAAATTTTTTCAGAGATTATAGAAAAAAGACTTTTTTATTTTAATACACAAACACCTATTTTTTCAGTTCCAATTGTCCAAAAGAAAGAGGAATTAGAAAAGATAAATGTAGATTGTAAAACAATTTTGGATTTAATTGTATCGCTTAATCAACGTTTGTCCAAGGAAGACAACGCTCAATTATTTGATAAATTAGGGTACAGCGTAGAAGAAAGAGAGTTGATAGAAACAACACTTCATAATAATGATGGTATGTTAGCAAGAAGTGATATGATTTTAGAAAACAGTGGCTATAAAATTATAGAGTTTAATGTTGAAAGTAGTGTTGGTGGTACTGAAATTGGCAATTTGAACAACATGATATTAAAAGAGGGTTTTTTTGATTCTGATAATTGGAAATTTAAAGATCCAAACAAAGAAATAGTAAAAGTATTTAAAGATATAATAAATAAAAATAAACTAAATAAAAAACAAGTGACAATTGGGATAATGGATTGGTACCCTGACATGATGCAATATATATATGCTCATGAGGAAATGAAGCAATTATTTATAGCTGAAGGGTTAAAAGCCGTGATATGTCACCAAGAAAATATAGAAATTAGAGAAGGAAACTTATTTACTCAAGGCGAGAAAATTGATATTTTATTTCGACTTTTTTTATTAGATGATATCAAAGGCGATAAAGGGGAGATTAAGAGAATTTTAGAATTATGTCGTTTAGATAATCTAATAATTACCAATGGTATTCATACGGATTTATATAGCAATAAGGGTAATTTTGCTTATTTATCCGATTTAGAATATCAATATATGTTTAATGAGGAAGAAAAACAAGTTATAAATAGATGTATTCCTTGGTCTAGATTTCTTGAAAAAGATAAATTAGTTAATTATGAAGGTGAAGATTATTTACTGCATAATTTGCTTATAAATAAAAAAGATACCTTTGTCCTTAAACCCCTAAGAGGATATGGGGGAGATGGTGTTGTTATAGGAAAAGGAATGAATCAAAATGCATGGGAATTACAGCTAGCAAATATTTTTCAATCAAATAGAAAATACCTTGTTCAAGAAAGGGTAGAATCCCCAAAAATTTTAATGCCGTATGTTGAAGATGATAAGGTGTCATATTTAGATACTGAAATCAATTATGCAACTTATATTTTTAATAATGAGTATTCTGGAACATTAATACGAGGTATTTCAAAAGATAAAAATACTGTAAACAACATAGCACATGGAGGCTTAATGGGAAGCTTATTTTATATATAAAGGTAAGATTCGAATGATTTAAGATATACATCAATTAGGATCCCAAATTGAAGCAATAGAGTAAGTAAATGAAGAGGGATGATAATAAGATTGGTCACTTTACATTTGAAAAAGGAAAGGAAGATTTTCAAAGTGCCTACGATGAATCAATGGCACTTCTTCCAAAACCTAACGATACGAAAGATATAGAAAAGAAATATGGCACAATTTGTGCTTATTATTTTACTAAAGAGGAAAACAAACATAAGGAACCAATACTCTTACTCCCTGGACGTGGTGCATCTACTCCAATGTGGGTACCTAATTTAGAAGGTCTAAGAGAAAATGCATCTCACGCAATCAATGGTGAGTTCTCTAACGCAGTTAATGCTAGGATCCTTGATTTTGTAGAAAAGCATTCTAATGATAACTAAGTTGAAAGTGGAAAATATGTTGTAATAACAACTTCATCTCTATATAGCTATTTAGGGGATTTTTATTTTTGCACATGTTAAAATCTGAGCCTGATGGGTATGGAACATGCCCACAATGTATATTTTACTTCTTCTATTTTCATGAATATGTATAATTACATGAAATTTCAGTGAAAAAGAGAGTATACTTTCGTATTGTGTAATAAAGATAAAGTCTGCCTACGGAAATAGGCGGGCTTTTTTTACTTATAAAGAAAAGACAACCTTTAAGGTGTCTTCCTTCGATTTGAAACATTTTACTAAGTTAAGTTTTTGTGATAATAAACTCTTTTAATTGGAATGAACCTACGCAGTACATCACTTTATTTTTAAGCATCATTCTCAACAAAAGTGAATATTTTCATTATCCTTTTCACTACAAAGGGTAGTAATTTAGAAGCTAAAAATGCAAGTACGAAAGCAATTCCCCATGTTTTCATCCATGATTTGAGAAATAAAGCTGTATATCCAACATTCATTGAAACCATGACGAAAGAGATAATACTAGATATACCTAAAATCATAAAGATATTAAAAATTAATGGTTCGAATTTTTTATTGATTTTCAAAATTAACACCTATTTTCTATATATGCTTTGCTGCCCGATTTCACCAACATCTAATCTTACAGTTTGAAATCTAGGTTGTCCAGCTTGTTGTACTTTTCTGCAATAGGTATATAACTAAAGCGTAAATAAACGTCTTCATAATATATCATTAATATTTCTGCTTTGGATGATAAGGAGCAGAACTCGATAGGCTGTATGAAGAGAGAAAGAATCCCCTTAAAGGAGATCCTTTTTACATTATTAAAAGAAATCCTTCATCATTTTAGCATCTTTAATATTCATTATCACACCTTCTACCTTATCTTTCTTCTCATCTTTAGTGATTGTAATTTGTTCCTTATTATTAACCCACACAAGAAATTCTTCTTTTGAGTCATCTTTATATGTAACGGTAATAGTAGAATGTGCAGATTCTCTCTTTTTTTGATCTAAAGTGATTGTTTTAGGTGTTCCATTTTGAACTGCTGAAACGATAGATTTTATCATTTCTTCGTTATCTGTTTGAGATTTGGAAGTAGTATGATTTGTTGTTTTTAGTATTTCAATATCTGAAATATTTGCGGAGTTTAATTGAAAGGTATGTTGAGTGCGTTCTTGCTTAACTTGTGAAGCTTTATCTGTAGCCGAGGTGCTTGTACAACCTATTAAAGTGAAAGATAGAGCGGTTAGAGCGCATATAGATATGGTTTTTTTCATAGTATCCCTCCTTAAGTTTAATTATAACAATTTTCTTTTATTTTAGGTGGTTATTGTAAGAAGAAGATGTTTTAAAGTGGTAAATGATGTTGTTCATTTTCTATTAAAATTAAAATTCACATAACTTTTTTCATATTTTATGTTTAACATTTCGAAAATAGGTGTACTACATATAATATAACAAATAATTCATTTTAAAGGAGGAAGTTAAAGATGGAAACGAAGTATAGTAAACCTTTTGTATATGAATTTATTACGGAGAAAGAGGTCATGAATGCGGCGAATGATCTAGTGAAGAAAGGAATAGACCAAAAAGATATTTACGTGTTAACACATGAGAAAGAGAGGACAGATAGAATCGCAGATAATGCAGACGTGAACACGATTGGAATAAAAGAGGAGGGACTTGGGACAAGTATTATTAATGTCTTTCATAAAACGGGAGATCAGTTAAGAAATAAGATGCAAGAGTTAGGACTTAATGAGGAAGAAGCTAACTTTTATGAAGAAAAGCTGGATGAAGGAAAAATCTTGTTATTCGTTAAAGATTTAGAAAGAGTCGGTGAATGGTTACAAGAAAGAAGATGCATGTATTCTATTTAAATTTGTATCCTGTAAATCTATAAATCTATTACGAAAAGGAGATTGTAAATATGAGTGAGAACGGACTAAAAGAACAAATTACAGGTAAAGTTGAAAAGAAAAAAGGACAAGTAAAAGAAGGAATTGGTGAAGTTACAGAAGATAGAGAGTTGAAAAATGAAGGGAAGTGGGAAAAAACGAAGGGAACGATAAAAGAAAAAGTCGGAAAAGTGAAACAAAAGATAAGCGATGAATTGGATAATAAAGAATAATATATGTTCATCAAGCTTTGGTTACATACTAAAGCTTGATGAATCCAATATAAAACGAATATAGGAGGTTTAATTGTGGGACTTATTATTACGTGTATTGTAGGTGGACTTATTGGTGCGTTAGCTGGAATGATTACAGGAAAAGACTTTCCGTTAGGTATAGTTGGTAACGTGATTGCCGGATTAATCGGATCTTGGGTAGGTAGTGCGTTATTTGGTCATTGGGGTCCTGAATGGGGAGGCATCTTTATTCTTCCGGCGTTATTAGGTGCAATCGTCTTTATTTTAATCGTTACATTCTTTTCTAGAATGCTACGGAAAGCGTAAGTATGGTAATGAATAGTAATCTTGAGTTTATTATATATAACTATAAAGTGAATAAACTGATAAATATACATAAAAAAGCATCCAATTAAACTAATTTGGATGCTTTTTTAATGTAATCTACATAGAAATGAGTGGAGGATGAAGAACCCCCCACTCATTAAAATTACACTTTCTATTATGTATTAAGCCATCGTTACTTTTTTACAACTGCTTATTCTTACGACCTGCCGTGGCTCTATATGAGATAAGTCCTCGTTATTACCTATATCAACTACAATTGTATTCGTTAGTATGTTAATAATGGAACCAACTAATTTTGTAGCATGATCGTGTCGATAAGAAAATTGAACGAAATCTCCCTTTTTAAAGTTGTGCTCTTCCATAGATAGATCCCCCTAAAAATAATGTTTATACATTATACATACACAAATTTATAAAGTTTAAACATTTGGTAGTATTTTTTTAGTATTAAGCTGAGAAAGGTGTAGAAAATTTATTTATAATTAAAATGAAAAAATATGTTTAAAACTAATTTTTAAGGGTAATTAAATAGTAGTAGTTTGAGATAAGGGGGCGGAAATGATGAATTTGGAAATAAATATTTTGCAAAATGATGTAGGTTATACGGTACAACTTAATGGTGAAATTGATGCATATACAGCATCAGATTTGAAAAATAAGATCATGCCTATTGCAAGTGAAAAAGAGGTTCATATTGTAGTAGATTTTCATAACGTAGATTATATGGATAGTACAGGCTTAGGAGTTTTTATAGCTTTATTAAAAGCAGTTAAGAGAAATGATGGGAAGCTAGAGTTTACTGGTGTGTCTAAAAGGCTAAAAAGATTATTTGATATTACAGGGCTAACAGAAATATTAAATTTGAATTCGGATTTTGAAAAAGTAGAAAGAAGGTGACTAGGGATGATGGAGAGATTTGAAAAGATAGAAATGAAAATTCCTGCAAAAGCAGAATATGTGGCTATTATTCGTTTAACAATGGCTGGTGTTGCGAATCGAATGGGTTTTGCTTATGACGATATAGAAGATATGAAAATTGCTATTAGTGAAGCATGTACAAACATTGTACAACATGCATATAAAGAAGACGTTGGAGAAATTACAATTGTCTTTGGCCTATATGAAGATCGATTAGAAATTATGGCCGCGGATAATGGAGTTAGCTTTGATTTTAATAGCTTAAAAAGTAAAGTTGGTCCGTATGATATTAATAAACCAGTAGAGTATTTGCCAGAAAATGGTTTAGGTTTATATTTAATCAATACGTTAATGGATGATATACAAATTATGCATGATGAGGGCATGACAGTTTTAATGACAAAATATATACAAAGAGAGCAGGTGGAGAATGATGGAAATCCAATCTCAACCTACAAATCTTACTAAAGAAGACGTTATTAAACTAATTGCAGACTTCCAACAAAACCAATGTGATGAAGCACAGGAAAGATTGGTTAATCACTATAAAAATCTCGTATATTCCATTGCATATCGCTATTCAAAAGGTGGGCCGATGCATGAAGATATTATACAAGTAGGAATGTTAGGGCTCTTAGGTGCAATAAGAAGGTATGATTATTCGATAGGGAATGCTTTTGAGCCGTTTGCAATACCTACAATAGTAGGCGAAATAAAGAAATATTTACGTGATAAAACTTGGGGTATTCACGTTCCAAGGCGAATTAAAGATTTAGGCGGGAAGATTAAACTTGCGATAGAGGAGCTAACAGATCGTTTGCAGCGTTCACCCAAGATTATAGAGATTGCAGATCATTTAGGACTATCCGAAGAGGAAGTGCTAGAAATTATGGATGCGAAAAATAATTATCGCGTATCTTCCTTAGATGATGTAGTTGAAAATTCATCTGATGGCAGTTCGGTAGCGAGGATTGAATCTGTAGGTGAAGTAGAGCAAGGATATGAAGAGACAGAAAGGCGTCTCGTTTTAAAGGATATTTTTAACGTATTAAATGAGACAGAAAAGAGTGTTATTCATTATATATTTGGAGAAAATTTAAATCAAAAAGATACAGGGGAACGGTTAGGTATTTCACAAATGCACGTTTCTCGTATTAAAAGACAAGCGATAAGTAAATTGAAGCAAGCAGCATTTTTAGATACATAAAAATTTAAAATCATTATGTTTAAAACATGAGAAAAGGGGTAGTTATTAAGTATAGGAGGAGATATAAAAATGTCACACGATGTGAAAGAACTAATCGAAGGATTGAATGAAGATTTAGCAGGAGAATACTCAGCAATTATTATGTATAACCATAATGCAGCTACAGTTTCTGGTATATATAGACAAGTGTTAAAACCTTTCTTTGAATCTGAAATTAGTGATGAACAAGGACATGCCCTATATTTAGCAGAGAAAATTAAGACGTTAGGTGGTACACCTACTACGATCCCTTTACCAGTGAAACAAGTAGAAGATGTTAGAGAAATGTTAGAATCCGCTAGACAATCAGAATATGAAACAATTAAGCGTTATGAAACGAGAAAAGAACAGGCAGCGAAATTAAATATGACAGAATTAGTTGTAAAGCTAGAAGATATGATTGCAGATGAAACAAATCATATGGAAGAATTAGATCGTCTTTTAAATGATAAAGCAATGGTGTTAAATTAAAAGTAGAAATTTATAGAGTGAAAGAACAAATTCCTATTTCTAGGGGTTTGTTCTTTTGTTGTATAAAAAATATATATGAGTAGGAAATTTTCATTTTGTAACTGAGTATGTAATACTAGAAAAATAGAAAATGATAATAGATTTACATTTTAAATAAGAAAAGGGGAAATAACTTGTGTCCATTTTAATTGTTGATGATAATCCGGTTAACATATTTGTAATTGAGAAGATTTTAAAACAAGCCGGATATCATGATCTTGTATCGCTCAATTCTGCACAAGAGCTCTTCGAATACATACAGTTTGGAAAAGATTCTTCCAGGCATAATGAAATTGATTTAATACTATTAGATATTATGATGCCTGAAATTGATGGACTTGAAGTTTGTAGGCGATTACAAAAAGAGGAGAAGTTTAAAGATATTCCTATTATTTTTGTTACAGCTTTAGAGGATGCAAATAAATTGGCCGAAGCTCTTGATATGGGGGCAATGGATTATATTACCAAACCTATAAATAAAGTTGAACTATTAGCACGTATGCGTGTAGCGTTACGCTTGAAATCGGAATTAAATTGGCATAAAGAACAAGAAGAAAATCTTCGGAATGAATTAGATTTAGCTACGCAAGTACAAAGAAACTTATTAAGTAGCCCATTAAGAGAAGATCATATAAAAATTGAAGCAAGTTACTTACCTTCATTTAAACTAGCTGGAGATATGTATTATTGGTATAAAATCGATGAAAATCGCTACGGTATTATATTATTAGATGTGATGGGACATGGTGTATCTGCTGCATTAGTTTGTATGTTTATTTCGTCTGTATTACGTGAAACAATTAAATGTTTAATTGATCCAGAACTCGTTATTAAAGAATTAAATAAATATATGACTCTTTTACATAATGAAAATGATAATATTCCCTATTATTTTACGGCTATATACTTAGTTGTTAATACAGAAGATAGAACAGTTGAATATGTAAATGCAGGGCATCCTTCTGGATATGTTTTAGTTGATGAAACAAATGTAGTTGAACTAGATCGCGGGAGTTGTGCGGTAGGATTTTTTGATGAAATAAAAGTTAAAAAGACAGTTATACCTTTTGAGAAGAACGCTCAAATATTATTGTTTACAGATGGTGTTCTTGAAGCAATTGCAAATGATGAATTTGAGGCTGAAGAGAAATTACGTACTTTTACAGAAAGAAAATGGGGAGATTTAGAAGAAGAGATAGAAGGGTTTTACAAGGAAGAACAAAAGAAAGCGCAATCAGATGATATGTGTCTAATTATGATACAAACGAATGCGAAATAAAAAGCGTATGAAATCCAAACAGAGGATTTCATACGCTTTTATTGTATTTTTTGATAGATTTGTTCGTTCGGATTAAATTGGATATAATGCGGCATTATATCGGAAAAACGTAGAGTTTCTTTATTTCCTAAACATAGGAATCCATTGTGACCTAAGCTTTCATAAAATAGTTGTTGTACTTGGTTTTGAAGTTTACTCGTAAAGTAAATTAAAACGTTACGGCAAAGTATAATATGAAATTCGTTAAAAGATTGATCAGTTACTAAATTATGCTGCGCAAAAATAATGTTTTGTAAAAGTGACGGATTAAAATAAGCAAAGCGATTATCTGTTGAATAATAGTTAGAAAATGCTTGTGTACCGCCAGCTTGTAAATAATTTTTCGTATAAGTTTGCATTTTATTTAACGGAAGGATAGCTTGTTTTGCTTTTTCTAACACATTTGTATTCATATCTGTTGCATAAATAACAGCTTTTTCACTTAATCCTTCTTCGTGAAGTAAGATGGACATGGATAATACTTCTTCACCAGTTGCGCATCCAGCGTGCCAAATTCTAATTTCAGGATACTTTTTTAATTCAGGAATGACATGCTCTCTTAGCGCTTTAAAAAAGTTAGGGTTACGGAACATTTCAGTTACATTAATGGAGAAATCATTTAATAACTGTTCTAAAAACCCTTCCTCATGAATTACTTTTTCAATTAACTTTGAAATGGTTGGGATATTAGAGATCTGCATTCGATTACAAATTCTTCTATAAATAGATGTACGAGCATATTGGCGGAAATCGAAGCCAGATAGTTTAAATACCGCTTCTAATAGTAATTCAATTTCTAAGTTCGTACGCTTATCCATATCTACAGATGGATCAAAATTATAATACTTATTTTCCACTTAAACTAAACCTCACTTATTTTATTAACCATACACTCATTACCGAATAAAGTTGATGTAAATTTAATGGTTTACTTATATAATCTGAAGCACCAGCAGATAAACATTTCTCTTTATCATTTGGCATTGCTTTCGCAGTTAATGCGATAATAGGTATTTCATGTAACCCTAAGTTCATTCGGATATGTTCCATCGTTTCATAACCGTCCATATTCGGCATCATAATATCCATTAAAATAAGGTCAATATTTGTATTGTTTTTTAGTATGTCTAAACACTCTATACCATTTTGTGCAGTAATAATGTTGGCATGTTGTTTTTTTAATGCATTTTGTAATGCAAATATATTTCGGTGATCATCATCGACAATTAAAATAGTTTTCTCTTGGAAGACGTTATTTGTTTCTGGAGTCACGATAGTCTCTTCCGCAACTTCAGCAGGAATAACATCTTCTATCGTTGCTGCAACTTCTAAATTGGATAACTGTATATCATGTAATCCATTTGGAAGGTTAGGAATATATACAGTGAAAGTACTGCCTTCTCCTACATGACTCTCTAACGTAATCCAACCACCTAACAATCTAGCAAATTCTTTACAAATAGATAATCCTAAGCCTGTACCACCATATTTCCGAATCGTTGCGCCATCTGCCTGTTGAAAGGCTTCAAAAATAAGTTGATGCTGTTCTTTAGCGATACCGATACCAGTATCTTTTACCGAAATTTTCATCCAATCATTACTGATAGATTGCATATCAGGACTTAAATTAGTTGTTTCTATTGAATCGAAATGTAAAGAAACGGATCCTGTTTCCGTGAATTTAAATGCATTGGATAATAAGTTTTTAATAATTTGTTCAATCCGTTTTGCATCTGTATAAAATAAATCAGGAATTGTATCACTATCTTCAATCGTAAATTCGACATTTTTTTGTGCAGCTATATGTAAAAAGTTTTGATGCATACTTGCTGCCATGTCATTTATATTTGTTGCTTCAAAAATTACATCTAGTTTCCCAGCTTCTACTTTCGATAAATCTAGTATGTCATTAATTAAAGTAAGTAAATCTTTCCCTGATGAATGAATGACGGTTGCTAATTCAATTTCATCGTCGGATAAATGATTATCATGATTTTCTTTTAACATTTCAGATAATAGTAAAATACTATTTAACGGTGTGCGTAATTCATGTGACATATTTGCTAGAAATTCAGATTTGTATTTTGAGCTACGTAATAACTCACTTGCTTTTTCTTCTAATTCTGATTTAGTAATTTGTAAGTCAGCTGTCTTTTGCTCCGCCTCTTCCGTTCTAGACTCTAGTTGTTCATTCGTTGTTCGTAATTCTTCGGCTTGCATTTGTAGTTCTTCAGCTTGCGTTTGTAATTCTTCTGATTGAACTTGCAGCTCTTCTGTCATTGCTTGTGATTCATGTAAAAGAGTTTGAATTCGCATACGTCCCATAATACTATGGATTGTCAAACCTAAATTATCAACAGTTTGTTGAATTAAATCTTGATGCAAGTCTGAAATCTCAGTTACACTTACTAACTCCATTACTGCAATTACTTCATCCTCAAATAAGATAGGGATGACTAGTAGGTTTTTAGGGCGTATTTCTAATAATCCAGTAGTAACGTAACGGAATTCTTCAGGTATATCCCTGAGAATAAAACTTTTCTTTTCTAAAGCAGACTGTCCAATGAAACCTTCACCCATTTTAATAGACTGTTTTCCAACATCAGGACCTTGACCAGCGAAAGAAGCTTTCTTCACATAGTAGACAGTGTCTTCAATTTCTTCACGAACATAAAATGCACCGCAAGAAGTTTGCGTTTTTTGTATAACCCCACTAAGAATTTTGTTACCTAACATCTCAATAGAAGATACACCTTGATACATTAAAATTAATTCTGCAAGCTCGGTTTGCAACCACTCTCTTTTCGATATTTCGTCTAGTAAGTGGTTCGTTGTGTGAGCTAGATCTTTTATTTCATCACGTGTGTTTACATGAATTCTTTCCGTAATTTTTTCTTTAGAAGAAATGGATTTAATAGCTTGAATTACATTTTTAATCGTTTTTGTAATGGAATTCGAAATATAGAGTGAAATGATAATAGAAATACAAGAAAGTAAGAACAATAAACTGTATAACCAAATCTCTAATTTATTATTTTCAGTATCTAATTGTGCTGCTCTTTTTTTCGTTAATTGCTCCTCAGTGCTACGGAAGTTAGTTACCTGTGACTGTAAGGACTGAATTTGAGTCGTGTCGATTGTTTGTACATTATTACTATTATTATTTGTAATGAGTGGGTGAATCTCTTTATTAATCCAACTAGTAATGTTTTCGTTAATCTGTTTTAATTTTTCTTGCTGAGATGGGTTATCCTCTAATAATGAGAAAAGATCTTGATAATGTTTTTCGTAATCCTTTTCCGCAGCGTTAAGGGATTGAACGTAATTTGCATCATTAGAAGTGATAAATCCTTTCGTTTTATTTTCAATTGTGAGTAAATCTTTCTCCACTTGATTCGTTAAATTAAGAACTTTAAAATCGTGCTTAATAATAAAATTACGAGATTTTTGTAAACTGGAAATCTCATTGTTTAGCATAATGAAAGAAATAAGTAAGAACAAAATGATAACTAAATAACCAGCCATAATTTTGTAACGAATACTAAATTTTGCTTTCGATTTCATCAAAAATTCCTACCTTCAAGATTATTAAAAGTTTTCAATCGTAAAGAATGAAAACGTAATATATATTATATCAGTTTTCGTAAGGCCAAACTAGAAATCCCCCTATTGTATTAGGGGGTTCGTTTTTCATAGAGGAAATCATGTTGAAATATAAAACTATATATGAAAAGTAACAATCGAGGGAATAGGGGGATCATAAAACTTTTAAGCAGGAAAAAGTGTTCTTAAAGCTTTTTTTGCATCTATTCCTTCAAAGATAAATAATACAAGTTCTTTCTTTTTGACAGTAAGGAAAAAGGATACTAATGTGCTTAAGTTTTTAATAGAAGTAAGTGCTCCATGTTTACCTATAAATACATTCGTTTGAAATGTTGTCATTAAAGCATAAAAATGATGAATCTGCGTTATTGTAGGTGTTTCATTATAAGAAATAGTAGTAGATTGAATGACATTCATCGTAATATTCCTTTCCATATAGTAAGCATAACAATATAAACATACCCGTTTTAAAAAATGTTAAACATATAAATAAGAAAAATATAATTATAGTTTTTTTACGTTTAGAAAAGGTTAGGAAGGGTATACATATACTACAAAGAGATTAACTGAAGATGAATTGTAAGATGTCTATGTTTAGTAGATTAGTCTATCAAAATATACTTTTACTTTAAATAAAAAGGAGCCTGGTATACATGAATGAAATGATGATTAATATTACATTTGATTTAATTTACTTGTTAAGTAGTTCACTTGTAGTGCTTTTACTATTCGCTTTTTTCGTAAATGGTTATGTTAATAAGAAGATTAGTGTATACAGAAATGAAGAAAAATAAAGATACATTATATAAAACTTTAGGAGGTTAATAGTTATGAATGTAGATAGAAAAATAGTAGGTGTTTTTAGAACAATTGATGATGCGGCACTCGTTATTAATGAATTAAATGATAAAGGATACTCAGCAAATAACATTTCAGCTATTGCAAAGGATCAAAAGGAAATTGAACATCTGGAAGAAAAATCGGGTGAAAAAGTGAATAGCGAAACTGCACATAAAGCAGATATCTTTTCAGCGACAGGGCTTGTAGCTGGAGGAGTAGCAGGCGGACTCGGTGGTTTATTAACAGGTCTTGGTATACTTGCCGTTTCTGGAATGGGTCCAATCGTAGCAGCAGGACCAATCGCAGCAGCTATTGGAGGAGCCGGTATTGGCGGAGGAGCTGGAAGTTTAATAGGAGCATTTATAGGATTAGGAATTCCAGAAGAACATGCTAAAAAGTATGAAGAATACATTTACGATGGCAATATATTAATTTTAGTAGATGCAAAATTAGATGATAAGTTAGAAATCTATAAAATATTTGATAAGCATAATGCTTATAACTCTGATTTCTTTAAATAAAATGTAAACAAAGTAAATATTATTTTTGATCTTACAACTTTGGCGCGACCGAGGAGTCGTATGACTATAAGAGAGGAAGGGCTTATAGTAAAAGATCAAGTCCTATTATGATATTGAGCAGGGAAGAGGTGTCTATTCGTGATTGTAAAAATATTAAAGGATAGTAGTAATAGTTTCCTTTGTACAGTTCAAAATAAAAATGGAGATCAGTATGTGAAAAAATGGTTTAGTAAACATGAAAATAATAAAGAATTAGGGCGACCAACTTTTAAAGAAGTAGAAAAGGATTGGAAAGAAAATAGAGAATCGTTTATGTATCCCAATATTAAAGCGCTTTATTAAAATGAAACATAAAGCGCGTTTTATTATTACAAAATTGTCACACTCCTGTAAGGTAATTCAATAGATTAGTTACTTTTTCCATGTCATAATAAAGATATAAGAAAGCTAATCAAAAATTATAATTTATAGGAGAGTGTCAGTCATGATTGTAACAACAACGTCTGGAATTCAAGGTAAAGAAATTATTGAGTATATCGATATTGTAAATGGTGAAGCTATTATGGGTGCAAATATTGTCCGCGATTTATTCGCTTCTGTTCGTGATGTTGTCGGTGGTCGTGCTGGTTCGTATGAAAGCAAGCTAAAAGAAGCTCGTGATATCGCAATGGATGAAATGAAAGAACTTGCAAAACAAAAAGGTGCGAACGCTATCGTTGGTGTTGACGTAGATTACGAAGTTGTTCGTGATGGAATGTTAATGGTTGCTGTAAGTGGTACAGCTGTACGTATATAAGTAAATAAAAAACAGGCTCACCCCTTGAAGTTTATGCTTTGAGGGGGTTTTTTGTTTTTAAGTTATAGAAGTAAACTCCAGTTGTAAGGGCGAGATGAAAAAAGAAACAGTGATGCTACATATATGTAATGTGAGTGCAAACTTTATAATAAAGTTGTTATTTGAGATAATGGAAGAATTAGTGGTATAAATAACTTTATAGATAATAATCAAAATAGAGAAGACAGAATGTTCATGGATGGAATGGTTAAGGGGATTTTCCAATCTGTAATAAAAAACCGAGGTACCGAGAGCGGTTTACAGATGTCTACTACATAAAATTTATAATGGATTGGGGGCAATTTTTATGTTTTGGTTAGGAGGCTTTTTAGGATACATTGTAGGTTCTATTACTACATGTGCGCTACTTTACTTTGGTTATAGAGCCGAGAAGAACAAAAAAGCGGATATGCGAAAGAAAGAGGAGAGAAACATCAATAAAAAAGGTGTATAGGATGTGGAAGAAAAATTGATAACATTGATGCAAAAATAAAGGACAGTTACATATTTTATATGATCACTATGTACTGTCCCGCTTATTCCTTGTGGCTTAACAAAAATTTTTTGCTGTCTTGCTATAAAATTCATAGGCGAAAAATCCAAATAAATAGCCTATTCCGGATCCTAAACTAATTGAAAGTAGTAAAGAATCAGGAGAAAATATGCCGACAATAATACCGATCAAACACCCTAAAAGCATTGCCATTGGTATTAAACTGTCTAATAAAATTTGAGCCTCATTTGATTTTTTCTTACCCAAATTGCCGTGCTTATATTTATGTTCCAATCTTTTTATTACAAATACTACAATCCCCCCGACTAGTATAATAGGCCAAATTGCCGAAATTAGCCACATGTTAGAAGCTCCTTTCACCTTTCAATATAATTGTACCAAAAAATTGCAATTATAGACTGCTAAACGTACTATCTAGTCTATTTAAAAGGTAAATGCAAAAGACTTCTTCTTTTGCATTTAATAACTCGTCAAAAACACTTTCCGATACGATAAACTTAACTAAATCTATACAATTCAATCAAATTTACACAAGTTAGTGCTTCAAAGTGTTCTCGCAGCCCCAAAGGGACGAGGGGTATAACACTCCACACGAGGCAGTATCGTTACCTCCTATTATCAAGCATTTATTTTACCCATCTTGATAAATTTATCGTAGCATTTACATCCCTATCGTGATGGCTATTACATGAAACACAACACCACTCACGTATTTTTAAACTCCACTGTCCTTCTGGTTGAACTGAATGGTCGTATTTTACGCCGCAATATGAACAAATCTTGCTTGAAGCGAACCATTTATCAGCTTTTACATACGCAATGCCGTACTTCTCGCACTTGTATGACAAACATTGAAAGAAGAAGTTTAATTTTTGAAATGAAAATGCTTTCGATAGTTTTTTGTTTTTTAACAGGTTTGAAATAGATAAGTCTTCCACAACAATCCTGATTGGTTTGGTTTTCACCAATTTAGCTGTTGCTTGATGGATATGGTTAGTTCGGATATTCGTAATTTTCCTAGATAACCGCAGGTGCTCAGCTTTCGCTTTTTCATATCCGGCAGATTGAATTTTTGCACCTTTTTTAAATCTCCTAGACATATCTCTTTGTGCTGACTTTTTCCTTTTCAAAAGTTTTTAACCTTGGCATCTTTGTTTATATTTCGTTCTTTCATACCATTAGAAGCTACAAAAAGCTCTTTTAAACCAACATCCACACCAATCGACTCATTCGTTAGTTCTTGTAATTCAAAGTCTTCTTGGAACCCTACACTAATCCACCAGTGACGACCATCAAAGGTAACTCTTGGATTGGATGGTTTTTTATTTCTTGGTAGTTGTTGGCTTGTTTTCACTTCTCCAATAGACTGAATGTGAACTACTTTCTTTCCTATAATCAGTCTTTCATAATTAGCATAAAATCCTTGGATTACATCTTTTTTGGATTTATAAGAAGTGTGAGAACCATTTTTGTACTTTTTGAACGAATTTTTTCTCGCCGCATCAAAATCTCTTGAAGCCTGTTTAGGAACTTGTGCATTAATGTCTTTTAACCACTCATATTTCTTTTGCTTCTTGATCTTTGTAAATCGTTTCTGTAAAGCTAACTGTGAAACAGATTTTCCAAATAGCTTATAATATCTATCACTCATTCTTTTACAATAGTTATAAGCAAATCTTGCAGCACCAGCATGGTTTCTAAGCACTTTTTCTTGTTCAGGCGTTGGAATTAGTCTAACTTTCTTCGCCAATATCATCAGAATGTAACTCCTTTAATGAAAGATTTGTTCTTCTGAATCGTAGCGTGTTCCACCAGCATTCTCCTGAGACCACTCGGATGCAAACCTGTTAATTCCGATACTTGACTAACTCGTGAAAATTTCATTATTATTCTCACCTCATCGAACCAAACACAGCACGTACGTTCGATAAAATCAATAAAGTTTGATAGATTCAATAAAATTTATCTCGTTCAACTAAGGGCGCAACTCCTTAGCCAGTTCTCTTATGAACTTCTCATGTTTTCACATGAGCGCAGACTATATGTTTATCTACTTAGAGATAGAGGATTTTTCCACCACCATAGGCTTGTGATGTACTCTCGTCAGTTATACGAGATAGTCGTTGAACGTTCATCTTATCCATTTCGACTTAGATGATTCGAGGCGGAAGACCCATTGTTCTAGTGTTTAGGATTTAACCTTGCACGATCTGATTGATTTTTTCTGCTTTCGCGACATTCACGCTCACTATTTCTAGCCACGTTGTAGTTCAATCAGCTTTAGGGATTGCCCGCAGTTAACCCTCACTACTAGCCAATCACTTGACTAGCAGGGCTTACTGATATATTTAATTAACTTTCGTTATAATTGGTTAAATAAATCGTAACAGTTAGTTACCCTTTCGTTTTCTCAGCGGACTGCACAACATCAACTGCTGCTTTCACATCTGCTAAGTCATACGTAGAATGTACCGTCATAAAACACAATTGCTTATTTTCTACTAAGCGAATTAAGTGACGAAACGTTTCTTGCCATTTATATGGTGACACTTCTTTATTCCAATGTCGTAAATGAAATATGTTCGCGTGTACTTTGGCTTTCGTGACAATTTCTGCCCAGTTTACTTGTATTCCTGATAGAAGACCGATCGTTAAAAAGTGCCCGTTTGGACGTAAGGAGAAAGCTAATTCATTTCCAGCCGATCCCCCGATAGAATCAATTGCAGCATCCGCACCGAGCCCGTTTGTTAATTCCATAACAGTTTCATAAAGCGGGGCAGTGGAAGTATCAATTACATATGCAGCACCAAGGCGCAGTAATTCTTCTGTATGCTTATTATTTCTTGTAACAGCAATTAATCGGAAGTTTAAAATTTGTGATAACTGCGCAAATAGATGTCCAATAGCGGATCCACAAGCATTCACTAATAAAACGTCATTACTCTGTAAGTTTAACGTTTCTGTACAAGTAACCCACGCCGTAAGAGGGTTAATATACATTTGCGCCGCTGTAAAATCATCGATGGAATCAGGGATAGGGACTACAAAATCAGCTGACGTCTTCACATACTCCTGCCAAGTACCTTCTCCGCGTAACGGTAAAACACGTTTACCGATAAGGTCTCTCGTAACGCCCGCACCTACATCTTCTACAATACCAACACCTTCATAACCAGGTATGTTAGGTAAAGGAATTCTATGAGCGTACGCTCCGGTTATTGGAATTAAGTCAGATGGATTAATCGGTCTAACTAACATACGGACCAAAACTTCATTCTCTTTTAGTGGTTCTATATTTTTATATTCAACTTGTAATACATCTTTTGGGTTGCCAAACTTGTGAAATTGAATGTGTTTTCCGTGCACGATAAATGTTCCCCCTTGGTTTGATAGGATTAATTATAGCATTTTTGGTTGGAGTGATTATTTGGTTATCAAAAAATAAAAGGGAACAGAAATTCTTCGTTTATCTATTTGATAAAATCGGTTTCTTCTGAATACGTAGTAATATAAGAAAAAGACGCTCTTGTGAGCGTCTTTTTCTAACTTGAGATAGATGCATTATTATTGTTCTACTAGGTTACATAGTTCTCGTATAAAGTTTTCTCACACAAATGATCTGTATATCAATTTGCTTTTGATATACAGATCATTTGTATGATAATTATTATAGATAATTGCTGAATGATAACCTTACATGAATGCTTTTAAAAGTTCTTGAACTAATGGAATTACTCCACCTACAAATTTTAAAACTGCCATTGCGATTTCCATATGAGTGCCTCCTTTTTTAAGGGTAAGATACAATAAATCTTTATACGCTTATTATAGTGAGCGCTTACAATTATATCAATGCATTTCGATATGCAATATTTCATATTTGTATTCTGTAATGGGGATGGGAGAAAGCCCCACTAATTAAAGTTTCACTTTATCAAAATGTAAGCTGCATCTTGTATAATATAATGGTGGAGGTCGAATATGAAAAAAATGAATTCAAATATAGACGTGGATACAAATGTATTGGAAGCGGTATTTATTCCAAGAAGGTTTATTGTTTTATGGATTACACTCGTATATATAGCTTCAATGCTTTTAGAATTTCGTAATAATATTCTCTCAATGGATAGTTTCTTCTTCACAATAATTATTGTTATTCATACTATCTTTCATTGGTATGCAAGTTCATTAAAGAATAGACAATTGTTGTATTTCTTTTTTGTACAACTCTTCATTGTGTTTCTTGCTGCATTTATTGTACCAAATGGTTCAATAGCTATTTTTGTTGGATTAACCCCTATTTTAATTGCCCAAAGTTTATATGTTTATAACAATATATTTAAAGTAATGGCGGTTTTCACTCTCATGTATGCCATATTTTGTACTGCGATTAGTATGAATTATGGTGTGAATAAAGTAGCTATTCTTATCTCTATGTTCCTTTTAGTACTAGCAATTATTATTCCTTTTTCTTATATTAATAAGCAGCAATATGATGCACGTAATCGTATACAGAGCTACATTCAAGAGTTAGAGTCTGCATATATGAGAGTAGAAGAATTGACATTAGCTAATGAAAGGCAACGAATGGCAAGGGATTTACATGATACGTTAGCGCAAGGTGTAGCGAGCTTAATTATGCAATTGGAAGCAATAGAAGCCCATATGCAAAAAGGGAATACAGGGCGATCGCAAGAGATTATGAAACAAACTATGATAAGAGCGAGACAAACTTTACATGACGCAAGGCTGGTTATTGATGATTTGCGTCATACTACTAATTCATTTAATAAAGCTGTAGAGGAAGAAGTTCAACGTTTTTCTGAGGCTACGTCTATACATGTGAGATTTACTATTCAAAGTCCCCCGCATATTTCAAGATTAGTAAAGGAACATTGTTTATATGTAATTAGTGAATGTTTAACGAATATCGCAAAACATTCACAGGCAAAAGATGTAAATTTGAAAGTTGAATATAGTGATAACCTTGAAAAACTTACTATTGAAGTTGAAGATAATGGAATTGGTTTTGACACTGGATATATCGGTAAGAATCCTGGACATTACGGCTTAATTGGCTTAAATGAGCGAGTTCGATTGATTAATGGAGAAATACATATATTGAGTGAAAAGATGAAGGGTACGAAAGTGTGTATTCAAGTACCTATTAATAATGAAGGAGATAGCGATGAAGTATAACGTATTAATTGTGGATGATCATTTCGTTGTAAGGGAAGGTCTGAAATTAATAATAGAAACGAGTGATTCATTTCAAATTATAGGTGAGGCTGCAAACGGAGAAGAAGCCCTTTCTTTCATAGAAAAAAAGAAACCTGATGTTATTTTAATGGATTTAAATATGCCTAAAATGAGTGGTTTAGAAACAATTGAGGCTTTAAATAAAAAACAAAATCATACGCCGATTATTATATTAACAACTTATAACGAAGATGAATTAATGTTAAAGGGAATTGAGCTAGGAGCAAAAGGATATTTGCTAAAAGATACGGATCGTGAGAATTTGTTTCGAACATTGGAAGCGGCTATTCGAGGTGAGATTTTACTACAACCTAATATTATGGAAAAGATAGTGAATTATAAAAGGAAAGAAGTATATGCTGATAAGGTTGAAGAAAATAATTTAACAGAAAAAGAATTGTTTGTGTTGAAAGCTATTGCGCGTGGAAATAAGAATAAAGAAATTGCATTCGATATGGGAATAGCTGAACGAACAGTAAAAGCGTATTTAACAAATATATATAATAAATTAGGTGTTAATTCAAGGTCAGAAGCAGTAGCTGTATCTATTGAAAGGAAGTTAATTCATTTTTAAAACGTTATATATGCCCAATCGTACATTATAGGCTTGCCCTTTTGTACGATTTTTTTATTATTTTCTCATGTTATGCTTTAGAAAGTATGAGAGATTTAAGAACGCTCTAATTGCATTACACAGACGTTTTTAATGTGGGAAAGGAAGAATGGGGGAGTTAGCGTAGATGTTTCTACTTATTACTACATTTGATAGGTTTATTTGGCTGGGGAATGTTGCTTCGTCTTCAGAAAAGATTAACAGGAATCTAGCGTTTTCGAGGGCTGAAGAAAGTAATGCTAATTTGCGTAAAAAGAAATGTATAGGTTCAATTAATAATATGCATCAAAAAATAACGATAGCTTCTGTGGAATATGGTCATAATTTTGTGTTGGGTCGTGCAGAACCTCATTCAACAATTGTCATAACAAGTGGTGATATGTATGTTGGAAGCGGACGGGTTAATAAGTATGGGAAATTTAAAGTATGTACGAATGATTATCTAGAAAGAGATTTGGTAATAGAGATTCAGTTAATAATGGGTGGTTTTTATCAAGAGAGTATAACGGTAAAGATAGAACGTTAAGATAGAATTATTTCTTTTTTTCCACTATATAAAAAGGAAGCAACCGTAGTTGCTTCCTACATCAATTAAGCCGAAGCCTTCTTCATTCTCTCAAGTAAACTAGATAACACATGCGTACGATAAGATTCTAGTTTTTTACCTTCATAAGTACGGATACCTAATTTTTTAAGTTCTTTTACATACCAACCTTTGCTTCCGAAATACATGTGATCGCTCCCCTTCAACTTTGTTTTTATTTATCCTGATTGCATATGGAGGTACAGGAATTATAATGAAGGAAATGAATTTCGCACGAAAATGGTTAACTTTGTTGCAAAAGACATATATACTAAAGATAGTATACAACGAGGTGGACAAGACGTGATTATAGAGAAGCACGAAATTCAAATTGACCAAATTACGAGTGGTAAAGTGAATATCTTTACTTTCTATAGAAATAGAAAGCAAATTGATGATCATTTTTTACGATTACAAGAACCATCGCTTACAGCAAACTACTTCTTCCATTTTCATTTTGATGCAGAGAGCTTGCATCTATTGCAGAAAGAGTTTCCGAGCGTATATCCGTACGACGGTAGTGAAACGATTCACGACTGGACGGAAAAGATGAAAGCAGAATTGCAACATCAGATCCAAACAGGTAAATGGAATAAACGCGTACGTATCGGTAATCGCATTCTAGATGTGGTGTTTACGTGGTGTGACGAAGATATAGTAGAGTGAAAAAGAAGCGGATGACGCTTCTTTTTTTAGCGCTGGAATAAAACGAGCTTACCTGCAGAAGATGTGCAGCGATGTGTTTTCTCATACAATCCTTTTTCTTTTAAAATAGATTCACCTTTTGCTTTCGCTTCTTTTTCAGTTGCCGCCTCGAATGATTCGTCTAATGCTTTAGAACCATCTTTTTCAAAGACTGTTAGAACGTATACTCCCATGAAAATTCCCTCCAATAATAAAATCAGAATCTTATAACTATTTTGGCATAAATCACTAGAATATGCAAAGAAATATATGACATTGCGTGTTACAATAAGGTGAAACTTTTGAAACATAGAAAGGATCGTTATTTGTGAAACAAGTAAAGTTTATACATGCGGCTGATTTGCATTTGGATAGTCCATTTAAAGGGATGGAGATGAATGTACCGCAGTCTGTTTGGGAGAGAATGAAGCAGAGTACGTTTGAATCGTTCGAGCGTATTGTTGATAAAGCGATTCAAGAGCGCGTTGATTTCTTATTGCTAGCCGGGGATTTGTATGATGCGGAGACGAGAAGTTTGAGAGCGCAAGTGTTTGTGCGCGAGCAAATGAAGAGACTTTCGCAGTACGATATCCCTGTTTTTATTATTCACGGTAACCACGATCATTTAGGGGGAAGCTGGGCAGCAATTGAGTTTCCGGAAAATGTTCACGTGTTTACGGAGCCTTATGTAGAAGAGAAATCATTTTATAAAAATGGTGAGTTGTTAGCTTCTATTTACGGTTTTAGTTATTTGCAGCAAGCGGTAACGGATAATATGACAGCGCAGTATACGAAAATGAGTGATGCGCCTTTTCATATTGGTATGCTTCACGGAAGTGTGGAAGGGGATGCAGAGCATAATCGCTATGCGCCGTTTCAAATTCGTGAGCTGAAAGAAAAGCAGTTTGATTATTGGGCTCTTGGCCATATACATAAACGTGAAATTTTATCAGAAGAGCCGTATATTATTTATCCGGGGAATATACAAGGTCGTCATCGTAAGGAGACAGGGGAAAAGGGTGCGTACCTTATTGAACTTACAAAACAAGGAACGCAATGTTCATTTTTCCATACGGCGGATGTTGTGTGGGATGAGATAGAAGTGAATATTGATGGACTTGAAACTGTTGATGAACTGATGACGAGCGTATCGAGTGCGATGAATGAATGCCGAAGAGAAGAGGAAGGGACGCTACTTACTGTCGTATTTACAGGACAAGGGCCACTTTCTCCTTATTTACGTGATGAAAAGCGCGTAGAAGAGATTTTTCATATTTTAGCATCTGGTGAAGAGCGAAAAGATTTCGTATATACGATGAAGTGGAAAAATGAGACAGTCTCTTTTGCAGAAATCGAGCGTTTGAAAGAAGAAAATCATTTCGTCGGTAGTGTGCTGAAGGAGTTAGAAGCTTTCACCAATATGGACGGCGTGTTGCGCACGATTTGGACATCTCCTGTAGCACGTAATAGTATTGAATCTTTTACAGAGGAAGAGAAGAAAGAGATTCAAAAGGAAGCAGAAAATATTATTTTAGAACAATTATTCCAGCAAGAGAGGGATAAGAAATGAGAATTGAAAAACTCCATATTTATGGGTACGGAAAATTAGAAAATGTGGAAATGGATCTGTCAATGCTGACAGTGTTATATGGTGAAAATGAAGCGGGGAAATCAACAATTCGCTCATTTATGAAAAGTATTTTATTCGGTTTTCCGACGAGAGGACAGCGCCGTTATGAGCCGAAAGAAGGCGGCAAGTATGGCGGTGCGATGACTGTGCAAACAGAGAAGTACGGCCGTTTGAAAATTGAACGATTGCCAAAGATGGCAGCTGGCGAGGTGACCGTTTATTTTGAAGACGGGAAAACGGGCGGCGAGGAAATTTTACACGATATATTAAGCGGGATGAATGAAAGTTTATTTGAATCTGTCTTTTCATTTGATATGCATGGCCTTCAAAACATTCATCAGCTTGGTGAAGCGGATATTGGCAATTATTTATTTTCGGCAAGTGCAGTCGGGAGTGATGCGCTATTGCAGTTAGATAAAAAGCTAGAAAAAGAAATGGACCAGCGCTTTAAGCCGAGTGGTCGTAAACCAGAAATTAACGTGTCATTGCAAGAGATGAAGAAACTTGAAGAGAAGATGAAAGAGTGGCAAGGGAAAATTGGCACGTATGAAAAGCAAGTGGAGCAGTTAAAAGAAAGTGAAGAGAAGCTTGCTTCTGTTCGCGGGGAAAAAGAGAGTGCAGAAAAACGAAAGCAAGATTATGAAATATTAGCAGCGCTTGAGCCACTCGTTATTGAAAAGCGTGCGCATGAGAAAGTGTTAGAGAACGAGAGCGGGCAGTTTCCTGTAAACGGAATGGCGCGTTATGAAGCAATTAAGGCGAAGATGGAGCCGCTTCAATTACAAGTGGACTCACTTCATAAAAAAATTGAGAATGTGCAATCTGAAATGGAATCGATTCAAATAGATGAAGAGTTTTTGCAAAAAGAAAGTTATGTAGAAGAACTTCGAATGCAGCATATGTCTTACGAAAATGCACGCCAAGAAATGCGTGATCTGACAGGAAGTATTACGAATATAAAAGAAGAAATCGCAGAACTGGAACAACAAATTGGTGCTACTTTTGAAAAGGAAACAGTTCTTTCATTTGATATGAGTTTGGCAACGAAAGAGTTAATTACGCAAACAGTGCAAAAGGCGCGCGAATTAGAAACGCAAAAAGCACAGCTCGATGATCGTTTTAAAGTAGCGCAAGAGCAATTAGAAGAACAAGAAGAAAATATAAGGCAGATTAAGAAACAAATGTTAGTGGATGAAGAGAGAAATGTGTTAGTTGAGAAAGAGAAATCGTTCCAAGATGCGGCGTTTATCGGTATAGGCGCAGAGAGAATGAAGCGCAAGTATGAGGAAAAAGCAGGAACAGCTAAGCAAAAGAAAAAGCAGTGGCAAAGAGTTTGTCTTCTATTACTTCTTATTAACACAGGCGTTTTATTCACAAGCTTATTTATAGATAACCGAGCGCTCTTATTTATTAGTGTCATTGTTTTTGTAGGGATTGTTCTCGCCCTTGTTTTATATAAAGATCCATCAAGTGGATTACAAGAAGAGCTCCTTACACTTCAGCAAAGTGCTGGCGGGAGACAAAGTGAAGAAGCGATGTCTGTGCGCTATGAGTTAGAAAAAGATGAAGAGATACGTAAACTATTTGAGCGTGAGTCATATAAGTTACAGCAAATGGAACGAGCGTATGATAAAGTCGTTTCATCGTATGAGGAATGGGAGAGAGAAACGTTCCAGGCGGGAGAACAAGTCGATGCATATAAAACGCGCTATATGTTTCCTGAATTTTATACGTATGCACACATATTGCCGGCGTTTGAGCGTATGGAAAAAATGCAGCAATTATATCGTGATTTAGAGAAGAAAAGTGAGCGCAAATCTTCATTATTTGAAATGATTTCGCAATTTGAACATAAACTAGAAACTGTTATCGGTAGTGCGGAGTATAGTAAGCTACACGAGGCACAAAGCCGTATGCAAAATGAGAAAGAGAAGCGCCAAACTTGTAAGCAGTTAAAAGAAAAACTGGCGGAATGGCAAGAAGAATATGAGTTTATGCAAGAACGATTGAAACATCTGTTAGTAGAACGAGATGGTTTATGGCATATTGCAGAGGCTACAGATGAAGAGATGTTTTTAGAAGTAGGTAAACTAGCGGAAAAACGTGAAGATGCTGAGAAACAAGTGGGGCGTTTATTACCGCAAATTGATCTGTTGGAACAGCGTTTAACGAACTTATCATTAGCTGAACATTATGAAGCTGACGGTTATGAAGAGAAATTAAAGAGAGAAATGACAGTCGTGCAGAACTGTCTTACGGAAGAGAAAGAACTGACAGAGCGTATTGCGAAACATCGTATGGAAATTGCGAATTTAGAAGAAGGTAGTACATACGGCGATTTAATGCATGAATGGGAAATGAAAAAAGCGCAAGTGCGTGAACAAGTGAAGAAGTGGGCTGCTTATGCGGCCGCAAAAACGGTGTTAACGAAAACGAAGCAATATTATCACGAAGTACATCTTCCTCGTATTTTACAAAAATCAGAAGAGTATTTCGTCTATTTAACAGGCGGACGATATAGTAAAATCTTTTCACCGTCAGAGGCAGAACCGTTTATCGTTGAACGTAACGATGGTATGCGTTTTTACAGTCATGAACTAAGCCAAGCGACAGCGGAGCAGTTATATTTATCGCTGAGATTTGCACTCGCGAAAACATTCGAACATGATTATCCATTTATTATTGATGATAGTTTCGTGCATTTTGATGCGGTAAGGACGAATCGAACGATTGAACTTATAAAGGAAATTGCAAAGGATAGACAAGTCATATTCTTTACATGTCATGCGCATTTACTCGCGTATTTTACAGAAAAACAGATTATAAAATTAACACATATGCGTAAAGAAAATGAGTTGTAGTGTGCTATACTAAAAGTAACTGATTTGGTGGAGGAATTCGAATGAAAAAGAAAATTGCAGAATATGAAGTTGGTGAACAAGTCGATATTTTCTTGTTAATTAAAACAGCGACAAAAGGTATCGCAAGCAATGGAAAGCCATTTTTAACAGTAATCTTACAAGATCCAAGTGGAGATATTGAAGCGAAGCTATGGGACGTATCACCAGAAGTTGAGAAACAATATGTAGCGGAAACAATCGTGAAAGTAGCTGGAGATATTTTAAACTACAAAGGCCGTATTCAATTACGTGTGAAACAAATTCGAGTTGCGAATGAAAATGAAGTAACAGATATCTCGGACTTCGTAGAAAAAGCACCAGTGAAAAAAGAAGATATGGTCGAGAAAATTACGCAATACATATTTGAAATGAGAAACCCGAACATTCAACGTCTAACAAGACATTTATTAAATAAGCATCAAAACGAATTTTTAGACTATCCAGCAGCGACTAAGAACCATCATGAGTTCGTATCTGGATTAGCGTATCACGTCGTATCGATGCTTGATTTAGCGAAAGCTATCTCAAATCTATACCCATCATTAGATAAAGACTTACTGTATGCAGGCGTTATTTTACATGACCTTGGTAAAGTAATCGAATTATCTGGCCCAATTTCTACAACGTATACGTTAGAAGGAAATTTACTAGGTCACATTTCGATTATGGTGAACGAAATTGGGAAAGCAGCAGACGAGCTGCAAATTGATGCAGAAGAAGTATTAATTCTTCAACACATCGTCCTTTCTCACCACGGAAAAGCAGAATGGGGTAGTCCAAAACCACCATTAGTAAAAGAAGCAGAAATTCTGCATTACATCGATAACTTAGATGCAAAAATGAACATGATGGACCGCGCATTAGGACGCACAAAACCAGGCGAATATACAGAGCGTGTCTTTGCGCTTGATAATCGTTCGTTCTATAAGCCGTCGTTCCATAATTAATAGTGTGAATAAAGTGGCCTCATTAAGTGTTAATATGCTTAGTGAGGCTGTTTTTATAGGAAGTGAATAATACTTTATGAAAAATATCTCGAATTTGAGATAAAATACTTGCTTTTTAATCACTTGAGTTGTAAAGTGATAGTAACGAAAGCAATTGAGCCATATGAAAAACATACACTCAGTTGTTTTCGATTAAAAAACAAAGTAACTTATACAGTAAAAACTAAGATGAATTTACAAAAACATAATGAGAATAAATTGAAAAGCTAAAAAGCATATTATTTTTTTATCATCACTTGACTAGTAAAACGAAGCGGAGGAATTACAAATGTATAAAATTAAAGGGCATCATCATATTTCAATGGTTACGAAAAATGCAAATGAAAATAATCACTTTTATAAAAATGTGCTTGGATTACGTCGTGTGAAAATGACAGTAAACCAAGATGATCCGTCAATGTACCATTTATTTTACGGAGATAAAACAGGAAGTCCGGGTACAGAGTTATCATTTTTTGAAATTCCATTAGTAGGAAGAACATATCGCGGTACAAATGCGATTACTCGAATTGGATTACTCGTTCCTTCAGAGGAAAGCTTACATTACTGGAAAGAACGATTTGAGAAATTTGATGTGAAACATAGTGAAATGACAACATATGCAAATCGTCCTGCTTTACAATTTGAGGATGTTGAAGGTCTTCGCTTAGTACTACTCGTTTCAAACGGGGAAAAAGTAGAGCACTGGGAAACTTGGGAGAAATCAGAAGTTCCTGCAAAGCATCAAATTCAAGGAATGGGTTCTGTAGAAATGACAGTTCGTAGACTTGATAAAATGGCGAGTACACTTACAGAGATGTTTGGTTATACAGAGGTTAGCCGCAGCGAAGAGGAAGCAATTTTTCAGTCCATTAAAGGAGAGGCTTTTGGAGAAATCGTTGTGAAATATTTAGATGGTCCTACTGAAAAGCCGGGCCGCGGTAGCATTCACCATTTAGCAATTCGTGTAAAGAACGATGCAGAGCTAGCTTATTGGGAAGAACAGGTAATAAAAAAAGGCTTCCATTCTTCAGGAATCATCGACCGTTTCTACTTTAAAAGCTTATATTTCCGTGAATCAAACGGAATCCTTTTTGAAATTGCGACAGATGGACCAGGATTTACAGTTGATGGAGATGTGGAACATTTAGGAGAAAAACTTGATTTACCACCGTTCTTAGAAGATCAGCGAGCAGAAATTGAAGCGAATTTAGCACCTATTGAAGAGAAGTAATAGGAGAGAAAATATAAATTAAAAAACATTGGAGGAATATAAAATGAACCAATTAAAAGGAATTCACCACGTTACAGCGATTACAAGTAGTGCAGAAAAAAACTATGAGTTTTTCACTCACGTTTTAGGAATGCGTTTAGTTAAGAAAACAGTAAACCAAGATGATATTCAAACGTATCATTTATTCTTTGCAGATGATAAAGGTAGTGCAGGAACAGATATGACATTCTTTGATTTCCCAGGTGTTCCGAAAGGTGTACACGGTACAAATGAAATTTCAAAAACTTCATTCCGTGTTCCGACTGATGCAGCATTAGAGTATTGGGTGAAACGCTTTGACCGTTTGGAAGTAGAACATACAGGAATTAAAGAGCAATTTGGTAAGAAAACTCTATCTTTCATTGATTTTGATGACCAACAATATCAATTAATCTCTGATGAATTAGATAAAGGGATCGAATCAGGTACACCTTGGCAAAACGGGCCAGTACCATTAGAATACGCAATTACTGGTTTAGGACCTGTATTCATTCGTATCGCGAACTTTAGCTTCTTTAAAGAAGTGTTAGAAAAAGTTTTATTATTTAAAGAGATTGCGCAAGAAGGAGAATTCTATTTATTTGAAGTGAACGAAGGTGGAAACGGTGCCTCTGTCATCGTAGAACATAATACAGTTCTTCCTGAAGCACAACAAGGTTTTGGTACAGTGCACCATGCGGCATTCCGCGTAGAAGATCGCGCTGTATTAGAAGAATGGATTGAGAGAATCAGTAGCGTAGGACTTCCTTCATCTGGATATGTAAACCGTCACTTCTTCGAATCATTATATGCAAGAGTTGCACCACAAATCTTATTTGAATTTGCAACAGACGGCCCAGGATTTATGGGAGATGAGCCATACGAAACACTTGGCGAAAAATTATCTTTACCTCCATTCCTAGAGCCAAAACGTGAAGAAATTGAAAAATTAGTTCGTCCAATTGATACAGTAAGAAGCACGAAGGAATTTATTAAAGAGTAAAAATAGAGCAAGTAGTTTTAGCGGAGTGCTGGAACTGCTTGCTTTTTTATTTATTCTAGTAAGTTTTCTGACAATTGTTTCTCAAGTTGTTAAAAAGGAAAACTTTGGTATGATTAATTAAAATATAGAATTTTCTAATAATTATTTTTCAATACATAGAAAAGGAGTGGTAATATAAAATTTTGATAATTGTATAAAAATCCTAATTTTGTATTTTTGGAGAAAAGGGGATGCGAGTGTATGGGAGCAGATGTAGTAACACGGGAGCAAATGAAACATTCTTTAGATGATTGGTATCGTGTAATGTTGCAGCAAAATATAGAGAAAGCTATGGAAATGAAAGAGGCGATTGAAAGTAAGATTAGTGGGTTGGATGTGGATCAGGATGTATTGCTTTATCATGCGTTGTTGAATTTTAGATATGATGCATTAGTGGATTGGATTGGGGTTAGAGAAGATAGTTTTGATAAAGTGGAATCTTTTGAAATCCCAGCAGAAGGTGTTCTAGCTTATTACTATCACTTTTTTAAAGGGTTTCATTGCACATTAATTTCAAATTATAACGAAGCGAAAGAACAGTATGAGCAAGCTGAGAAGTTATTGAAATATATTGCAGATCCGATAGAACATGCGGAGTTTAATTATCGGATGGGGAATTTCTATTATCAAAAATATGACCAAGTTCATGCAATAGATTACTTGAATAGGGCAAAAGCAGCATTTTTACAATATCCAGGTTATGAAATAAAAGTAGGATTATGTGAAAATGCTTTTGGACTATGTTGTGTAGACATAGATCACTATGAATTAGCGGAAGAAAACTTTAATTCTGCTATGGAAGTATTGCAAAAAGCAGATCAAAAAAAATATATGCTAATGGTTCGGCATAATTTAGCTTGGCTTTATGCTAGTCAAAATCTTTCAGAATTAGCAATTCGTCATATATCTGAGGTGACCAAAAACTACCCAGAACACTTTAAAGCCTTATTTGTAGAAGCGCGTGAACATTACAAATTAGGACAATATAATTTAGCGAATCCAATCGTTGAAAAAGGTTTAAATATTTGTGTTGATTTAGGAGAAAAAGAATTTCAACATCGGTTTAAAATTTTGAAAGAACTCAATGGAAAATCTTCAGTATCAATTATTGAAGATGTAATTTTAGAAGGACTTTCTTATTTTGAGAGAGAAAGATTATGGGATTGTATTCAAGAATACACTGAAATTTTAGCACTGAAATTTTATGAATTTGATGATCATGTTAAGGCAAGTAAATATTTTTATATGAATAATAAGGCTCAAAAAAATATATTGGAAAAGGGAGCGTTAAAATAATGAAGAAATTTCGTTTGGCTATTGTTGGGACTGCATTAGTAGGGGTATTATCAATTGGGTTCAATAGTTCTTTTACAAATCAAGCTGTAAATATTGGTGACACAGGAGGGGCACCAGCAAGACCAGACTACGTTAATATTGGTGACACAGGAGGAGCACCAGCAAGACCAGACTACGTTAACATTGGCGACACAGGAGGAGCACCAGCAAGACCAGACTACGTTAACATTGGCGACACGGGCGGAGCACCAGCAGATAATAAAGGCGATGGTGGAGCACCAGCCAACTTCAATAAAGGTGACGGTGGCGGTATTAGCAAGCAAGACTCACACGCTGATCATTTTTAAATTAAATAATAACAAAGAAAGGGATCTCACAACGAGGTCCTTTTCTTTGTTATTAGGCCATGTAGAGAAAAGAATTGACTTACTTTAAATATGTAACTATAATAGTTACAGAATAACCATTAGTAATAGAAGTGAGTTATATTTTTTTAGTATAATTGTAACTGTTTTAGTTACAATTAAAAAGAGAACATAAAATAACCAAAAAATGTAAAAACTTTTAAATAGCAACAAGAGAAAGGAGACGGGAACTTTGAAAAGGTTTAAGTTTTATATGATTAGCGGTATTGTGCTCGTTTTGTTAATTGTTTGTAATTTCGTCGATAAGCCGATTGCGAAGGTTGGAGAAGTGAAAGATACTGTTATGATGAAGCTGCATACGAAAGAGAGTATGGCGCAAATTGATGGGCAGACAATTTATTTTAAGCAAATTGGAGAGGGGAAGCCGCCTTTACTTATGCTTCATGGGTTTGGTGGTTCATCTGATGGGTTTAGTGATATTTATCCGGAACTTGTAAAGGATCACACGATTATAGCGGTTGATATTTTAGGATTTGGGCGTTCTTCTAAGCCAGTTGATTTTCAGTATTCGTTTCCTGCGCAAGTGAATTTATATTATAAGTTAATGAAGAAGCTCGGATACGATCAGTTTGCGGTGCTCGGTCATTCGATGGGCGGAGAGATGTCCCTTAATTTAGCGTATTTATATCCGGATGCAGTGACGCATCTCATCTTGGCGGATGCTACAGGGATAGAGTCTTTCCAGCAAAAAGAAAGTTATGAAGTGCCGCCGCTATCGACGGACTTACAAACTGTAACTGAGATTACGAAGTATAATAAAAATGAAGTGAAAAATAGTCGTGATGATAAAGAGCATTATGATCAGCTTACGAAAATGAGAGAGCGCCGCATTGCGATGGAAGCTGATAAAATTAAGGTGCCAACTCTAATTATATGGGGACGACATGATAAGAGTGTTTCTTGGAAAAATGGTGAACTGTATCATGGGCTATTTGCAAATAGTACGTTTCATATTATTGAAAAAGGATACCACGCACCGTTTCGTCAGGAACCAATCGAGTTTATGGAATATGTACAAGCGTTTTTCGCGAAGCATCCACAATAAAAATTTTAAGCATAAATCCACTTCTTTCCTCATAAAGTGAAACTAATAAGGCTTGTCTAAGGAAAGGAATGAAGTGATTTGGAAACTTTACCATGGTGGGTGTATCTTGTAATTGTCGGGATTGTACTAAGTGGCTACATGGTTTTATATACTTCGAAAAAAGAGCAAGATATGGATAATGAGTTTATTGAAAAAGAAGGCGAAGTATATATGAAGCGCTTAGAAGAAGAACGCGAGAAACGTAATCAGGATAGTGATAAAGATTCGGTATTGCTTTAATAAAAATTTTGAAAGGCTACCACCTAGTAGGATTTTACATCTAGGTGGTAGCTTTTTTTCTTCTGCGGGAGCAGTATATGTTCATCAAGCTAAGGTTATATTAGTTTAATTTTACATGTATAAGAGAGTCATCATAAACTTTTATTGATGGTATTTATATATATTTTTACTCATAAGAATGGAACTAGTGGGGATTTTACTGGGGGGGGATTAACAATGCATAGGGATGAAACTTCATTACATCCTGATACAGGTGTTACATCTGTAATGTTTGTTGAGCGTTCATTAAATGAAATTCGTTTTTGGTCTAGAATCATGAAAGAGCATTCTCTTTTTCTTCGCTTAGGGTTTAGATGCGAGGATACGCAATTAATCGAAGAGGCGAATCAATTTTATCGATTGTTTGAACATATTGAACAAATAGCGCATTCCTATACAAATGAAACAGATCCTGAGCAAATAAAAAGATTTAATGCAGAAGTACAACAAGCCGCAACTAATATTTGGGGATTTAAACGAAAAATTTTAGGATTAATTCTCACATGTAAATTGCCAGGACAAAATAACTTTCCACTTTTAGTTGACCATACAAGTAGGGAAGCTGATTATTTTAGAAAACGTTTAATACAATTAAATGAAGGTAAATTAGATGCGCTTCCTGATGCTATTATTAAAGAAAATGTTTTCTTTTTACGGATTATGGCAGACCATGCTAAATTTATTGGTCATCTTCTTGATCCATCGGAAAGAAAGCTTGTAGATACAGCACGAAATTTTAGCAATGATTTTGATGAATTGATGTATCAAGCAATTGACTTAGAATCTATGAAACCACAATCCCAAACAGCTCCTCTTTTAGATCAATTTTTAGATCAAAATCGCGTGTCGGTTGCATCTCTTCGGGATTTTAAGAAAACAGCACGTGATTTAATTGAGCAATGTAAAATAAAGAGTATCATTCATCCATTATTAGCAGACCATGTTTTCCGTGAAGCTGATAGATTTCTTGAAATCATTGATATGTATGATGTTCACCTTACAAATATCCAATCACAACCTAGATATTAGAAGATAAGGAAAGATACTATTTTTCCTTAAGCTGAGAAGTTAACAATTTATTGTTAGCTTCTTTTCTTTGTGATTAAAATTTTCTTTTAAGGACTACATAAATCCCTTTGACCAAATATGTAATTCTTTGTAAAATGTTATATATGGAAATATTATGAATATGCAGGAAATCTATGGATAATAGATTTTAATAAATTATTCAAGGGAAATTTATTAGTTAAGTATATTAACTTGTTTGCACTACATTTTACAAATAAAGGGGTATTAGTAATCATGAAAGCAAAGAAATTAGTAAGTTTAGCGCTACCAGTTATGTTATTGAGTGGTTGTATTACAATTGAAACTGATGGTAAGAAAGCTGAACCAAAGAAAGAAGAAACGCAAAAGGTAGAGAAAGAGAATAAGACTTCTGAAAAAGAGAGTAAGTCAACTGATAGCAAGAAAGAGGATAGCTTATTTGTAGCGAAAGGTGAAGGTACAAATAGTAGCTCATCAAGTAGTCAACCAAGTTCTTCTTCAAATAATTCAACTTCTTCTAGTTCTTCAACTGGTAAGGTAACTGGTTCAGATGTTGAAAGGTACAAGGCAGATATCATAAATAGTGCTACTCAAATTGAAGATACAATGAAATTAATTGAAGGAATAGCAGATTCAGACGTAAAATCATACAAACAAAAGAAAAGTGAAGTACAACTGAGTTTAGGTGGAGCAAAGGCAACTGCAACGAAACTGAAGAATCTACAAGCGCCTCCTGAGTTACAGGGAGAACAGGCGAAGATAAAGCAGTCGATGGAACTATATGCGGATTGTTTTCAACTTCTATTTGATGCATTAGATCAAGAAGACGAAAGTAAAATGCATCAATCACTAAGTAAAGCACAAGAAGGTTCGAAACTGTTTGAAGAGGCAGCGAAGAGTATCGGTAGTAAAACCAACTAAGAATAAATTATTTTAAGGGGTACTTGTGGGTGCAGTTGGTGCAAGTGAAGAGTTAGGAATTAGTTATGGAAACACATTACAAATTTATCAAATGGACGATAATGTTCGTATTCGATATATAAAACAATAAATAATTGGTGAAAAACTCTGTAATAAATTTTACAGGGTTTTTTGTTAGTTCTAGTTTATTTTTTTGTCTTCCTAAGCGCTAAGCATACTAGTATAAGTTGAGAAATGAACAAAACGATAATGATAGGCAAACCTTTCTCACGATGTAACTGTAACCATCTAAAGCCCAATTCATAAACTATGATGGAGGCTTTTTACTTACTAATCGGATGAAAAAGGAGTGTAATCATGAAGAAATGTACTGTTAATGAAGCGGGAGGGAATGTGCCACAACCAATCCGCAGCGACGGAGCAGGTGCGATTGATTCTGGACCTCGTAATGTTATGAGGGATATTCAAAATCCGAATATGCTTGTTCCGCCTATAACGGATGCAGGGTTAGTTCCTAACTTGAAGTTTTCATTCTCGGACACTTCTATGATTTTGAAACAAGGCGGGTGGTCTCGGGAGATTACTGCTCGGGAACTACCGGTTTCGACGACGATTGCGGGAGTGAATATGAGTTTAACGGCCGGTGGAGTACGAGAACTACATTGGCATAAAGAGGCAGAATGGGCGTATATGCTTTTAGGACGGGCGCGCATAACGGCTGTTGATCAAAATGGGCGTAATTTTATTGCTGATGTTGGGCCAGGTGATCTTTGGTATTTTCCTCCTGGTATTCCGCATTCCATTCAAGGATTGGAACATTGTGAATTTCTACTCGTTTTCGATGATGGGCATTTTTCTGATTTATCTACTTTAGCTATTTCTGATTGGTTTGCGCATACCCCAAAAGAAGTGTTGTCGGCTAATTTCGGAGTACCTGAGAGTGCTTTTCGTTCTATTCCTTCAGATCAAGTTTATATTTATCAAGGAGAGGTACCAGGTTCGCTTGAAAGTCAGGAAATTCAATCACCTAAAGGAGAAGTTCCTTTAACATTTAAACATGAATTGTTAAAACAAAAGCCGATTAAGACTCCTGGTGGTAGCGTTCGAATTGTAGATTCTACAAATTTCCCTATTTCCAAAACAATCGCAGCAGCGCTCGTTGAGGTTGAGCCTGGCGGAATGAGAGAACTTCATTGGCACCCGAATAATGATGAATGGCAATATTATTTGACAGGGGAAGCGAGAATGACTGTGTTTCTTGGAAATGGTACCGCTCGTACATTTGATTATAGAGCTGGCGATGTCGGATATGTACCGTTTGCGACGGGGCATTATATTCAAAATACAGGTACCGAAACATTATGGTTTTTAGAGATGTTCAGAAGTAATCGTTTTGAAGATGTATCGTTAAATCAATGGATGGCACTGACTCCTAAAGAAATAGTGGAGAGTAATATACATGTTGGCCCGCAAGTAATGGATTCCCTGCGTAAGGAGAAGTGGCCTGTTGTGAAATATCCGGAGTTTTTATATAGTCCGAAAAATGATGAGTAAAAATGAAAATTTGCGTTATTCTTTCTGGAGACTGATAAGAAGGGATGGCGTATTTTTTATGCCTAATCTAGTCTTTATCCCGCTATTTGCCGGGCAGTAAGACCCCCACCTCAAAATTCAGCGGAAGCAAAGAAGTTAGGTGGGGGATCAACAAAACCCCCACTGATTAAAGTTTCAATTTATTAGTATCCGTCCTTTGTATTATTGTTCGGGAAATTATTATTGGAGCATAGTATAGGGAAGATACATATAAAATAGCGCCATTATAAGCTGTAACGCATAAGTTGCGCAGGAAATGCAACGATAACTCGCTTTACTCTTCATCATTTATTTGAACATAATGGGCATAGAGAGGTGATAAACACAGTATGATTTTTAGTGAGCGTTTAAAAGAAGAAAGGGAAAAAAGAAATTGGTCGCAAAATGATTTGGCTGAAAAACTTCATGTGAGCAGGCAATCTGTTTCGAAATGGGAGACGGGAAAGAACTATCCGAGCATTGAAATTATTATTCATTTAAGTGATCTGTTCGGTATTACAATTGATGAACTGCTGAGGAGTGATGAAGAATTGACGCAGAAAGTAATTGAAGATAGTAAGCAATTGGCGTATCCAAAATGGAAGGTGTTTTTTGATAGTCTATTTATGATAGGAGTATTTTTGTTTATTGCAAAAATCGTTGTATGGATGCTAAACAAGTTTGCTGGAGCAAGTATTACAATTGTAGCAGATGCGCCATATGTAATGAATCTTTTGCCCCTTGCACTAATGATTATAGGTGGTATAGGTTCCGATAAGTTGAAGAAAATATATAGATAAGAGAAAGATTTGAAAGAAATCCCCAACACTAGCTGTTCTTTTCACTTAAATTGTGTACTATAAAGGATAGGATGACATAAAGAAGGGGACATATAGAATGGAATTTCATGAACAGAAGATTTTGCCGGCAGTGAGGCAAATTAAAGATTTGGAAAAGCTATTACATAGTTCGTATGAATATATCGTTATTTTAGATATTCATGTCGGTCAATTGAAGAGTGTTATATCACTTGCGAAGCAATATTGTAAAAAGGTGTTTTTACATGTGGATTTAATTCATGGTTTGCAGAGTGATGGGCATGCGACGGAATATTTATGTCAGGAGTTTAGACCGTACGGGTTACTTTCAACAAAGGCGAGCGTTATTATGAAGGCGAAGCAAAAAGGTGTTGTGGCAATACAACGCATCTTTTTAATCGATTCGAGTGCGATGGAGAAGAGCTGCAATCTTTTAGATAAGACGAAACCGGATTATATTGAGGTACTTCCTGGAGCATTAACGGATGTTATTGCTGAAGTGAAAGAGCGTACTGGTGTACCGATTTTAGCAGGTGGTTTTATTCGTACTGTAGAAGATGTGGAAAGAGCTTTAAACGCTGGTGCGACAGCAATTACGACATCAAAACGCGAACTATGGAAACATTACCAAAAAAAGTGACGAAAATGTGAATTTTTTCGTTGACACCGCTTTCATTTACGGTTAACATTATAGACAAGTTAATAAACGTGACGGAGAAAAGTAGAGATCCACATTTCATTGTTTCTATATAAATGTATATAGAAGCGTGCAAGCTGTGGGTCTTTTTCTTTTGACAAAAACGAATGGCCATTCATTTTACCTCTATCACATTTGGAAGCGTTTAAATTGATTGTGGAGGGATACTATGTCAGCATTTTTAGGAGAGTTAATAGGGACTGCGTTGTTAATCGTACTTGGTGGCGGCGTTTGTGCTGGTGTAAGTTTAAAGAAATCGTTTGCGAAAGATTCAGGTTGGATTGTTATTACAATGGGCTGGGGCTTAGCAGTAGCGGTTGCAGCGTATGCGGTTGGATCAATTAGTGGGGCACATTTGAATCCAGCTTTAACGATAGGATTAGCATTTAAGGGAGCGTTCCCATGGAGTGACGTACCAGGTTATATCGTAGCACAAATGATTGGGGCAATTATCGGGGCAGTTATCGTATATTTACATTACTTACCACACTGGAAAGAAACAGAAGATCCAGGAACAAAGTTAGGTGTATTTGCAACAGGTCCAGCAATTCCGAACACATTTGCAAACCTTTTAAGTGAAATGATTGGAACATTCGTTTTAGTATTTGGTATATTAGCAATTGGTGCAAATAAATTTGCAGATGGATTAAATCCATTTATCGTAGGTTTCTTAATTGTAAGTATTGGTTTATCATTAGGTGGGACAACAGGATACGCAATTAACCCAGCGCGTGATTTAGGTCCGCGTATCGCACACTTCTTCCTTCCGATTGCAGGAAAAGGCGGTTCAAACTGGAAGTATGCATGGATTCCAGTAGTTGGTCCAATTTTAGGTGGATCACTTGCAGGTTTATTCCATCAAGTTGTATTTGAAGGAAAGCAAAATTCAGCACTTATTTATGTGATTATCGCAACTGTGATTGTACTAGCAATCTCTTATATGACAAGTAAAAAAAGCGGAAGCAATACAAATAGTAGAAAAGTAGCATAAGGGGGAAACCGATATGAAAAAATATATTCTTTCATTAGACCAAGGAACAACAAGCTCACGCGCAATTCTTTTCAATAAAAAAGGTGAAATTGTTCATTCAGCTCAAAAAGAGTTTACACAACATTTTCCAAAGCCGGGCTGGGTAGAGCATAATGCACAAGAAATTTGGGGATCTATTTTAGCAGTTATCGCAACTTGCTTAAGCGAAGCAGATGTAAAACCAGAACAAATCGCTGGTATCGGTATTACGAACCAACGTGAAACAACGGTTGTCTGGGATAAAACGACTAGTAAACCAATTTACAACGCAATCGTATGGCAATCTCGCCAAACAGCTGAAATTTGTGATGAGTTAAAAGAAAAAGGTTATAGTGAAATGGTTCGCGAAAAAACAGGTCTTTTAATTGATGCATACTTCTCTGGAACGAAAGTAAAATGGATTTTAGATAACGTTGAAGGTGCAAGAGAAAAAGCAGAAAACGGCGATCTATTATTCGGAACAATTGATTCGTGGCTTGTATGGAAACTATCTGGTGGTAAAGCACACGTAACAGATTACTCAAACGCATCACGTACGTTAATGTTTAACATTCACGACTTACAGTGGGATGATGAGCTTCTAGAAATGTTAACAGTACCAAAGAGCATGCTTCCAGAAGTACGTCCATCATCTGAAATTTACGGAGAAACAATTGATTACCACTTCTTCGGTCAAAATGTACCGATTGCAGGTGTAGCTGGTGACCAACAAGCAGCATTATTTGGACAAGCTTGTTTCGGTGAAGGTATGGCGAAAAATACTTACGGAACTGGTTGCTTCATGTTAATGAACACAGGTGAAAAAGCAGTAGCTTCTGAGCACGGTCTATTAACAACAATTGCATGGGGAATAGATGGTAAAGTAAACTACGCATTAGAAGGAAGTATTTTCGTAGCAGGTTCTGCAATTCAGTGGTTACGTGACGGAATGCGCATGTTTAAAGATGCAAGTGAGAGTGAAGTGTATGCGAATCGCGTTGAATCAACTGATGGTGTATACGTTGTACCAGCATTCGTTGGACTAGGAACACCTTATTGGGATAGTGAAGTACGCGGCGCTATGTTTGGTGTAACACGCGGTACGACGAAAGAGCATTTCATTCGTGCAACGCTAGAATCTTTAGCTTACCAAACGAAAGATGTATTATGCGCAATGGAAGCAGATTCAGGTATTGAACTGAAAACATTACGCGTTGATGGCGGAGCGGTTAAAAATAACTTCTTAATGAAGTTCCAAAGTGATATTTTAGATGTTCCTGTAGAGCGTCCAGTAATCAACGAAACAACGGCTCTAGGTGCAGCATACTTAGCTGGTCTTGCAGTTGGATATTGGAAAAACCAAGATGAAATTAAAGAACAGTGGCATATGGACAAACGCTTTGAGCCAACGATGGAAGCGAAAACAAGCGAAGAGCTATATGCTGGATGGAAAAAAGCAATTGAAGCAACAAAAGCTTTCAAATAATCATAAACAGTGTTATAATGGTGACAAGTTAATAATTCGGTAGGAGATTTGGAGAGACCACAACGCGCTATAGAGGCGAAATCTATAGCGGAGTTTGTGGTCTCTTTTTTCGTTATCAAAGGGAGGAATTACCATGAAATTTTCAAGTAAACAACGTAAAGACGTATTAAACGGAGTAAATAAACAAGAGTTAGATGTGATCGTAATTGGTGGAGGTATTACTGGTTCTGGTATTGCATTAGATGGAGCAACACGCGGGTTATCAACAATTGTGTTTGAAATGCAGGACTTTGCAGCAGGTACATCAAGTCGTTCAACGAAGCTTGTACACGGTGGTCTACGTTATTTAAAACAACTTGAAGTGAAAATGGTAGCAGAGGTGGGTAAAGAGCGTGCGATCGTATATGAGAACGGTCCCCATGTAACAACACCAGAGTGGATGTTACTTCCGTTCCATACAGGCGGTACGTTCGGATCATTTAGTACATCAATTGGTCTTCGTGTATACGACTTCTTAGCAGGTGTAAAACGAAGCGAGCGCAGAAAGATGTTTAACCGTGAAGAAACACTAAACAAAGAGCCTCTTGTAAAAAAAGAAGGATTAAAAGGCGGCGGTTACTACGTAGAATATCGTACAGATGATGCGCGTCTTACAATTGAAGTAATGAAAGAAGCAATTGAGCACGGCGCAAAAGCTGTTAACTACGCAAAAGTAGACAGTTTCTTATATAAAGATGGAAAAGTATGCGGTGTACGTGTAATCGATTTACTAGACGGTGAAGTATATGAAGTGTACGGTAAGAAAATTGTAAACGCAGCTGGCCCTTGGGTAGATACACTTCGTGAAAAAGATAACTCGAAAAAAGGAAAAGTACTTCAGTTATCAAAAGGTGTTCACTTAGTAATTGACCAAAAACGTTTCCCATTAGGTCAAGCAATTTACTTCGATACACCAGATAAACGTATGGTGTTCGCGATTCCTCGCGGCGGAAAAACTTATGTAGGTACAACAGATACGTTCTACGATAAAGACGCAGCTGTACCACAAATGACAACAGAAGATCGCACATACATCATTAATGCGATTAACTACATGTTCCCAAGCGTGAAAATTACAGAGAAAGACATTGAATCAAGCTGGGCTGGTGTACGTCCGTTAATTTATGAAGAAGGTAAGAGTGCATCTGAAATTTCTCGTAAAGATGAAATTTGGACTTCTGAATCTGGTTTAATTACAATCGCAGGTGGTAAATTAACAGGATACCGCAAAATGGCTGAAATGGTAGTAGACTACGTAACGAACTTACTACAAAAAGAAGGTCATAGCGCATATCCGAAGAGCGACACGAAACATATGCCAATCTCTGGTGGACATGTAGATGGTTCACACGGATTCCCAGCATTCGTTGCGAAAAAAGCTGGCGAAGGTACGAAATATGGTTTAACAACAGCACAAGCAGAAGAATTCGCGAAATTCTACGGTTCTAACGTTGACGTACTATTTGACTTAGCGAAAAAACATAAAGACGAAGCGAAAGAATACAACATGCCGCTAGACGTTCTAATCCCACTTGTATACGCAATGGATTACGAAATGACAGCAAAACCAGTTGACTTCTTCGTACGCCGTAGAGGCGCTGTATTCTTCAACATCCACTGGGTATACGAGTGGAAAGAAGCAGTAATCAACTACATGGCTGCGAAACTAGGCTGGAGCAAAGAAGAACAAATGAAATATACAGCTGAACTAGAAAAAGCATTAACAGACGCTGTAATTCCTGTAGATCAACAAGAGCAGGCGGCTGCGTTAGCGTAAAATAGAGAAACACCTGAAGGGAACCCCTTCAGGTGTTTTTTATCTTGACTAAAAATAAATAAAATGTGTTACAATGATGATAGAGTATGTAGTATGAATTTTGCATAAAATAAAGAAGACAGAAGCCTGAGAAACTTCTGCCTTGTGTAACCTAACTTGCTATTGTGGTGGTAGTAGGTGCGGTTATAAGACAATTACATTAACGTTTTAGCCGAGAACCGCCCTTACCTTTTCCACGAAGCAGGGTGGTTCTCGCTTTTTTGTATACAGAAATTAGCCACGGACCGACGTATCTTCTACCGATGACAACGCCAGCTCCGGTTAGGATACCGTACACTAATTTAATGACAAACATCGCGATCATTTTATCACCTCCCCCCTTTTTTCAAAATGGAAGAGATGATTACCACACCTACTAGTTATAGCTTATTAAGTTACATTTCAATTGTATTATGTTTTAAAATAGGGAACAAGACAAATGAATACGGATATGAGGTGTATCATAAAAAAATTAATTACTTATGATCCTAAAATCTAGATGGTATATCTGTATGTAATTCCGTTCACTTCAGAAATTGAGGTTGAATCGACTGAAGAGTTAGCAGAAAATCCAAAACTAAATGTAGATATTGTAAAATGACAATAAAGTTATTTAATTTAAAAGCCCAAACAAGTATAACCCCGTTCTAAATTTAGGACGGGGTTAAAAATATAGTTGTTTAATCTTGATGTAAGATACTTTACTACACTAAAAAAATATAACAATAAAGTGGTTTGGAAATTTAGGTTTTATTCAAAAAATGGCACCCGTTTGTTAAACAAGAAAATGTAGTATTCCCTATTAATCGAAAGTTGCGATCACTTGATTTAATTCATTTAAGGCCTGTGGTTCAAGTTTTAAAGTAAATGTTGATTGACCAGTACCTCCGTAAATATAATCATAATGGAAAAGTCGTTTGTCTATCACACAAGGTAAATCAAGACCTACCATACGAACACTTCCTACCTGAAAGCCTGTAACTTTTTGAACTTCCTCTGGAGATGCTAATTTCACTTTACTACAACCTAAAATATTAGCTATTTTCTCAAAATTAATTTTACTACGGCTTCCAGATACAATTAACACAAAGAAGCCTTTATCGGTTTTTAGTATCATCGTTGGAGCTGTTTGCCCAACTTCAATCCCAAAATACTCTGAGCCCTCTTGTCTTGAGTGTATCGGTTTTTCGTGTTGAATTATTGCATATGTATAGTTGCTTTTCTCTAAAATTTCTTGCAATTCCTCCATAAGAAACACCTCCAACATTAATTTTAACATAGAAAATTGCGGTAATATTTAAAAGGCGAACTATTAAATTAAATGAGTTCTCTTTTTAATTTAGCGGAGGATACACCCTGCTCAAAGAAAATTACCTAGAAGCTTTTGGATGATGAATTTGATAAAAACATTTATGAAGATCCAGAACTACTAGAGCACTACGATAAAACCCTTATCACAAACTGAAAGAGCGCCTTGGGAGAGAGGCGCTCTTTAAGTGAATGTATTGTAACGACTATTCGGTTTATTATATGTAAGTAGCTGGAAAGTGTTTTATAAAAAACGTGATTGCCGTCCGTATTTTTTATAAATTTATAAAACTTTTTCATACAGTGCGTCGTCTAATATATGGGAAGGAGGAAATGATGTGGATGAATTAACGGTAGAAGCGTTTGAAATAGAAGATAAGGAACTCCTTATTGATGAAATCATGAACAAGTATGGACAAGAAGTCCTGCAGCTTGTGTATTCATATGTAAACAATAAAGAAATCGCTGAGGATGTAACGCAAGATATATTTGTGAAATGTTATAAGTCTCTTCATACATACAAAGGGAAGTCGAATGTGAAAACGTGGTTATGGAGAATTGCGATTAATCAATGTAAGGACTATATAAAAAGTTGGTATAACAAAAAGGTGATCGTGACAGAGGATGAATCTGCTTATATGGGGGTTCAAAATGATAGTGTCGAACAAACTGTTATGCAAAATGCGGAGGATCGTGAGCTCACTTCTGCGGTAATGAATTTACCGATAAAATACCGAGAAGTCATTTATCTATTTTATTATGAAGAATTATCAATTAAAGAGATTGCTACTGTAATAGACGTGAAAGAAAACACGATAAAAACGAGACTGAAAAAAGCGAAGGAGCTTTTGAAGAAAGGATTGGAGGAATAATCAAATGGAAGATCGATTAAAAGGCTTGCGAAAATCAATGGAGAACACAACGTTTAAACATTTGAGTTTTTCTGATCAACACCAGAAGCAGGTGCGCGAAAAAATTAAGCAATCGTCCGAAAAGGAAGAAGATATCCTTTTAGCAGTGTTACAACTTCTTATGAATGAAAAAACAGGTTATGAATTGATGCAGTTACTACGGGGGAGAGGGATTCAAAAATTCGAAGGTGATGAAGGGTCTCTATACACTTTATTACATCGTCTAGAACAGAATCGCTTTATCCAATCTAACTGGGATCACGCAGGAGCTAAATATTATCAATTAAATGATAAAGGAAACAAGATGCTGCGAAAGGCAGAGAAGAATGCTACGAAGGTACAATTTATATTAAAAGGCTTAGTACAGGAGTGAGGCGAAATTGAATAAAAAAGGGGATCGTTTTGTAAGCGAAGTTACGAATCATATTAAATCAAAAGAAGCAAAGAGCTTTGTAGCAATTGAACTAGATTTTCACTTAAAACAGGCGAAGAACACGTGGATAGAAAAAGGTTTAAGTGAGGAAATTGCTGAAAATAAAGCTGTGGAACAGATGGGAAGTCCGAGTAAATTAGGGCGGGAACTTAACAAACTACATAAGCCAAAGGTGGATTGGTTCTTACTTATTTTATTGGTGGCTGCTATGGGGTTAGGGTTTTTGCCAATAATCGCTCTTGGGCATACGAACGATTTACTAATGAACAAAGTAATTTTTGTAATTCTCGGCATTGTAACAGCTATTGGGATGATGTTGCTTGATTACCGGAAGCTAGAAAGATTCGGGTGGCTGTTTTATACAATTGGAATACTTATCTTGTTAGCTATAAAATGTTTTCCGACTGGTTACGTGATTGGGGAAGCAATAATAAAAATTGGTCCCATCAAAATTGACTGTTTAATGACGATACCATTCTTTTTTCTAGCCTGGGCTTCATTTTTTAATAACAGTAGATTAAAGTTTATGCATCTTTTCATGCTGTACGTATTTTCTTTATATTTATTTTTAATTACATCCGTCCTAGTGCCAATTTTTATTTATATTACGATGGTTTTCGTTATGCTTTGGTGGAGTAAGCTAGGAAAGAAAACGGCATGGCTCATTACAATGTTACCGATTTGTTTCTTTATTATTAGGGATTTATTTTCCTGGTCTGCTGTAAAAGAATACCGGATAGCTAGAATTTTAGGAATGTTAAATCCAGAGCATGATCTATGGTATTTACGTTTAAAAGAGGCGATGTCTTCAGCAGGTTGGTTTGGTACATATGGAAATATAAAGTCTATCCGTGCTGCTCATACTGATTTTGTATTTGCAAGTTTGACTTACTATTATGGATATGTACTTGCGCTAGTTCTTGTCGTGATTCTTTCTCTTTTTGCAGTAAGAATAATGAACATAGCTTATAAAATAAATGATGGTTATGGTAAATTGCTTCTCGTTGGCGGAGTGACTCTTTTTGTAATCCATTTTATTTGTAACGTTGGCATGACCCTCGGGATATTACCACGTGTTTCTATATCATTACCATTTATTGGCTACGGATTGATACCAACTCTGTTTCATGCATTTATAATGGGAATTGTGTTAAGTGTATATCGACGTAAAGATATTCCTTTTAGAATGAGAAAAACACCTTGATAATCATCAAGGTGTTTTAGTTATTAGCTCAAAACTATACGAATCAGCCCCAAGCACAAAAGGACTAACCTCGCCAACGCTATAAAGTTGCAATTCATGCATCGCGCGCGTACAAGCAGTGTAGAACAATCTACGAACGCTCTCAGTGCTGTACACATCTTTAGAAGCATCGTAAATAATAACGGCATCAAATTCGATACCTTTCGCTAAGTAAGCAGGGATCACGACAATGCCTTGCTCATACTCGGCTGAGTTACTCTTCACGAGTTTAATATTATCGATATGATTAAGTGCTTCGTATGCAGCGGCGCTTTCAGCTGCGGATTTACATATAATTGCGATTGTATTGTGCTGCTCTTTTTGTAGTTCAGCAACTTTGGCAGTAATATGTTCGTGCAGTTCGCTCTCATTCGCTACTTTCGTCACTGTGGGTTTCTCGCCGTCACGTTCAAAGGCGTGAATGTTCTTGCCTTCCGGTACGAGAGCGCGTGTGAATTCAATAATCGGTTTTGTGGAGCGATAGCTACGAGTTAAGTTAATGCCGTTTGTTTCGTCTGGACCGTATAAATTTGTAAGTGTATCGAAATTAACTGTTTCACTCGCATGAGCAAATATCGCTTGGTTAAAGTCGCCGAGTACTGTCATTCTCGCGGCAGGGAAGAGACGTTTTAAAAACTCGAACTGAAACGGCGAATAATCTTGCGCTTCGTCTACGAGTACGTGTTTAATCGATCTGTTCGTTTGGAAGCCTTCAATTAACTCTTTTAAAAGTAAAAATGGAGTTGCGTCCTCGTAATATAGTTTTCCTTCATCGAGCATGTTTACTGTTAATGAGCAAATGTCATCCCACTCTTTCGGTTTTTCCCCAGTAACCCATGATGCATCTGTGAAGAGCTGTTTATATATGCCTGTGAAATTGATGAAACGTAAAGTTTGAACGCCTTTACGAAGTGGCTTCATTTTTTTACGGACAATCATACGTCCAAGTACTCTCGTTTCTTTTTCAAAATCATGAAAGGAGTTGTCGTCAAACTCGCCTTTTTTCTGTAAATATTTATAAGCCTTTTGGTATTCATCTTTACTAAGTAATTCAATTTCTTCTTCTACCCAAGGCTTTTTCAGTTCTGCTTTTTCAAGTGCATCTATTTGCTTATTTAGCCAATCCGTTAACTTCTCAATTCGACTATGGAAGCGGAGGGAGGAGTCAGTATTATAAAATTGCTCTGTAATTTCTTTAGCTGAGACGATTAGTTTTCCTCTAAATTTCATTCCTCTAAATAGCATACCTGAAGATTCAAGAGATTGTCTGTACGCTCTAATCATCTCGAAAAATTGAGTGGATGCTTTAAATCGGATGCTCGCATTTCTCATTTTATAGGTAGGGCTATTCGTTTCAGTTAACATATATTCCAATTGCTCATAAGGATCTTCAACTTCAAATGACTTACTTAGTCTATGATTTAAATATTCTTGGAATGTAACTTGCTGCATATTTTCTTCACCGAGTTCAGGTAGTACGTTAGAAACGTAGCTATTGAACATAGAGTTAGGAGAGAAGAGAATAATTTGATCTGCTTTTAGCCATTCGCGATATTTATATAGTAAGTAGGCGATTCGTTGCAATGCAGCTGATGTTTTACCACTACCAGCGGCTCCTTGCACGATAAGGAGTCGGCCTTCATCGTGACGGATAATTTCATTTTGCTCGCGCTGAATCGTAGCAACGATGCTTTGCATATGTTTGTTCGTGCCTTTTCCAAGCGCTTGTTGTAAGATTTCATCACCAATTGTAAGGCTCGTATCGAACATAGAATCAATCTCGCCATTTTGAATAATGTATTGTAATTTTTTCTCCACGTTACCGTGGATTACGCCGCCTGGTGTACTGTATTCAGCAGGTCCTGGTGGATAATCATAGTACACACTCGAAATAGGTGCGCGCCAGTCATATATAAGGAAGTTTTCTCCGCTTGCATCAGTAAGTGTAGCGACGCCGATATAAATTTGATCCGCGGCAGATTCTCCTTCTTCTTTGAAATCAATTCGTCCGAAATAAGGTGCTTTATGCATGCGTCTTAATGCGGCAAGTCGATTATAGGTGTGCTTATGGGTAATTTGTGTGACAGCTAGTGACTGAGCTTGTTGTCTTAAGTTGATAACTGTTTCAAGATAATCATCGAAAGTATCAGTATTCACTTTCACGTCATCCCAAAAGTGTTTACGAATATTGATTACTTCTGCCCGGCGTCTGCCAGTTTCGTTTTCCAGTTTATCAATTTGCTCCGTAATTGTTTCAATTACGGTATCCAATCGTTTTTGCTCTAAATCAAGGTTTTTGTTCATACGGTAAGCACTCCTTTAAAAGTGAAAAATAGAGGTTGACTGAAGATGTATTTTGGTGTACAATTAAGATACGGATAAATACGTTCCTTTTGTTTTGTGAAACGTGTTTCTGTTCTAATTTAACATAGTTTTTTCATTTAATCAATGATAATAAGATAAACCTTGGTTCCGTGTGGCGTGAATCGAGGTTTTTTTTGTTTTTCTTTAAGGGAGAATTGTAATTTTATTAAGGAGAATGTAAGTAAACCAAAGCAGAAAATCAGGAATAGGGGGATACTGATGGAAAAATATTTTGAGGAAGCACATCGTTTTTGTTCTCGTAATAGAAAGCACTTAGAAAAGGATGTTATATGTGGTTGTTTCTATTGTTTAGAAATTTTCCATCCAGAAAAAATTACAGAGTGGTGGGATGATGATAACACAGCAGTTTGTCCGCATTGCGGGATTGACTCTATTATCGGAGAAAGTTCTGGATGTAAAATAACAGAAACGTTTTTAAGTGAAATGCATAAAAGATGGTTTTAGTTAAATGAATGACAAAATAAACTTTCGTTAATGAAGAGGATACATAAAAAAAGCTCGGGCTAATCCCGAGCTTTTCATTATTTCTTTTCGTCTTTCTTAGCGTCAGCTTTTTTCTCTTCGAAAAGATCTTTTAAATCTTTATCGTCAACTTTTACGTCAGCTTTTTTCATTTCTTTCATCATAAGATCATTCATGAATGCAGCATCTTGTGCTTTCTTCTGAACTAGATCTTTTTTGATGTCGCCTTTTACTTCATCAAATGGTTTTTGTTCTTTAATGTCTGTTACTTTAATGATGTGGTAACCGAATTGTGATTTTACAGGCTCGCTTACTTCATCTTTTTTCAGTTTATAAGCAGCATCTTCGAATTCTTTAACCATTTTACCAGCAGTAAAGTAGCCAAGGTCTCCACCTTTTTCTTTTGAACCAGTATCTTCAGAGTATTGTTTCGCTAACTCTTCGAAAGATTTACCTTGTCCAAGTTCTTCTTTTACCTTTTTCGCAGTAGCTTCATCTTTTACAAGGATGTGGCTTGCTTTAATTTCAGGCTTGTAGTTTTCTTTTAGTTCTTTATCAGTGATTGTTTTCTCGATAGCTTTTTCTTGAGCTAATTGAGCACGCACACCAGTTTTTATAGTTTCTTCTTTAATACCTTGTTGTTTTAATAGTGTATCGAACTGATCACCGTATTGTTTTTTCATTTCATCGAACTTTTTGTCTACATCTTTGTCTTCAACTTTGTAGTTTTTAATAAGTACTTTTTCCATAACCATGTTGTTTAGTACTTGTTTACCAGCTTGTGTCTTCATTTGATCGTAGAATTCTTCTTTTGTAATGTCACCAGCTTTAGATGTAACGATTTTGTCTGATGATGATGTTCCACATGCTGATAATGCGATTACACTTGTTGCGGCTAAGGCAAGCATAGCTTTCTTCATTCAATAAACACTCCTACTATTATGTATTTTTAATTTATCCTACACCAATGAATTTTGATTCATAAGAGCCCGATTAAGTCTCACTGATACTTTTGCTTTTTTATATTGGTAAAGCGCGCTTAACAGGGCTTACCGTGGCTGAGGATAAAGTTTTGATGAATGTTTTGTTCTATAGTATAAGCAATATGTACAAAATTTAATATATCATATTTCGAACCGTTTTCATATTGATAAAGAAAAATTAACCAGCACGTGTCAGATTTTGAAAGTGTGCCATATTGGGCGCATGCCGCATATACAGAATAGAGGAGGGGATGGGGATGAATTCTCAACTTATTTTATTACTTGTACTGTTTATTTTATTGGTTATTGTAGGTATAATTTGCTTATAGAGGAAAAAAGTGAGGAAGGGGCTTTCCTTCCTCACTTTCCATGAAATATAATTTCTATATAACTAGAAATTAATAAAATTGTTATACATACATTAATAACCCGAAAGACACCGGGCTGGCGGCTCGCAGCTATTTGTTTTCGTTCACACAGTGTATGTGTCATGAAATTCGTGTAAAATATAACAAGAAGTGCGAATGCGACAAAAACAACTGTTATAAGTGTCATGAGGCGAGACCTCCTTTTGGCTAAAATACATATACATATATTGTATCACACGATATTTTGTTCGTGTTACAAAATTCAGAAATAGAAGACTTTGTGTTAGAAAGTGAGGGAGAAAATGGACGTTGTTAGAAGATTAGAACAAGCTGAATACTATGTAGACCTACTATTTAAAATGATTGATGAAGAGAAGTGTCCATTTTATTCTTTGATCATAAAGAAAAAAGCTCGTAAAAAAGATATTGAACGTATACTAAATCTTTGTGAAAAACTGAACGAGCAATATGTAGTGGAGAAAGCAGAAGGGCTTCTTTTGTTCGATGCGCTGTTAGATCAATTTGAAAAAGCGCTTCCACATCAGCTCGAAGTACACGAAACTGCGGAAGCGCTAGCAAAACAAGGTTTATTTAAGCCGCTTATGAATGAATTCTTAAGCATGATTGCGAAAAAATAAATAGATTATTTCTTAACTAACTTTTGATCGGATTCTGTAAAGTTCTCTTCAATATCTTCTAATGATTTCTCAAAAATATCGATAAAGTCTTGTCCGTAAATATTACGCAGGATTGCAATCAGTTCGATATTTTCTGGGAACTTCCCATAAAAATTACGAAGTGCAAGAGCCCCATTAAACACTGAATTATTTTCAGGATCATACTCCTCCATTAAGCGAAGTAGTAATTCTTCCCCTTTGTCTGTAATTTCAATGTACGTATTTCGTTTATCATCTTCCTTTTTTGAGAATACAAGATAGCCGCGTTCTTCCAGCTTTTTCGAGAAGTTAAACGCTGTTGATACGTGCATAACTCCAAACTTAGCAATCTCAGAAATAGAAGCCCCTTTTAAATGATAAGCGATTGTTAAAATATGATGTTCATTAATATTTAAATCGTAAGGTTTAATCCACTGCTGCCAATCTTTCTCTACACATTTCCATAACGCTTTCGATAATTGAGCAATGCGTTGGCTGAAAATCATCGCTTCTTTTACCGAGTAATCTTTTTCTCCACTTTTCATTTACTCACCCACTTTAACATTCTTTTTTCATTACTATCTATTATGCCAGTAAAATAAAAATTAATAAAGTCTTTTTGTGAGAATTGTGAAAATTTTTCGGAAAAATGACATTCTATACAAATCATGCATAACTATGGAAGCGTTTTATGAGTCGTGAATACATACGTTGTCCTTACATGTTAAGTGATAACATATATTGTAAATGCATAAAAACACGGCATATCTATACGATATGCCGTGTCAAGGTCAATTTATATAAAAAATATTTGTTATATGCAAAAAACTAAGCAGGAATTTGTTTACGCTTTTTCTGGAACAGCTTCTTGTAGTTTCTCAATTGACTTTTGGATGTCCAAAATTTCTTTCTCAATATGGCGCTTGTTTTGAGAAATATCTTGCTTCCAGTTAGAAAGTGTATCGTGCATATCGTCTTTTAATTCTTGAAACACTTCTTTACCTTCTGAAGCAGTTTCAACGATTTGACGTTTTAATAATTTCGTATCAGCTGTAATATCAGCTAAAGTCTTTTTAATATCATTTCCTTTTTCTTTTAACTTGCCGCGCATGTCTTTACCAGAAGAAGGAGTTGAGAAAAGAACAGCTAGTCCAGCAACTGCTCCGCCGCAAATAACACCTGTAATAAAGGATTTAGCTTTTGACATAAAAGGAGACCTCCTTATTTTTTGTTCGTATTCATGATGGAAAAAATATGCATATCTTTCTTATCTGTGCTATGCACAAACAATCATCCCTGAGCATTTTAAGTGAAGAAACAAGCCATGCGGAATTTGATGACTTCAGGGAAGTGGCTTGTTATGTATTACGCCTTCTTATAGTGTCATTATTTCACACTATTTGCAATTGTACTTGCGATGTTTTGTAAATTTTCCATAGTGTATTCATTTTGATGTGATTTCCAAACAGCACCGAAACCATCTTTTTCACCGTAGCGTGGAATTAAATGAAGGTGGAAGTGGAACACAGTTTGTCCAGCTTTTTCACCGTTATTGTTAAGTAGGTTAAAGCCAACTGGATTAAACTCTGCTTTAATCGCATTTGCGATTTTTGGAACGACAGAAAAAATGTGTGATGCGATTTCTGGCGTTAACGCAAAAATGTCTTGTTTGTGAACTTTCGGAATAACAAGAGTATGTCCTTTTGTTACTTGACTAATATCTAAAAATGCAAGCACATGTTCATCTTCGTATACTTTTGAGCAAGGGATTTGCCCGTCAATGATTTTACAAAAAATACAATTGTCTGCTGTATGATTCATTGATCTCATCCTTTCAAATATCCTTAGCCGTATTTTACCATAATTACATAAGAGAACAAACACGAAAAACAGGAAGCTGACTCAGCTTCCTGTTTTCTGAAGAGGGATTGAAAAAGCATTATCGTAATTTACGTTTCGCAGACACCTCATTTATTTAAGAAATGCACGGTAAATCGGCTAAAGTTTCTGCCGTAGACACCCCATTTTCAAGTGAAATGAATTGCAATCTTTTTTAAAATGAAATTGTTTATTTTTTAAAACAGTATATGCTCTTTCAGAGACACCCCGTTTCGAAAATGAAACAAATGATCTGGTTATGTGTAAATTTCATTGTCCAACTTGGACACCCCATTTCATGATGACTTCACTATGTTGTTGTACTCATCAATTGGTGGTTGCTTTTTCAATGTGTTCCTTCTTCAATAATTATGATGTCCGCTTTCGGAAAAATATATGCTAATAAATTTTAAAAATTTTTTTGAGTACATGGATACTATGTAGTACGGCATAATTTTTGGTAAGATGAATATAGAATGAATACTAATGAAGAAAGTGGTGTCGTATGAGCGAGTTATTGCGTGTAGAAAATGTTACAGGAGGATATACGAAACGACCTGTATTAAAAGACGTTTCGTTCTCTGTTAATAAAGGCGAACTTGTCGGCTTAATCGGTTTAAATGGAGCTGGTAAAAGTACGACGATTAAACATATTATCGGTTTAATGGAACCGAAAAAAGGAACTGTCACAATTAATGGGAAAACAATTCGTGATGATATGACAGCGTACCGTTCCAGCTTTTCATTCATTCCAGAAACGCCGGTATTATATGATGAATTAACGTTAGAAGAGCATTTGAAATTAACAGCTATGGCGTATGGTGTTGATGAAAAACAATATGAAGAACGTGTAGGACAACTACTACAAGAGTTTCGTATGAAAAATCGTTTAAAATGGTTTCCATCTCATTTCTCAAAAGGGATGAAACAAAAAGTAATGATTATGAGCGCATTTTTAGTGGAGCCATCTCTTTACATAGTAGACGAACCTTTCGTTGGATTAGATCCGTTAGCGATTCAATCGCTTCTTCAAATGATGGACCAAATGAAAAAGAGTGGCGCGGGTATTTTAATGAGTACACATATTTTAGCGACGGCAGAGCGTTACTGTGATTCGTTCATTATTTTGCATCAAGGTGAAGTAAGGGCGAAGGGAACGTTATCTGAACTGCAATCACAGTTTCATATGCCAGGTGCAACGTTAGATGATATTTACATCGCGCTAACAAAGGAAGAAGATTATGAATAGCACAGCGTTATGGAAAGAACGATTTCGTCACTTTCTAAAAGAAGTTCGTACATATAGTAAATACGTATTTAATGATCATTTGAAATTTATTTTCGTGTTCATCATCGGTGCGGGAGCGTATTATTACCAGCAATGGTTACAAACGTTAACAACTTCGTTTCCAACTGCGCTCGTAATGGCAGTATTAATTGGACTCGTGTTAACGGCTGGATCCATTCAAACATTATTAAAAGAAGCGGATCTCGTTTACTTACTGCCAGTTGAAGAAAAGTTAAAACCTTACTTCACAAAGGCATTTCTTTTTACATTTATGATTCAGTTATACATAATCGCAATCGTAGCAGCTGCGCTTGCTCCGTTATACTTCCAACAAATGAAGCAAACAGGAGCTGGCTACATATGGATCGTACTCGCATTTGTCATTGTAAAAGCGTGGAATTTATTTGTAGCGTGGGAAAAGTCATTTTTAACAGATCAAAATATACAAAGGGCTGATTGGTTTGTTCGTTTTATCCTAAACGGTTTATTTGTATATTTCCTTGTAGAACGTACTTCAGTTCTTTTCATTGGTGGAATCGTCCTTCTCATGGTGTTATACCTTGCTATCATGCATCAAATGGTAAAGGGAAAGCCGCTAAACTGGGAGTATTTAATTTCTGAAGAAGGTAAGAAGATGATGTTGCTGTACCGCATTGCGAATATGTTCGTTGATGTACCAGCATTAAAAGAAAGAGTATCTCGCCGAAAATGGCTTGATTTCATTCTTTCGATAATCGGCGAAAAGCGTACATATTTATACTTATATACGAGAACGTTTTTAAGATCAGGTAACTATTTTGGATTATATGTGCGTCTGCTCGCTCTTGGAGGAGTTATTTTGTACTTCATTCCATTTTTATACGGGCGATTTATCGTAAGTTTTATTTTCCTATACTTAATCGGTTATCAGCTATTAACTTTATGGAAACATCACCGTATGAAAATTTGGCTTGATTTGTATCCAGTAAAGGTAGATGAAAAGAAGAAAGATTTTCTTACTTTATTAAATGCGATTCTAATCATCGGGAGCGTAATCTTTACAGTTATATTTGCACTAGCAACGAAAGATTTCATGATGACAGGAATTTTACTTACCCTAAGCATATTATTTAGTATCGGTTTCGTTTACCAATACGGGGCGAAGCGCATTGAGCGTTTAAATTGAAAGGAATGAACCTATGATTACATACGAAGAGAAGGTTATAAAAGAATTGGAGCAGTGGAAAGCTACATTCATGAAAGATTCTTCTATGATGACACGGTTCTCCAAAAAAGTGCAGACGAAAGTGCAACAGCTCATTCCGGCGAAAGTACAAAAGGTACTAACAGAGACGATTCGTATGATGGTGCAAACGATCAGCGCCGGGTCAAACTTTATAAAGCCGAAGCTAAAAGAGACGACATGGTCACTGCAAAGACGTGACGATGAAGTGCGTAAAAAAATGGATGAGTACAAAAAAATAGCAGCGGCAGAAGGAGCAGGGACGGGGGCTGGCGGTATTCTCCTCGGTCTTGCTGACTTTCCGCTTTTACTTACAATTAAAATTAAATTTTTATTCGATGCAGCAACGTTGTACGGATTTGATACGAGTAAACAAGAAGAACGTCTTTTTATCCTTCACGTTTTCCAACTCGCCTTTTCAAGTGATGATCATAGAAAAGAAATATGGAAAGCAATTGAAACGTGGGATACAGAAAAAGAAAATCATATGGACTGGGAAAAGTTCCAAACAGAGTACCGAGACTATATTGATTTAGCGAAAATGCTTCAGCTCGTACCAGTAATCGGTGCCCCAGTCGGCGCATATGCGAACTATCAATTGCTGCAAAGACTTGGAGAAGTGACGATGAATTGTTATCGTATGCGATTGCTGAATAGGGATTAAAAAGAAGGCGTCCTACATGTGTAATGTGGGACGCCTTTTCTTAGAAGCCAAGTCCGATATAGTTAACTCCAACTATAATCAATACCATAAAAAGTACAATGATTAATGAAAATCCGCTCTTACCAGCTTGTCCCGCTTCACCGCCGCCATTACCCCCACTACCCCATTACCACCAAGTCCCATACGATATCCTCTTTATTGTTATATATTGCTTTTACTTTATAATTTTAGGTATTTTCCTATAAATACCTTATGTAGTACTAATTAAATTGAAAATCATTTCGTTTTGTTTTATAATTTACTTACCGACCGGTAAGTAAAAATAAGTGAGGTACAGTATGACGAAGAATTTACAAACATCGCAGAACATTGTAGAGGCATCATTTAAACTTATGGCAGAACACGGCATTGAGAAGATGAGTCTTTCCATGATTGCGAAAGAGGTAGGTATTTCAAAACCGGCTATTTACTATCATTTTTCTTCTAAAGAAGCGTTAGTTGATTTTTTATTTGAAGAGATTTTTTCTGATTATCATTTCGCAAATTACTTCGATGAAGAGCAGTATACGAAAGAAAACTTTGCAGAAAAGCTAATCGCAGATGGTTTACATATGCTCTCTGAGTATGAAGGGCAAGAAGGAATACTACGCGTTATCAATGAATTTATCGTAACTGCATCGCGAAATGAAAAGTACCAGAAACGTTTATTTGAAATACAAGAGGATTTCTTACATGGTTTCCACGATTTATTGAAGAAAGGCGCGAGACTGGGCGTTGTGTCACAACATGAAACGGAAGAAAATGCTCATACGCTAGCACTCGTGATCGATAATATGAGCAACTATATGCTCATGGGATTCCAGTTAAAGTATAAAGAAATTTGGATTCGAAATGTGAAAAACGTAATGAAGGAGGAGTAAAAATGAAAATGCAAAAAAACTGGTGGCTCGGTTTTCTTGGATTTATTGGGGTTTATAAAATAGCAGGTATGATTGAAGCTTTTCAAACGGATGGAAATTGGATGAAGTTAATCGGTTTCATTTGGCTACTTTGGTTCGGATATTTTATTCCTGAGAAGAAAGAAGATTGAATTTCAATTTTCTGTAAAGTTACGTAAAATATAGATTAAGAGTATTCATATATTAGATTACTAGATTTGGAGTGGTTACATGGAGCCATTGAAAAATGAAATTCACCCTGACATGGTCAAGGTGTGGAAAGTTCGTGCTGTAATTGAAGAAGGGATCGGTATTCTCGTCATTTTAGCTTACCTTTTCCTCATGATAAAGTTTGATTGGTGGGCATGGATTTTGTATGTGATGATTGGGCTAACAGTTGTGTTCGCACCATTTTCGTACTTCTTATTCCCGAAACTACGTCAACGTTATTACAGTTATCAATTAAATGAAGAAGAGCTTGAAATTCAGCACGGTCTTTTCGTCGTAAAGCGCGTATTAGTACCGATGATTCGTGTGCAGCACGTGACAATTGAACAAGGACCGATTATGAGAAAATATGACTTAGCAGAATTACATATTTCTACAGCGGCAACTTCTCACAGCATCCCAGGCTTAACGATGTATGAAGCAGAAATGTTGAAAACAAAAATCGCAGAATTAGCGAAAGTGAGTGATGAGGATGTATAAGAGGCAGCATCCAATCACGATGTTATTGGAATTAAAAATAAGAGATTTTATACCACTCTTTATTTTCATGTTTAGCTTAAATGGAAAATTCCCGTTTTGGTACTTAATTCCCGCTGCATTTGGTTTACTCACTGTCTTTTCAGCGTTTGAAAAATGGTATTACACAACATACTGGGTTGAAAATAACGTATTACATGTGAAGCAAGGTCTCTTTGTGAAAAAGGAGAGCTACTTAAATAAAGAACGTGTTCAAACAATCAATACAAGCTCTAACGTGTTATATCAAATGCTTGGCTTAAAGAAAATCCAAATTGAAACAGCTGGTGGGGGCGATGATGCGGAGGTTAGCTTAGCCGGTATTACAGTAGAAGAGGCAACTGAGCTTATTGCTTTGCTAAATGAGCCAACTCCAGAAGTGAAAGCAGAAGGAACGCTAGGTGAAAAAACGGAACATGAAGTAGAAAAAGAAATCGTTACAGAAGAAAAACAAACGACAGAATATAAATTGACTTGGAAAGAAATTTTACTAGCCTCTGTTACATCGGGGCAGTTTGGACTATTATTCTCGTTAATCTTTTTCGTGTATCACCAAGTACAGGAGTACATTCCGAAATGGATAGAGAATAGCGTAAAGTCATATGTAATGGAGTATGATATATATGGCTGGATTTTCATGGTAGCTATTTTGCTCGTCCTTTCGTGGATTATATCTACAATCGGTTATGCGCTAAAACATGGAGATTTCACAGTGAATCGAAGAAATGATGAAGTCCGCATTTCGCAAGGATTACTTGAGAAAAAAGAACTCGTACTAAAATTGCACCGTATTCAAGGTATTACCATAAAAGAAAGTATTTTACGTCAGCCATTCGGCTATTGTGCTGTGCAAGTAGAAGTGATTCAAAGTAAGGGAACGGATGATGAAAAAGAAAAAGTTACACTGCATCCAATCATTCGAAAAGATCGAGTACAACAGTTACTGGCGCATTTACAACTACCATACGAACTGGATACAAATATTATTTCATTACCAAAAGCAGCATTACGCCGCTATCTCATTGATAGTTTAATCTTTTTCGCTATGCTCGCAATCCCGCTTACTGGAATAAGCATATACTTTGAAAAGTATTACATCATGTGGGCATTACTACCGCTCGCAATCCTTATCTTTACACTTGGCTACGCAACATTTAAAACAAATGGTTACAGTGTTAACGGAGAACAAATTACACTTGTCTATCGTAGCGTCGGAAAATATACAGGACTTATTAGAAGAAGACACGTCCAATCAATGGAGAAGACACAATCATATTTCCAGCGCCGTGCGGATTTATGTACGTATAAGTTTTCGAGTGCATCATCTAGTTACAAAATAGAGCATACGAGAGTAGAAGATGCGGAGAGAATGCAGGATTGGTATAAGAAGAAAATAAATGAGAAATAACCAGAGAGAGCTTGCCTATTATGAAGGGCAAGCTTTCTCTGGTTATAGGGAAAAGAGTGGTTTAATCCATATATCAGTACAACTACAGCACACATGTACCAATACGTATGAAAAAAGGTAATATGCTTCTGTTTTAGGAAAATATGTGGGATTTTTGATATAAATGGTATAATAAAATGGAAATAGTATTAGGAGGTTATATATGATAAGTCAGTTGAAAAGAGAAGCACTTGATGCATTAAAAGGAAGATGGGGATTAGCGGTAGGGGCAACCTTATTAATTGGAATCCTTATTGGCGTTGTTGAAATGCTAACAACAGGTATTTTCTCGATATTTTGGGGTTGGGAAGAAGCAAGTGATTCATTTACAGTAAGTATTATTGTAATGCTTGTTATAGGTCCATTAACAATAGGTGCCTATTATCTTGTTTTAAATGCAATTCGTGGGACTGATGCTAGCATTGGTCATATATTTAGATGGTTTAGCGATGGAAGTAAGTTGATGAAGTCGTTTTTAACATATTTACTAATGTATGTATACTTGACTCTATGGACATTACTTCTTATTATCCCAGGTATTATTAAATCATTTTCTTATTCTATGACATATTTTATTTTGAATGATCATCCAGAATATACAGCGAATCAAGCGATTACTGAGAGTCGTCATATGATGAATGGACATAAAATGGATTACTTTTTACTATGCTTAAGTTTCTTAGGGTGGTTCATTTTAAGTATTCTTACTGTAGGAATTGGTTTCTTATGGTTAGTACCTTATTTCTACTCGACATCGGCAGCATTTTATGAAGAGATTTCAAAAGAATATTATAAAAAAGTGAGCACTACTTTCTAATAAAACATATAAACCACCTGTTCCCTATATTCTTTAGGGGATAGGTGGTTTTCTTTTTTGAGGAATTCGTCTAATAAATAGGTATAATTCTTTTTAGGAAAAATAAAAGGAGTAACAGAAATGAAATATACTTATCTATTTTGCGGATATAAAGTGAAACTTTAATCAGTGGGGATTTTGTTCATTCCCTACTAATTATTAGTTCTCACCAATCGGGCATTTATGGGCAGCCCGCCCCCGCCTAACTCCTTTGTTCTAGCTGAATTTTGAGGTGGGAGTTTTACTGCCCGTTAATGCGGGGTAAAACATTAGAAGAAGAACCACCAGGTACATATGAAATTTGTAATATATGTTATTGGGAAGATGATCCGGTTCAATTTGAAAATCATGACTATGAAGGTGGGGCAAATGAAGTCTCGTTAAGGCAAGCACAGAAAAATTTTATTGCATATGGTGCTTGCGAGGAATGTTTTATTGGATCAGTTAGAAAACCGACTAGTGAAGGATGCTAGTTGGCAGCGAATTTGTTAAGTAAAATGTTATTACTCAATTCAATGGGGGTAATAACATTTTTTATTTAGTGCTGAAAGAATTACTGCCGTCTTAAAGTAATAAGAAAGACTAAATCGGTAAATTTTATTAATGGATATATTTTCAATAAATACAAAAGTATAGATGTATAGTCAACTTTGTGTATTTAATGTTATCATATTGAATGATATGGAAATTTTTAATAGAATAAGTAACTAAAAATTCAAAGGTAATGCAGCTTTTGTTGTATAAAGAAAATACTTAGTAGTAATCAACAATATTAAAAATAAGATTCGTATTTATATAAATTTAGTAGAAATGGGGTTTTAAAAAGGAATGAGTATAAGCATAACGCGGCAAAAGATTTTAGCAGCTGCTTCTCAAATTGTACAATGTAAAGGGGTTGCTAAATTAACCTTAGAAGCAGTGGCAAAAGAGGCGGGTTTAAGTAAAGGTGGATTATTGTATCACTTTTCAAATAAAGAAGCTTTAATAGAAGGTATGATAGTCAGAGGGGTAGAGGATTATGAAGGGGCCATTTACAATAAAGTAGCGGAAGACTCAGAGAGGAAAGGGAGATGGGTTCGCTCTTTTGTAGAGGAAAGATTAAGTAATGAGAGAAGAACAGAAGAGTTGTCTAGCAGTATGATGGCAGCACTCATGTTAAAACCTGAATTACTTGAGCCGTTACAACAATCATTTCAGCAACTGCAAAAGAATATAGAAAATGATGAGATAGATTCAGTGTGTGCAACAATTATTAGATTAGCAGCAGATGGATTATGGTATTCGGAATATTTAGGGGTTGGAAGACTAAGGCCAGAGTTAAGAGAAAAAGTGATTCAAGCTCTTATTAGTAATTCATATAAATAGAATATACGAACTATATAATTTTAAAATAATTCACCATTGCTTCTTTAATGTAGTGGTGAATTGTTTTTTTTATTAGAAAAATAGAACAATTTTATAGAGTATTGAATTATAACCGTCCAGACGGTATAGTAATATTTGGTTTAAGAGGAAAATGAAACAAAAAAAGAATAAAAGATATTTTTAGCACACTATTCGAAAGGATAGGCCGCAAAGCTTAGAGTCTACGGTAATACATATTGGTTACTAAGATCGTCTGGTTGCACATTTTTGATGCAACCGGACGATCTTTTTTTGTTATATAAATATAAAAATTTAGGAGGGAACTATGCAAATGAAAAGTACTAAAAGGCACATTTCAATGGTTTCATTAGTTTTTCTAGTATTATTTTCAGTGCTGAATGTATGGGCTCCAGTTATTCAAGCTGCTGTGATGAAAAGTCCAGTGGACGAAATTAATATTTCCCGTACTGATGGCACGACATCTGAACCGTATCAAGCCTCAGATGGAATGAAAGTAGAAGTGAAGTGGTCAGCTAAAGAAAAAATAAAAAGTGGAGATCAGTTCACAATTGATATGCCAAAAGAGTTTCGAAAAGACCTTATGAATATGAGTTTTCCCTTAAAAGATGCTGAAGGAAAAACAGTTGGTACATGTGAGATGAAAAAGGGTTTATTAACATGTACTATGGGTGATTACGTAGAAGGAAAGAATAACATTAAAGGTTCTTTATTCGTAGAATTCTACTTTGGTCTAGAAGCATATGATGGTGTTAAAGAAATTCCATTAGAATTTAACGTTGATGGTCAAATCGTCAATAAAGAAGTAAGTGTAAATAATACGACAGAGAGACCGAAGCCACAGCCCAATACGGAAAATTTATTGAAATGGGGTTCTTATAATCAAGAAGATCCTTCAATTGCTGATTGGCTTGTATATGTAAATGCAACTGGAACAGAAATGCAAGATCTTAAATTAACAGATACATTAGGACCTGGGCATGAGTTAATTACAGACAGCGTAGTATTAGAAGAGGCTGTATTTGAAGATGGTTATGCACCAACAAATATTAAGCCAGCAGATTTATCTAACATTAAAATTAATGCAACAAAGACTGGATTTACAATTGAATTTCCAGACAGTTCAAAAGGCTATATTTTAAGATATAAAACAAAGGTTACAAATCCTGCTGCAAAGCCTCATAAAAATACTGTGAAATTAGAAGGTAAAAATATTGTAACTGAAGAAAAAGTAGGACAAGTATTTGTAAGTGGTGGGGGAGGATCCGGTTCAGGTGACGATAATCCACCTAGTATTGAAAAAAATATAGTTGATGAGAATGGCAAGCTTGTAGAGAATGAGCATCTAACGCAAATGGATCAAGTTATTCAATACCAAGTTGGTACACATATACCAAAAGATCCTCTTAAATACACATCAATGGTAATTAGTGATGATTTAGAAGATGTTTTAGAAGTATTAGAGGCAAAAGTGTATGATCAAAATGGCCAAGATATTACATCTAAAGGAACGTTAAATATAGATAAACAAAGAAGTGAAGTAACATTTACGTTTGGTGAGAATTTTGACTATAAGTCATATGAAGACCAGATAATTAATCTCAGTATCAAGGCGAAAATTAAAAATGATGCAGACTTATCTTCTTACGTAGATAAGAAGATTCCTAATAAAGCGGAATTACATTTTGATGATAAAACATTAACATCAAAAGAAGTAACTATTACGCCGCCTGAAGCTCCAAAAGATGGTACAGTATCGATTCATAAAATAGATTCTGAGAATCCGAACAAAGGGTTAAAAGGTGCCGAATTTGAAGTTCGAAATAGTGCAAATGAAGTTGTTGCAAAACTGAAAACGGACGAAAAAGGTTTTTCAGTACCTCAAACTTTAGCTCCTGGGACGTATAAAGTTTATGAAACAGTAGCACCAGAAGGATATCAAAAATTAACAAGCCCAGTAGAGGTTACACTTCAAGCTGGAGAAACAAAAACAATTGAAATTAAAAATACTATGCAAAAGGGTCAAATTGAAGTAAAGAAAATTGATTCGGAAAATGGTGAAAAACCATTAGCAAATGCAGAGTTTGATATAGTAAAAGACAGTGTAGTAGTCGAACATATTGTTACAGATAAAGATGGTAAGGCAACTTCTAAACCGTTAGCACTAGGAAAATATATTTTAAAAGAAACGAAAGCGCCTGAAGGCTACCAATTAAAAGAAATAGAGTTCGAAGTAAATGTAACAGGGGACGGCATATTTCCAATACAAGTGGAAAATGCAATGATAGACAAAGGTAATATAGAAATTACAAAAGTGGACAAAGAAAACGGGGCAGTATTAGCGAGTGTCGAATTTGAAGTCCAAGATGAGAAAGATGGAGTAGTAAGAAAAGTAGTAACAGATAAAGATGGAAAAGCAAACGTTTCAGATTTATCAGTAGGAAAGTACAAATTAGTAGAGACGAAAAGCTTACCGGGTTATAAAAAGCTAACAGAACCAGTACCATTTGAAATAAAAAAAGGTATGACAAAAGCTTTAGCAATAAAAGTAGAAAATGAGCAGTTAGACAAAGGCTCAGTAGAAATTACAAAAATAGATAAAGATAGTCAAAAAGTATTAGAAGGCGTAGTCTTCGAAGTGCAAGATGAGCAAGGCAAAGTAGTAACAGAAGTAAAAACAGATAAAGATGGTAAAGCAAAAATCTCTGATTTATCAGTAGGGAAGTACAAATTAGTAGAGACGAAAAGTTTACCAGGCTACAAAAAGCTAACAGATTCAGTATCATTCGAAATTACAAAAGGTATGACAACGGTCCTATCGTTGAAAGTAGAAAATGAACAGTTAGATAAAGGTTCAGTAGAAATTACAAAAGTAGATAAAGACAGCAAAAAAGTATTAAAAGGCGTAGTCTTTGAAGTGCAAGATGAAGCTGGAACAGTAGTAAAGGAAGTAAAAACAGATAAAGATGGTAAAGCAAAAATCTCAGATCTATCAGTAGGAAAGTACAAATTAGTAGAGAAAGAAAGTTTACCAGGCTATAAGAAACTAACAGATCCAGTATCATTTGAAATAAAAAAAGGCATGACCGAAGTTCTATCATTAAAAATAGAAAATGAAATGGTAGATACGGGAAATATAGAAATTACAAAGATAGATAAAGATAATAAAGCACCGTTAGCGGGAGTAACATTCATCGTCCAAGATGAAAAGGGTAATGAAGTTACAAAAGTAACGACAGATAAAGATGGAAAAGCAAATGTTTCAGATTTACCTGTAGGAAAGTATGAATTAGTAGAGGTAGAAAGTTTACCTGGTTATAAAAAGTTAGAAAAACCAATATCATTTGAAATAAAAAAAGGCATGACCGAAGTCCTATCATTAAAAGTAGAAAATGAAATGGTGGATACAGGGAATGTAGAGATAACAAAAATAGATAAAGATAGTAAAGCTCCATTAGAAAATGTTGTATTTGAAGTACGTGATTTAAAAGGAAAAGTAGTTGCGAAAGTAAAAACGGATAAAGAAGGAAAAGCAAACGTTTCAGATTTATCTACCGGGAAGTATGAGTTGGTAGAAGTAGAAACACCGGCAGGATACAAACCACTAGAAAAGCCAATTTCATTCGAAATTGAAAAGGGTAGAGTAACAGCGCTAAAGCTAACAGTAGAAAATGAATTAGTGGATACAGGAAATGTAGAAATTACAAAAGTAGACAAAGAAACGAAAGATGCTTTAGCTGATGCAGTCTTTGAAATTCAAGATGAAGCAGGACAAGTAGTCGCTAAAATAACGACAGATAAAAAAGGACAAGCACAAGCTACTAATTTATCAGTTGGCACATACAAGTTAGTAGAAGTAAAAGCACCAAAAGGATATAAACAATTAGTAGATCCGATTACTTTCCAAATTGAAAAAGGCATGACAAAATCTCTTGCTTTAACAGTAGAAAATGAAATGTTAGACAAGGGAAATGTAGAAATCACAAAAGTAGATAAAGATAGTCAAAAAGTATTAGCAGGTGTAGTCTTCGAAGTACAAGACGAACAAGGCAAAGTAGTAACAGAAGTAACGACAGATAAAGAAGGAAAAGCAACAATTTCAGATTTATCAGTAGGAAAGTATAAATTAGTAGAAAAAGAAAGCTTACCAGGCTACAAACAATTAACAGAACCAGTATCGTTTGAAATTAAAAAAGGTATGACGAAAGTTTTATCATTGAAAGTAGAGAACGAACAGTTAGACAAAGGTTCAGTAGAGATTACAAAAGTGGACAAAGAAAGTGGCGCAGTATTAGCGGGCGTAACATTCGAAGTGCAAGATGAAAAAGATAAAGTAGTAACGAAAGTAACAACAGATAAAGAAGGAAAAACAACAATTTCAGATTTATCAGTAGGAAAATATAAGCTAGTAGAGGTAGAAAGCTTACCAGGATATAAAAAACTAGCGAAACCAGTATCATTCGAAATCAAAAAAGGTATGACAGAAGTCTTATCACTAAAAGTAGAGAATGAACTAGTAGACAAAGGCTCAGTAGAAATCACAAAAGTAGATAAAGATAGTCAAAAAGTATTAGAAGGCGTAGTCTTCGAAGTACAAGACGAACAAGGTAAAGTAGTAACGGAAGTAAAAACAGATAAAAATGGTAAAGCAAAAATCTCAGACTTATCTGTAGGAAAGTACAAATTAGTAGAGAAAGAAAGCTTACCAGGCTACAAACAATTAACAGAACCAGTATCATTCGAAATTAAAAAGGGTATGACAGAAGTTCTATCATTAAAAGTAGAGAATGAACAGTTAGACAAAGGTTCAGTAGAAATTACAAAAGTAGATAAAGATAGTCAAAAAGTATTAGAAGGCGTAGTTTTCGAAGTACAGGACGAACAAGGTAAAGTAGTAACGGAAGTAAAAACAGATAAAAATGGTAAAGCAAAAATCTCAGACTTATCTGTAGGAAAGTACAAATTAGTAGAGAAAGAAAGCTTACCAGGCTACAAAAAATTAACAGAACCAGTATTGTTTGAAATTAAAAAGGGTATGACAGAAGTTCTATCATTAAAAATAGAAAATGAAATGGTAGATACGGGAAATGTAGAAATTACAAAAATAGATAAAGATAATAAGGCACCGTTAGCAGGTGTAGTCTTTGAAGTACAAGACGACAAAGGCAAAGTAGTAACGAAAGTAACGACAGATAAAGCTGGAAAAGCAATAGTTGCAGATTTATCAGTAGGAAAGTACAAGCTAGTAGAAGTAGAGAGTTTACCAGGCTACAAAAAATTAGAAAAGCCTGTACTATTTGAAATTACAAAAGGTATGACAAAATCTTTAGCGTTCACTGTAGAAAATGAAATGGTAGATACGGGGAATGTAGAAATCACAAAAATAGATAAAGACAGTAAAGCACCATTAGAAAATGTTGTATTTGAAGTACGTGACTCAAAAGGCAAAGTAGTTGCGAAAGTAACAACGGATAAAGAAGGAAAAGCAGACGTTTCAGATTTATCTATTGGAAAGTATGAGTTAGTAGAAGTAGAAACACCAGCAGGCTACAAACCACTAGAAAAGCCAGTTTCATTCGAAATCAAAAAAGGTATGACGAAAGTCTTATCATTGAAAGTAGAGAATGAACAGTTAGACAAAGGTTCAGTGGAGATTACAAAAATGGCTGCTGAAAGCAAGGAAGTCTTATCAGGAGCTGTGTTTGAAGTTCATGATGAAAAGGGAAAAGTAGTAGTGAAAGTAACAACAGATAAAGATGGAAAGGCAAAAATCGCAGATCTATCTGTAGGTAACTACACACTAGTAGAAGTAGAAGCACCAAAAGGATATGAAAAATTAACTAATCCAATTCCATTTGAAATTACAAATGGAATGATAAATGCAGTTCAATTAGAAGTATTAAACAAATTGAATCATTTAGCACCACCAGGTCCAGAAACACCAGATTCAGAAAATCCTGGAACACCGGATCCAGAAAATCCTGGAATACCAGATCCAGAAAATCCTGGAACACCGAATCCAGAAAATCCTGGAACACCGAATCCAGAAAATCCTGGAACCCCAAATTCAGAGAAACCTGGAACCCCGAATTCAGAAAATCCTGGAACACCAGATCCAGAGAAACCTGGAACACAAAATCCAGAAAAACCTGAAAAAGAATTACCGAAGACAGGGCAGAAAATGCCTGTGGAACCATATATGGGAGCACTTCTTGTAATGATGAGTTTTGGATTACTCGTATTAGGTAGAAAACAGCAGAGATAATAAAGGTGAAAAGGTATCCTCAAAGTATTTGAGGATACCTTTTTTATTTGACATAAAAAAGGTATTTAGCAAAAGAACTCGATACAAATAAAAACAAAAAGGAATACAAAGTTTGCCCTATTTTCTTAATGTGGCTATATCAAAAAAGTTAGCTATATATATTTAATGTGAAAGTAAAAGATTAAAGGCCTTCTTAATGTTTGGATGAAAAAAGAGTTATCTTTGTAATTAATTTGAGTACTTTAGGAAAGAAGTCTATTTCCTAAAGTACTCAAAGGATGATAGTCCAATAGCAGGTGGGAGATGAAAATCGTTTTAGCACTGTAGTAGCACCTTAAAATGTAGATAGGGGAAAATAATGTAAAAAAACTATTGTATATTTAAAAACCTTATGTTACATTTATGTTACAGAAAAGTTACAAACTGTAACTTACATTACGGTTTGTTTTCTTTTGTTTTTCGGTATGTTACGAAATGAGATTCGTAGCAAAACAACCGAGAATATGTAAAGTTAAAAAAATAGCAACCTAAAAATAGTTTTTCTATGTGTATAAGAGTGTGTGTAGTAAAGGGCCTGGTGAGAGCTTTACGCACATTATTAAAATTCCTTTCTGTCTTTAAAAGAAGAAAACCAACTACCAACTATTTAGGAGTTTTAAGTAATGATAGTAAATGAAATGTACTTCCTTTCCCACACACAGTACATCTTTACTTTCAGTCTAATTACTACACAGACTTTTATACATATGCTGTTATTGTTTTAGGGATATATAGGAGGAGAAAAAATGAAAAAGTTATTAATGGTAATTGGACTTACATTTTTAATGTTAGCTGGATGTAGTAATGGGAATTTTGACAAAGCAATGGATGAAGGAAAGACCGCGTTAACGAATAAAGAATATAAAAATGCCTTATCATCATTTGAAAAAGCGTTAGATGAGAAAAAAGACGATTCAGATGCAAAGGTGCTTGTAGAACAAACAAAAGTAATGATTGAAGCAGTGAAGTTAAAAGAAGAAACAAAGGTAGAAAAATCAATCAAGTCATTTGAAAAAGTAGAGAACATGAAGAATGGAAATGCTACGCTTGTAAAACAAGCAAAGGAAGAACGAACAGCATTACTAGCCATCTTAGAGCAAAAAAAGAAGTATAGCGAGCAACTGACGAAAAGTGAAGAGTTAATAAGTAAGAAAAATTATGCAGAAGCGAAAGAGATATTAAATAAGCTAGTTGTAGAAACAAAAGGTAATAAGAATCTTGAAGAGTATAATAAAAAAGCGGTAGAATTAGTTACTAAAATGAATGAAGAAGAAAAAGCTGCAAAGAGTGAAGTAGCGAAGGCACAAAAAACAAATGTAGTAACGAATCAAAAGGTAGCAACAGAAAAGACTCAAAAAACTGAGGCAGAAAAAAATCAAAAGGTAGCAACAGAAAAGAATCAAAAAGCAGAGACAGAAAAAAATCAAAAGGTAGAGACTGAAAAGAACCAAAAAACTGAGACAGAAAAGAATCAGAAGGTAGAGGCAGAAAAAAAACAAAATGCATTTACTTTTGAGAAAGCTAAAGAATATATTAAAAATGAATATAAAGAAGACTATGATTACACGCTAGAGAATACGCAAGTAGAGAATGGAAAGAAATATTATCAAATTAGAGTGCGTACGACATATAAAATAGAAGGCGCAGCTGGACCAGGATTTACTGGAGTATTCAAAGTATTCGAAGATGGTACAATTATTGAACTGCACTAAATTGATGGAAAAGGTATCCTCAAAGTATTTGAGGATACCTTTTTTAGCATAAAAAAAAGCATCTAGCAAAAGTACTAGATGCAAATAAAAACACAAGGGAAGACAAAATTCTTCCCTTTTCCCGTATGTAATTATATCAAAAAATTTATAAAAAACTAGCTATATTTCAAATATAATTTTTAAAAAAGTTATATACATAAATAATTGCAATACACGCAGTTTTATCTTTCTGAAAAATCTATTTCTTTATTTTTGAATATTAAGACTAATGTTGATAAATCTTCAGATAATTAGAAAAAATACCCGAAAGGATATATAATATTGCTTAATAAATAATTTTAATGAATTACGTATATTTCATTTGGTGTATTAATTGAATATCATAATTTTAAATTTTATTAAGCAAGAATCTCGGTTACTTATTGCATTTCTAACATAGGGTGAGATAGAAAAATACAATAGTGTGGAGGTTTTTATAATGACGTTTGTTCTTAGTAAAATGAGTGGCTTTAGCATAGAAGAAAAGGTACATGAATTTGAATCTAAAGGATTCCTTGAAATCTCAAATGAAATCTTTTTACAAGAGGAAGAGAATCATCGTTTATTAACACAAGCACAGTTAGATTATTATAATTTGGAAGATGATGCGTACGGTGAATGCCGTGCTAGATCTTATTCAAGGTATATAAAGTATGTTGATTCACCAGATTATATTTTAGATAATAGTAATGATTACTTCCAATCTAAAGAATATAACTATGACGATGGCGGGAAAGTTAGACAGTTCAATAGCATAAATGATAGCTTTTTATGTAATCCTTTAATTCAAAATATCGTGCGTTTCGATACTGAATTTGCATTTAAAACAAATATAATAGATACAAGTAAAGACTTAATTATAGGTTTACATCAAGTAAGATATAAAGCTACTAAAGAAAGACCATCTTTTAGTTCACCTATTTGGTTACATAAAGATGATGAACCAGTAGTGTTTTTACACCTTATGAATTTAAGTAATACAGCTATTGGCGGAGATAATTTAATAGCTAATTCTCCTCGGGAAATTAATCAGTTTATAAGTTTGAAGGAGCCTTTAGAAACTTTAGTATTTGGACAAAAGGTCTTCCATGCCGTAACGCCACTTGGAACAGAATGTAGTACGGAGGCTTTTCGCGATATTTTATTAGTAACATTTTCTTATAAGGAGACAAAATGAGAGAGAATAAAATAATTATGATTTCTGGAGCCAATAGCGGTATAGGTTATGCTTGTATAAAATACTTTTTAGAAAAATCATTTCATGTAATAGCGCTTGATATTAATAATAATAATTTAATAGATTATATGAAAACAGATATGCCTTTGAAAGTAGTGCAAATTGATTTAAGTAATAGCGAAGCGATTCATAATCTTTTTACTCAATTAGATTTAGAAAAGCTTTCTCCTGATATATTAATAAATGCAGCTGGTATTCGAGAGATAACACCTGTTTTACATTTATCCGATGATATGTTTAAAAAAGTAATTGATGTAAATTTAGTAGCCCCATTTATCCTTTCTAGGGAAGTAGCGAAGCGATGGTGTGAATCGAAAATAAAAGGTTGTATTGTGAATATAGCATCGGTTTCTGGATTAATGGCTGAACCAGAGCGAGCTGCTTATGTTGCATCAAAGCATGCTTTAATCGGATTGACTAAACAGATGGCTATGGAATTTGGGAAGCAAAATATAAGGGTAAATAGCATTTCTCCTGGTGTTATTAGAACCGAACTTACAGAAGAATACTTTAGTAATAAAGCCTTGATGTCTATGATAAAAAGTAATCAATCTTTAGATACTTGGGGGTTGCCGCAGGATATTGTTTCATGTATTGAGTACTTGATTTCTGATCAGGCCCGCTTTATTACTGGTTCTAATTTTGTAATTGATGGTGGTTGGACTGCTGGGAAAAATTTATAATTGAGTGTTTTTGAGGAAAAGCACCTGTCCTTTTTTAGGCTGGTGTTTTTCTCACTATAAACCGAGTTTTTATTGGAGGGGGATTAATTTGCTTCAAAAAAGTTTTAAGCAAGAGAAAACGGTACCGGCCTTAAAGATGATAGCGTCAATGGTTATCTTTGGATCAGTTGGATTTTTTTCGGTTCAAACAAACTTACCTTCGTTTGAATTAGTGTTTGTAAGGTGTATTTTTGCGACAATATTTTTAAGTGTATGCTGGTTGCTTACAGGGCAATATAAACAAGATAAATGGGAACGAAAAGAAGTTATTCAAGTTTTAATATGTGGCTTTTTCTTAGTATTTAATTGGGTTTTCTTATTTAAAGCCTTTGAAAATATGTCAGTTACAATTGCTATCTCAGTTTATCATCTTGCACCAGTAATTGTACTGTTAATTGGAAGTATCGTCTTTAAAGAAAAATTAACATTAATATCTATCATTTCAATAGTTGTGTGTTTTGCAGGAGCTTTATTAATTGCTGGTATCGATGGAAGCTTCTCTGTCGGCTCATTAATGTCTTCAGGTATGATATGGGGATTTCTTGCAGCTCTCTTTTATGCATTTACAACTTTATTTGGTAAAGGGATTAACAAAATGAGTGCGTATGCAATGACATTTTTACAAACATTCTTGGGGATATTTCTTTTAATACCATTTATAGATTTAGATGCTTTTAGTGGCCTCACTCAAAGTAATTGGACATATATTATAGCTACTGGTTTTATTCACACAGGGATAGTATATTATCTGTTTTTTGATAGTCTACGTTATTTATCTACAAAAACAATCTCAATATTAGTTTTTTTAGATCCGGCAGTGGCAATATTATTAGATACTGTACTTACTGGATTCCGTCCAACTTTAATGCAAATAACAGGAATTCTTTTTATTTTTATTGGCATGACTTTAACATTAAAAAAATCTAAAGATAAAAAACTGAGCCAAAAAGAAAATCAAATTGAAAGCGATGCTAGTATATCTCAACAATAATGAAATATATTGTGCATAAAACGATAAACCTTGCATGAATTATGTAAGGTTTATTTTAGTTCAAAATAATTCATATTTATAATATATAATTTTCAAAACTGAGGTATGTGTTTCTTTAATATGCTTTTGATTCATATTTTTTGATAATATATAAGTAATAAATTCATAGAATTGGAGTGATGAGATGCAGCCGTTAGAAAGAGAGATTCATTCTAATATGCTGAAAGTGTGGCGAATTCACGCTTTAATTGGGGCGGCAGTTATACTAACAGTCGTAATTGCGTATTTCTTTTTTATGATTAATTTTAACTGGTGGGGCTGGTTGTTTGGACTATTAGTAACAGGAGCCATTATATTTATTCCACTTGATTATTTTGTGTTTCCAAATTTACGTCAGCGCTATTATAGTTACAGATTAAATGAAGAAGAGATTGAGATTCAAAAGGGAATGTTCGTTGTAAAACGCGTACTTATTCCGATGATCCGTGTGCAGCACGTAACGATTGAGCAAGGGCCAATCATGAGAAAGTATAATTTAGCAGAATTACATATTTCAACAGCCGCAACTTCTCATAGTATCCCAGGTTTAACGAAAGAAGAAGCAGAACAGCTGAAAAGACAAATTGGAGAACTTGCGAAAGTGAGTGATGAGGATGTATAAGAGGCAACATCCGATTACAATATTGTTAGGTATTAGGGTTGCGAGTTTGTTGCCACTTATTATTCTTGTTTTATTTAAACCTGATGAACAAGTGGAACCTTGGTATTTATTTTATCTTTTTCTTCTGGTTGTTTTATTCATCATGGCTATTTTTTCAGCAATTAAATGGTATTTTAAAGTGTACTGGATTGAGAATAATATTCTACATATAAAGCACGGTGTTTTTGTAAAGAAGGAAAGTTATTTAAATAAAGAACGTGTGCAAAATGTTAGTACGTCTTCTAACGTTATTTATCAGATGCTTGGACTTATGAAGTTAAATATAGAAGTAGCGGGTGGTGGTAGTGAACCAGAAGTGATGTTGGCTGGTATTAAAGAAGACGAGGCAAAACATTTAATCGCTTTATTACATAAGAAAGAAACTACTGTAAAAGAAGAAATAGAAGAGGAAGAAAGCAAGACGGTTTATCAGTTAACAGCGAAAGAGGTTTTAGCAGCAGCGATTACCTCTGGTCGGTTCGGACTAGTGTTTTCTGGACTAGTACTTCTTTACACAAAGTTTGATTTTATTCTTCCTGAAGGATTCACAAGTAAAGTAGAAGCGTATGTGATGGGAAACGGTGTTTATAAACTAATTGTAATAGCATTAATTTTAATGGCAATTTCATGGATTATTTCCACGGCTGGATATGTGTTGAAATATGCAAACTTTAAAATTGAGCGAAAAGGGGAAGAAATTCGTATCGTTCAAGGTTTATTTGAAAAGAAAGAGTTTGTCTTAAAATTGCACCGAATTCAAGCGATTACTGTAAAAGAAGGTATGCTTCGCCAGCCATTTGGTTATTGCGCTGTTGAAGTGGAAGCAATTCACAGTATTGGAGCAGCAAGTAATGAAGTGATGCTGCATCCGTTTATGAAGAAAAAAGATGTACGGCAACTGCTCACATATTTAGAGTTACCTTATGAAATTGAAGCGGAGATCGTTCACTTACCAAAAACAGCGTTGCGTCGTTATTTCATTATGGGCTGGTTAATAAGTATCATACTAACAGTTCTAATTGCCAGCGTTAGTATATATTTAAAACAATATATTGCATTGTTTGTTATTTTACCGTTATTTATCGTATTTTCGTTACTTGCGTATGCTAGATATAAAAGCGGCGGTTATGAATTAAGAGAAAATCAACTAACGGTTGTATATCGTGATTTTTCGAAATATACAGGAATAATGCGAAGAAGACATGTTCAAGCAGTAGGTTATAATCAATCGTATTTTCAAAGAAAGGATGAATTATGTACAACTCTTGTAGCGGTAGCGGGGCGGGGTTATGAAGTAAAGCATATGAGAAAAAAAGATTCACTTCGTATATATAATTGGTACAAAGAAAAAGGAAACACCGGTGTGTAATGGTGTTTCCTTTTTATGTCATGATTTGTCGATAAGTCGATATATTCGAAGAATCGCTGATATAATTCGAGTTACGCCGATATATTCGAAAAATCGCCGATATAATTCGAGTTGCGCTGATATATTCGAAAAATCGCCGATATAATTTCACATACCGAGAATTCCGAACTCCAAACTCCAAAAAATTAAACTAACACATTAAAAGTAGTCACAAAAGATGGACGTGAGAAAATACTCTTTTGCTGTTCCGCATGTGGATGTGCCGGAGCTTGTCCTTCTGCTTGCGTGGGACGTTTTTTATGAGCGTTTTCGAATGAACGTGATTCTGTCCAATCTTTAAAGTTTTGCTCTGTTTCCCACATCGTTAAGATAACATATGTATCGTTACTTAATGGGCGTAGAACACGGATCGCTTGGAATCCTGGTTCGTTTTCGATAAGGCCTGCGCGGTTTTTAAAGCGGTTTTCAAATACAGGGCGACCTTCGTCTGTGACAGAAATGTTGTTACAAACGATATAGCCAGGTTGTCCTTTAAATTCACCGACAGCATCTAGTACGTCATACTTAAGTGAGCCTTCTACAGATTCTTCTGTATTTTCTTTATAAAACATATTTTTTTCATCATTTTTTGCAGTGAAATGTGCTTGTTCTAGAGGTGTTTCATATGAAATAATAGCCTTCATTTTAATGCCCCCTTAATAGTTTGTTTCTATTATATCAACTCTCTTAAAAAACTTCGAAGATAATATACATAAAGATACTTCTTTTTCAAATAATAAATGTACCATCATTTGGAAAGAAGGACGATGTATGAAGAAAGTAAAGTGGACTTTATTAGGCGGCGTCGCAACGTTCGTAGTAGCGATTGTACTCTATAAACTTATCGTGTTAGCTGGTGGCTATATGATGGATGAAAAGCAGCTCGTTTTCCACTCTTCATCACGTATCGTTGACCAGAAAGGGAAAGAAATTACGAAATTATACGTAGAAAATAGAGAGCTCGTACCGATCGAGCAAATTCCGAAGTATGTGCAACAGGCATTTGTTGCGGTGGAAGATTCTCGTTTTTATGAGCATCAAGGAATTGATTATCCCTCTATATTCCGTGCTCTTTATAAAGATACGTTAGCTGGAGAAAAGGTAGAGGGCGGTAGTACCATTACGCAGCAACTCGCTAAAAACGTCTTTTTAACTCGTGAAAAAACATTTACGCGCAAATTGAAGGAAGTCGCAATTTCTCTTCAATTAGAGCAAAAATATACGAAGCAACAAATTCTTGAAATGTATATGAACCATATTTATTTTGGTCATGGGGCTTACGGTATTCAAGCAGCAGCAAAGTTATATTTTAATAAAAATGTTGAGGATTTAACAGTAGAGGAAGGGGCAATGCTTGCAGGCCTTCCGAAGTCACCAAACGGATATTCACCGTACTATTCTGCAGAGAAGAGTAAGGAACGCCGCGATCTAGTATTGTCACTTATGCATAAACAAGGCTATTTGACTGCCGAAGATAGCGTACGTTATCAAGGAAAGACGATTGCTTTATATAAAAACTTAGACGAAAATGAGCTCGCATATATGCCGTATATTGATATGGTCATAGATGAAGCAGCTCGTTTATACGGATTGTCTCATCAAGAAGTACTTCGCGGAGGATATACGTTTGTCGTACCTATGGATGAAAAAATTCAAAAGGTAGCGTATAACCAGTTTCAAGATGCAAGGAATTTTCCTGGGAAAGAAGAAGGGGCACAAGGTGCATTTTTATTAATGGATAATCGTACGGGAGGGATTAAAGCGGCGATTGGGGGAAGAAAGTACGTCCCGAGAGGATTTAATCGTGTTTTTGCCAAAAGGCAGCCCGGATCTGTTTTAAAACCACTTATCGTTTATGCACCAGCACTAGAAACGAAAAAGTATAATCCGTATTCTTTATTAACGAATGAAAGAAATTCTTTTGAAGGGTATGAACCTCGAAATTATAATCATGAGTATTCAAAAGAAATGACGATGTATGATGCGATTTTAGAGTCGGCAAACGTACCGGCAGTTTCTTTATTAAATGAGTTAGGGGTAGAAGAAGGAAAGCAATATTTAGAAAAAGGAAATGTCCATATTGCAGATGCTGGTTTAAGTACAGCGCTTGGCGGATTGAAAAATGGCGTTTCAACATTTGATCTTGTAAAAATGTATCGTTCATTTTTAGCAAATGGAAATATTATCGAGCCGCACGTTATTGATAAAGTATTAAATAGACACGGTGCAGTCATTGGGGAATCTCCAAAAGTAGAGACGAAAATCTTCTCGAAGCAGACAGCATGGTATATGACGAAAATGTTAGAAGGAGTTGTGAAGGAGGGGACAGCGAGAGCAGGTGTATATAACGGTGCGCTAGCTGGAAAAACGGGTACAACTTCATTGCCAAATGACGATAAGGGAGCAAGAGATATGTGGTTCGTCGGCTATACACCGAACTTAGTAGGCGCTGTTTGGATTGGTTATGACCGTACGGATAAGGAACATCAGTTGCAAGGAGAAAGTGCATCTGCGACAAAATTGTTTAAGAAAATTTTAACGAAGGCTAATGTAGAACATAAAGAGAAGTTTATGAAGCCTGAAGGTGTGGAAACAATCGGTGCTCCGATTCGGCTGCGCAAAATTGAAGATGTAAAAATGAAACTATCATTTAGCCCTTTCGGTTTATTTAAAGCAAAATTAAGTTGGACGCCACTTCCAGATAACAGAATTATGTACCGAATCTATAGAGTGGAGAACGGAATTCATACGCATGTTAGCACTGTAAATGGTGCTGGAGAATATGAGGAAAAGTTCGTTAACATATTTTCAAAACCGAGCTTTTACGTTGTACCATATAATTCACAAACGAATCGCGAAGGAGAAAAGTCAAAAGTAGCTAAACCATAGTTTTTCTCTGTGTTATAATAAGAATGTTGTGAAAATAGTAAGCGTTTTTACGAATGTTTGTGTCAATTTAATGAACAACGTACATAATATTATGCATTTTGTTTTTACAAGCTGTATAGTAAAAAAAGATAAATATCGAACGTATTCGAAGCATTGGTAAGGAAGGGAGCAAGGGTCTTGGTAAGAACTATAAATGAGACATTTTTAAAAGCATGTAGGGGGGAACGTACCGATTATGTACCAGCATGGTATATGCGTCAAGCAGGTCGTTCACAGCCGGAATATAGAAAGATTAAAGAAAAGTATTCTTTATTTGAAATTACACACAATCCAGAGTTATGTGCTTACGTTACAAAATTGCCGGTTGATCAATATAACGTAGACGCAGCAATTCTTTATAAAGATATTATGTCACCACTACCTGCAATTGGTGTGGATGTAGAAATTAAATCAGGTATTGGCCCAGTTATCGATAACCCAATCCGTTCTTTACAAGACGTAGAAAAACTAGGGGAAATCAATCCAGAAGATGATGTACCGTACATACTAGATACAATTCGTTTATTAACGACAGAAATGTTAGACGTACCGTTAATCGGTTTTTCAGGAGCTCCATTTACATTAGCGAGCTATATGATTGAAGGCGGTCCATCTCGTAACTACCATAATACGAAAGCGTTCATGTATGCAGAGCCAAAAGCTTGGTTTGCTTTAATGGATAAGCTAGCAGATATGGTTATTACATATTTAAAATCGCAAATTAACGCAGGAGCAAAAGCAGTTCAAATTTTCGATTCTTGGGTTGGAACAGTAAATGTAGCAGATTATCGCGTATTTATTAAACCAGCAATGGAGCGTATTTTTGCAGAAGTTCGTAAGATGGGTGTACCGATGATTATGCACGGCGTAGGAGCTGCACACTTAGTGAATGAGTGGCACGACTTACCGCTTGATGTAGTCGGCTTAGACTGGCGCTTACCGATTGAAGAAGCACGTGCACGCGGCGTTCTTAAGGCGGTACAAGGAAATATGGACCCTTCATTCTTACTTGCACCATGGTCTGTTATTGAAGAACATGTAAAAGGTATTTTAGATCAAGGGATGAAACAGCCGGGTTATATCTTTAACTTAGGTCACGGTGTGTTCCCAGAAGTAAATCCAGATACATTAAAACGTTTAACTACATTTATTCATGAATATTCTAAAGGGAAGTTAGCGAAGTAAAGGAGAATTGCTGTATGAAAAAGAAAATTGGTTTGCTTGTAATGGCATACGGAACGCCATATAAAGAAGAAGATATTGAACGTTACTATACACATATTCGCAGAGGAAGAAAGCCAAGTCCTGAAATGTTGGAAGATTTAACAGAGCGTTACCGTGCAATTGGTGGTATTTCTCCTTTAGCTACTATTACATTAGAGCAAGCTAAGAAGTTAGAGAAGCGCTTAAATGAAGTACAAGATGAAGTAGAGTACCATATGTATCTTGGCTTAAAACATATTGAACCGTTTATTGAAGATGCAGTGAAAGATATGCATAACGACGGAATACAAGATGCAATCGCACTTGTTCTTGCACCTCACTATTCTACGTTTAGTGTGAAATCATACGTTGGACGAGCACAAGAAGAAGCTGAGAAACTTGGAAACTTAACAATTCACGGCATTGATAGCTGGTATAAAGAGCCGAAATTCATCCAGTACTGGGTTGATGCAGTGAAAGGTATATATAACGGTATGTCAGATGCAGAGCGTGAAAAAGCAGTATTAATCGTATCTGCACATAGCTTACCAGAGAAAATTATTGCAATGGGCGATCCATATCCAGATCAATTAAATGAAACAGCGGATCATATCGCGCGCGGAGCTGAAGTAGCAAACTATGCAGTAGGCTGGCAAAGTGCAGGAAACACACCAGATCCTTGGATTGGTCCAGATGTACAAGATTTAACGAGAGAACTAAATGAAAAGCACGGTTATACTTCATTCGTATATGCACCAGTTGGATTTGTTGCGGAACATTTAGAAGTTTTATATGACAATGACTTTGAGTGTAAAGTTGTAACGGATGAAATTGGTGCGAAATATTATCGTCCAGAAATGCCAAATGCATCGGACGCATTTATTGATTGTTTAACAGATGTTGTATTAAAGAAAAAAGAATCTGTACTGTAAGAAGAAAGGGGGAGCCTGCTTGAGGAAAAAAGTTGTGATCGTCGGCGGAGGTATTACTGGATTAACAGCAATGTATAACTTACAAAAAAATATTCATGAAAAAAACTTGCCGATTGATACATTACTTATAGAAGCATCGGGTAAACTTGGCGGAAAAATTCAAACCGTTCGAAAAGATGGATTTACAATTGAGCGCGGACCGGATTCTTTCTTAGCACGAAAAGAAAGTGCAGCTAGATTAGTGAAAGAATTAGGCCTTGGCGATGAACTTGTAAATAATCAAGCCGGTCAATCATTTATCCTCGTAAACAATCGATTACATAAAATGCCGAATGGATCAATGATGGGAATTCCAACGCAAATTACGCCGTTTCTATTTTCCGGGCTGTTCTCCCCAATTGGTAAACTAAGAGCTGGTTTTGATCTATTAATGCCAAGGTCAAAGCCAGTATCTGACCAATCACTCGGACAATTCTTCAGACATCGTCTTGGAAACGAAGTGGTTGAAAACTTAATAGAACCGTTACTATCGGGTATTTATGCAGGGGATATTGATGAAATGAGCTTAATGTCAACATTCCCGCAAATGTATCAGATTGAGCAGAAACATCGCAGCATTTCACTCGGTATGCGTACGCTCGCTCCGAAAGAAGAGAAAGCTGAACCGAAAAAAGGAATCTTCCAAACAGTGAAAACAGGTTTAGAATCTATCGTTGAATCTCTTGAAGCAAAGATGCATGAAGGTACGATAATAAAGGGAACTCGCATTGAAAAAGTTGCAAAACAGGGTGATGGTTATACGATTACTCTTAGTAACGGAAAAGAAATAGAAGCAGACGCTATCGTAGTGGCAACTTCGCATAAAGTATTGCCGTCCATGTTTGCTCAATACAAGCAGTTTCGTTTCTTTCGTAATATTCCATCCACATCCGTTGCGAATGTCGCACTTGCTTTCCAAAAGTCCGCAATCCAGCGCGATATTAATGGTACAGGATTTGTCGTATCACGAAATAGCGATTACACCATTACAGCATGTACGTGGACGCATAAAAAATGGCCACATACAACGCCAGAAGGAAAAACACTCCTTCGCTGTTACGTTGGACGTGCTGGTGATGAAGCGGTTGTAGAACAAACTGAAGAAGAGCTCGTTCAGCTCGTACTAGAAGATTTAAGAAAGACGATGGATATTACAGAGGATCCAGAGTTTACAATCGTAAGCCGCTGGAAAGAAGCGATGCCTCAATATACAGTAGGCCATAACGAGCGAATGAAAAAGCTCACAACATTTATGGAGAAAGAGTTGCCTGGTATATACTTGGCAGGTAGCTCCTATGCTGGTGCTGGACTTCCAGATTGTATTAATCAAGGTGAGGAAGCTGCAAAGCGTGTATTATCTCATTTGGAGAAAGTAATAGATGCTGAATTAATCGCACAATAAACGAAACGCCTTCAATCATATTGAAGGCGTTTCGTTTATTATATAAAATACTTATTCGCCAATAAACATATATAAGTTATTTGGCTTTATAACAGCATCTCCTGCATAAATAACCCATTCTGTTAAGTTATCAAAATCTAAATGATAACTATTTCCTTCACTCATATCTTCTATGAAATATGGTTCATTAATGAGTATTCCTTGAATGAAATCTTCCGTAATGTTTTGCATTTCAAACCACATATGTTCACTTTTTCCTTCTTCGTAGGAGACACCAAACTTAGCAAGGAAACGAAAATCTTCATTTGATTGTTCAATGTGAAAAATGTTGCTGAAATACCCAAAAGTATTTTTCGCATTGTAAGCCATACGATCGGTTTCACTATTTGTTTTATAGAACATGAGCCCTGTAGCTTCCTCGTGTTCTTTGAAAAAACTTTCAATATATTCTTCTGAAGTATTAAATTTGAATAAGAGAACGGATGGAGATTGATGGTATTCATCTCGGGCATCCATTCCGCCTAAGAATGCATTTTGTGAATCTATTGGTTGTAGACTCACTTCCTCATCTTCGATTGAAGATAATTGGTCCATACTCGTTTTATGCCCTATATAAGATAATCCTTTTTCCCACGGAACAGCGACTGTATGTATAGAACCTTGCTGACTATGCGCGATAACGATAGGCTCATTCATAGGGACTTGTCCATTCTCAACGGCATTATTAGCAAATGTTTGAAAGAGATCGCTAATGCCGTAGTAGGAAGAAATGCGATTTGGAATAATTAACTCTATTTCAGTTACGCCTGCTCTTAAAAGACCATGTGTATGAAACCAATATTGCGTAGGCTCACCGTCTTTATCGTCTTCATAAACGGAATGAATAACGTATAAGTCAGGAATGTCAGGTAATAATTCATTTTCAACGTGATATTCAATATAGCTTCTAGATATCACTTTCATTGCTGCACTTGAATCGATTACAAATAACAAATCTGGGGCGAGATTCCATAAGAACTGTAACTGCTGGAAAAAGCAGTCCAGTACATCGCCTACAAATAGCGTACGAGTGAAAATTTCAGTGCCGAAAGCTGCATCTTCAAAATTACGATCTACGATTGTAGTATCTTGTCTATTGTACATTTTATATCCTTCTGGATCGTTCGGTTCATCAATATGCAGTTCATACGGTATGACTGTTTCACCCATATGTAATTCAACAATAAGGCTTGTCTCATCACTATAAACAATTTTTAAATCATCAACTTTAGTAGCGATCGTTTCTAGTCGCTGTTTTAACTGCTCAATTGTAATTCTAGTTGGTATAACGGCAATCATATCTGAAAAATGACGTTCTAATGTTCCATTCATAGCTGCGCGGTATGTTTCTGTTTGCACTTCCATCCAATCACTCCTATTCAAATGAATCCATTTTACATGCCAATTAAATGTCGATATTTTCTGTTTTCTCTCTCTAACATTATAGAGTGTATTTGTAGAAGGTGTAAAATTATTATTTTGTATTATAGTTTGAAAGCTTGTAAATTAAATAAATCTTTTGTAAAATTTGTCGAAATATAGTTCTATATAACGAATCATTTGTTATGATAGAAATGCTGAGAAAATATGAAATAGAGAGAGGAAAATGGCTGTGAAGAAATTGTTAAGTGTCTTTTTATCATTCTTGCTATTGCTTTCATTTACTGGAACTTTAGCGCAAGCAGAAGAAACTGCTTCTATGTCAGTAGAAAAAGCAATTGAAGTATTTAAGCAGCAAGGGAAAACGAAGGGGATAGTAGAAGGATATATTGTTGGATATACGCAAAGTTCTTCTAAATATACGAAGGATCCAGCTAAGTTTGATGATACAAACGTAGCAATTGCAGATTCGCCAAACGAAACGAATCCAGACAAAATCATGCCCGTTCAGTTACCGAAAGGTGATGTGAGAACGGCAGTGAATGTAAAAGATCACCCTGAAAATATCGGGAAGAAAGTTATTTTGACTGGGACTCTTGAATTATATTTTAGTAACCCAGGTCTAAAATCAGTAACAGCTTATAAGTTTCAAGGTGAAGGACAAAACCGTGTTAGCGATGTAGTAGCTTCACCGAACGGTGGAGAAGTTGCTAAAGGAACAGCGGTAACATTAACGACGAATACAGAGGGAGCAACAATCTACTATACGTTAGATGGCTCTAATCCTACTAATAAAGGTGTTCGTTATAATGGACAAATTATAGTGAATGAAAATAGTGTAGTGAAAGCAATCGCAGAAAAAGAAGGACTTACTTCTTCAGCAATTTCGACATTTTCATTTATTATCGTAAATAATGAACAGGTTCGTATTCATGACATTCAAGGAAAATCACATATGTCTCCTTACAACGGGAAGAAAGTATACAATGTGGAAGGCGTTGTCACAGCGCTTGATAAAAACGGCTTTTATATAGAAGATAATCAACCAGATAATGATCCAGCTACTTCAGAAGGTATGTACGTATATAAAAAAGATGCGAATGTAGCAGTAGGAGATCTTATTCAAGTTGATGGAGTAGTAGAAGAATATGTTGGACCAGGATATGCAGAGCGATTTGAAACAGACTTAACGACGACAGAAATTAAGGCGAGTCGCGTTGCTGTAGTCGCAAAAAATCAACCTTTACCAGCACCGATCATACTTGGAGAAAACGGTGTGAAAATCCCGGACCAGATTATTGATAATGATGCATTTGGTTTATTTGATCCAACTGAAGATGCAATCGACTTCTATGAAAGTATAGAAGGCATGCGTGTTACGATGCCAACACCAAAAATCATTACACCTCAGAAAAACGGAAATTTATATGTAACAGTAAAAAATAGTGGAGATAAAATAGTAACACAATATGGAACACCTCTATTAGATGAAAATCAATTAAACCCAGAGCGCCTTTCTGTAAAAGTACCTCGCGATTATGTAGCAAAAGTAGGAGATACTTTCACTGGAGATATAACAGGGGTAGTCGGATATGATTACGGTTCGTTCCGCATTTCGCCAATAACGGAATTACCATCTGTAGTGGATGGTGGATTTAAGCAAGTAGGCGCAAATATTCAGCCTCGTCTTGATAAGTTAACAGTTGCTACATATAACATTGAAAACTTCTCGGCGAATAAAAAAGAAACAACAGATGAAAAGGTAAAAGCGTTAGCATATTCTATTAAATACAATTTAAAAATGCCAGATATTATCGGTGTAGAGGAAATGCAAGATAATAACGGATCAATTAATGACGGTACAACAGATGCGTCATTAAGCGCAAAACGTATCATTGATGCAGTTCTAGAAATTCGCGGGCCAAAGTATGAGTATGTAGAAATCGCTCCAAACAATAATCAAGACGGAGGAGCACCAGGAGCGAATATTCGCGTCGGTTTCTTCTATAATCCATCACGCGTGAAATTAGCGACGGTACCGAAGTTACTTGATAAAAATGTCGTTCGTATTGGAGACGAAAATCCATTATTTGAAAGTACACGTAAACCGTTAGCGGCAGAATTTACGTTCCAAGGACAAAACATTGTTGTCGTTGCAAATCACTTAAACTCAAAAATAGGAGATGCAACGCCATTTGGAAAAGTGCAGCCGCTCGTATTAAAAAGTGAAGACAAACGAATTCAGTTAGCGCAAGAAGTAAATCATTTCGTACAAGGAATTCAGAAAAAGAATACGAATGCACCAGTTGTCGTGTTAGGTGATATGAACGATTTCGAATTCTCTAAACCACTAAAAACACTAGAGGGAACAATCTTAAAAGATATGTTAAACACAGTACCGAAAGAGAATCGTTACACGTACATTCACGAAGGAAATGCGCAAGTGTTAGATCATATTTTAGTAACAAACAACATCGCACCGCACACAATTGTAGATCCAGTGCACTTAAACTCAAACATAATGAAAGAGCACGGACGTGTAAGTGACCACGACCCAGTACTTGCTCAAATTGATTTGAAGAAGGCTTCTTAAAGTGGGGAACGCTTAGGTGACTAAGCGTTCTTTTTTTGCATCGTTATAGAATAGTATAAAGAGATGATTCCTTTTTTTGTAATCTAATGATAAAATTGATTGAATATTTAGTTTTTAACAAGGGGGACAACAATGCAGTTACAAATAAATGGAAAGGTAATGAATCAGTTTGCAATTTTTTTTAGTACGATCATCATGCTTCAGTTTGTAGCTGATATAACAGGACTTACAAGCAATCTAGATATTACGTATAACTTAATACATACAGCAGCTTCTTATATAACATTTAGTTTGGCGGTTATTTTCACTTTAATAGGTGCAAGAAGAGAATTAAGTAAATATGCAATTGTTTCATTATGTTTAGTTGTAGGTATTAAAGCGATTTATTTTGTAGCGGTCGTTATTTTATGGGGGTTGGCTGGTACACCGTAAGTGAATAGTAAATAAACCCTAATTTCCAATATAGTAAGGAAATTAGGGTTTTATTATACTTGAAACGCTTTTCTACACCGCTCTCTTTTTTGCAGTCTTCTTTTATATTTTTTTCTATCCCGCTTTACTCCTTGTATATACATAAGTAAGCTAACGAAAAGGAAGAAAGCACATTGCGTCATTAAAATATATGGTGACATGCCTTGCAATGGTTGTTTCGGATCATATAAATGAAAAGGTGCTCCGCCTATTGAAGGAAGTATTGTATTTAGCAGGACGTACGGAATGGAGGCGGCTGCAAATGGAAAGAGAATTGCCATATAGTCTTTTTGTGACCATACAGATGCAGCAAGTCCTAAAAGGGCCATTAAACCTGCAAATAAAAAATTAATTCCAATATATACAGTAATGTAAGTGAGAGGCGCATCAAAATATAGGTTTGCGAACATTCCATCAGCATTTATGATGCCTGACCCAACCGTAGGTGTTCCGTCTGGAATGGTTAATTTGCAAAATAATAACGATAAGATGAATGGAAGTGTATAAAGAAATCCTCCGCAAAAAAACGTAACGATATATTTCGCTACGGAATAAGGAAATATAGAAATCCCCTTACTCACAAACGGTTTAAAACCATCGGACTTATCCGAATTGTAACTTGTACTAAAGGGGAAACTCGCAATAACTGGCATTAATAATAAATAAACATCCATTTCATTGTCGCGAAATCCAATCCATTTTAAATCTGTTGATATAGGACCATTTGCTGCGTCTCCTAAATAACGAATTACATAATAATAGTGATAAATGCAAATAAGAACGAATCCACTAAGCATCATAATGAAAGAAATACGACTACAAAAAGCTTGCTTTATATTTAAACGAAGTGCACGCATCATGAATGAAAAAGCCTCCACTGTTTTGATAAACTTTTCTATTTTCTATATTACTATTAATTGTAAAGATTTTCTTGTTTTTTTTATTTGATTATTTAAAAAAGAGGAATTTTTTTGTTGTAAAGTAAGGTTAGCTGGAATTAATTTTTTCTAAAATATGGTTGACAATTAAGTATTACATTTGTAATCTTAATTGTAGATTACGAATGTAATACTTAGGAGTGAAACATACGTTGACAAATCAATTACCTAAAATATCTGAAGCAGAATTAGAAATTATGAAAGTACTTTGGTCGAATTCTCCACAAACAGCGAATGAAATTATAGAAGAACTGGAAGATACAATGGACTGGAAACCAAAAACAATCCGCACATTAATTAATCGATTAGTACAAAAGGAAGCCGTTTCTTACCATCAAGATAAAGGGCGAATGTATGCTTATTATCCGTTAGTATCACAAGATAATTATTTGCAAGTGGAAACGAAATCTTTACTAAAGCGTTTTTGCGGTGCAGCGTTTAAACCATTACTTGTTAATTTCTTAAAAGAGGAGAAATTATCTTCAGAAGATATTAATGAATTAAAACGCATTTTAGATGAGAAGACAGAGGAGAATAAGAGGAAGGATCGATAAAAATGATAAACACGCTTATAAATATATACCTTCCTCATTTTTTTGATTGGCTTATAGAAACGTCACTTATGGCTAGCATATTAGTTGGATTTATTTTATGTATAAAAGTTCTATTTAGAAATAAATTAACCCCCCGGTGGCAATATATGCTGTGGATCGTATTAATGATAAGACTCCTTTTACCGTGGTCGCCAGATAGCTCTTATAGCATTTACTCATTACTTTCCTATCGTTCTAGTGTATCGGAAGTGATTCCGAAAAATATGCCGGCTACTGAGAATATAGAGAACATAGAAAGCGACCGTAAAGTGGAATTGGAATCAAATCCTAAAATGGTGACAAAAACTAGCGAACCGGAAGTAGAAGTCAGTTTGGAAAAACAGACTACATTTTCTTTATACAAACTTGCTTTGTATGTTTGGCTAGCTGGGGTAATCATATTAGCAACCATCACGTTTCTTACAAATAGACGGTTATATTCGTACATAAAGAAACAACCCGATATTACAGATGAACAGGCCATTACAGTGTTTAATCGCTGTAAGCAGTCTATGAAAATGAAGAAGGCAGTTTCGTTACGTCTAGCGGGAAAGATTGCGAGCCCAACTGTGTTTAGTTTCTTTCGTCCGAAAGTATTACTATCAAAAAAACATATGAAAGTATTAAATGAGCAACAATTACAATATGTCTTTTACCATGAGTTAGCTCATATTAAGAGAAACGATGTAGCTGTAAATTGGATTATGTACAGTTTAATCCTATTAAATTGGTTCAATCCGATTCTTTGGTACGCCTATTTTTGTATGCGAGAAGATCAAGAATTGGCATGTGATGCATATGCGCTTACTTTCATAGATAAAGAGGAGCAAATTGCATACGGACATACAATTATTACCCTTCTAGAACATTATTCCTATCAAGTACCAAGCCTAGCAAATTTAAGTAGAAATAAACGAACACTAAAAAGGAGAATCATTATGATTAAAAAATTCCAAAAGAAATCGTATCGTCTTTCTTTACTTGGAGTTATTGCGATAGCAGCTATAGCAGGCGGATTTTTATTAAATGCAAGGATAACTGAGGGAGATGAAAGACAAAAGGAAAAGGTTGTAGAAAACAAGCAATATAAACCTGCATTTGAAAAAGCGATAGAAACAGTATATGGTACACCAGAGAATGCAAGTAGAGAATGGGGTATGTCGATAAAATCATATAAAAGAGATACAGATTTTTTGTATTTGGCAGAAAAGAATTTTACAAAAGAAGAATTTGAACAATATGTCCAATTATTTAAAGAGGCTAGCGAAATTCAGAAAAAAGCAATGGTTAAGAAAAATGTGCCTGAGAATTATGATGGAGATACAAAGGAATATAAACCTGAACGCTTGAAGAAAGCTGATCAAGAAAGACTAGCTACTATTCAGAAGAAATTAAAACCTTTTGATGATAAATTGCAGAAGTCTTTAACATATACTATGGAAGAAGCAAAAGAACATGTACCGTATCAAATTAAGCAGCCGACTTATATACCTGAAGGTTATGAGTTAAAGAGAGAGTGGGCTGACTCATATTTTGGAAGAGACGTAGAATTAGTTATTAAATCAGAATATACAAAAGGAAAATATGGTTTTACGATTTATCAGTCAAGGATGTATATGGATGGTAATGGTAATGGTAATGGCACTAAGGATCCGCTACACTATATGATGCCTGGAGTAGAGAATCTAGAAAGTTATAGTTTAGATGGGAAAGAAATGGTATATAATAAATCTTCTCATGGAGAGGGGAAGTTAAGAGGCCTTAAAATGTTTGTACCAGCACAAGGTAAGAATAGTGATTATCAAATTGTCATAGTGAATGATATTTTTACAAGAGATACAAAGATATACGAAGAGATAATCGATGATGAGCTAACTAAGAAAGAAATGGAGAAAATATTACTTTCTATGTCAAAATAATAGACAGTGTTCTTAAACCGTTGGTTTTAAGAACACTGTCTATTTTATTAAATTTCTAGTGGGATCTAGTCAGCAATTATTTACGAATATATTCTAGCTTTCCATACAAGTATACTTTTTGATAAACTATGGAAAGTATGATATACACTGACTGAAATTTTTTTATACTGGAAATAATAAAAAGAGAACTTGTATAGAATGTAAGCGTGTGGTAATATCAAAGATGTACTGATTGACTATATTATCCAATTGGTCATTTTTGGAGGTGACAATGTGGCGATAGATCGAAAACGTTCTATTATTGAAGCTGCAACAAAGTCTTTTTCAGCGTTCGGTTATAAAGCAACAACGATGGATCAAGTAGCGAAGTTAGCGAATGTAGGAAAAGGAACGATTTATACTTTTTTCAAAAATAAAGAAGAGTTATTTGGTGAAATTATTTCTAATTTAATTACAGAAATGAAGCAAGTTGCAGAAAATGCAATTCGTTCAGATGTTTCATTTTTTGAAAATGTACATAGAGCATTATATAGCATCTTGGAATTTAGAAAAGAACATCAGCTCATGATTAAATTAATTCAAGAAGAGCGCGATATGGGAACGAAAGAAGTACAAGAAGTTATGCAACAAGTTGATGTGGAAATCGTTTCTGTTATTCAATCGTATTTAAAGATTGCGATTGAAAAAGGTGAAATTAGCAAATGTGATCCAGAAATTACAGCATTTATTATGCTTCGCCTATACGTATCGCTTATTTTTGATTGGGAAAAAAATCACGAACCACTAGAAAAAGGAAAAATTGCAGAATTATTTGAACTTTATTTATTAAAAGGATTGTCAAATTAAGATAATCCTTTTATTATTATAAAATATGACTAAATGAACAAAACGGTCATATATTTAATTTAAGGAGGGAAAATAATTTCATATTGAGTAAAAGTTGCATAGTATAAATTCGGGGATAAGGCATATGTATGAATAAATATAGCCTTTTTATTTGGGTAAAAATGACTAAATGAACATTTTAGTCATTTGAAAGAGGGGGAGTAAAGATGAAATGGAATCAGTTACTTCGGAAAGAGTTTAATGAAATTATAAAAAGTAAAAAAATATTAATTCCAATTATCGCGGTTTTATTCGTACCAATTTTATATGCAGGTATGTTTTTATGGGCTTTTTGGGATCCATATAAACAGTTAGATGATTTACCAGTTGCGGTAGTCAATTTAGATAAAGGTGCAGTATTTGATGGGAAACCAATTGAGGTCGGAAAAGGGCTCGTTGATAACTTAAAAGATAATACAAGTTTCAAATGGGAATTTGTAAGTGAAAAAGAAGCGAAAAAAGGAATGGAAGGTAGAAAGTATTACATGTTAGTGCGCATTCCAGATGACTTCTCAAGTAACGCTACAACATTATTAAAAGATGATCCAAAACCATTAAACTTAGAATACATTCCAAACGAAAGTTTAAACTTCCTATCTTCACAAATTGGCGGAACAGCCATTGAAAAAATTAAAGGTGAAGTATCAAGTACGTTAACGAAAACATATGCAGAGAAAATGTTTGATTCCATTCAAGACGTCTCAAAAGGATTAGCAGATGGAGCGGAAGGTGCAAATAAACTACACGACGGATCAAGTGAGCTGCATGATGGTTCAAGTAAAGTGACAGATGGCCTTCATACACTGCAAGGGAAGTCTGGGGAGATGAAGGATGGAGTTCAGAAATTAGCGGATGGATCTAATAAATTAGTAGATGGGTCAGGCAAAGTAACAAACGGTTTAAATGTGCTAAATAGTAAAACAGGTGAAATGCAGGTAGGTATAGGGAAATTAGTAGATGGGTCAGGCAAAGTAACAAATGGTTTAAATGCGCTAAATAGCAAAACAGGTGAAATGCAGATAGGTATAGGGAAATTAGTAGATGGGTCAGGCAAAGTAACAAATGGTTTAAATACACTAAATAGCAAAACAGGTGAAATGCAGATAGGTATAGGGAAATTAGTAGATGGATCAGGCAAAGTAACAGATGGTTTACATGTATTAAATAGCAATGCAGGTATCGGAAAATTAGTAGATGGATCAGGCAAAGTGACAGATGGTTTACATGCATTAAATAGCAATGCAGGTATTGGGAAACTAGTAGATGGATCAGGCAAAGTAACAGATGGTTTACATGCATTAAATAGCAATGCAGGTATAGGGAAATTAGTAGACGGATCAGGCAAAGTAACAGACGGTTTAAATACGTTAAATAGTAAAACGGGTGAGTTGCGTGATGGATCTGAGAAAGTGACCGGTGGCTTGAACAAATTAGTAAGTAAATCCGGTGAATTAAAAACAGGAACAACGGACCTATCAAATGGTATGGGAAAACTTGTTGAAGGGCAAAGCCAATTAGAGGAAGGTTCTCAAGCGATCCAAAAGGGATTGCAAGAGTTAAATAGTAACGTACAAAAGTCTGCTGCAGGCTTAGAGGAAATGCAGTCGAAAGTTCCTTCTATATTGAATACAGTAAATGAAAAAATAGATGGAGCTGGGGCGAATGTAAATCAGTTAAATGAACTTACACAATCAACAGCAGGAGATGCCAAAAATGCAGCACAAGAGGTAGCGAATTTACAAAAGCAAATTGAAAGTTTACCGAAAGAATATCAAGAGCAGTTACAACCATTCATAACAAGTGCTGTAAAAAGTACAGCGACAGTTCAGCAAAAGGCTGCCGGAGTAGTAGGTGGAACAAATAAACTAAATGAAGAAGTAAAACAATTAAAGGGCGAAATAAATCAAAAAACAAGTGGATTGCAAAATAAATTACCAAATCCAGCAGGGATAAAAACTCTAGCAGGTGGTATTGAGAAACTAACGAGCGCACAAAATGAATTTGTTAGTAAGTTTCATGGATTTGGTGAGGGATTAGATAATGCAAAAATAGGTGCCGATAAATTAAAAGATGGATCAGTTCAATTAATTGATGGAGTAACGCAATTACAAAGTGGCTCTGGAAAAGTGACAGCAGGATTAGGTCAATTATCTGCAGGAGTAAATCAATTAGCAGATGGGTCTGGTCAAGTAACAGGCGGTTTAGGAACATTATCTGTAGGAGTATCCAAATTAGCAGATGGGTCTGGTCAAGTAACAGGCGGTTTAGGGACATTATCTGTAGGTGTAACGAAATTAGCAGATGGCTCAAGCCAAGTAACAGGTGGTTTAGGAACATTATCTGCAGGAGTAAATCAATTAGCAGATGGGTCTGGTCAAGTAACAGGCGGTTTAGGAACATTATCTGCAGGAGCAAATCAAATGGCAGGTGGTGTAAATCAATTAGCAGATGGGTCTGGTCAAGTAACAGGCGGTTTAGGAATATTATTTGCAGGAGCAAACCAAATGGCAGGTGGAGTAAATCAATTAGCAGATGGTTCAAGCCAAGTAACAGATGGTTTAGGAACATTATCTGTAGGAGCAAACCAAATGGCAGGTGGAGTAAATCAATTAGCAGACGGATCTGGTCAAGTAACAACGGGCTTAGGTACTCTAAATGGTGGCCTAAATCAAATGTCAAATGGCTCAACCCAGCTAATCGACGGCGTAAATAAACTAGCAGACGGATCAGGAAAAGTAACTGATGGACTAGTGAAAGTAAACGATGGTTCAGGTGAACTTGCAGAGAAACTTGGCGAAGGAGCAGAAAAAACTGGTGAAGTAAAAGGGACGGATAAAACGTATGATATGTTTGCAAGTCCTGTAAAAGTGAAGACAGAGAAAATGGCGGAAGTTCCAAACTACGGAACTGGATTTACGCCGTACTTCTTATCACTTGGTTTATTCGTTGGGGCATTACTATTATCAATTGTATATCCATTACGTGATACAGTCGGTGTTCCAAAATCAGGGTTTAGCTGGTTTATTAGTAAGTTCGGTGTTTTACTATCGGTCGGTATTATTCAAGCGATAGTAGCAGATGTTATATTACTGTTCGGATTAGGTGTAGAAGTACAAAGTATTCCGTACTTCATACTCTTTAGCATCGTTACAAGCTTAGCATTTATCGCATTAATTCAATGTTTAGTAACAGCATTCGGTGATGCAGGCCGTTTTATCGCCATCATCACATTAATTATGCAGCTTACAACAAGTGCCGGAACATTCCCACTAGAATTGATTCCGAAGTTTTTACAACCATTCAATGCTTGGTTACCGATGACATACTCTGTATCAGGATTGAAAGCAGTCGTATCGAGTGGAGACTTTGACTTCATGTGGCAAAACATAGGAATGCTCATGATCTTTATCGTTGTATTATCACTTGGAACAATCGCTTCCTTAACTTTGATGCACAAACGACAATTTAAAAATGTTGCTGAAAATCAATCGGTTGAAGCGTAGATAAAAGCACCTTTTTGGTGCTTTTTTATTTTAATAGAGGGCATCTTTTCCTTAGTTCATCTATAAATCTTTCTAAAAGCTATAGAAACGAAAGAAAAGGAATTACAACAATTTACAGAGAAACATAGGGTAGAAGAGTTGATATGATGAAAGGCAATCTTACTTATTATTTTATCGTAAATCCGCTAATAATCTTTCTTGTTTATGCCCTTTCACCTATATTGTTTGATAAAGAAGTATATACAAGTATGAAAGATGCATTTGGAATACTTACGTTCTATTATGTGTTAATGGGTGGATATTACTTTATTGATATTTTAAGTGAAAAGATAAAGAAAAAAAGTGATGGAGGATAAAAAATGACTGAAAGTGAAATGAAATTCCGTGATACGACCATTCGTAACTTTTTCGATAAAGAGGAGCGCTTAAAATCGATTCCAGGTCAAAAGAAGAAAAAACTAGTATTGTTAGAGCATTTAATTAGCAAGTTAGATGCTGGAAATCAATATACAGAAAAAGAAATTAATACATTTATAAAACAATATCATGATGATTTTTGTACAATTAGACGTGAATTTATTGTACATAGATTTATGGATAGAGAGGATAATATGTACCGTATAAACGGGAGAGAAGTTTGGACGAAGTGGGAGGAGTTAAAATAATGAATCAGCGAGGGGATCCCCGCTGATTATAAGCCTGTGCTAGTCTTGCTGTTTCTTTGTAGTAAGTCTATGAACGCTTCAACATTCGAACTTGTAATGTATCCAAGCGTTATATATTCATCTTCATAGTAAAATATTATTTTTTTGTCAAAGATTCTTCTCTTCGTTTCTATAGATAGAATTTTTTCATAATCAAATTCGGCAATGAATGTGTTTTTATATTGGCTAAAAAAGAGAAGTCTTTGATTAGTAGCAAGTAACATGCCAGGATACGGGACTTTATGCGTAATCATATAGCCAGTAAGTGAACATTTTAAAGTAGATAAAACCTTTTCTTCTTTATGTAATAGTTGTTTTGCAGCTGTTAAGATTGGATTCATTGCATACATTCCTTTTATTTTGATGTATGAATATTGTATCAAGAGTAAAAAGATTCTCAATATGCAATATTGCATATTGGACGTTTTATAGTTTTAATATTATTTTTAAAAAGAAAAAGTACGAGGTGATTCAATGATACGATTAGCAAAAGAGACTGATGCAGAAGCAATAATGAACATTAGAAAAGAAATTATATTATCGGAAAATACTACAAAGTTTTTCATAGTATCCCCGAAGAAGTTACCGAATGATATGAATGCAGAAAGAGAAAAGATACGGAAAAGCAATGAGAAAGGAAATCTTTATATCGTGTATGAAGTAGATGGGAAGGTAGTTGGCTTTTTAATTTTCAACCGATATGAACTAGAACGGTTACAACACGCAGGTACAATGGGAATGGGAATTAAAGAGGCGTATTGTAATCAAGGCATCGGCACGAAATTAATTGAATTTCTTATTAGTTGGGCTAAAAGGCAGAAAGGTTTAGAAAAAATTTGTTTAGGTGTAGTTTCTGTTAATGATCGGGCAATTAAAGTGTACAAACGTATGGGGTTTGTAGAAGAAGGAAGACAAAGAAAGCAAATAAAGTATGAAGATGGATCATATGGAGATGACGTATTGATGGGGGTTTATATTGAATAAAGGATATATGGTATTAAGAAAAGGAATGTACATAACGTAAATTTCTAAAAGCAGTATATTGCCCATGCATTAACAGACTTTTACCTATGTATAATATTAATATAGTAAAATCCTAACAACCGATATTGCAGTTTCCAATAATATACTATATAATCAATTTAAGAAAACGTTTTCATGCAAAGGGGGAGAATTTCGTGTCGACTATAGAGGACGTGGCGAAATTAGCAGGGTTATCAAGGACAACGGTTTCTAGGGTGATTAATAATCATCCATATGTTTCAGATGAGAAGAAAAAAAGGGTTCAATTAGCAATGAAGCATTTAGGCTTCGTTCCTAATTCTGCGGCGAGAAGGCTTCGTAAACAAAAAACGGAAACAATTGCGGTGCTAGTTCCAAGGATTACAAATCCTTTCTTCAGTAGATTTATTGAAGCAATCGAGATTGCTGCTTCTGAACATAAATATAAACTGATTATTTGTCAAACAAGATATTTACCGGAAAAAGAGATGGAGTATTTACAATTATTATCTACGAAACAAGTAGATGGGATTATTCTATGTTCACTAGAAAATCCGTGGGAAGATGTAGAGCCATACTTACAGCACGGTCCAATCGTGTTGTGTAATGAATATATTGAGGAAGCAAATATTCCAACAGTGAAGTTTGATCATGCGCAAGGAGCATACATAGCTGCGAAGCATGTGTTAGATCAAGGATATCGTAATCTTATTTTTTGCCGTGGTAACGAAACCAAAGTCGTTAGCCAGCAGCGAAAAATGGGCTTTTTACGTGCAATAACTGAGAAGAGCCGCCAAGTAGAAGCGATTGACTTTATTGAAAACGCTTTCTCTTGGGAAGATGGAAAACGAATATTCCATGAAGTATTAAAGGACAAAAAAAATCCTACCGCGATTTTGGCAGGAGGCGATGAGGTAGCAGCTGGAATTATCTCAGAGGCGAAACGCCATAACTGGAGCATTCCAGATGATCTCGCTGTTATCGGTTTTGATAATCAAATATTATCGCAGATTACAGAACCAGGTATTACGACAATTGAACAGCCAATTGATGAAATGGCCCGAAAAGTTGTCGACCTAATGATGGATAAAATCCATACGAAAAATTATCGAAAAAAAGAATTGTATGAGTTTGAACTGGAGCTCTTGGTGAAAGGTTCAACGATGAAGGATAAGATGTTATTAGCCTAGTAGACTATGTCTGCTAGGTTTTTTTATGTTCAAAAACTACTATTCTTCGTGAACGCAATCGTCACATTTGTTATGGTATGCTTCGTGTTGCTCATCAATTTCTTTCCCGCAGTGCGCACAAGTTTTCGTCGGTAAATTTCTGAAAAACTCCATTGGTTGATCGATCATGTCAATCCCTCCATTTCCATTTCTTACTATCATTGTATTAGTACAAAAAATAAAAGTCAACAACTGTTTTATAACAAAATTGAAAATTAATGAAAAAGTTTAGGAAATGGATTATAGTTAACAATGTAGGATGTAAGTAAAAAACTTTCTCAAGTACGGAGAAAAACTGCATTCCTACTCGGTTTTAGAAAGGATGGATACATATGAAAATGACTGTTGTCGGCTTTTGGGGCGGCTTTCCAGAAGCGGGAGAAGCAACGTCGGGGTATTTGTTTGAACACGATGGTTTTCGTTTACTTGTAGACTGTGGTAGTGGTGTACTAGCACAGCTTCAAAAATATATAACACCATCTCATATAGATGCAGTTGTACTGTCACACTATCATCACGATCATGTTGCGGACATTGGGGTATTGCAATATGCGAGATTAATTACGAGTGCGACAACAAGGCAACTACCGGAATTACCAATATACGGTCATACGTTTGACGAGAATGGATTCCATTCTTTAACACATGAACCACATACGAAAGGAATCGCGTACAATCCAGAAGAAACACTTCAAGTTGGACCGTTCTCGATTTCGTTCTTAAAAACTGTTCATCCTGTTACATGCTTTGCGATGCGTATTACAGCTGGAGATGATGCTGTAGTATACAGCGCTGATTCAAGTTATATTCCTGAATTCATTCCATTCACGAAAGATGCTGATCTTTTCATTTGTGAGTGTAATATGTATGCACATCAAGAGGCTGCAAAAGCAGGGCATATGAATAGTACAGAAGTAGCAAGTATTGCAAAAGATGCAAATGTAAAAGAACTTTTATTAACGCACTTACCGCATACAGGCAACCCATCTGATTTAGTAACAGAAGCAAAACAAATTTTCAGTGGCCACATTACGCTAGCGCATAGTGGCTACGTATGGAACTCATGAGGTGATACGATGTTATTTATTGATAATAAAGGGATTACAGATCCTAGAATAAACTTAGCAATTGAAGAATATTGTGTGAAAAATTTAGATATTAACGAAACATATTTACTGTTTTACATTAATGAGCCTTCGATTATCATTGGTAAAAACCAAAACACAGTAGAAGAAATTAATGCAGATTACGTAAAAGAAAAAGGTATTCATGTCGTTCGTCGTCTATCAGGCGGAGGCGCAGTATATCATGATTTAGGAAACTTAAACTTCAGTTTTATTACGAAAGATGATGGAGACAGTTTCAGCAACTTCAAAAAATTCACAGAGCCTGTAACGAAAGCGCTTAGTAAATTAGGTGTAAATGCAGAACTAAGTGGTCGTAACGACATTTTAGCTGAGGGTAGAAAAATTTCAGGTAACGCGCAGTTCTCAACGAAAGGTCGTATGTTCAGTCACGGTACGTTACTATTTGATTCTGAAATCGATCACGTCGTATCGGCATTAAAAGTAAAAATGGATAAGATTCAATCAAAAGGTATTAAATCAATCCGTAGCCGCGTTGCGAACATTACAGAGTTTCTAAACGAAGAAATGACGACAGAAGAGTTTAGACAACTTCTTCTAGAAACAATTTTCGAAGGGGAAACAGAAATTCCAACGTACGAATTAATAGAAGAAGATTGGAAAGAAATCCACAAACTTTCTGAAGAGCGCTACCAAAATTGGGACTGGAACTACGGAAAATCACCGAAGTTCAACTTACAACATTCACACCGCTTCCCAGTTGGACAAGTTGACGTTCGTCTTGAAGTGAAAAAAGGAACAGTAACAGAATGTAAAGTTTACGGCGACTTCTTCGGTTCACTAGATGTTCATGATATCGAAGAGCGTCTAACAGGCGTTCAGTTCGATAAAGATGCATTCACTGCAGCTTTAGAAGGCGTAGATATCGCACGCTACTTCGGTAACATTACAACAGAAGATTTCTTACATTTATTCTTCTAAAAATAAGGGAGGTTGCGATAATGGGCAGCCTCTTTCTTTTTGCGTAGATTGTCAGGTTTTGTCGGTAAGTCGATATAACTGAAAAATCGCTGATATATTTGAAAAATCGCCGATATAAATTGAGTTGCGCTGATATAACTGAAAAATCGCTCATATAATTTCATTTACCACAAAACATAAAATCACAGGACATTCGCCCCTCGTAAAGGAATATATATATACAAAAGGAGGCGAATCGAAATGAAAAGGGTAATGTACGTTGTATTATTACTCAGCTTCGTCGTCGGAATGACAGCGTGTAGCAGTGGATCGCCCTCAAGTCGTACAATTTTGTCTATCGGAAAACCAGCGGAGGATAATGTTATATATTTTACGCATACAGATAACAAACGAAAGATACATGATATACAAGACATGTTTCAAAATAAGAAGTGGAAAAGAAATGAAACATTCAGCACTGTTAATAAAACACCAGATGTCGTCTTATCAATAGATGAAGACAATACAGGGTTACCGGCATTATATGTTACCGTGTATTTTCATGAAAATGGAGCGGACGTTTTGAATTTGTATGGGGAGTATACGAGCTTAAATAAAGAGGAACTTGAAAATCTTAGAAAAAAGATGAGTGCATATTATCCTAAAATGATTTTTGGTCTAGTGTTATAAATTACTTGTAAATAAAATCCCCTTATTTTTCCAAAGTAAACTAAGAAAAGGTGATCTGTCTATATGCAGTTAATAGAATATCACTTGCCACTTTAATTTTCTTTTAATATAATTAATTTAGAATTTTTAAATATTCTAAATTTTATAAAGGTGGGGTTTTTGTGAATCTCGTTCAATCTTTGGCTGAAACGGCAAAAAAGAAGGGGGAAAAACCGGCTTATATATTTATGGATCAGTCGGTCTCATATGACCAATTAAACAAAATGGTCACAAGGTTTTCTAGCAATTTAGCAGAAATGGGCATTGGAAAAGGGGACAATGTCGCATTAGTTGTTGGGAACTCACCACATTTTTTGGTCGGTTTATACGGAACAATGAAAGCCGGAGCAACTGTTATTCCAGTTAATCCAATTTATACAGCAGACGAAATGCATTATATTTTACAAAATGGAGATGTAAAAACAATCATCGTACTCGACGTCCTTCTACCTGTTATACAATCTCTTACAACAAGACTTCCTTCATTAGAAAACATCATCATATGTGAAACCTCATCAGATTTTAACCATACAGAAACCGAAAAAATGAAAACGTTTACTAGTTTTGTGGGGACTGGAGATACAACTTACGAAGGTCCTGAACTAGATGAAGAAGATGTAGCGGTTATTCTATACACTTCGGGCACAACTGGAAAACCGAAAGGCGCTATGTTAACACATAAAAATTTATATAGTAATGCGAACGATGTGGCGTCGTATTTACAATATACGGCTGATGACCGCGTTGTTGCGGCACTGCCTATGTTCCATGTATTCTGTTTAACAGTTGCGGTAAATGCACCGATTGTGAACGGGGCAACGATTTTAATGTTACCGAAATTTAGTCCGAAAGAAGTATTCCGTATTTGTCGCACGTACGAACCAACGATCTTTGCTGGCGTACCGACGATGTACAATTATTTATATTTATTTGAAGAAGCAAGTGCAGAAGATGTGAAGACGCTTCGCCTTTGTATTTCCGGTGGTGCATCGATGCCTGTTGCTCTTCTGCAAAACTTTGAAAAACGTTTTAACGTTATTGTTTCAGAAGGATACGGTTTATCAGAAGCATCACCAGTTACTTGTTTCAATCCGCTAGATCGTCCTCGTAAACCAGGATCAATTGGCACAAATATTTGGCATGTAGAAAATAAAATTGTAAATGAACTTGGGGAAGAAGTACCTGTCGGCGCAGTCGGCGAATTAATCGTTCGCGGACCTAACGTTATGAAAGGATACTATAATGCACCAGAAGATACAGCTGCGACATTGAAAGACGGCTGGCTATATACAGGTGACTTGGCGAAAATGGATGAAGAAGGTTACTTCTATATCGTGGATCGTAAAAAAGATATCGTCTTAGTTGGCGGTTATAACGTATACCCTCGTGAAGTAGAAGAAGTATTATATACGCACGAATCAGTAGCGGAAGTTGTCGTAATCGGTGTTCCTGATGAAAACTTAGGAGAAGCTGTGCGAGCGTACGTCGTTTTGAAGCAAGCAAACGTAACAGAAGAAGAGCTAATGCATTACTGCACGTTACATTTAGCGAAATATAAAGTGCCGAAAAGCATTGAGTTTTTAATAGAATTACCGAAGAATACGACGGGTAAGTTGTTAAGAAGAGCATTGAGAGAGAAAGCGATGCAAGTGTAATGAAGAAAAGGTCTCCTAAAAGATATTTTAGGAGACCTTTTCTTTGTTTATCGTAATAACTTTTTCTCATATGAAATGTAGTAGGAAGTTTGTATATATAATAGCGGAGCGTGTTCAACTATTTGATACGAGTAGTAATGAAGATATTTCTCTTACTTTCTTAAACACAGTTATTACAATTAGAAAACCCACATTTATGCTATTCCAATGAAACTCAATGTATTAGCTTCATTGGAATACTAGAACAAAAGTGAATGTAAAAGTTTAGTTGAATCATGTTCATATTCTGTTGTTAGTAAATAATAATAGATGTGATTATTGTAATCTTAAATTATATAACAGAATTAATTATCTGTAATGATATTTTAAAAATTGTTATTAAATTGTCGTATTTTGTGCACAAAATCTTCAAAACTTTAAAACTGTATTTACTTTACTCTTTAGTTTATATAAATTGTGATATGTAACATTATATATGTTAAAAATATTTCAGTGAGGTGAGTTTATGGAAGGTAAGAAACAAAGGAAGTGGTATCAGTATTTAATACAACTTATCGTAGTTGCATTAATTGTTACTTCTATACCACTGAATGGGTTGGCAGAAACGGCACCACCGTTTACACCATCTCCAAATTCAGAACAAAGTCCAGAAGTGGAAAAGAAAGAGGAGCAGGAATTACCAGCTCCACATCCAGATCAATTAAAGAAGGATAAGGCTAAAGCACAGGCGAGTCCGACTGAGATTGTAGAAGAAAGAACGGAAACCGAAAAGGTTTTTGATAACAATGATGGTACTTTTACAAAGAGGGTATATACGGAACCGATTCATGCAGAGAAAGATGGAAAGCTAGAAGAGGTTTCACCAAAATTAGTAGAAGCACCAAATGAAAAAATTGTAACGGAAAATACAACATTAGAACCAGAGTTCGAGAAAGCGACACAAGATGGAAAGTACGTTCAATTTAAAGTAAAAGATCATACTATTCAGTATAAACTAATAAGTGCAAATGGTGAAAAAGGTGAAATGAAGCCATCACCAGTAACCGCAACACATGAAAATAATACAGTATGGTATAAAGGGGTCTTCCCAAATATTGATTTAAAGAGTACGACATTCAATGAAAATGTAAAAGAAGATTTTGTATTACGTGAGTATACAGGACACCACATTTTTACATTTTCATTAGAAACAGATTTAACACCTAGCTTACAGGAAGATGGTTCAATCGACTTCCAAGATGAGAAAAAAGAAAAAGTATTCACATTGCCGAAACCATATATGAATGATTCCAATGTGGATCAGCAATCAGGTGAGGCTGTAACGTCAGATGCGGTTCGCTACAATATTGAGAAGAAAGATGAAAAAACATATACATTAACTGTTACTGCAGACCCGCAGTGGTTACAAGCACCAGAGCGAAAATATCCGGTATATGTAGATCCTTCAATTGAATTGGATAATTTTGAAAATGCTTACGCTTCAAGTGCGTATCCAACTGTCAATTATTCAGGGGGAAAACTTTGGGATTCAGGTCAAAATGCTTATACGTTAAAAGTTGGATATTATGATGGAGCATCTGGAACTAATTTTTCATTTATTAAACCAGATGTTTCAAACTTAAAGGGTGCAAAGATTGAAAGTGCAACATTCCATGCCTATGCAGTTTGGCATTATTATGCGAATCAACCAAATGGTGTTTGGTTAGATGAAGTAACAAGTGGATGGAATGTTGGAAGTGTAAACTGGAATAACAAACCAGGTTCTAACAACATTGCACACGCTGATGTGGGCCGCGGAAAATGGGCCCAGTTCAATGTAACCAATACAGTGAAAGCATGGGTAGAAGGCGCGAGACCAAACAATGGCTTTAAGCTACATGCAAATGGTAATGGTCAAAACCATTGGAAGAAATTCATTGCAGCTGAAAATGGAACGAATGCACCATTCTTGGAAGTGAAATATTCCTACGCAAAACCAAATAAGCCAAGAGTACAAGCTTACTCAAATGGCAGTGGGAGTGGTTCAGGTCACTTCAATGTACAATGGGACGCAGTTCCAGGAGCAACAGGTTATAAAGTTGCCATTTTTAATGGATATGACTATGAATATATTCCTGTTGGGAATGTGACAAGCTGGACGACGAAAGATAAAAAAATATTCCCGACGCCAGAAGAAATTGCACAAGGGCGTTACTGGATACATGATGACGGAAAAGGTGCAGAAGCGCCTACTAACCCAGGACAAATATATAAAAATGCTTACGAGTCAGGAGGTCCGTACGGGGATTATAGCGGAAGAAGTAGCTACTGGATTCGTATTGTAGCAGAGTATCCGTTTGGGGATAGTCCACTTTCAGATGAAATAGTTCCATTTATTCCATTAGAACAAGTGAAAAAGCCAGATGGATAGGCCTACATTAATGCGACAGATAAAGAAACAGGATATGTCACATTAAAGTGGGATGCAGTTCCAGCGGCTGCAGGCTATAAAGTTTGGATTTATAACGGAAAAGATTACGAAGCGTTCGATGTAGGGAATAAAACAAATTGGACAACGCAAAATGAGAAAATTTGGCCAACGAAAGATGAAATTGCAAAAGGCCAATATTTACTTCATCATGATAAAAAAGGTGCAGAATTAGCAGTTGATCCATCACCTGTGTATAAGAATTCTGGCGGAATTTATGCTGGCTTTAAAAATTATTGGTTCCGTGTAACAGCGTATAGTAAAGCCGGACATGCTGAAAGTGAAATTTCGCATGAGTTTGTACCTAAATTTGCTCAAGACTTTGGGTTTATAGGGATGTTTGATTACTGGGCATCAGTTCCGGTACTAAATGGTACAGTGAATGCTACAAATGGTAACTTTATCATGAGTGAGAAAGATATTACGTTATCTGGGCGCGGACCGGATGTATCAGTGGAAAGAACGTATAATAGCCAAAGTAAAAAAGTAGGTTTATTTGGTACAGGTTGGTCTAGTGGATTAGAAGAAAGAATTTTGGCTGAAGGAAATGGAAACTTACTATTAATTTCTGCCGATGGCGCAAATATTACTTTTACTAGAACGGGAGATAATACGTATCAAGCCCCTACTGGTATATATTTAGAAATTAAACAAGTATCAGGCGGGTATGAAATAAAAGATAAAGACCAAACGGTTACTTTCTATAAATCTGGAGATGCACAAGGTCGTATCCAGTATACAAAAGATAAATACGGAAATACGACGACATATGAGTATGATGGGGAATTCCGTTTATCAAAAGTAAAGAACGCTTCTGGTAAAGAGTTAGTCGTACAATATGATGGAAATAATAAAAAAGCAGCAAGAGTAATCGGTCCGGATAACAAGACGATTACGTTTAAGTATGATGGAGATCTACTCGTTTCTTCTACAAATCCAGAAGGAAAAGTATACAAATATGGATATGATAATGGGGTACTGACATCTATTTATGACCCACAACATACAGATGCAAAACCATATAAAACATCGTATGCATATGAGAATGATAGATTAGTAAAAGTAACGGACCCATTAGGGAAAGCTACGACATTAGCATATAATACAGATGCGAAAGAAGTTACGTTAACGAATCCTAAAGGGCGTAAAACTGTTTATACGTATAACGATGCTGGAAACCCAGTGAAAACAGTTGAAGATGTGGGACGTCTTAATTTAACGACAACGTATGAATATAATGCAAATAACCTAGTAAAAACAACAACTCCTAAAAATCAAACAGAAACAGCGACCTATGATGGTAATGGGAATGTAACTTCTGTTACTGATGAAATGGGAACAGAAAAGTTTGAGTACAATAAAGACAACGGGCTTATAAAAGCGACAGATAATGAGAATCGTGAAACAACAGTTGCTTATAAGGCTGCAAATACAGAAGTATCTGAAACAGACCAAGCAGCAAATACATCATCTTTCATGCAGTATGATCAGTTTGGAAATCCAATTGCGACAACTAGAGAGTTGGGAACAGGAGAAAACCTGATTCAAAATCCAAGCTTTGAAATGAATGGTACGGAAAAATGGGTACCAGTAAATGCGAATAATTCCGGATCTATTACAAAAGATGCAACACCGGCACCAGGTGGTCTGGGCGGAGAATCATCACTTAAAATTTCAACAAAAGCAACGAATAATGATTGGGGCTATATTGCTGCAATTCAAGAAGTAACGTTAGAACCAAATACAACGTATACGTTAAGTGGTATGATGAAAACGGATTTAGCCAATGGTGCCGCTTTCTTCAATGTGCAGTTATTAAATGAAAACGGTGCTGGTGTAGATGGTGGATGGCATGATACTCGTCACAATAAAGTTCAAGGAACGAGGGATTGGGTTAACCGTCAAGTTACTTTTAAAACAACAGAACAAACGAGAAAAGTAAAAATCTATTTACAAGTAGAAAATGGCGGTTCTGCTACGAGTGGTTCTGTCTGGTTTGATAAGATTCAACTGGAAAAAGGTGAAGTTTCTTCTAGCTTTAACCCAATTGAAAATAGTAGTTTAGAAAATATGGCGGGAAATGGCTGTATGCCAGGTTGGATTAGAGGAGATGGAACAAGCTGTGATCCAAAAGATGTTTCTCAGCAAGAGAGCTTTACGGGACATTCATCTATTGTATTAGAGCGTAGCCAATATGGTGGTTCAGATGTAGGATATGGCAAGCATATCACTATAAATCAGAAAAAAGCAGAACCAATTACGCTAACAGGAATGTCTAAATCAGTAAATGTAGAAAATACTGCACCAGATAAACTCTCTCGAGATTACTCTATTTGGGCAGATGTACATTATCAAGATGGTAGTGGGGAAAATTTCCAAGCGAAATTCCCAAGTGGGACAAATGATTGGAATCGTAGTGCGGTTGTAATCCCTGCCACTAAACCAATTAAACGTATGGAAGTTTATATGCTCTTTAGAAGAGAGAATAAAGGAAAAGTTTGGTTTGATGATATACGCCTATTAGAAGGAAACGCTCTTATTAAAAACGAGTACGACAACGATGGAAATGTTGTTGCGACGTATGATGAAGAAGGACAGAAAAATACATTCGCATACGATGCATCAGGAAATAAAAAGAGCGAGACAGATGAAAAAGGAAATACAAAACTATATGATTATAACAAAGATAATCTATTAACAAAGGTTACATTAAAAAATGGTACTTCTGTAAATTATCGTTATGATCATAATGGAAACACAACAGAGAAATCTGTCATGTTTGGTGGGAAAACACAAACACACAAATATGAATATGATGTAGATAATAAAAATACAGTATATATCGATGCGTTAAACCGTCGTATTGAAAATACGTACGATGAAAATGCAAACAAGATTAAAACAAAAATGCCAAACGGCTCTATTCTAGAATCTGTATATGATACAGCAGATCGTGTCGTTGGTGAAAAGCGCAACGGAAAAGATTCATTTACATTTGAACGTGATCAAAATGGACAAGTTACGAAAGTGAAAGACCATGTCAACGGTGTAGAACGAACAAAAACATACGACAAGGCAGACCGCGTCACAAGTGCAACAGATAGCCGAGGCGGAAAAATTGATTGGGCATATCACGATAAAGCAAACAGTAAGACAGAAAAACTAAAAGAACAAACAATTACGCAAGGTGGATACACAAATAAAGTATCGTATGACTACAACACGTTAGATCAAAACATTCGTGTGACAGACGGTTCTCAAACGTATCGATTTGATTATGACGATCAAGGCAATGTTCGTACGTATACAGCTGGAAATGGTTCAGGCTCTACTTTCAACTATGATCATGCGAACAAAATTAAAGATTTAGTAGTAGGTACGTCAAATAGTATTCTACTTTCTGAACGATATGAATATGACCAAGCGGGTAACCGTACGAAGATTAAACATGAAGGTGCGGACGGAAAAGTAACGGAAACAAACTTTGTATATGACCCGATCAACCAACTATTAAATGAAGCATTACCAAACGGAACAACTAAATCATACACATATGATGGATTTGGGAACCGTACAAGTGTGAAAGTTGTAGAGAATGGAAAAGAAACAAAATCTATAGCAGCAACATTCAATGAAGGAAATCAACTTGTAAAATTCGGGAACGAATCGTTAACGTATGATGCGAATGGAAATCGTACATCTGATGGAAAGTACAAGTATACATGGAATGAAGATGACCAAATTGTAGCTATTACAAAACAAGGTGAGAGCAATGCATTCGCAACTTATAAGTATGATGAAGATAATCGTCGTATTGAAAAGAGTGTAAATGGTCAAGTAACACGTTATTTCTATGATGGAGATAGCATTAATCCGTTATATGAGACAGATGGTAGTGGAACTGTACTCCGTCAATATGTATACTCAACAAGTGGCACGCGCTTAGCGATGAAATCAAAAGGACAAACGTTATACTACCACTATAACCCACGCGGTGATGTAGTCGCAATGACAGATCAAAATAGAGAAGTTGTAGCAACGTATGAATACGATGCGTGGGGTAATGTATTAAAGAGTGATACAAAAGGTATTGCAGCAGATAATCCGTTTGGATATGCGGGATACATGTATGATAAAGAAATAGGCATCTATTATTTAATGGCGAGATACTATCATCCAGATCACGGTATATTTATTTCAGTTGATCCAGATCCAGGGGATGAAGATGATCCAATTACTCAAAATGCTTATACATATGCTCATAACAATCCAGTAATGAAAGTAGATGCGGATGGAAATCATCCAGTTATTGTAGGTGGTGTACTTCTTTATAGAGGATATAAAGCTTATAAGACGTATAAGAAAGTTACAAAAGTTGCTAAGGTTGCTAAGAAAGCTAAGAGGCCTAAAGGGCATGGGAATTCCCTGTCAAGTAAAAGAAATAATCATGGTTATGAGATATATATAAAAGATAAAGGGAAAAAGCATGTAGTAAAAGTAGGGATTAGTAATTCTCGTATAACAAAAGCCGGTACATCTCCTAGGGCCACAAGCCAAGCAAATAAATGGACAGCTAAATACGGTCAAAAACATTACACGCGTGTTGTGAAGAAAAATATGACCAGAGCAAAAGCATATAAATGGGAACAGGGACATGTAAATAGAATAGGTAAAAGGGGAGTGACGTTTGATAGAAAGTATCATAGGTCCCCGATGCCATGGTGATAAATTTAAAGGAGTGAATTATATTGCTTGAAGTAAAGTTTTACGATTGGAAAAAAAAACGTCCTAAAAAACATTATTTGCTTGTACATGAAATTAGAATTTTTGAGCTAATTTTCTCAAAGAAAGTTAGCGAGTTTGAGATGGGATTAAGAGAGATTGAAAAAGTAACTGTCTTTTGTTTAGCTAACGAAAACACTGATATTTCATATGAAGTGAATAGAGCTTTGGGTGAAATTCGTATATATGTTCCATATGATTTTATGGACTTTTTAGCATTAAATTCAGTTGAAGAGAAATACAAAGAGTTTTGCAAATTAGTACGCCAATATGTTGTCCCTGGAATTGAAGAAAACTCTACTCTTTCATCATCTGTTGTTAAAGGGTATATAGAGGAATCTTTAGATGAAATTGTGAAGCAAAACTATGAAGGAATATTTTTAGTTGGGAAGACACCTAAGAAAAGCCCAAGCCGTAAGAAGATAGCGATATTAAAAGGAATTCATCGTGTTAAAGGTTTCCAACTACGATGTGAAGTGTATGATGAAAAGGGATTAAAGATTCGAGATCAACTATTGGTGGAAGAGGTAGGAAATGAAATGGTGTATGCAAGATTTTTGGGTACATTAAAATGGGAAAGTGAAAATCTAATAGTAGTTCAATCTAAATCTAGTAGTTGGAAAGAAGAAATTCATGTTTAATAACAAAATTATTTTGGAAGAGAAAATAAAAATTTAACAGGAGCAATTATTGCAGAACTTGAGGCGAAACATTATGCAGTTAATTATAAATATAGAAAGAGGGTATACATTTGATTAAACTAATTAAGCAAGGCATAGATAAAATGTTGTACTGGGAAGTATGGGAAGAAGATAAGAAAACTTTAATTGTACATTGCGGCTGTGTTGGTGATACAGGTGAAATGTATGAAATAGAACTGTATCCATTTCAACGTGTTGAAAAAGAAATGAAAGAGTTAGCAGATGAACATTTGGCGGATGGTTATAAGGAACTCGATGAGGAAGAATTGATAGAATTTGTTTTACAATATCATTATAAAGACAATCAGTTGGAAGCAGCGTTGGAAAAACGACAACAAGTTCAAGAGATTATGGATGAAGCATTGGGGTGGTCTGGAAATGGCCATTGTGATGGTGGAGATATTGGTAGTGGGACAATTAACATATTTAACTTTGTAATTGACGTTGATAAAGCGTTGAAAACAATTCTAGATGAATTAGAAAATCAGCAGTTGTTAGATGGTGTGAAGATTGCCTATGTAAACGATGAGGAAGATTATATACAGGTGTATCCTAGTGAAGGTGAATTTAATTTAATATAAAGCATTAATTAAATTTAAAAAGTGTATGAATTCATGTAGAAAAATAGAGAGAAGATTGATATAAGATAGACTTGATATGGAAGTGCATCTCTAATTGTCGAGAAATCAACAGTTAGGGGTGCATTTTCTTTTTAAATGTAGTATCTGGCCAAACACGTATCACTCACAAAACAAGGTGAAAGCAATGCCTTCACAACATATAAGTACAATGAGGATAATCGTCGTATTGAAAAGAATGTAAATGGCCAAGTAACATGTTACTTCTATGATGGAGACAGTATTAACCCGTTATACGAGACGGATGGTAGTGGAACTGTACTTCGTCAATATGTATACTCAACAAGTGGCGCGCGTCTAGCGATGAAATCAAAAGGACAAACGTTATACTACCACTACAACCCTCGTGGTGATGTCATTGCGATGACAGATCAAAATAGAGAAGTTGTAGCAACGTATGAATATGATTCGTGGGGTAACGTATTAAAGAGCGACGCAAAAGGTATCGCAGCAGATAATCCATTTGGATATGCGGGATACATGTATGATAAAGAGATTGGCATGTATTACTTGATTGCAAGATACTATAACCCAGACCATGGTGTGTTCTTATCGGTGGATCCTGATCCGGGTGATGAAGATGATCCGATTACAATGAATGGGTATACTTATGCGGATAATAATCCGGTTATGATGACGGATCCAGATGGTAAGTGGGCATGGTTAGTACCGGTTGCAATTGCAGGTGGAATGATAGCAGCTAGGTATGGTGCGAAATATGCAATCCGTGCTGGTGTTAAATATGGTAAACAGGCAGGGAAGTGGGTAGGCAACAAGGTAAAGGCAGCTTATAATAATTATAAACACTCTAGGGCTGTGAACAAAGAATTAAAAAATATAGGGAAGCAAACTAATAAAGTACAGCATATTTTAGCTCCAAAGCACAATTGGAATAAAGTTACAAAAAAACCAGGTGATTTTAAATCTGTTTCTAAAGTTATGGGGAAGGTAATGAGGAAAGGAAAGGAAACTCCATATAAAAAATCAAGTTATCAAAGGACTATGAAGGTGAAAGGACAACAAGTAACGGTTACGTATGCTAAAAAGAACGGGAAGATATATATATCAAATGGGTGGGTAAAATAATGAATGATTTGTTAAAAGATGCAATTTATCGAGGAGACATTGGAAATGCGATAGCATATGCAAATAAAATAAGTATTGAGGAATTAGAGGATTTATTAATAGAATGGTCTTTTAATGAACCCAATATTATTATATACACTTTCTTGACTAGTTATTTAGAGAGTCGAAATGATGCTAGATTACATTCACTAGCATCAGATATTTTATGTCATCCACTATGTCATTTAGAGGGGGCATACCTAGCTGCTTTTTATCATGCAAAGAAGTGTATCGAATTGGAGCCTAATAATATGCAATATAGGGAGTTTTTATTGTTTTTTGCTAGTGTTCCAGATGATGTTTTTGAAGAAAAATCAGCTATGAATTGGGCAAAGGATATATTAAAAGATGACCCAAACAATGAGGTAGCTAAAAATTATATTGAAGAAAATTTATGAACAATGGATAGTAAATTCGTTATTTGAATTGTAGATATATGATGTAGAAGAAGTGAAAGAGGAAAAATAAACAGAGAAGTAATTGAAAGAGAGAAGAGCTAAATTAGCCTCTTCTCTCTTTGTGTATACATTAATTTTTATTGATTATAAAATCATAAGAAGAAACGCTATACTATCATTACAACCTTCGTGGTGATGTAGTTACGATGACAAATCAAAATAAAGAAGTTGTAGCAACGTATGAATATGATTCGTGGGGTAACGTATTAAAGAGCGAAGTAAAAGGTATCGCAGCAGATAATCCATTTGGATATGCTGGATACATGTATGATAAAGAAATTGGTATGTATTATCTGATTGCACGTTATTATAACCCAGATCATGGTGTGTTCTTATCGGTAGATCCTGATCCAGGTGATGAAGATGATCCGGTTACAATGAATGGTTATACGTATGCAGATAATAATCCGGTGATGATGGTGGATCCGGATGGGCATGTTGCTTGGTGGGTTGGTAGTGCAGCAATTGGTGCTGGTTTTGGAGTAGCTAAATATTTATACCAAAACAGGAAAACTGGATATACTTGGAAAGGTGGTTTGAAAGCTGCAGGGAAAGGTGCTTTAACTGGCTTGATTGGTGGTGGTGTAGGGAGAGTGTTTGGGTTTATAACTCCTATGCAAGGGGGGATAAGAGTAGTGAAAAAAACTATTCAAGGAAGGGCGCTAATCCCGTTTAAACAAGTAGGACGTAACGTGTCTCGTTTTATTGGAAACCCGAAAAAACACTTTAAAAGGCTTCCAGGTGCACGATTAGAAAGGCTAGCTAAAGCGAAGAAGAATTCTACAAAAGCAAAGTTAATGCGTATTTCTAATGCGATAGGAAAGCGTAAATAAATTTAAGAAGGAGAATTTAGGATTGGTAGAGCTTTTAGAATATTTATTAATTTTGGGTTTGAATATGCTAGTAGCATCTATCGTATTTTTACAAGAGTACTGCATAGGTAGTATAAGACTGTTTCATTATAAGAGAATCTTTGCAATGATTCTAGTAATACGTTCATTGCTGAGCATATGGATCATTTACCCTACGGCAGCTACCCTGTTAGGGACGCTAAATATCTTAGTGATTCAATCAATTATATTACTTTGCCTTTGGGGGATTATGCAGTGTGTAAAGAAGTACGAGGGAAAGTGGTATATTACAATGATTGCACTTATTATTTATGGTCTTAGCTGTTATTTTCATATTATGTATGCGAAAACTGTATAGATAATTAGAGGGTATTTATAGTGGGACATGTGATAGTTATGATGGATGGAAAACGCAAGTTGTAGAGTGATAATAAAGAAGGACTATTCTAAATTGAATTTTAGATAGTCTTTTTTTATTGTAAAAATAGGTACGTGAATTACTGTTATTAAGCTAATGTGAAATAAATTAATATGCCATTTCATTTGTAAAAGAAAATAAGTATGATGAGTATAAACTTTGTATAGAAAAGCCAGCAGATTGGTGAGGACTAATTAATATTTCCTTTTATGACGAATATAACATTAGCAGATTACTTAGAATCGATAGAAGCATGGGGAGAAGATGAGAAAACTTTAATTTGTACATTGTGGATGTGTTGGTGATACAGGTGAAATGTATGAAATAGAACTTTATCCATTTCAACGTGTTGAAAAAGAAATGAAAGAGTTAGCAGATGAACAGTTGGCAGGTAGGTATAAGAAACTCGATGAGGAAGAATTGATAGCATTTGTTTTGCAATATGAGTATGCAGACGATCAGTTGGAAGAAGCATTGGAAAAGCGCCATCAAGTTCAAGAGGTTATGGATGAAGCATTAGGGTGGTCTGGAAATGGACATTGTGATGGTGGAGACATTGGTAGCGGGACAATTAACATATTTATTTTTGTAATTGACGTTGATAAAGCGTTGTAAACAACGCTAGAGGAATTGAAAAATCAGCATTTGTTAGATGGTGTGAAGATTGCTTATGTGAACGATGAGGAAGATTATATACAGGTTTATCCTAGTGAAGAGGCATTTAATTTATTATAAATCTCTAAGTTGAGGTACAAAAATGTATGTATCAGGAGTAGGTATTTTTGAAGACGATTGATCTGAAAGAACGCATTCACCTCGTACATAAAAATATAGAAGTACCATCAAAAGATACAAATCCAATCGTGTCTGTAGCATGGGATGATTTGGATGATGTTATCGATGAATATTACGGATTAAAATAAAGGCGTTAAAATATAAAAAGTGCACCCAACAATTTGGGTGCATTTTCTCATAACCGTTATATATTCCTCCTTATCAACTCCCCAACTTGCGTCGCAACAAACGCAACATCACTATCAATTTCGTCTAACACGTAAGATTCCAAAATGCCCATTACAGCTGTTCCTAAAAATTTTAAGACAATATGTTTATCGATGTTTTTATTTACTGATGTGTTTGTGTTTAGTTTTTTCTCTATTTCACCCATAATGAAAGTTAGTAATTTTTTTTGAAATGATAAGGTGCTGTTACTGTTAAATAACGCCGCGAAAAATGGTTTGTGTTCTTTGAAGTATTCAAACCATATGATCGTTCCTTCTATAAACTCTTTGTTTTGCTTCTTGTAGCATATTTCTTTTAATTGGTCTAAATGATCGTCCACAATTTTATCTAATAAATTGTACTTATCTAGATAGTGTAAGTAAAAAGTTTTTCGCCCGATGTTTGCTTTTTCTGTAATGTTTTTTACTGTAATTTCGTCAAAACCATCTGTAATTAACATGTCTATAAATGCAGATTGAATGGCGTTTTGTGATTTTATAATTCTTCGATCGATTTTCTCCATATGGTGTTCCTCCGTTGTTGATACACATATTTCTGTATGTGTGTATTATCACCCAAATGTGTAAATGTGGTCATTGAAACAAGGTGCTACTCATTTTATTATAAATATACACGTGAGTAATAACTCTCACAAGTGTAAAATTAAAAATAAGATAAGGGTGGTTTTATATATGGCAGTTACGAAAAGAAATGTCCGTTTTTATGCAAGAGGATTACAAGTTGTAGGTATTTTAAATGTTCCTGTAGGTGCTGAGGAAAAGAAACAAAATGCAGCGATTGTTTGTGTGCATCCAGGTAGTAGCTGTAAAGATCAAACGGCAGGATTATATGCCGAGAAATTAGCAGAGCAAGGTTATGTAACGCTTGCGTTTGATGCATCGTATCAAGGTGAAAGTGAAGGTGCACCGAGATATATGGAAGAGCCAGCTGCGCGCGTTGAAGATATTCGCTCAGCGGTAGATTATTTGACTACTCTTTCTTATGTAGATGAAGAACGCATCGGTGTGTTAGGCGTTTGTGCGGGCGGTGGTTATGCGGTAAATGCCGCAATGACAGAGCGCCGCATTAAAGCAGTTGGCACAGTTGTTGGTGCAAATATTGGCCGATTAAATCGTGAAGCTGATCCAATTGGGGTGTTAGAGGCGATTGGTAAACAACGTACTGCTGAAGCACGCGGAGCAGAGAAAATGATTACAAATTGGATTCCTAAAAATCAGGAAGAGTTAGCGGCAGCAGGTATGACAGATATAGATATTGTAGAAGCAGTTGAGTATTACACAACGCCGCGAGGTCAAAGTGTGAATTCGCCAAATAAGTTAAACTTTACGAGTATGGGATCGGTAATTGGTTTTGATGCTTTCCATTTAGCAGATACGTTATTAACGCAGCCGCTGCAAATTATTGTCGGCAGTAAGCAAGGTGCATTCGGTTCTTATAAAGATGGTCATGAGCTTTATGAGAAAGCAGCTTCAGAGAAGAAAGACTTACTTGTTGTGGAAGGTGCGAGTCATTACGATTTATATGACCAACCAGAACCAGTAAAAATTACAGTTAAAAAATTAACAAGTTTCTATAACGAAAATCTGTAAAAGTAATGTTGTTTTGAATTGCACCTCTAATTGTTAGGTTTGCATCTAGCAGTTAGAGGTTTTTATTGTGAAGATTGCTGTGCTTAATATTTACGTTAAACGTGCATAACAAGATATAATAGAAGAAATGAATAAGGAGGCTAGTTGTGAAGAATCTTCGTTATCTCAATATATTTACGATATTAATTATATACACACTACTTATGTTTTACATTGGCTGGAACGGCTGGGTTTGGCTTCATGCGGTATTTGGCTGGGAGTCTTGGGGATATTACGCTTTCATAGTTGGCTTCATTTCGTATGCGTACATTCTCGTGCAAGTGTTTAAGTTTTTGCCTTTCCTACGAACGATAGGTTCAATTTGGTTTGCGGTTATACAATACGCGCTTATGTTATTGCCGTTAGCTAATATTACAGTCTTTCTTTTACAGTTTTCAGTGGAGAAAGAAGCGGCAATTATTTGGACAGGGGCGGCTGTGTTAGCTGCATTTATTTTTATCTTTGCGTACGGAGTATTTAATGCATATAGCCCGGTAGTAAGAAAGTATGAGGTGCACATTCCGAAAAAAGTAGAGGGACGTAAAAGCTTACGCATTGCGATGGCTTCTGATATGCATTTCGGTAAATTATCTGGCGTTTCGCATTTGAAAAGGCTTGTTCGTCATGTAAATGAAATGGAGCCTGATATTATTTTACTGCCAGGTGATATTATCGATGATCATCCAGGTGTGTTCATTCAAAAAAATATGGGACATATTATGAAACAAATGACAGCTCCACTAGGCGTATATGGTGTGTTAGGAAATCACGAATATTACGGACGAGCAGTTCCAGAATTTTTACAAGAGATGGATAAGATCGATATTCGTATTTTGTTAGATGAAGTGATCACCATTGAAGATGCCTTTTATCTCGTTGGAAGAAGAGATAAAACAGAACGAGACCGCCAAAGTTTTGAAAATCTTATGAGTACGGTAGATAAAACGATGCCAGTTATCGCAATGGATCACCAACCATTTGAGTTAAAACAAGCAGCGGATGCTGGCGTAGATTTACTATTATCCGGTCACACGCACCGCGGACAAATGGCACCAAACCATATTGTAACGAGAAGAATGTACGAACTAGACTGGGGATACGTACAAAAAGGTGCATTCCATGCAATTGTTTCTTCTGGATTTGGATTTTGGGGACCACCGCTTAGACTTGGTAGTAGGTCGGAGATTGTGCAGGTTGAGGTTACGTTTGAATAGGTGTTATGAAATAGAGAGCTGATGGCTCTCTATTTTTTCAATAAAAACAAATAACAATAAATACTTATGTTGGTGCTAATTTCATAAAAGAGATACGATTATAAGACTCGATTAAAATAAAGGGGGATTGTAAGTGATCATATCAGATGTACTATACGGAGAATTTGAAGTGGATCAAGTAGTAGAAGAATTAATTTTAAGTAAGTCTGTGCAAAGACTAAAGGGAATTCATCAAGCAGGCGCAAGTTACTTAATGAACGAGAAATGGAATGTAACGCGCTTTGATCATTCAGTTGGTGTTATGTTATTAGTGAAAAAACTAGGTGGTTCAGTAAAAGAACAGATTGCTGGTTTACTGCATGACGTATCGCATACTGCTTTTTCCCACGTGATTGATTACGTTTTTCATAATGAAGATGAAAGTTATCATGAAGAGATATTTAGTTCTGTTGTGAAAAACTCAGAAATTCCAGCGATTCTTGCGAAGTATGGTTATAACTATGAAGATATTTTGTTAGATGATTCGAAATGGACGTTACTCGAAAGGTCAGCACCAGAATTATGCGCAGACAGAGTGGATTATACATTACGAGATATGTATACATATGGGTATGTTTCTTTAGAAGAAGTTCACAGTTTTTTAGAAGATGTCATCGCTGTAGATGGGAAAATGGTTGTTCAAAGTGTCGAAATGGCAGAATGGTTTACAGAAACGTATTACAAGGAAGTAATCGATTTCTTTATGGAACCAATGAATATTTACGGAAATGATATGTTAGCGAAAACGTTAAAGGTAGCTCTTCATAAAAGGATTATTCATGCAGATGATTTTCTTCTTGAAGATGAGGAGCTTATTTCGAAATTGCAACAATGTAATGACCCCGAAGTAGAAGCTTTATTAAGCAAAGTTCATCGAAATGTAAAAGTAAAAGAAGATAGAAACGATTATGATTTACATCAGAAAAATAAAGTGCGTCTTATTGATCCGCCGTTACTTCGTGAAGGAAAAATCGTTCAGTCGTCTGTTGTGTCAGAAAACATAAGACAGATGAGTGATATTGCTTATGAAAAAGCGGTGAGAGGGATGTATGTGAAATTGATTTCGGAATAAAAAAGAAGTAGCGCATCTTTTTTAGAGCGCTACTTCTTTTTTATTAATGATCAAACCAATTCCAAATCTCAATATCTCCAAGAGTCGCATAACGTACGTGCGGGGAGTTTTGTAATTTTAATAACTCTTTCGATGGGCCAGTAATAACAATTCCGTATACTTTTACACCGTTATCCTTTACATATTGATAACGTTTATCTAAGTTTAGTTCTTTCTCAGAAAGCGCTGCTATTTTGCTTACCGTTTTTTTATGGATAGAAAGGACGCGCATCATTTCGGTTACTTTGTCTTCTTGCGTTTTCTGCCCGTCAGTTTCATTATCGAGGAATCTTACATGTTCTGGAAACCCTATAGCTTCTCCGCCATGTAGGATATAGTCATCTACATTTTTTCTTTCTTGTCCTGTATCTAAAGCGTACCATACAGGAGTTGGAGGGAGTTCTTGTGCCTCGAATATGCTATATAAAAGCGGTTCTAATTCTTTTAAAGTGTAAGCTTTATCAAAAGAAATTGCTACTTCTGCAACGGTTCCATCATGTACTTTTGCAAGTGTATCCCATACTTTTTTTGATGAATCCTTTAAATAATCACCCTGCTCTGTTTTTGGATGAACAAAGAAGAGTTTTGGTTGATAGAACGGATTCATCCAAGTTTGCTTCGTGATATCTACAGATGATAAGAAGCTTTTTGTTTCTATTGTACCGAGGGGCATTTCTTTTTTACCGACGGTTCTTACTAAATCAAATTGGCTATTCGTACGGAAAAAAGCTTCTACACTTGTTCCGCCTCCCATAACGCGGCTATTTGGGATAGTTGCTTCAAGTGCAAGAGAAGGAACCTCTCTAATTTCTTTTAGCCTTTTATCATTATTAGCTTGAAAATAAAAGGCTGATAATACCCCGCCGATTATATAGATAACGATGCAAATTGATAATATAAAACCAAACGTTTGTAAACGATGTTTCCACTTAATTCTCCAAAAAGGAATTTTAAGATCTTTTGGAGGTAACTTTTTCTTAATTGGTTCTGTTTTTGTTAACAGCTCATCTAAGTAAGCTTCACACTCTTCACATGACTCAATATGACTTTCTAACAGTTCTTGTTCATCATGCGTGAGCGTTCCATTTTCATACTTCTTCCATAGTTTTTTAAATTCTGCACAGCCCATCTGTATCACTCCTTTATGCTTTTTATTTCTTTTCGTCCCCTGTGTAATTCAATTTTCACTTTCGCTAATGAGAGACCAGTCATTTCTGCTATTTCCTTATAGGAGAATCCATAGTAATCTCGTAGTAGCAGGGCATTTCGTCGTTCGAGCGGAAGAATGGATAAACTTTCTAACCAACTAGCAATCTCAAATTTTACGAAATATGCATGTTCTGTACTTGGAACGTTTGGTAAATGGAGTTCTGCAACTTCTGTTGTTTTATATTTCTTTTCTTTACGATACCAATCGATAAAGGCATTGTAGGCAATTGTAAATAACCACGGCCTAATTTCTTCGCCTTTGTAATAGTCAATATGGACGAGCATTCGGTAAAAGGTTTCTTGCATGAGATCTTCCGCATAGTGGGAATCTCCGGTTAGGGAGAGAAGATAGCGAAATAAATCTTGCATATGCTCGGAGTAAATGTCTTCTAATGATTGTTTGCGTTTCACTACATTTCCCTCCCTTCATACATAACAACGAAATACATATAAAAAAGTTACAATTTTTTATGGAATTATAGTAAAAAACGTCAAGAATTGGATAGGATTCTCTTTTATCATAATACATATAAGGCGGGTGAACAGAGATGGAAAGCTATGAAACACAAATTCAAAGGTCCATTGATTATATTGAGGAAGATGTAATGGAAAAACAGACGTTGCGTAATTTAGCGCGTATTGCAGGTTTTTCTGAGTCGCATTTTCATCGTGTATTCCAGGCATTAGTAGGTGATACAGTAATGGAGTATGTTCGGAAGAGGAGGTTAGCCCGGGCAGCGTATCAACTTTCTCATACGGATGAAAAAGTTATTGATATCGCATTTGAGCATGGCTTTCAATCTCACGAAACGTTCACGAGAGCCTTTAAGAAATTATTTCAAATGACACCGAGTGAATATCGAAAACAAGAAATTGAAACACCGATGTATTACAGCGTGAATGTAAAGCAAAGAAAATTAAATCCGTATTTAGGAGGCATACAAATGGAATATCGTATTGTAAATAAACCAGAATTTTTAATGGCAGGTTATGAACTGAAGACGACAAGTAAAGAAGGGAAAAACCATCAAGACATCCCAGCATTTTGGCAAGAATATTTACAAAAAGATCTTGGAACAACGATTCCGAATCGTAAAGATACGAGCCAATGGGTAGAGCTTGGATTATGTACTGATTTTAATTTAGAAACAGGGGACTTCACTTATATTATTGGAATGGAAGTTACAGACTTTGAAAATGTACCAAATGAAATTGCAAAGCGTACTTTCCCTGCAGCAACATATGCAGTATTTACAACGCCGAAAGTTCCTCATAAAGAAATGGTATCGTCTATTCACCAAACTTGGAATGCAGTATTCTCAGAATGGTTCCCGCATTCAGGATATGAACATTGCGGAGTTACAGAGTTTGAACTGTACGATGAGCGTTGCCACGAAGATAAGAGTGAGTTTGCACAAGTAGAGCTTTGGATACCGGTGAAGAAAAAATAATAGGGTAAGAGCGAATCATTGAGAGATGGTTCGCTTTTTTTATAAGTGGATTGTTAAATTTGTATTGTTTTATCTGTAATACATATGAAAATGGTAAAATAAAATAGCAATTAAATATTGCGGGTGGAAGGTTATGCCCTTTCTTCATTTGGTGAAGAAAGGAGGTGTAATCGTATGGAATTTCTTTTGCAAATTTTGTTGGGAATCACAAAAACTATAGCTAGAGAAGGTATAGTTTTGGGATTTAAGAAATTAACGGCAAAAAAGCGCAAAAAGAAGACCACCCGTCTGCCTGCGAAGCGTGGGAAGTCTTCTAAGCGCAAATAAGCTTTAGTTGCAACCTTCCACCTTACGGTAATTAGTTGCAGTGACGGGGTGTTGGAAGCACCTCGTCTACTTCATTTTATGCAAAACTTAGTTAGTTTATACTTCTATTTATAGTATAACAGTTTAGAAATGTATTTGTTAATAGTTTTATTTTTACTTTGTATAGTAGGGAGGTAGGTTAGTATTGTCGGTTTTTGTCGGTAAGTCGATATATCTAGAAAATCGCTGATATATTTTGAATTGCGCCGATATATTTCGAAAATCGCTGATATAATTCGAGTTGCGCTGATATATTCAAAAAATCGCTGATATAATTTCATATACCGCTAAAACACCTCAAAAAAAACGATCTGCATAATTTCAATTACCGCAAAACTCTCCCAGAAAAGAAAAAAAGACGCCACATAGCGTCTTTCCTACGAACGAAACGGAAAGACAAGAATAATCGTCGTTCCTTTTCCGAGTGCACTATCAACGGAAATTGTCCCGTTATGAGCATGAACGAGCTGTTTTGTAATGGCTAGGCCAAGTCCAGTTCCGATGTTGCTTTCTTCTGTGTTTGTTCCGCGGTAATATCGTTCAAATAGAAGTTCTTTCGTTTTTTCATCCATTCCTTTTCCATCATCTGAAATGGAGAGTGTAAAGGAATTAGCGTTTTGTGATAGTTTTACGATGACATTAGTCGTTTCGTTATTATGTTTTACAGCATTTACGAGTAAGTTTTCGATAATACGCTGAAACCATTTTTCTTCAATGAAATATTGAATTTTATTTGAGCTCGGTACGAATTCAATATTTTGATTTTGGAGTGTTGGATTGTTAATAAATTGCAATAATACTTTTTGAACGAACTGATTGATTTCAACGTTTACGTGCTGTGCAGGAAGGCTATTATTTTTTAATTGATACGTTAAGCTTAAATCATCAATTAATGTCGTCATATATTGAGATTTCTCTTTCATAACACTACCAAATTGCTGAATATCACGATCAGTCCAGTTATATTGATTCGATTCAAGTAATAATGCGTAGCCATATATAGAGCTAAGTGGTGTTTTTAAATCATGCGTTAGACCAGTAATCCATTCTTCTCGTGTTTGCTGGAGTACTTGCCTCATCGCATCATTTTTTTTGAGTGTAATAGAAAGGTGTTCTAGTGAACTTGTCACATCTCTAAACAAACGGAATGACCATTTTTCTTTACCAGATCGCCGGAACCTGACAGGTTTTCCTTTTTTACTAATAGGTTCTTCATACTTTCCACCAGCGATATTTTTAAGCCAGCGCATCGCATGTAATAACGGTTTCCCGAATTTATTACCGTACCAAATAGAAAGAATGACTAAATAAACAAATACGATAAGAAGGATTAATCCGCATCCGATGAGAAACTTCTTAGTAAATACATCTTCCATTTCATCATCTGGATAGTAGTGCTCATTTTTTGCAGTTACAACGAGAAGGTTGCCACTATTTGCATCGTAAAAGCTAGACGTGTTTTCTTTATGATTCCACGGTTCTTTTTCATTAAGGGCAATTTGTATTGCTGAAAATGTTTTTTTCTTTCCAGTTGGATAGGAAAAAACCTCTTCGCCATTTTGATTAAATATTTGAAGTGCTGCTTTTTCTTTAGACAGTAACTGTTTTTCTTGATCTGTTAATGTGAACGAATCCATCGTTAAAGAGGAATGATCCTTTTGAATTGCTGTCAGTAACGCATTGCTTTTTAACATACCACCATAAATAACAAGTACTTTCTTTTCTTCTAATTCAATTTCCCAATATGTAAATTTATAATTACTTTCGATATGATGTTGTATGTATGCGACTAAAGATGTCTTCGTATAAGCATTCGGAACATCATTTGGTGTATTAAAGTGGTAGAGGATTTTTCCGTTTTCATCTACAACTTGGAGCCAATCATTTTTCTCTTTTATTAAATCTTGCACTTCAGATTGTAATGAAATATGCCCATCTTCTGAAGAGATGTATCTTGAAATTGTAAAACTATCAGAATCTGGAATATTAGGTTCGTATAAAGTACTAGTAAGAAGAAAAATTAAATAAGTAAAAGCAGCAACTACAGCGATAAGTAATGTAACTAAAACAAAAACGTGTTGCATGATAAATTGAATAATAAGTCGTTTATTAAAATTCATATCGTCACCCTACTTTGTAACGAACTTATAACCAAGCCCGCGAACGGTTTTTATATATTCTGGTTTACTTGGATCGTGTTCAATTTTTTCACGTAGTTTTCGAATGTGGACCATAACAGTGTTGTCATCGCCATTATAGGCAGGTGCTCCCCAAACTTTTTCATATATTTCCTCTTTCGAAAATACGTAGTTTGGATTCTCGCAAAAGAAGAGTAGTAGTTGAAAGAGTTGAGCGGAACATTCGACAATATGCCCATCTACTGTTAGTTCTGCAGAGTGCTGATCAATTTCAAATCTTCCAAATGAAATCGAGTGTGATTTTTGCTCGTGTGGAACGGTTTGTTTCATATGTCTCCGAAGCTGTGCTTTCATGCGTGCTACTACTTCTAATGGATTAAAGGGCTTCGTAATATAATCATCCGCACCGTATGAAAATCCAGATATTTTATCTAAATCAGATGCTTTTGCTGATAGGAAGAAAATGGGACAATCTGTTTGTTGGCGAATGATTGGACAAATATCAAAACCAGATTGTCCAGGAAGCATTACATCTAAAATAATTAAATCGTAATTGTTTTCCTTAGTTAGAGATAAAGCTATTTCAGCTGATGTTGCAGTTGTAATATGAGAAAAACCTTCTTTTTCAAGAATGGTAGTTAGTAATTGTAAAATTGCAGTTTCATCATCAACGAGTAAAATATTTGCTTGGTACATAAACATCCCTCCTAATTTTCTCGAATATCATATCATCCTTTTGTAACTTATGGAATTTTTAAGGAAATTTTAAGGTTTTCTTTCGCAAAAAATTAAGAATCAAATGATATGATAAAAGTAACATAGGGGAGGAGATGAGTGTGAATCCGTTTCAAGTGATGCGAGCTAGATATTTTTTAATTGTATTTGCACTATTAATTTTAATAGCGAGAAGTAGTGGCGATTTGCTAACAAGTATATTTCATATACAAAATTCTTCTTTTATAAATACCCTTATATTCTATATCCTTCCGATGGTATGGATTTTTTATGAGTATAGAAAGCATCACATTTCATTTTCATTGTTTATTAATAAAAATGAAACATTTAACTTGGTGCAAGTTTTATACATTACGGTTATGTTATGCATGTTTAGTTACGGGTATCTTATTTTGTATATGTATAGTTTTGCATGGATTACACCGGACTTTATTATGAATGCCCTGCATGAACCGATTGTAGATAGTACTGGGGGATATGTATCTCAAGTCATTAGGGTCGTATTCATCGCACCAGTTATTGGGGAATTTGTTTTTCGCGGATTTTTACTTCAACGTTTTGCCACAAAATGGGGAACGAGCATAGCGACCATCGTTGTAGCAATATTGTTTGCGTTGTTACATGTTGATTTCCTCGGTGCAGCCATATTCAGCATCGTATTGTCGATTGTATATATTCGTACGAAAAGTTTACTCATGCCAATTGCAATACATATGTTAAACAATGCATTTGTAATAGGTGCGTCTTTTCTAATAAGTAGAGAAAAAATTATGAGTTTTGCCGATTTCTCAAATTATACGACATTCTTTCCTGGACTTATTATTTTTATAACAGGATTAAACTTAGTACTTATCTTTTTATTTGTTAATCGCAAGTATTGGAGTAAAGAAGTGCCAGTTATATATGCAGAGCAGGAAAAGAGCTTTTCAGATGTAGTCGGGAGTAAATAAGATGAAGAAGACGGTTGAAAAAATATTAAAAGATATTATAGATGCTACGTCTATCACAGATATGTGTGATAAAAGCTTTTGTCATTGGCTTCAACCTGTAGTAGATACGATTGTGTTTCCAGAGTATTACTTATTTTCTAGTACTCATTTAAAAGAAAATATTATTTCTCTTCTTATTGTGTTCGGGGTTTTACTAATATTTGGTCTAATTGTAGAAGAAATGATGAAGCGCATCTTCAGAAAGAATGAAGAGAAGTATATGTGGATTCATAAAGTATTCGAGAAAGTAATGGTGGCTTTCCTTTTGTTTTATGGTATAAAAACAATCATTTACTTTATAGCTTTGAAACATCATTAATTCGAAATTTGAAAGGGATGTATAAAATCATATGAATGAAACGATATCATCAAATAAGTTTTTTTATTTGATTTTGCTTAGTCTAGTGTTAATAACGACAGTGAATGTTATTTTGCGCTGGGAGGAAGCTTACTTTTTCATGTATTTAGCGCTTCATTTGTTGGGGATTTTATGTATAAGTGGTGGAGTCGTTACTGAAAAAAAGAGTGAAGAAAGCGTTAACTATATGTGTGTGATCGGTCTTGTTTTACTTTTAGCTGTACAGGGTATTATGAAATATAGTTCTTTCTCTTTACAAGATTTTAGTTTATTAATAGATGTACTTCCTTAAAGAGGCTTTTTATTTTATCTAAAAAGCAAGTAGGGTACGTGTTGGTTTGTAAGTGTGATCCTTATTACGGATTGTGAACCGAAGAAAGTGTTTAAAGATAGGTAAAACTCTTCTTATGTAGAAGAGTTTTTTTATGTAAATAAAAAGATCCAGAGCAATTCACATAATAAGCTTGTTCTAATTTAGCGTGTACGAACTTACAATAATAATAGACAGGCAGCATAGAGGAGGGAATAGCGTGAGGAAGGTTATCGGTTGGTCGCTTTTTTTGTACGTTGGATTTGCGTTACTTATATATTGGTATTTATTTGGATGGAATCATGAACTTATTCCGGACATGTATAAAGGAACGAGTGCAGATCCAGAAACGTTTATGAGTGCTAGAGAGCTTACGCTAAGCCAAGATTATTCGCGCGTGAAAAATTTACTATACTTTTTAGCGACGCCTCTTGAATGGATTATTTTATTATTTGTACTTGTGCTAGGTATTTCAAGAAAGTTTGAGAAATGGTCGAAGGAAACGACTAAAATAAGTGTTTTGCAAGTTGCAATTTATTTCTTTTATTTATCATTATTGACAACAGTGCTTGCCTTACCGATGCAATGGATTGGCCGGAAAGTGTCCGTTGATTACGGCATTTCAACACAAAGTACACAAAGCTGGATAAAAGATCATGTTATCGGTTTTTGGGAAAGTTATGCGACTATGTTAATCGTAGTTACCGTTCTATTATGGCTTATCCGTAAATTTCCGAAGAGATGGTGGCTAGCAGGATGGGCGCTCTCTGTTCCATTTACAATCTTTTTAACATTCATACAGCCTGTCGTTATTGATCCACTGTATAACGACTTCTCGACGCTGAAAAATAAAGAATTAGAAACGAAAATTTTAGCAATAGCAGACAAAGCGGACATTCCTGCTAAACACGTATATGAAGTAAATATGTCAGAAAAAACGAATGCATTAAATGCTTACGTAACAGGAATTGGCCCTAACGCCCGTATTGTAATGTGGGATACAACACTTAAGCAGTTAAAAGATAAAGAGATTTTATTTATAATGGCCCATGAAATGGGGCATTATGTTATGAAACATATATATTTTGGCGTTGCAAGTTATGTGTTGCTATCGTTTATAGGTATGTTTTTAATTAGTCGTATTATAAATATGTGTATTCGCAAATGGGGAGATACATTGCAAATTTCAAAAGTGGGATGTTTCTCCATTTTACCTTTATTTTTCTTAATTTCTTCTATACTCTCTTTTGCAGCACAACCAGCAACAAACTACGTTTCACGTATAGAAGAAAGAGCCGCAGATCAATATGCTTTAAATATGACGAAGGACGGGAAATCTGGTGTGAAAACTTTTCAATATTTATCAAAAACAAGTTTAAGCCAAGTAAATCCGCCTGCGTTAGTGAAATTTTTCTTATACACGCACCCACCAATTTTTGAAAGAATTCATACGTTTGAACAATATGAGAAACAAAGCAAAAAGGAGTAGCATGATAGCTACTTCTTTTTTTATAGAGATATAAGTTTCATATTGGGAATATTTATCATTGCTTTTTATTGTGATTTTGTAAATAATAAGCTATAAAATTCTAAAAATCTATATATAAAGGAATAAAGGTGAAAAAATGTATTTTTTACAAAATTTAAAAGTGAAATATAAATTATTGTCGCTTATTTCATTAGCAGTTTTAGGTATGGTAATTATAAGCAGTGTAGCAATTAGTTCTATTAATAAGATTAAGCATGATACAGAGGTTGTAGTAGATGATTATCAATATTCTGCAATTTTATTAGAAGGAATGCTTCGCACACAAAATTCACTAGAATATAATTTATTAGAATTAATTACGGCATCACAAAATGAAGTAGCAAATAAAGAGGGAATAATTAATAATATTGAAAAGGATCTTAAAAAATATGATTCTTTATTAAAAGAATATGATGATGGTTTTAATTTAAGTAAGCAAGAGGATGAACTGTTTCAGAAGATGAAGAAATCTTTACCAAGTTATAAAGATACATATAAAAAAATATTTGAAAAGGCGAAGGCAACAAACGAGCCACAAATGGTACATGAATTTCAGAAGGAATTAAAACCGAAGGGAATAGAGTTAGCTGGTTATGCAGTGGATCTAGAATCGTATGTTTCAAACTTAGCTGATCAAGTATTTAAAGATTCTCAAAAAATGATTGATCGATCCGTTATTACCTTTATCATTCTTGTAGTAGTTACTACAATCGTTATATGTATAGTAAGTTATATTATTAGCAAGCTTATAGTTGCTCCTTTACAAACGGTTAGTCGTATGATGGAAAGAGCGAAAGAAGGAGATTTAACCGTACATGGTGATTATACTGCTAAGGATGAATTAGGTGTATTAGTAAGTAATTTTAACGAGATGATTGCAGGGCTAAGAACAAATATGCAAGAAGTAGAGAATAATATTCAGCTTTTATTCCAACATGCAGACGGAGTAGTATCTGCATCAGAAGTATCTAGTAGTGCAGCGAAGAAAATCACTATGGATATTGAAGAAGTTGCAAATGGTGCAGAAAGTCAAATGCAAGCAATGGAACAAACTGCGGGTGCGATGGAAGAGTTGACACAAGGAATGCAGAGTATAGTCAATACATCATCCTCTGTAAATGAATTATCTGCTCAATCAGCATTAGATGCAGAGAATGGTAACAAATTAATGAAACAAATGATTCAACAGATGGATACAATCCAAAATTCGGTACATAGCGGTGTGAAACAAGTAGAGACTATGAAAGAACAATCAGAAGAAATTGTTAAAATCATTGATGTTATGCAAGGTATTACCTCCCAGATTAACTTATTAGCATTAAACGCCGCAATTGAGGCTGCACGTGCTGGTGAAAGTGGTAGAGGATTTGCAATTGTGGCAGATGAAGTGCGGAAATTAGCAGAACAATCTAGTGATTCTGCAAAACAAATTGAGAATCTTATTACTCAAGTTATGGGAACAACGAACCATACGGTACATATGATGGGGAAAGTAGATAATGAGGTACAGGCAGGTACACAAGTAGTAATGCATACCGAAAAAGTATTTGGAACAATTACAGAAAAAGTACAGCAAGTATCTGAGCAAATTCAAACGGTATCTATGTCTACAGATGAAATTGCAGCGAGTAGTGAGGAAATCTCGGCTTCTGCAGAAGACATGGCTCAAATTTCCCAAAGATCATCTGACCGAACTGATAGGGTAAAAGAGTCTATTCAACAGCAAGAAAAATCTGTTCAAAAGATTTCGGTTTCAATTGAACATATGCATAACGCAGCAGGAAAATTAAAACAAATAGTTGCCCAATTTACTCTTCAAAAGTAGTAGCATATTTGAGTGTTAATAAAGATAAAAAAATCATCCTCTTTTAAGAAAAAAGGATGATTTTTTTATCCCGTTATTTGCTGGGCAGTAAGACCCCCACCTCAAAATTCAGCGAAAAATGCTACCCTTGAAATATAAACTATCAATATAGTAGCCTCCATTAGGTATCTTCTTTAGGTGCCAATAAAGGGAAGTTATAAAGTGAAAAGGAGTTTATAAAGAAATTGTAGAATGTTTTAGTATATAACACCTTAGATGTAACAACTTCCTTTTTAAAAAAGAAAGAAGGAGGCATAAAGCAGAAAGGTAGTGGGAATATTTCTTCTAGAAGATTTGCATTTTATCTTACATTCACCAAAAAATAGTACTCCTGAAACAATGAAGTTCATTTTATTTGAATGAAATAGGGAGAGAGGATAATGAAGAAAAAAATATTGGGTGTAATGATGATTGCGACAATGGCAGTAGGTATATTTGCAGGGGCGAATGTGACACCTGTAAAAGCGGAAGAGTATCCACAAATGATTGTGTTTGAAGATGTTCCATACGGATTTTGGGCATATGATGCTATTATGGATTTAGGGTATCATAAAATTATATTAGGGTATGGAAACGGGAAGTATGGTGTTGGCGATCTTATAACACGTGAACAAGTAGCTGGGACTATTTACAGAACACTTGAGATAAAAGAAGAAGGGCCAGTAGCGAATCCATATAAAGATGTTTCTGATAGTACAACCACTTTTAAAAAGGAAATTTTAGCGTTAACAAAACGTGGGGTTTTTACAGGGGATGGCCAAGGGGATTTTAGGCCGAAAGCACCAATCTCTAGAGCGGAAATGGCTGTCATTTTAAAACGAGCATTTAATTTTGAAACGAAACAAAAACATACATTTAAAGATATTCCAAAAGGTCACTGGGCAGAAGATGCAATTAGTGCGTTACAATCTAATAATGTTGTGAGAGGAACTGGGAATGGCATGTATGAATTAAATCGCCCTGTACCTAGAGAACAATATGCTCAGTTTATTAATAATGCGATTATTAATTATCATTTGAAAGAGGATTGGAAGTAGAGTGAACTATGAAAGCACAAATAGAAATAGTTGTGCTTTTTTGTTTGTTTAAAAAGAATTATTATTCGTATTTATGTATTTTTATGGTTATACACAAGCTTTATAATCAACCCGATGAAAAAGACATGATGTGTAATATGATTCACAAAACCGTCACGAAATGTGTCGAAAAATATATTGTCTCTATACCATTTATTCTGTATATTTTTAAAAAAACATATGCATATTGGGGAGATAATTGGATGAGCAAAAAATTATTAAAAACAGCTACAGCATTAACAATTATGGGTGGGGTGTTATTCTCAGCAGAGAGTGATAGTGTAAAAGCGGAAAGTGCACCGTTGCAAAAAACAAATACAATTGTATTTCAAGATGTACCAAAAGGACATTGGGCATATGAGGCAATTCATGAATTAGCGGAGCAAGAAATCATTTTGGGATATGGTGATGGAATATTCGGTTTTGGGGATAATGTAACACGTGAGCAAGTTGCAGCTTTAATTTACCGTGTGTTTGATATGGAAGAACAAGATGAATATGAAAACCCATATGGAGATATCGATGAAAATTCAACAAGCTTTATCGAGGAGATATTGGCTTTAACGGAAATCGGAATTTTCCAGGGAGACGAGAATGGAAACTTTAGACCGAAGGCAACGTTATCGCGTGCGGAAATGGCACAAGTTCTTACGAATGCTTTTGACTTACAGGCAAAAGGATCTCATAACTTTAATGATGTTTCAGCAAATTCATGGGCAACGAATGCAATTAGTGCAGTACAAACAAATGGTATTACAATGGGAATCGGAGAAGGTAAATTCGGTCCGTCTATGAAGGTAACGAGAGAACAATACGCACAGTTTTTACATAGAGCAATATTGCATGATATGGAACAAGGGCAGTAATAAAGTTTAACTAGTCAAAGTGAAATTTAAAAATAATACAAAAAGGTCGTTGTTGTATAACAGCGGCCTTTTTTTTATAAAATAAAGCGCGAAAGAATGACGTTTTGAAAAAAAGTGAAATGAATTTTCAAAAAAAACTTCCTTTTCTGAAGATTTGTTATATAATATAAAACATGAAATCAAATCTGTTATAAAACAGTTTAAGAAGGGGATGCTAATATGTCGACGCAAACTTCACGGGTTACACTCGTTGGAGAAATGTTACCAGCGTACAACGAAATATTGACACCTGAGGTGCTTAGTTTTTTGAAGGAACTACATGAGAATTTTAATGAGCGCCGCATAGAACTTTTACAAAAACGTGTAGAAAAACAAAAGAGAATTGATGCAGGGGAGTTTCCGAAGTTTCTAGAAGAAACAAAACACATACGTGAAGCGGATTGGACAATTGCCAAGCTGCCAAAAGACTTAGAGGATCGTCGCGTAGAGATTACTGGACCGGTAGATAGAAAGATGGTCATTAACGCTTTAAATTCAGGAGCGCATCTTTTTATGGCGGATTTTGAAGATTCGAATGCACCAACTTGGGAAAACGCAGTTGAAGGTCAAATCAATTTACGAGATGCAGTAAAGGGAACGATTTCACATGAAAATGATAAAGGGAAAGAATATAGATTAAATGAGAAAACAGCTGTACTCATTGTACGTCCAAGAGGATGGCATTTAGAGGAAAAGCATATGCAAGTTGATGGGAAAAATATGTCGGGTAGTTTAGTAGATTTCGGCTTGTACTTTTTCCATAATGCGAAAGCTCTTTTAGCGAAAGGGAGCGGCCCATACTTTTACTTACCGAAAATGGAAAGTTATTTAGAAGCGAGATTATGGAATGATGTATTCGTATTTGCTCAAAAATATATCGGCATTCCAAATGGAACGATTAAAGCAACTGTGTTACTGGAAACGATTCATGCTTCGTTTGAAATGGATGAAATTTTGTATGAGCTAAAAGATCATTCTGCTGGCTTAAACTGCGGAAGATGGGATTATATTTTTAGCTTTTTAAAGAGTTTCCGTAATCATAATAAATTCTTACTACCAGATAGAGCACAAGTCACGATGACGGCGCCATTTATGCGTTCGTATTCTTTGAAAGTAATTCAAACATGTCACCGCCGTAATGCACCAGCAATTGGAGGAATGGCGGCACAAATTCCGATTAAAAATAATCCAGAAGCAAATGAAGCAGCTTTTGAAAAAGTGCGTGCTGATAAGGAACGCGAAGCTTTAGACGGTCATGACGGGACTTGGGTTGCCCACCCTGGACTTGTACCGGTTGCAATGGAAGTGTTTAATCACATTATGAAAACACCAAATCAAATTTTTAGAAAACGTGAAGAAATATGTGTAACAGAAAACGATTTACTAGAGGTACCGGTGGGAACGATTACAGAAGAGGGCCTTCGCATGAATATTAGCGTAGGTATTCAATATATTGCATCTTGGTTAAGCGGACGGGGAGCAGCACCCATTTATAACTTAATGGAAGATGCGGCAACAGCTGAAATTTCAAGAGCACAAGTATGGCAATGGATTCGTCATGAAGGTGGAAAACTAAATGATGGTCGTAATATTACGCTTGAATTAATGGAAGAGTTAAAAGAAGAAGAATTAGCAAAAATAGAAAGAGAGATTGGTAAGGAAGCCTTTAAGAAAGGGAGATTCCAAGAGGCGACAACGTTGTTTACAAATCTCGTTCGGAATGATGAATTCGTACCATTTTTAACATTACCGGGTTATGAAATTTTATAAAAAATGAAAAGGGGATGGAACAAATGAAAAACGAAAGAATCGAGAAGTTACAAGAAAGCTGGGAATTAGATGAGCGTTGGAAAGGGATCACACGTCCATATTCGGCAGAAGATGTAATTCGCCTGCGCGGGTCAATTGATATTGAACATACGTTAGCGCGTCGTGGTGCTGAGAAGCTTTGGACATCGCTTCATACAGAAGACTATATTAACGCACTTGGCGCATTAACAGGAAACCAAGCGATGCAACAAGTAAAAGCTGGGTTAAAAGCGATTTACTTAAGTGGTTGGCAAGTAGCAGCTGATGCAAACCTTTCTGGGCATATGTATCCAGACCAAAGTTTATATCCAGCGAACAGCGTACCTGCTGTAGTAAAACGAATTAATCAAACGCTTCAACGTGCGGATCAAATTCAGCATATGGAAGGAAGCGATGATACAGACTATTTCGTACCGATTGTAGCAGATGCAGAAGCTGGATTTGGTGGGCAATTAAATGTATTCGAACTGATGAAAGGTATGATTGAAGCAGGTGCATCAGGTGTGCATTTTGAAGATCAATTATCTTCAGAGAAAAAATGTGGCCATTTAGGCGGAAAAGTACTACTACCAACGCAAACAGCAGTACGCAATTTAATTTCTGCACGCCTTGCAGCAGATGTAATGGGAGTGCCGACAATTATCGTTGCAAGAACAGATGCGGATGCAGCTGATTTAATTACGAGCGATATCGATCCTGTTGATAAAGCATTTATTACAGGAGAAAGAACACCAGAAGGGTTTTACCGTACGAATGCAGGTCTTGATCAAGCAATTGCGCGCGGTTTAGCGTATGCACCGTATGCAGACCTCGTTTGGTGTGAAACGTCAGAACCAAATTTAGAAGATGCAAAACGATTTGCGGACGCAATTCATAAGGAGCATCCAGGGAAGCTACTTGCATATAACTGCTCACCTTCATTCAACTGGAAACAAAAACTAGATGAAAAAACAATCGCAAGCTTCCAAAAGGAAATCGCATCTTACGGTTACAAGTTCCAATTCGTAACACTTGCTGGATTCCATTCATTAAATTACGGTATGTTTGAACTAGCACGTGGCTATAAAGAGCGCGGCATGGCAGCATACTCTGAACTACAACAAGCAGAATTCGCAGCTGAAAAACACGGCTACTCTGCAACACGTCATCAACGCGAAGTGGGAACAGGTTACTTTGATGAAGTGGCACAAGTGATTACGGGCGGAACTTCATCAACGACAGCGTTAAAAGGATCTACAGAAGAAGCACAGTTTACGAAATAAAAGGAAGGGGCACCTTTTTGAAGGGTGCCCCTTATTATTTTCTAAAAGATTCGAAAAGAGAGATTGAGTTGTCGGCAAAAAACAATACTAACTTTTCTTTATTACTAAATCAACTCCACTCAGCCCTATGATCACGAATAAACTTCATATCTTTCTCATAATGCTCTAGATGTCCTTCATCGATCATTCTTTGGAAATTCAAGTCGCCTTCTTGCGCTTTTCGTTTCATATATGTACATAACCCTTCTAATCGAAGTAACACCATTCCTAAGTAATCTTCATCCATATTTTTATCATAGGACTGAACGAACAAATTCACTCTCTCTTTAATACGATCTGCATGTTGCGATGAGTCATAATGAACGGCTTCACCAGATTCTGTATAATACACTCTACTTAAAGGCACACAAGTATAGAGTGTATAAGCGATATCCCATAGTCTTGGACCAGGAGCAGCAACATCGAAATCAATAATCCCTACTGGCTTCTCATTATTAAAAATAATGTTATATATGGCAAAATCATTGTGACATAAAACCTCAATGTTATTTGGAGTGTGATCCATCGGTTTCCAATCATCTAATAACGGAAAATCACTTACGGCATCATGGTAAAGGCGGAGCATCTTTGCGATTTCTTTTAATACATCATTAGATCGCATATATTCTTTTAAAGGATAATTGCCAGCTTCTCCTTCAATAAAGGATAAAATCTCTCTATCTTTTTCATCTACACCTAAAAACTTTGGAGCATAATGAAATCCTTTGTTTTCTAAGTGTTGCAATAGCTTATGAATCTTTTCACTGCCTAGCTTTAACTCTCGCCGAACAGTATTTTCAGAATGATATACGTTTGAGACGTTTCCCCCTGTTAGTCTTTCTTCTTTAGCGTAGTTTGACATGTGAAAATTCCCCCCTGTGATTAAAAAATCCAATTCCAAATAGTGAATAGACCAACAATGGCAGAAAAGAGAAGGGAAGCAAGCAATGCTAGACAGCCAAAAGGAACTAGCTTATCTTGCCATGTTTCTTTATACTCATAAACTAAATTCTCTACTACTTCTTTCTGCACTGAAGATAAGGGCTTATCTTTATCCAAACCCTTTATATGGATAGAATCGCCTTTAAACTTTAAAGCACGTGCAATATGATGAGGACTATTTCCCATTGATTTTTCAAATAATAAACATGATTCATGCATAATATCTGTTTTATGCTCTTCTAGATACCAGTAACGTCCAGCCATTTCCGGATATTGTAATTTATAATAAATATCTCCGAGTTGTTTTCGAAGATGTAATTCATTTGGGTATGTAAAGATGAGGCCATGCAATCTATCTCTTGCTTTTCCAAGATTATTATTTTCAATATCCTCTTCAATTCTTTTTAATGTTTTTTTAGGAATTTTATTGGTCATAAACTCCTCCTTATTTAGAATAGAGATAATTATATTTTATAAGAAATACTAAAAATTAGGAATTCTATTTTCGAAAAAGATTGTACATTTTATTTTAATGTGCTATGATAATGTCAGTTGAATAGTTAAATTAAGCAATCCATATGTTATCAAGTGCTGAAAACGAACGAGAAAAAGTATGTGAGAACTAGTTTATGTTTCGTATTTGATAATGTGTGGATTCTTTTTTTAGACAGGAAGACTAAAAAATTTTAAATTTGTATTTTCTTAGGAGGAAATAATTATGGCAGTAACAGGACAAGTAAAATGGTTTAACAACGAAAAAGGCTTCGGTTTCATCGAAGTTCCAGGTGGAAACGACGTATTCGTACATTTCTCTGCAATCGAAACTGACGGTTTCAAATCTCTAGAAGAAGGTCAAAAAGTTAGCTTCGAAATCGAAGACGGTAACCGTGGACCTCAAGCTAAAAACGTAATCAAACTATAATTTTATAGTTGATGATGGAAAAAAGGATGGCTAATGCCATCCTTTTTTTAGGTTGTGGAGAAAATTTTTCCAGAGCCTGTTTTTATATGTAACTCTCTTTTTTTTATGTTAAAACTGGTAAAAAATTATCGGGAATGCGTATTAGTTTCTGTAGAAGAGTTAGTTCAGCAAGAGCATTTGCTGCGTATGATAGTAAATAACTATAAATTTGTTTTCTCTGTTGAAATGGGGAAATCTTTTCTAGATAGACCTTGAGTAACATCTTTTTTGTTAGCATTGTTGTTGGAATTTTGTACGTTTTGAGATGATGTTTCTAACAGTTGTTCTTGTTCCTTACTAGGGGTATTCAGAGCATCTGAGGGGATGCTATTAACCTGCTGGCTTAATAGATCTTCTTTATCCATAAGTATACAGCTCCTTTTGGGAATTCGATAAAAAGTAATGTAATTATAACTAGCTACTTATATATTGTGTTTTTGAATGAAATTATATACAAAACTTATATTACAAAGTTAACTAATTAACGAATTGTTAGTGATGGATAAAGATGTACAAATTTTAATTTTTTAACAAAAATTAAAAGCGGGTAACAAGTACAAATACTCTTTCTCATGTTTTATATAAGGAGCATATTACAAATCAAAAAAGATGTAGAGAACCTTGGAAGAAAATATAGTTGTTTTTTTTAAGGGTTAAGAAGAATAAATAAAATGATACTACAAATGTAAAAAGGCATTCCATAAAGGAAGGCCTTTTATTGTTCTTGCCCTGATTTTTTCTTCTCACGTTTTTTACATTCTGTACATTTTGATTTACGAAACGGTTTGGCAAAGAATAGCAGAATGAAAAATAAACCGAATATAATACTAGCTGAGTTTTTCACGATAATGATGCTACTATTTTTCATTTGAATCGATGGTTGGATTTCTTTTTCTTCCATAGTGACCCTCTATATATTGGATTTACATTTTAATTATAGCAAAGTTAATTGTTTTAATGATGTGAAAATAGGAAGGGATAATAAATATTTATAGGTAGTATAAATGTTGTTTTTATAACTTTAAAATTAAAAAATCACTATATTGTGATTTTATTATTTAACAAATGTTTGATAAATGATAAAAAACTGTAAAAAAGCGGAGCTTGTAAGCTATTTCCTTTTCATAGATGCTAAAATTATATATGCAGCTGCTAATATAAATGGAAAAAAGGAGATAATGGAGTATGGAAAGTAAAGTGGAACGCTATGTCGAAAATTATGTTGTAACGAAAAATACGATGGCCTTACTTCCTGTTATTCTAAGTGAAAAGAAAATTGTTACGCGAGTCGTTGAAATGAATGATTCTTTTTTCGTATTTCAAAAACCTCTAGATATTATAGAAAGAAGTTGCCGCAAGCATGGCTCTAGTTTCTTAGGCAGAAAAGAAGGAACGAAAGAGTTAACTCATATTACACATAAAGCACCGATTGCGATTAGTCCAGCAGATCAACTTTATTTTTTCCCTACCTATTCTTACTCTAGAAAAGAGTGCGCTTGGTTGTCTCATTTTTATATTGAAAGTAACAAAGAATTAAAAGATGGAAATCTTATTATTAGATTTATAAATGGTTTTGCTGTGAAATTAGAAATATCAAAAACTAGTTTTGAAAATCAACAAAATCGTACAGCGAAATTACGTACTGAATATGAAGATCGTAGGAAAAAACAAGGGAGCCCTTGTTTTAAAGAGGTTGATAAAAAAGAGGAATCAACATTAAGACCCGCTTATGAGAGTGTGTATTTTGTGAAGGAAGGCGAAGTGTGAAAGGATGGGGGGAATCCCCATTCTTTTTTTGTTTATCCCGCTATTTGTGGGCAGTAAGACCCCCACCTCAAAATTCAGCGAAAGCAAAGAAGTTAAGCGGGGGATCAACAAAATCCCCACTGATTAAAGTTTCACTTTATCAGTCTTTGTAGATAAGGCGATATATTAGAGAAACCGAGTTGTAATTGATATATCTAGAAAATCACCAGTGTAATTTCATTTGCCGATAAAAAATCGAAAAACAATCTAAATAACAAAACGAACGACACGTCCTGTCGAATATTGATAGATTATCATAGCTAAATAATGAAGGAATTCTTATGAAAGATATGGAAACTTTAATAAATACATCTCCATATGTCGTATCTACCATTTCCTCTTTCATATAAGCAATGATACAGTAGGGATAGTATTTAGAGTAAAGGGGTAAAGTGTAGAATGGATTTTCAGACAATCAAAGAGTATTTTTCACCAGAAAATATGGATCATATTGTTGAGAGTTATAAAGCGTTCGGACCACTTCTTGGTATTGGTTTACCGATGATAGAGGCGTTGATTCCAGCATTACCGCTTATTGTATTTGTACTGGCAAATGCTGTTGCATTTGGCTTTTGGCTCGGTTTTCTTTATTCATGGCTTGGATCAGTAATGGGTGCATTACTTGTCTTTTTCATCATCCGCCATTTTGGTCGCAGTCGTTTCTTTTCGTTTGTAAATAAGCATGAGAGAGTACGAAAAGCAATGGGATGGATTGAAAGAAAAGGATTTGCACCGATTTTTGTTATATTTTGTTTTCCATTTACACCGTCAGCATTAATAAATGTTGTCGCTGGTTTATCCCGAATTAGTGTAAAACAGTTTGGGCTAGCGTTAGCATTCGGAAAACTTGTGATGATTTTTATTTTAACGTATATCGGTCATGATTTAATGTCATTTATTCATAATCCAGTGAAATCAGTCATTGTAGCGATTGGTATTTTTATTTTATGGTATGTCGGTAAGAAAATCGAAGTAAAGTTAGAACTGCATTAAGAATAGTCTTCTTTGTAAAGGAAAGCTTCAGTATTAAAGGATAAGGGGAGAAGCAGATGAAGAAAACTTTGAAAAAAGAAGGCATAGAGTGGATACGAACAATTTTAATTGGTGTATTATTAGCTGTATTTTTTCGAACGTTTTTCTTTTCGACGTACGTTGTAGAGGGGAAGTCAATGATGCCGACATTACAAGATGGCAATATGCTCGTTGTAAATAAGGTGAGTTATCAAGTTGGGGACTTGAACAGATTTGACGTTGTGGTGTTTCATGCGAATAAAAAAGAGGACTATGTAAAGCGGATTATCGGTTTACCTGGAGATCATATTGAATATAAGCATGATAAATTATATATAAACGGACAATTCGTGGATGAACCTTATTTAGAGAAATATAAGAAGGAGATAAATGGACGACAACTAACAGGTGACTTTACGCTAGAAGAGTTAACGAAGGAAAAAACGGTGCCACCTGGATATATTTTTGTAGTAGGTGATAACCGCCTCGGGAGCTGGGATAGTAGACACTTTGGATTTGTAAAAGCTGATACAGTTGTCGGTAAAGTTGATTTACGATATTGGCCAATTCAAGAGGTGCAAACGAATTTTTCAAAAGGTTGATATAATAGATAGAAGTATAAAAAAAGGCAAACTACTCCGTTTGTCTTTTTTCGTGTCCTATAATACAATTATAGTAGCAAACTAACGTTCGTTATGTAAGTGAAAGGTGGGGTTACATGTCACTTCGATTTGTGATTGGTAGAGCGGGAAGTGGAAAAAGTACACTTTGTTTACACGAAGTGCAAGAAGAGTTAAAACAGCGCCCGAGAGGGGAAACAATATTATATCTTGTGCCAGAACAGATGACATTCCAGACGCAGCAGGCGTTAATTGGAAGTGAGGATGTAAGAGGTTCTATTCGGGCACAAGTTTTTAGTTTTTCACGATTAGCGTGGAAGGTACTACAAGAAGTTGGCGGAGCGAGTCGTCTTCATATTGATGAAGCGGGTGTACATATGTTACTTCGTAAAATTGTAGAGTCTCGTAAAGATGGGTTATCGGTGTTCCAAAAAGCAGCGGAGCAAAACGGTTTCTTTGAACATCTGGGCAGTATGATTGCAGAGTTTAAACGTTACAATGTAACGCCATCTAACGTATATGAAATGTGGCAACAATTAGATGCGCATAGTAGCAGTGCCGAGCAAAAGCTATTAGCGAATAAAGTGTATGATTTACAACTACTATATGATGATTTTGAACGTGCTTTAATCGGAAAATATTTAGATTCAGAAGACTACTTGCAATTGCTAGTGGAAAAGCTTCCGCAGTCTGAATATGTAAATGGTGCGGAAATTTATATAGATGGATTTCATTCATTCTCCCCGCAAGAGTTAGAGATTGTAAGACAGCTTATGATTTGCGGAGCGAGAGTTACGATCACGTTAACGATAGATGAAAAAACGTTAGCGCAGCCAGTAAATGAACTCGATTTATTTTATGAAACGACGGTAACGTATGAAAAAATAAAACAAGTAGCGCGTGAAGAAAAAATAGAAATTGAAAAAACAATTCCACTTATGGAACAGCCGCGTTTTCATTCTCCAGCATTAGCGCATTTAGAAGCTCATTATGAAGCGCGTCCGAATGAAAAATTTAACGATGAAGCGAGTGTAACGATTAGTACAGCTGCGAATTTACGAGCGGAGGTAGAAGGTGTTGCTCGTGAAATTCGTAAACTTGTTGCGGATGAAAAATATCGTTACCGAGATATTGCAGTACTTCTTCGTAATGGGGAAAGTTATTACGATGTGATGCGAACGTTATTTACAGATTACAATATCCCGCACTTCATCGATGAAAAGCGCCCGATGTCACACCATCCATTAGTAGAATGTATTCGTTCTGCACTCGAGATTATTAGTGGGAATTGGCGTTATGATGCGGTGTTCCGCTGCGTGAAAACAGAGCTTTTATATCCATTAGACGTAAGAAAAGAAACGATGCGTGAAGAAATGGATGAATTTGAAAATTACTGTTTAGCGTACGGTGTACAAGGAAAGAGATGGACTTCAGAGGATCCATGGATGTATCGCCGTTATCGTTCTCTTGATGATACGAACGGGATGATCACAGACAGTGAACGTGAAATGGAAGAGAAAATAAATAGGCTACGTGACGTTGTAAGAACACCTGTTATTCGCATGCAAAAAAGGTTAAAGCGTGCAGGAACAGTTATGCAAATGTGTGAAGCAGTTTACTTATTTTTAGAAGAGCTGGATGTTCCAAAGAAACTAGAAGAATTACGTATACGTGCAGAAGAAAGTGGAGATTTCTTATTTGCGACAGATCATGAACAAGTATGGGAAGAGGTAATGAGCCTTCTTGATACGTTTGTAGAGATGCTTGGTGATGAGAAAATGTCTCTTTCTATGTTTACGGACGTTATGTCGACAGGTCTTGAGGCACTTCAATTTGCTAATATTCCGCCTTCATTAGACCAAGTATTAATTGCTAATATTGATCACTCCAGGTTATCTGACGTGAAAGCAACGTTTATTATAGGTGTAAATGAGGGGGTTATTCCAGCAGCACCTATGGATGAAGGTATGCTTTCTGATGAGGAAAGAGAAGTTCTTGGTGCGGCAGGAATTGAATTAGCGCCAACGACGAGACAAACTTTGTTAGAAGAACAGTTCGTTATGTATCAAATGGTAACGAGAGCATCTGAGAAGTTATACATTTCATGCCCGCTTGCAGATGAAGAAGGAAAGACGTTACTTGCGTCTAGCTTTATTAAGAAAATAAAAAGAATGTTCCCTAATGTGAAAGATTCATTTATTACGAATGACGTAAATGATTTATCACGTTCAGAACAAATTTCATACGTAGCAACGCCAGAAGTAACGTTATCTTACGTTATGCAGCAACTACAAACGTGGAAGCGATACGGATTTGAAGGGAATTTAGACTTTTGGTGGGACGTATACAACTTCTACGTAACTTCAGATGAATGGAAACAAAAAAGTAGCCGCGTCTTATCAAGTTTATTCTATCGAAATCGTGCGAAGAAACTAAGTACAGCAGTAAGTAGAGATTTATATGGAGATATAATTAAAGGAAGCGTCTCTCGTATGGAACTATTTAACCGTTGTGCATACGCTCATTTTGCGCAGCACGGTTTATCGCTTAGAGAGCGTGATATTTTCAAGCTTGATGCGCCAGATATCGGCGAATTATTCCATGCGGCATTAAAGAAAATTGCGGACAAGTTATTGCGTGAAAACCGTACTTGGGCGGATTTATCCATAAAAGAGTGTGAGCATCTTTCTGTTTTAGTAATAGAAGAAATCGCACCGTTATTACAACGACAAATTTTATTAAGTTCAAACCGTCATTTCTATTTAAAACAAAAACTACAACAAATCATTTTCCGTACGTCAATCATTCTTCGTGAACATGCGAAGTCGAGCGGATTCGTACCAGTTGATTTAGAAGTGCCGTTCGGTATGGGCGGTACAGGATCACTTCCGCCGATGGAATTCTCACTACCAAATGGTGTGAAGATGGAAGTAGTCGGCCGTATTGACCGTGTTGATAAGGCAGAAGATGAAAACGGGACGTTCTTACGTATTATTGATTATAAATCAAGTTCAAAAGCGTTAGATTTAACGGAAGTGTATTACGGATTAGCGCTTCAAATGTTAACGTATTTAGATGTTGTTACTTCGAATGCACAGACCTGGATGAAAAAAGGTCACACAGCATCACCAGCTGGTGTATTGTATTTTCATATTCATAACCCAATCGTTGAGATGAAAGGTGACGCATCTGAAGCTGAAATTGAAAAAGAAATTTTAAAGAAATTTAAAATGAAAGGACTCGTATTAGGAGATGCTGACGTTGTTCGTTTAATGGATAACAAACTTTCAACAGGAAGTTCAGATATTATTTCTGCTGGCCTGAAAAAAGACGGTAGCTTTAGTGCGCGTTCAAGTATTGCAAGTGAGCAAGAGTTTAACGTACTGCAAAAATATGTACACCATACGTTTGAAAATATCGGAAAAGATATTACAGAAGGTGTTATCGATATTGCTCCTTATAAAATGGGAAATAAAGCAGCATGTACGTTCTGTAACTTCAAATCTGTTTGTCAATTTGATGAGTCACTTGAAGATAATCAGTTCCGATCGTTAAAAGATATGAAAGATAGCGAAGCGATGGAGAAAATAAGAGAGGAGGTTGGCGGAGAATGATAGAAAATTGGCCTAAAAAACCAGAAGGTAGTCAATGGACAGATGACCAGTGGAAAGCTGTTGTAGCGAACGGACGTGATATTTTAGTTGCGGCTGCAGCTGGATCAGGTAAAACAGCAGTATTAGTTGAACGTATTATTAAAAAGATTATTAATGAAGAGAATCCAGTCGATGTCGACCGCCTGCTCGTTGTAACATTTACGAATGCAGCGGCGCAAGAGATGAAAAACAGAATTGGGGAAGCGTTAGAAAAAGTATTAATTGATGAGCCAGGCTCTCAGCACATTAGAAAGCAGCTGAGCTTATTAAATAAAGCTTCTATTTCGACGATTCATTCCTTTTGTTTACAAGTAATTAGAGGATACTATTACATGCTTGATGTGGATCCTCGTTTCCGTATTGCGAATCAAACAGAAAATGAATTGTTAAAAGAAGAAGTGCTAGATGACATATTAGAAGAAGAGTACGGAATCGAAGATAATACAATCTTCTTTGAACTTGTTGATCGTTATACGAGTGACCGTAGTGATGATGACTTACAACGTATGATTTTAGCGCTTCATACAGAGTCAAGAGCGCATCCAAATCCGGAAAAATGGCTCGATAAATTAGTAGAAGCATATGACGTAGAAGGAAAGACAATTGAAGATTTAGTGTACGCTTCTTACTTATTAGAAGATGTGAAATTCCAGCTTGAAACAGCGGAACAGCATATTCGTAAAGCGACGGAGCTCGCAATGCTTCCTGACGGTCCAGCGCCTCGCGTTGAAACGTTGCAAGCAGATGCAGCTTTACTTGGAACGTTATCATCAGCTGCTCGTGAATCGTGGACAAGTTTGTATGAAGCGATGCAAAACGTATCGTGGCAAACGTTAAAGCGCATTAAGAAAAGTGATTATAACGAGGATATTGTAAAACAAGTAGACTCTCTTCGTAATAAAGCGAAAGATGAAGTGAAGAAATTACAAGAAGAGCTATTTAGCCGCAAACCTGAAAGTTTCTTACGAGATTTTCAAGATATGCACCCAGTATTAGAAAAGCTCGTTCAACTTGTAAAAGTATTTACAGAGCGTTTCCAAGCGATGAAGCGAGATAAAGGAATGGTCGATTTCACAGATTTAGAGCATTTCTGTTTACAAATTTTAAGTGAACCAAGTGAAAATGGTGAAATGAATCCGTCAGCAGTGGCGCTCCAATATCGTAATAAATTTGCTGAAGTATTAGTCGATGAATATCAAGATACGAATTTTGTACAGGAATCCATTATTAAATTCGTAACGAAAGATTCTGAGAGTGCAGGGAACTTGTTCATGGTTGGTGACGTAAAGCAGTCGATTTATCGTTTCCGACTAGCCGAACCAGGACTATTCCTAGGAAAATATAAACGCTTCACACAAGAAGGATTGGGTGGCGGAATGAAGATTGACTTAGCGAAAAACTTCCGTAGTCGTCATGAAGTACTAGCAGGTACGAATTTTATTTTCAAACAAATTATGGGCGAAGAAGTTGGGGAAATTGACTACGATGTTGACGCTGAACTAAAGCTAGGTGCTACCTATCCAGAAGGTGAAGATGTAGCGGCTGAACTACTATGCATTCAGCAAACAGAAGAAGAAGTAATAGACGGTGAAGAAGGTGCGGAAGTAGAAAAGGCACAGCTTGAAGCTCGCCTTATGGCGCAGCGCATTAAAGCGATGGTCGATTCAGGTTATGAAGTATATGATCGTAAAACGGATAGTATGCGTCCGGTACAATACCGCGACTTCGTTATTTTACTTCGCTCCATGCCGTGGGCCCCGCAAATTATGGAAGAGTTAAAATTACAAGGAATTCCAGTATATGCTGACCTCGCGACTGGTTACTTTGAAGCGACGGAAGTAAATATTATGATGAACGTATTCCGCGTTATTGATAATCCGATGCAAGATATCCCGCTTGCAGCTGTACTTCGTTCTCCGATCGTTGGATTAAACGATGAAGAACTTGCAACGCTTCGTGCTCATGGAAAGAAAGGCTCGTTTTATGAAGTAATGAGCTCATTCTTAAAAGGGGCACCGCTTGAAGAGGAGCAAGAACTTCATGATAAATTAGAGTGGTTTTATAACTTACTACAAGGATGGCGTGAATTTGCACGTCAACAATCACTTTCTGATTTAATTTGGAAAGTGTACGGTGAGACAGGTTATTACGACTTCGTTGGCGGTTTACCAGCTGGAAAGCAAAGGCAGGCAAACTTACGCGTACTATATGACCGCGCAAGACAATATGAAGCAACATCATTTAGAGGATTATTCCGCTTCTTACGTTTTATTGAACGTATTTTAGAACGCGGTGATGATATGGGGACGGCGAGGGCCCTCGGTGAACAAGAAGACGTTGTTCGCATTATGACGATTCATAAAAGTAAAGGGCTAGAGTTCCCAGTTGTATTTGTAGCTGGACTCGGTCGTCGTTTTAATACACAAGACTTAATGAAACGTTTCTTATTGCATAAAGATTTCGGTTTCGGTTCGCAATTTATCGATCCGCGCAAACGAATTAAATATACAACATTATCACAGCTTGCGATTAAGCGTAAAATGAAAATGGAATTAATTGCGGAAGAAATGCGCGTACTATACGTAGCATTGACGCGTGCGAAAGAGAAGTTAATTTTAATTGGAACAGTTAAGGATGCAAATAAGGAAATGGAAAAATGGCTTGATGCGAGGGAGCATAGTGAATGGTTATTACCAGATCATATACGTGCCGGAGCGTCTTGTTATTTAGACTGGATTGCACCTTCATTATATAGACACCGTGATAGTGAAATGCTTCTTGAATTAGGACAAGGAAGTATTCCAGATGAAATTTACGGGTATGACACTAGCTGGAAAGTAGAAGTTGTGGACGGTAATACGCTACTTGCACCAGAGCCAGTTCAAGAAGAGAAACAAGAATTGTTAGAAGCGCTTCGTGAGAAAAAGGCTGTTCCCCTGCAAAGTGAGCGGAAAGAAGAAGTGTACGACAGATTAATGTGGAAGTACGGATATGAGGATGCGACATCTCATCGCGCGAAGCAATCTGTTACAGAAATAAAGAGAAATTATCAATCTGAAGAAGGTAGCGATAACGCCTTTATTAAAAAACTACGTGCACCAATTAAAACACGCCCGCGCTTTATGGAGAAAAAAGGGTTAACGTACGCAGAGCGCGGAACAGCAGTCCATGCCGTTATGCAGCATGTTGATTTGAAGAAGCCGATTACGGTTGAAGTTCTTCAAGAACAAATTGCTGGAATGGTAAATAAGGAATTATTAACATTCGAGCAGGCGGAAGAAATAGCCATTGAAAAAGTAATTTCATTCTTCGACAGTGACTTAGGTAAAAGGGTATTAGCGGCGAAAAGTGTTGAGCGTGAAGTACCATTTACGATGATGCTTGCAGCAGAAGAAGCATATCAAGATTGGCAAGGGAAGAGTGAAGAAACGATTCTTGTCCAAGGGGTTATCGACTGCATGATTGAAGAGGAAGACGGCATTACGTTAATCGACTTCAAAACAGATACGATTGAAGGAAAATTCCCAGGCGGATTTGAACAAGCAAAACCAATTTTAGAAGATCGATATAAAGTACAGCTTTCGTTATATGCAAAAGCACTGGAGAAAAGCTTACAACATCCTGTGAAAGAGAAATGCTTATACTTCTTTGATGGCAATCATATTGTAAAAATTGAAGAATAGAGGGACTTGAAAATGGCAACGGAAAAAACGTTAAGAACGTGTGAAAAAGGACATGAATACTACAAAAGTAGCGACTGTCCAACTTGCCCAACTTGCGAGAAAGAAAAGAAGCCGAAAACAGGATTTCTTTCACTTCTTTCATCACCAGCACGAAATGCGCTGCAACATCACGGAATTCAAACGATAGAAGAACTCTCAAAATATAGTGAAAAAGAAATTTTAAAAATGCATGGTATGGGACCAGCGTCTTTGCCGAAGCTTAGGAGGGCTTTGGAGGAGAGTGGGTTATCATTTAAATAAAATGAAATAGTGCTTCTTCACTACTTACTTGTTTATACCACTATTTGTGGACAGTAAAGCTCTTGCTTATTAAAATTTCATTTTAATAATTTTGAATTAGATAAAAGAAAAAAGTAGGAGAATATCTCCTACTTTTTTTACGCTGTTCCAATCTGATCTTGATCTGCCACATCAGAATCAAACGTATTTGTTGCACTAACACCGTTAAACGTATTCACGACAAACCCAACATTAGAAGCTCCAGATCCGTTATAGGCTTTCGTGTTTTCTTTCGGAGATACGTTATAAAAATCTCCTAAGTTGAAAGAGCCGTTACTGTTTTGCACGACGAGATTTCCTACAACCGAAGGCATACCATCCACCTACTTTACTAAGCTTTTTAATTACTATATGAATTATTGTGCGGAAGGTTCATCCGTAATATATTGGCGGATTTGCATAATACGAGAGTTATTAAAAGCATAATCAACATTCCCAATTTGAAAGCAACCAGAATTTAAAAGTGTCCGCAATTCAACGTTATTCACTTCAATAAAAGGACATTCATTTACAATATTTAATTTTACATCTGTCGTTCGTTTTGGAATTGTAATGTGTTCATCTGTAAAGATTTCAAAAGCATCAAAGCGACCTTCTCCCCGTATATAACAAGGAATTTCACGGTGGACGGCAATAGCTCTACTTTTTAATTCCATTTGGTTTGCATCTCCAACTTGAAATACGGCAGTAATACCTAAAGAAATAATAGAAACATTTTGGACAATGGACACATGATGCAACATAATTTCTCAGTCTCCTTAACCTGGAGTAGGAGCGACATCTGTTACTAATGGTACAAATGGACCCTCTGTAACTGTTTCAAATGGTGTATCGAGAATAGAAGATAGAATGAGGAGATTTGCATCTCCAATTAAAAAGAGTGCGGACGACGATACACCGTTCATTTTAATCTGTCCGACTTTTAACTCACGGTTTACAACGTTAAGGTTCATACATAATTACTCCTTTCGGAAATTTCCTGGTATGTGCTGAATAAAGGAGAGAAAGGCTTTGTCAATATCTTGTTTCATTGCCTGAATAATGATATCTCGTAAATAATCTGGATCTGTTGAAATACCTTCATATGATTGCGCTTGTGATAAATAATAAGGGAGTCGATGCTCCATCTGTTTTTTTATGTCATCCACCATCATTTGTCGATACATTTCATCAAGCGGTGTTCTCTCTTCTTGTTCAAAATGGAGAATACGATTATATGCTTCTTCATCTAAGTATCGATGCATTTCTTGGAGGATACCTTGATAAAAGTCTGGGTTTGTTTCGGTTTCAGGGTTTACCTTTAATGTTTCTGTATCCACTTGAAAATCTTCAATTTGTTGTCCTTTTGCTGAAAATGGGTTTAAACCAATATTTAAAGTACCATTTAAATTTTCGACTTTTAATTGATCGAATTTGTATTCCACTTTTCCTACAGAAGAGGAGGGGCGATTTTTTAATTCGTTAAGCTCTTCTTGGAGTTGGCGCACTTGATCTTCTAAATTCAAGATGGCTGCTTGTTGTGTTTGAAGAGCTTGTTGAAGTTGGTGTAAGTAAGTATATATATCTTGATTCATTTGTGAAACCTCCTTTTCAATAGGGAGGGTAAAAATATTCCTACTATATATTTATGACAAGGATGTCTTAAGAAGAACTAGTTGATGGTTTGATAGAAATAATTTGTCCTTTCGCCTGTAATGGGCGAAGCGGCTCCGTAAATCCGCCCGTATTTGAAAATTTAGATAGGGCTTTAATACTTCCGGCAGTACCAATTTGGAACACAGAAGAGGTTGTAATGCTATCAATTTTAATACTGTTGATGACGATACTTTGGTTTACATAAAAGTTCAATATAATCGCCCCCTTTAAGTTGAACCAATTATCGCTTGATCGACGACATCTGAATCGTTGACAGTCGTTGCACTTTGATAATTGTAGACAGAAACGTTATCTCCAACGTTAAAAGAGCCGGCCCCGGCGAAAGCACGTGAGTAACTAATAGGCCTAATCGCAAATACATCTCCAATATGAAAAATACCACTTGATCCAATATTGACGATACGAATATGTCCGACCATAGCTGGCATACAAAACACCCTTCGTTTTTAAAATTTTCTTTTCTACTATTGTATGGGCGTTTCCAATAAAATGTGTATTTTTTTGAAATAAAAGAAACACACGCATTATTGCGTGTGTGTTTTGAACGTTTGATTAGGGTGTAAATCCGTATGTACATGACAAATTACATTTAAGAGCCTGTCCAGTTCTTGGCTACAATCCACTGTTTTTTGAGAAGTCATTCCATAGCGTTCAGCAAAATAAATCATTTTTTCACGTTTTTTTTCAATCGCTTGCTCAAACATTGAAATCGGCTCCATCTCTAAATGAAATTTTTAGTATATATGTAGTACATATTATACAAAAACTTCATAAAAAAGAAATGCATTCGCTAAAAAAAGTAAAATTTCTACATTTTATGCCAAATGATAAAGGAGTAACGAATCGGATATGAGAAGAATATTGTAAAAATTAGCGTGCATGAGAAGGTTTTTTTCTTGCGGATGCGAATACAATTAAAGTGTATGAGTTGTAGGATGGAGAGTGGAAATATTGCGTTTTGTAACGGCGAAAAAAGAAGAAAAGGTATTTGTAGGTATTGTGGATGAAGAAGAAGAAAAGGTATTACACTTAAGAGAAGCGCAAAGACAAAAAGGGGAAAAGGTTACAATCCCTATTACAATGCTAGAGTGTATTGAAAGAGGGACTGAATGCTTTGAGAAAGTATGTGAAATTGTAAATTGGGCAAAAGAGAACGGGGAAGCGGCGTATTATCCGTTAACAGAGGTGAAAATATTAGCACCGATTCCAAGGCCAAGAAAGAATATTTTGTGCGTTGGAAAAAACTATCGTGAGCATGCGGTAGAAATGGGCGGAGTAGAGTCTATTCCAGAAAATATAATGATCTTTACGAAAGCACCAACAACAGTTATTGGCATAAATGAGCAAATTAATGGTCACCCTCATGCAACGGACGAACTAGATTACGAAGGAGAATTAGCTATCATTATTGGTAAGCGAGGGAAACAAATTAAAAAAGAAAAAGCGCTTGAGCATGTTTTTGGTTATACGATTATCAATGATGTAACAGCTCGAGACATTCAAAGAAAACATAAACAGTTTTTCCTTGGGAAAAGCTTCGATACATTTTGTCCGATGGGACCGTATTTAATTCATAAATCGGTGGTTAATGCGCCGAATTCATTACACATTGAAACGGTAGTAAATGGAGAAGTAAGGCAAACTTCCAACACAAATAAAATGATTTTTCCAATAGAAGAAATTATTTCAACGATAAGTAAAGGAATGACTTTAGAACCAGGCGATATTATCGCAACAGGAACCCCGGCTGGTGTCGGAAAAGGTTTCACGCCACCAAAGTTTTTACATGCTGGTGATGAAGTGGTTATTACAGTAGAAGGAATTGGTACTTTGCGAAATGTAGTGAAGTGAAGAAAAGAGCTATCTTGTTAAAAGATAGCTCTTTTTTATGGCCTTGGGTTATAGAGGTAATCGATAACGGAAAAAGTGTAAAGACCAATGAATGCAAGTGTACAAATGCCAAATAGTATAACCGTAAGTGCGCTTTTTTCTCGTCCAAAACCAATGATAGTAAGAATAACAGCAGTCCAAAATGATGCTTTCAGTAGTGTGAATGTAGTAGAAGTTGAGTAGTGAGTAAGCCATGTTGTGGAAAGTAGGAAGCTAAAGAATGTAACTAAAATAAAAGATGTAGCTAAATAGTTAATATGTTTACCATATCTTAATAGCATATCGCACCTCCTTTACGATTTTAAAATACAGAAAATTAAAATTTTATCTTAATATAAATGAATATAAAAAGAAAGAGGTTGTCCCAATATGTCGGACAACCTCTCTATCATTACGATAATACAGCTTTAATTTTTTGGAATGCCCACTCTAAATCTTCTTCAGAGATTACTAGAGGTGGTGCGATACGAATTACGTTTTCATGTGTTTCTTTACATAGTAGACCAGCTGCTTTTAGTTGTTCACAGTAAGGACGAGCTGGTTCGTTTAATTCGATACCGATGAATAAACCTTTACCGCGAACTTCAGTGATCATTGGGTTATCAATTTCTTTTAATTGCCCAACTAATTTTTCTCCTAATTGAAGAGAACGCTCTGTTAATTTTTCTTCTTCTAACACTTCAAGAGCTGCGATAGACACAGCACATGCAAGTGGATTACCACCGAATGTAGAACCGTGAGAACCTGGCTCAAATACACCTAAAATGTCACGGTTTGCTGCAACGCAAGAGATCGGGAACACGCCGCCGCCAAGCGCTTTACCAAGTATGTACATGTCAGGAGTTACATCGTCCCAGTCACAAGCGAATACTTTACCAGTACGGCCTAAGCCAGTTTGGATTTCATCTGCTACGAATAAAACGTTTTCTTTTTTACATACTTCAAAAGCTTCTTTTAAGTAACCAGCTGGTGGGATGTTAATTCCTGCTTCACCTTGAATTGGCTCTAAAATGAATGCTGCTGTGTTTGGTGTAATTGCAGCTTTTAACGCTTCTAAATCACCGTAAGGAATTACAACGATGCCAGGAAGCATTGGACCGAATCCACGCTTGTATTCTTCATTTGAAGACATAGAAACAGAACCCATTGTACGTCCGTGGAAGTTATCTTCACAAACGATGATTTCAGCACGGTTTGCTTCTACTTTCTTCACATCATAAGCCCAGCGACGAACTGTTTTAATTGCAGTTTCAACAGCTTCAGCACCTGTATTCATTGGAAGTACCATTTCTTTATTAGTTAGTTTCGCAACTTTTTCGTACCAAGGACCTAATTGATCGCTATGGAAAGCACGAGAAGTTAACGTAACACGATTAGCTTGGTCAATTAAAGCGTTAATAATTTTCGGGTGACGATGACCTTGGTTTACTGCAGAATATGCACTTAATAAGTCCATATAGCGGTTTCCTTCAGGATCTTCTACCCAAACACCTTCTGCTTTAGAAATAACGATTGGAAGTGGGTGATAGTTATTTGCTCCGTATGTGTCTGTAAGTTCGATAATATCCTTAGTTTGAATCATGATTGTTCCCCCTTTTGTTATTACAAGAAGTTTGTAAATACTCTAAATATTATATCATTTAAATGTAAAAAAGCGAAACATTTCCTGAAAATAAATGAACATGTTATCATATAGAGTGAAAAAGTGTGAAAAGAGGAGGTAAGGGATACGATGGTACATATGCATATTACAGCATGGGCGTTAGGTTTAATTTTATTCTTCGTTGCGTATTCACTTTATTCAGCAGGAAGAAAAGGTAAAGGTGTACATATGGGGCTTCGCCTAATGTATATTATCATTATTGTGACAGGTTTCATGTTGTACATGGGTATTATGAAGACTGCAACAAGTAACATGCACATGTGGTATGGTTTAAAAATGATAGCTGGTATTTTAGTTATCGGTGGAATGGAAATGGTTCTTGTGAAAATGAGCAAGAACAAAGCAACAGGGGCAGTTTGGGGGCTATTTATTGTTGCACTAGTAGCAGTATTTTACCTTGGACTGAAATTACCGATTGGCTGGCAAGTATTCTAATAAAAAATAAAACCACCTTATAATCTCAAAGACTTGGGAGATAAGGTGGTTTTTTACGTTATCCCGTAAACACCAGATTGGTGAAGGTTAATAATTAGTGGGGGTTGCCCCACTAATTAAAGTTTTACTTTATGTCGCATCAATATGCAACTCTTCTCCGTTTACTTTTGTAAAACGGAACATATTTTTATTTGATGTAGTGTGACGAACGAAATGATGCTGCAGTGTACAAATCATTTCTTCGTTATCAAACAAAAGAATATTTACTCCTTCGCGTGACTCCTCTTTCGGTAAGAAAGATAAATAATTATGACAATACATGCAATCATATAAAGAGTAGTGAAGTGATTGCAATGATTCCGTTAATAATGTGAAGACAGAGTCAGGTAATTCCTCCAGCCATTCATTATAGCTAAGAAGTAACTTTTTTCGAATACGTATCATTTCACCGTTTTGCAAATGGTGTTGCTCGTTGGCGATTTGTAATACATCTTGTTCATAGAAACGGGCTGGTAGCCAATTGTTATTATACAAAATTTCAAACCCATCTTCGGCAATATCTTCTAATAAAAACGCTTCATCATTTTCATCATCAAAGAATACCCACTCATTGTTTATATATTCTACATTACCGACTGTATGAGCACGGGGTTGATTATATAAAATATGTTTACGTTGTATCATACACGATTTCTCCTTTATGAAAAGTAGTTATTTCTGTTATAGACAGTTCGTGCATTCTTTATAACTAGACACATCTAGACATAGGTGGGCATACAATAAAACACGTTTTACTGAGTGAAAATGCTATTCCATATGTGGATAGTAGGTTATCGTCAAGTTTTTCATTTTTTAATCCGCACTCTTAGGGTGGGGATTACTGCACGTTCAAGAAAAGAAATAAGATGGAAGGATGATTTATATGTGCGGGATTACAGGATGGGTGGATTATAAACGCTCATTAGAAGGAGAGCGGGACGTCGTTACGAAAATGGCTGAGACGTTAGCGAAGCGGGGGCCGGATGATAATAAAGTTTGGATTAAAGGCAATGTCGCATTTGGGCATAAACGTTTAATCGTTGTGGACCCTGAGGGCGGTAAACAACCGATGACTTGTTTAAAAGATGAAACGAATTACGCCATTTGCTATAACGGTGAACTTTATAACACAGAAGACATTCGAAAGGAATTATTAAGAAGAGGATATACGTTCAAAGGTCATTCTGATACAGAAGTATTATTAGCTTCTTATATTGAATGGAAAGAAGAATGTGTCAGTCATTTAAACGGTATATATGCGTTTGCAGTATGGGACGAACAGAAAGAACAAGTATTTATTGCGAGAGATCGATTAGGTGTAAAGCCGCTATTTTTTAAATATGATAGCGGACGCTTACTATTTGGTTCGGAGTTAAAAGCGATATTGTCGCATCCAGATGTGAAGGCGGAAGTAACGTTAGAAGGATTATCAGAAATATTCGGACTCGGACCGTCAAGAACGCCTGGGCACGGTATTTATGCTGGTATAAAAGAATTGCGTCCAGGTCATGCGATGACATTTTCAAAGAACGGTTTATGTATATGGAGATATTGGAATGTAGAAAGTAAAAAACATGAAGACTCTTTTGAAGAAACAGTAGAGAAAACGCGCTTCTTATTACAAGATGCCATTACAAGACAGCTTGTTTCTGATGTACCACTATGTACTTTTTTATCAGGTGGTGTAGATTCGAGCGCTATTACAGCTATCGCAGCGAAAGAATACGAGAGATCAGGAAAAGGGCCATTACACACGTATTCTATTGATTACGAAGATAATGACAAATACTTTAAAGCGAATGCGTTTCAGCCAAATTCAGATGCTCCGTTTATTAATTTGATGACAGAGACGTTTCAAACAACCCATCATCGTTGCGTCATTTCGAATGAAAAACTAGCAGAGTATTTAACGGAGGCGGTACTCGTTCGTGATTTGCCTGGTATGGCAGATATCGATTCGTCATTATTATGGTTTTGCCGCGAAATTAAACAAGATTTTGTCGTCGGCTTATCTGGAGAATGTGCAGATGAAATATTTGGTGGATATCCGTGGTTTTATAGAGAAGATGATCTACAATCGAGTGCATTTCCGTGGATGCGCTCTACAGAAGCGCGTGAACAACTTCTAAAAAAAGAATGGAGAAATAAATTAAATTTACAACAATATGTACAAAGGCGCTATGAAGAGTCGATTCAAGAAGTTCCTATTTTAGAGGGAGAAAGTCCGCTAGAAGCAAAAAGACGCCAATTATTTTATTTAAATATGGTATGGTTTATGACAACATTATTAGACAGAAAAGACCGCATGAGTATGGGGGCAAGCTTAGAAGTACGTGTTCCATTTGCGGATCATCGTCTTGTCGAATATGCGTGGAATATTCCTTGGGAAATGAAAATGTATAAAAACCGCGAAAAAGGTCTATTACGTAAAGCGTTAGAAGATGTGCTTCCACATGACATCTTATATAGAAAGAAGAGTCCTTATCCGAAAACGCATAATCCGCACTATACGAAAGCAGTCACAGTATGGCTGCAAGATTTATTAACAGATAAAGGTTCAATTTTACACGAACTATTTGATAAAGAGCAGTTGAGCGGATTGATTCAGTCTGGCGGCAGTGCATTTCAATCACCTTGGTTCGGGCAATTAATGACAGGTCCTCAACTTTTAGCTCATTTAGCACAAATTCACGTTTGGTTTAAAGAGTATGGGGTAAATATTAGGGAATAAGGGAAAAGCGACTTACTTTTATGTAAGTCGCTTTTTATTAAAGGGATTATCAAATGGAATTTAAAATCATATTAGAAGAAATACTTATTTAGAATAATTATCTTTACGTACTTATTGTTGTTTGTTATAATTGGAAACAAACGTTCTTGAAAAAGATTCTCATTTATAAAATTGAGGTGTTATATAGATGACAAAGAAAAAAATAGGTTTACTCGTAATGGCGTATGGAACACCGGAATCATTAGACGATGTAGAGGGATATTATACACATATCCGTCACGGGCGTAAGCCATCAGAAGAAGCGCTTGAAGATTTAATTGGGCGCTATAAAGCGATTGGTGGAATTTCGCCACTTGCAAAAATTACGAAAGAACAGGCGCATAAATTAACAGATTCAATGAATAACATATTTATAGAGTATGAATTTACTTGTTACTTAGGTTTAAAACATATAGCTCCATTTATAGAAGATGCAGTAGAAGAGATGAAGCGTGATAAGATTGGGCAAGCGATTAGTATCGTATTAGCGCCGCATTATTCTACATTTAGCATTAAAGCGTATAATGACCGTGCTATTCGTCTTTCAAAAGAAATCGGTGGTCCTGTTATTGAACCAATTGAACAATGGTATGATGAACCGAAATTTATTTCGTATTGGGCAGACCAAATAAAAGAAACGTTTAAAGAAATTGATGATAAAGAGAAAGTGGTCGTAATTTTTTCAGCACATAGTTTGCCAGAAAAAATTATTGCAGCAGGAGACCCATATGTAGAACAACTAAAGCATACGGCAGATTTAATTGCAGAAGCTGCAAATATTCAAAACTATACAATCGGTTGGCAAAGTGCTGGGAATACTCCAGATCCGTGGATTGGTCCAGATGTGCAAGATTTAACGAAAGATTTATATGAAGAGCATGGGTACGAATATTTCATATATTGCCCAGTTGGTTTTGTAGCGGAGCATTTAGAAGTTTTATATGACAACGATTATGAATGTAAAGTTGTAACGGATGAATTAAATGCCAAATATTTTAGACCAAATATGCCGAATGCGCAATCGGCATTTATCGACTGTTTGGCTGAAATTGTTTCCAAAAAAGTGAAGGAAATAGTTGACAAAGATTTAGTTTTGAATAATAATTAATTTATAATAATTTTAAATAAATAATAATTACTATGAAAGAAAGAGGAGGATCCCCCTAGATGAATCCAAATAATCGCTTAACAACAAACCAAGGTGCTCCAGTTGGAGACAACCAAAATTCTCGTACAGCTGGTCGTCGTGGACCGGTATTATTAGAAGACTATCATTTAGTAGAAAAACTTGCACACTTTGATCGTGAACGTATTCCGGAGCGTGTTGTACATGCACGTGGTGCAGGTGCTCACGGTGTATTCGTAACGAAAAATAGTATGAAGCCATATACGAAAGCTGCATTTTTACAAAATGAAGGAACTGAAACACCTGTATTTGTTCGTTTTTCAACGGTTATTCATGGTCAAGGTTCTCCTGAAACAGCACGTGACCCACGTGGGTTCGCTGTTAAATTTTATACAGAAGAAGGAAACTACGATATCGTAGGTAATCATTTACCAGTTTTCTTCATTCGTGATGCAATTAAATTCCCTGATATGGTACATTCTTTAAAACCAGCACCTGATAAGAATATTCAAACGCCAGATCGTTACTGGGATTTCATGACGTTAAGTCCGGAATCTACACATATGATGACATGGGTATTTTCTGATTACGGTACACCAGCAAGTTATCGTGAAATGGAAGGTTTCGGCGTCCATTCATTTAAATGGATTAATGAAGAAGGTAAAATTGTTTATATTAAATACCACTGGAAACCACAGCAAGGTGTACGTAACTTAAATGCGAAAGAAGTGCAAGAGGTACAAGGGAAAGACTTCAATCATGCTACTCGTGACTTGTTCGACGCGATCGAAAAAGGAAATCACCCGAAATGGGATTTACACGTACAAGTTATGCAATTAGATGAAATGGATTCTTTAGACTTTGATCCACTAGATCCAACGAAAGTATGGCCAGAAGATCGCTTCCCGTTAATTGAAGTAGGGACAATGACATTAAATCGTAATCCGAAAAACTTCTTTGCAGAAGTAGAACAAGTAGCGTTCTCTCCAAGTGCAACTGTAAATGGTATTGAGCCATCGGAAGATAAATTATTACAAGGTCGTTTATTCTCTTACCCAGATACACAACGTTATCGTCTTGGTGCAAATTACTTGCAAATTCCTGTAAACTGCCCATACGCAGCTGTTCATAATCAACAACGTGATGGTGCGATGCAAGTGAATCAAAACCCATCTACAATCAACTATGAACCTAGTCGTCATGCTGAAAATCCAGTTGAAGACAAAGCTTACCGCGATTCAACTATGAAAGTAGAAGGCTATGTATCTCGTGAAAAAATTGAGAAACCAAATGACTTCAAACAAGCAGGTGAGCGTTACCGTTCATTCTCTAAAGAAGAGCAAGATAACTTAATTGCAAACTTAACAAATGATCTAAAAGACGTAAATGAACGCACAAAATTATTAGCTGTTTGTAACTTCTTCCGTGCAGATCAAGAATACGGTATGCGTTTAGCGCAGGCATTAAATGTTGATATTACGCAATATGTAGGAAATGCTCCGAAATAAATAGGAAAAGACGACCGGGCTTCGGTCGTCTTTTTTGTGTGTAAATTTATGCCGGGGTATTTTTCATCTTCTTCATGTCAGAATTTGTTGGTAAATTGATATGTTGTGTCGAACCGTTGATATATTGAAAGAAACAATCGATATATTTGAAAAAGCGTTGATATATCCAAAAAAACGTTGATATATTTACAGTTATACTAGGTGGGGTATGTTGCCTCGTGCGCAAAAAAAAGGGATGCAATCTATTAGTAATAGATTGCATCCCTTTTTAGTTTGCTCGCTCTGCATGTTCATAAGCCTTCTCACCATGCATTGAAATATCAAGACCCATGTGTTCTTCGTGTTCATCTACTCGAACAGGGAGGAAGAAGTTGATCGCTTTAATAATGGCATACGTCATGATGATTGTGAATGCATATGTTGCGCCAATCGCTATAAGTTGTTTAAACAGTAACGCGGCGTTTCCGTAAAACAATCCGTTCGCACCATCTCCGTTTACGGTAGTAGTTGCAAATAGTCCTGTTGCAATACCGCCCCAAGTTCCTCCGATGCCGTGGCATCCAAAGGCATCAAGTGTATCGTCATACCCAAATTTTGTTTTTAAGAAGAAAACGGCGCCGAAGCATAATATGCCACCAATTGCTCCGATAAGAAGGGCGGAGAAAGGTGTAACGAACCCGCAAGCTGGTGTAATAGCGACTAGACCAGAAACAACTCCGCAAGCAGCTCCCATCGCGGTCGGTTTTGATTGGAAGAACCATTCAGAAAGCATCCAAGTTAGAGCGGAGGCAGCAGCGGCTATATTTGTATTAATAAATGCAGTTAAAGCTACGTCGTTTAAGGATAATGCGCTGCCGACGTTAAAACCGAACCAGCCAAACCATAATAAGCCTGCGCCTAACATTGTAAATGGCAAATGGTGGGGAGAAGAACCATTTATGTTTTTTCGTTTTCCAAGGAAAATAGCTAATACAAGACCAGCAACTCCGGAAGTGATGTGAACGACGTTTCCGCCAGCGAAGTCTAGTGCACCAAGTTCCCTTAGCCACCCGCCGACGCCCCATACCCAATGAGCGACAGGATTGTAAACGATCGTTGTCCATAGAAGGATAAAAATAAGAAAGGCAGAAAATCGCATTCTTTCAGCGAATGCACCTGAAATTAAAGCTGGAGTTAAAATGGCGAACATGAGTTGAAACATCATGAATAAATTGTGAGGAATAGTAGATGAGTAGTCTGGATTTGGTGCGTAGGTAACTCCGTTTAGACCGAACCAATCAAGTGTACCGATAAGCCCGTGCCAATCTGGTCCGAATGATAAAGAATAGCCGATAACAATCCATTGAATCGAAACGATAGCCATTGCGCTATAACTATGCATCGTTGTGCTGAGTACATTTTTGCTGCGAACCATACCTCCATAAAAAAGTGCCAATCCTGGTGTCATCAACATGACCATTACTGTCGTCACAAACATAAAAACTGTATCTCCCATATCCATGATCTCTCCTCCTGTAATGTTAGAAAAAATAACATCTATTTGTTATGTTTCATATCATATTCGAAATTAAACTAAAAATCAACTAAAAATTCAGAAAATTATATGCGTGATGTCATAAAACCTAACATGAATTATTTTATGAGGATTAAAATCGACATATGCGTTTCATTCGGATAATTGGTATAATATTCTTACAATTAAAAAGCTTGGGGGATGCGTGTGGGAAAAATACGGACTAGGAAACTATTCATTTGTTTTTGCTTAGCTGTTGTTTTGTTTGTACCAATACATACTTTTGCAGACGAAAAAAGAGAGTGGCGAGATGAAGTTATATACTCCATTATGATTGACCGCTTTAATAATGGAGAACCGAAAAATGACAAGCAGTTAGAAGTTGGTAATTTAGAAGGGTATCAAGGAGGGGATATAAGGGGAATTATAAAAAGGTTGGATTACATAAAAGAAATGGGTTTTACTACCGTTATGCTTTCGCCGCTTTTTGAAAGTGGAAAGTACGATGGATTAGACGTGCGAAATTTTAAAAAGGTAAATGAACATTTCGGGACAGACAATGATGTGAAAGAACTTGTAAAAGAAGTTCATGCAAAAGGAATGAAAGTTGTATTTCAATTTCCACTTGGAGAAAACGAACAACAGGTAATTGACGCAATGAAATGGTGGATAAAAGAAGTTGATTTAGACGGAAGTTATGTTATACATAGTGAAAAAAAGCCGCGTTCCTTTTGGGATAACGCGCAAAAAGATATGCAAGTGATAAAGAAAGATTTTCGTATTATGACAAAGGAGGATAGCGAATACAACGAAAAAATAGTAGAATCGTTTTCTAAAGCAGATGTATCGGTGAAATCGTTATACGATGTGAGTAAAAAAGAAGGGGAATTTGTTACGTTTTTAGATGATCAAGAAACAAAAAGATATGCGCGTATTGCAAAAGAAAATATGTATTATCCGCCATCACGTTTAAAACTGGCGCTTACATATTTGTTAACATCACCTGGAATTCCGAATTTTTATTACGGAACTGAAATTGCATTAGATGGAGGAAGTGTACCCGATAATAGACGATTAATGGATTTTAAGTCAGACGAAAAATTTATGCAGCGCATAACAAAACTAGGTGAACTTAGACAGGCGAGACCGTCTTTACGACGCGGTACGTTTGAGCTACTGTATGATAAGAGCGGTATGAGCATACTAAAACGAAAATATAAAAATGAAGTAACTTTAGTAGCAATTAATAATACGAAAGAAACACAAAAAGTCTCCTTACCTGCAAGTATGATTGGTGAAAAACAAGAGTTAAGAGGATTGTTAGAGGATGAAATTATAAGAGAGGAAGATGGGGAATTTTATCTCGTTTTAAAGCGTGAAGAATCAAACGTGTATAAAGTTAACGGAGAAACAGGTGTGAATTGGTTATTTATCTCCTTAATCGTTGGGGTGAATGTATTATTTATTGCGTTTTTAATTGCAGTTAAAAGGAAGCGTAGATAAGATGAGAAGTTGCTGGCTCTATGTTCATGTCTTCTTATTGTATATGTAAGTTTGTTCGGTGGCGCGATAGTGTTTATTCTGTTGATATGAAATTTCTTAAGAGAAACGATGTGAGAATGAAAACGTCCCTAGTGAGAGGAGGGCCAGGTTAGGAAGAGGATTTTCTTCCTAACCTGTTTTTTGTGTTAGCACCGATAGGGAAGAATCTTTGAAAAATCAATAATTGCAACTATATTAATTTTACATTACATTAAAAGTTAGAGAATACTCTTATACTAATACAGTGCTAAATAGTAGGTGGGAAAATGGAGTTTTACGATTTGGGTATTACCATTAAAGAGCTTAGAATTAAAAAAAATATATCACAATCCGAATTATGTCATGGAATATGTTCGCAAAGTCAAATTAGCAAAATAGAAAAAGGTGTGATTTATCCATCTAGTATATTGTTATATCAATTATCAGAAAGACTTGGTATTGACCCAAATAATATATTTGCATTAACTCAAAACAAAAAACTAAAATATGTAGAAAATGTAAAATGCGTAATAAAAGATTGCTTAAAGCAAAAACAATACAAAGAACTTTATGAAATAGTGAAAAAAGAGAAAAACGAAAATAACTTCCAATCAACAGAAGATAAACAATTTTTAATATGGCATGAAGCGATTGCTATATTTATGGTGGATAAATCAATAAAAACTGCTTTAGATTTTTTAAATAATGCATTAAAATTAACTGTAACTAATTCAGATTTTTTATCAGAAAGAGAAATAGATATTATGCAGACAATTGCTATATTCCATGGGGAAAATAAAGAATATGAAAAAAGTATTAATATATTAAGAAGGTGTTTAACTAATTTTAATAAGTTAGATTTTCCTAGAGATAAAGAAATTAAATTGAAAATTATTTTTAATTTAGCAAAAATTTTAGGTCATGCAAATCAACATGAAGAGGCAGTAAAATACAATGATATGGGTATCAAACTAGCTATTAATCTAAATACTTTATATTTACTAGGTGAATTATACTATGGAAAAGCTTGGAATTTATTGAAACTTAAACAACCTAATGAAGAAGATGTTGCAAATAACATGAAAAAAGCATTATTTATATTTGAACTAACAGAAAAAGAAAATCTGATAAAAATGGTTAAAGAAAAATATTTTGAAAACCAAACTGAAAAAAGTCACTCATAATTCATTTGGAAATCACTTGAAATATAATAAAACCTACAGGGAAAATCCCTGTAGGTTCTAAACTTATAAACTTTCTTCTAAAATATTAGTGTTTAATATAAATTTTTGAATAAGAGTTTACTTAGTGTACTTTTTATTTTGAAGTCTGCATCTTTATTAACGATGTATGCTTCTTTTTAAATCCATCCGAATATTATTGGTTCAAGTCGGAGGAAGGCACTTTGAGGTGTCTTTTTTTATGACCTTTATCATTAACTATTTAATGTTTTTTTAAATGATTACATGACATATTTTTTTTGTACCAAGCTTTGTTGATACAGTTAGACTTATCCGTTAGTGTATTCGTATTATTAGAACATCCTACAGTATTTAGGGAGAATGTGGCCAATAAAAACCATAATATTAATTTCTTCAAATAACCACTTCTAACTCTTTTTTAATTAACATTTTTTAAGATCCTTACTAATTTTACATTACATTAAAGGTCGGGAAATATTCTTATACTCATAAATTGTTACGTTTTGGCGTGGAGAGGAATTATGAGTTACAGCGATTTTTAAGATGACTTTGGTCTAGGATGTAGTTACTAAGAAAAGTAATTCAAATCGAAGGGAAAACGTCTTAAGGTGTCTTTTCCTTATTTTCAATTTACTTAGCGATTTTTACCACACATACCCTTTTTCTATAGTTTGTTCTCGTAATATTGTCTCTACAAGACAAAAAAGAAAACTCCTCTAATTAAGAGGAGTTTTCTTTTTAGCGGTAGTTAATGAACTGTACGTCGATTGGTAAATCAGCGCTACGAACAGCTGCGATTACTGCTTGTAAGTCATCACGGCTTTTTGCTGTAACACGTACTTGATCATCTTGTACTTGTGTTTTTACTTTTAATTTCATTTCTTTAATGATGTTGTTAATTTTTTTCGCGTTATCTTTATCGATACCTTGTTGAAGTGTTGCGCGTTGGCGAACAGTGTTGCCAGTTGCAGCTTCAACTTTTCCGTAATCTAAGTTCTTAATTGGAACGTTACGTTTTACAAGTTTAGAGATAAGAACGTCTTTTACTTGCTCTAATTTAAACTCGTCATCAGAAGTTAAAACAAGTACTTCTTTTTCTAATTTAATATCACTTTTACTTCCTTTAAAGTCATATCGGTTTTGGATTTCTTTTAATGCGATATTAATTGCGTTTGTTACTTCAGGTAATTCTACTTTCGAAACGATGTCAAAAGAACTATCTTTTGCCATAGTTAGCACCTCCAAATAAATTTCTAATCTTGTTATGTACTGTACATACTAAAGTATAGCTGAAAACGAGTCTAGACTTAAGTGTTTTCGTACTTATATTCATGTAACCTCATTTTATTATAGTGAATTTTGGGCAGTTGGACAAATATAGGAAAAATCATGTTATAATTAACTTTTGTTTGGAATGATAAAAAAGATAATTTTATATATATAGAAGGGAATTAAAAAATATGTATTTGCAAATAGGATCGATTGAACAGGTAACTGTTTTACGCGAAACGGAAATCGGATATATGGTTGGGAATGAAGAAGAAGAAATTTTCCTACATAAAAACGAAGTAGCTGGAGAAATTGAAGAAGGCGATGCGATTGATGTATTCTTATACCTTGATCACCAAAATCGTATTTCAGCAACAATGAAGGAACCAATTATTACAACTTATGATTGGAACTGGGTAAAGGTTGTAGAAGTTATTCCTAGTTTAGGTGTGTTTGTTGATATTGGTGTGTCAAAAGATATACTAATTCCAGCTGATGAGTTCCCGATTTATATGCCAGTATGGCCAGAAGTAGGCGACGAATTATATTGTACGTTAAAATTAACGAATCGTGATCGTTTAATTGCTCTTCCGGCAAGAGACAGTGATATGCAAGAAATTATCGTAGATGCAACGCCATCTATGCGTAATAAAAACGTAAATGGACGTGTATATCGTTCACTTCAAGTTGGTTCATTCATACTAACGGATGAGCATTTCCGTGCCTTCTTACACCATACAGAAAGAAAAGAACAAGTCCGCATCGGTCAGCGTGTAACAGGACGTATTATTGACGTAAAAGATGACGGTACAATTAACATTTCACTTCTTCCTCGTAAAGAAGAAGGAATGGAAGACGATGCTGCAGTAATTTATGCATATATGGAAGAACGAGGCGGAGCAATGCCGTTTTGGGATAAGAGCCATCCAGAAGATATTAAAGAACGCTTTAACATGAGTAAAGCTGCATTTAAGCGTGCACTTGGTAAGTTGATGAAAGAAGAAAAGGTTTACCAAGAAGAAGGTTGGACTTACTTTAAGAAATAAGATGAAAGATTAAAAAGCACACCCTTATCTAAAAAGATAAGGGTGTACTTTTTTTAATTTCCTTGCGGAGAAACAAGAGTAAATGTATCTTTCAAATCACTATCGTTTATTTTAATATTTGCCTTTTTTAATTCCTCTTGTAACAATTTTTTGCTGAATACAGGATCAGCAGTACGTTCTTCCTCTAAGTTTTTGCGAATAGAGTTTTTTACTTCATCGTAAGGTTTTAAATCTTTTTTATCAGTTAATTTAATAACGTGATAACCGTTTGATGATTTTACGGGGTTGCTAATTTGCCCAACATTTAGTTTGTAGGCAGCCGTTTCGAATTCAGGAGCCATTGTACCTGAATTGAAGTATCCAAGGTCTCCGCCTTTATCTTTTGATAGTAGATCTTGTGATTCTTGTTTTGCTAATTCTTCAAATGAAGCACCAGCATCTAGTTTACTCTTTATTTCTTTCGCTTCATTTTCGTCACTTACTAAAATGTGACTCGCTTTAATTTCTGGCTTATAGTGGTCTTTTACGTCTTTCTCTGTAATGCTTTTCTTAATCGCTTCATTCATAGCAAGTTTGAACTTAATTTGATTTTTATAATCCTCTTCATCTTTTAAACCATTATTTTCTAATACTTTTTTGAATTGATCTCCATATTGTTTTTTTACTTTTTCTACTTCTTTATTTACCTCTTCATCAGGTACTTTATATTTTTTTGTGATGACGTCTTGTGCCATCATTTCGTATAGCATGTCTTTTCCGTAACGATCTTTCAATTGTTTTTCGAAGTTATCCTTTGTAATGGTCGAGTCTGTTGCTGTAGCGACTGTAGCTGAGCCATTTTTTTGTTCGCAAGCAGATAGCATCAATATACTTATTAGTGCAGTAATAATGAAAATATGTTTCCCTCTCATGCCAACACCTCATCCGAATATGTTATCGCTATTGTAGAATATAGAAGTGAACATGAAGTGAATTTTTAATGTTTTTTTCCTTTAAAATGTAAAAAAGTACATCAACATAATTGTTGATGTACGATGGAATCAAAGGTGATCGGTCTTTTTAGAGTATGCACGTTTACCTTGCTGAATATTTTTTTGCTCTTGCTCATTTTTTTGTGTGCGTTTTGCGTTATTATCGCGTGCTTTTTTGTCGTTATCACTCGTATGTGGCATATGTATCAACTCCATTTCTAAACGTTGTACGTTTATCATTTCCTTTTTCGTAAAGACTATGTATAGCGGTGCATTTATGAAGGGTAAAGGTGGATTCCAAATGGATTTGAAGTTGAATTATACTGAACTTATAAAGAAGTTAATCGTTGTAATCATCGCAGGTTTATTAAACGCGATTGGGATGAATTTATTTTTAACGCCAGCAAAAGTGTATGCGAGCGGCTTTGCTGGATTGTCTCAATTATTATCACAAATATTAGGTGATTTTTTATCGATTCACATATCTACGGGAGTATTGTTTAGCTTATTTAATATTCCTGTCGTTATTTTAGCGTGGAAAAAGGTTGGAAAGGCCTTCACCTTTTTTAGTTTTCTTTGTGTTATATTTATGACTCTGTTTCTAGAAATTATCCCTGTTAGAGCGGTTTCGAATGATATCATATTAAATGCGATTTTTGGCGGAATTATTTCGGCGATTGGAGTAGGGATTGCTTTAAAGTGGGGTGCTTCTACAGGCGGATTAGATATTATTGCCATGATTTTATCAAAAATAAAAGATAAGCCTGTCGGTACATACTTTTTCTTTTTTAATGCAATTATCATTATCGCTGCTGGCTATGTATATGGATGGGAAAAAGCGTTGTATACGCTAGTGACTTTATATGTGTCAACGAGAATTATTGATGCAATTCATACTCGTCATGTAAAGATTACAGCATTAATTGTTACGAAGAATGGGGAAGACGTAAGAAAGGCGATTCACTCGCGATTAGTAAGAGGGATTACAACGATACCAGCAACAGGTGCTTATACGAATGAAAATAAAGAAATGTTAATGATGGTTATTACCCGTTACGAGTTATACGAATTAGAGAGGATTATTAAACAAGTGGACCCAGGTGCATTTACAAATATACTGCAAACAGTTGGGGTGTTCGGATTGTTTCGGAAAGATTAAAGAGGACCAAAGTTGGTCCTCTTTTTTAATGTAAATTCGTAATGTTTTGCAATTGCTCTTGCATTTCACGGAGCTGAACTTTTTCAGCAGTTGAAGAGTTTGCGTAAGCGGATTGCAAAGCATTTTTTGCTCTATACACGAGATCTTGTTGCTCAGTACCGCTTGAACAAGATACGGCATTTTCAACAGCATCTCTAGCTTGTTGGAATAGTAAGTTCCCCATTTAAACCCCTCCAAAAGAAGAGTTACTTCTTGCTTTTTCTGCCTCAGCTAATGTACCTCTGTACGGGAATCTTGCATCATGCTTCATAACAGCATCGGCTCCTTGTTGGATAAAACGTTTTGATTTGTTCTTTTTACCCATTCGAAAAACCCCCTTTATTTAGCTGAAAACAATCGACGCGATGTCTCATGCGTCTACTTATAGTATGGACATTTGGCAGGAAACTATAAGTAGGGAATTTTTAGATTACAACCCAAGAACCTCTTCTAAATATAAAGCAATACCATCTTCTTCGTTCGTTAACGTCGTATGGTTTGCGAGTGATTTTAATTCAGGGATGGCATTTCCCATTGCAATGCCGTGACCAGCAAATTCAATCATTTCAAAATCATTATCTTCATCACCGAAAGCGATAATTCGCTCTTGTGGAATGTTGTAATGACTAGAGATTTTTTGTAATCCAACTGCTTTATTTAATCCACTTTTCACAATTTCAATAATCGGCCAAGGTGCGCCCCATTTTCTATGGTCGATTACTTCCGCATGCATATCCGTTAAATGTTGACGAATTGCAGTGGAATGCTCGTCATGTGCATCAATTAATAAGCAAGTTGGATGATCGTTTAAAATATTTAATAAGTCTCCCGTAAAAATCTTAGGAGAGCCGAATTCGAAAATATGTTTTTTATCTTCATCAATTTCACGAACATACACATCGTCCATTATTTCCGCGTATATATTTTTTACGCCGAAATCAAAGCAAGCTCGTACAATTTCTTGCGCTGTTGCTAGCTCAAGAGGAGAGTGGTGTGTTCCCCAGCTTGAATCAAGAGGATGATGTACGTAAGCACCGTTAAAGTTTACGATAGGTGTGTTAAGAGCAAGTTCTTTATAGTAATCATAACTAGCACGGAATGGACGTCCTGTTGAAATAACAACAATATGTCCCTGTTCCTTTGCTTTTGCAATTGTATGTTTCGTTCGAGTGGAAATTATTTTGTTGTCTGTTAATAGAGTACCGTCTAAGTCTAATGCGATTAAATGTTGTTTGTTCATAATTTCACCTCTTATAATAATTTTTTTGTATCTATCTGTATTTCCGTTTTTAATATGCAGAAATAAGAGGTTAGACTTGGTGAAATCACCATAGATGGAAATTTCACTATATATCCATCTTACGTCTCAAAGTGCTGTGGTGTCTACTATTTATCGTTGGAAATTAAGAGAAGTCAACATCTTTTTAGAAAGTTCAAACAATGTTTCTTTCATTATGTACAAATTGTGAAAAGGGTTACATTGCTCGTATAATGAGGCATATAATGAATATGTAATCTTCTCGTATATGTTTGACTCTCCTTTGAAACTAGCCTAGAGTAGGTTGGTTTCTTTTTTTCTACAAGTAGGAAAGAAATCCCTGCTTACGCTCGTGTCATTCATATATATGTACAAGAATGAGATGTAGTACTGTTTCCTAAACATGACAGAAAAGCTTTCTTTTAAAATGGATATACTAATGAGGCAAGACGTCATGGAAGGAGAATGAAGATGGGACAAAATCGCAGGTTTCGTTCTGGACAAAAAGCGCCGAATGATGGCATTTACGTAGAAATTGGTGAAACGGGAAGTATGGTGAAAAATCCGCAAATGGTGAAATTAACTGCCGGTGAAAAGTTTCCGGATAACACGAATCATAACCGCCAGTGGACATATAAAAGAAAACCGTAACAGGAGCCGCAATCGTTATTGCGGCTTTTTTGTCGTCACACATTGTAATTTCATTTACCGTATTTTTAGCAGTATAATGAATGCTCTCTTTTTCTTTTTCAAATAATAAGTTTGAAAATACATAGGCAAAATTATTGTATAAAAAAGTCAGTTGGCGTATAATCAAATCAAAGGTCAAAGAAAGTCAAACTTTTGGAGGGCTGTAAAGATGGACTTAAATCAAATGACAACAAAAACACAAGAGGCGATTATGAGTGCCCAATCTTTAGCGGTATCTCATCATCACCAAGAGGTGGATACTGTTCATCTATTACTTGCATTATTAGAAGAGCAAGATGGATTAGCAGTACGTATATTTCAAAAAATGAATGTTGATATAGAAGCATTAAAGCAAGGTGCTGAAAGTTTAATTAAAAAGAAACCTTCTGTAACGGGGAGCGGTGCAGAAGTTGGAAAATTGTATGTAACGAGCGCTCTGCAACAACTGCTTGTAAGAGCAGGGAAAGAAGCAGAAAAACTGCAGGATGATTACATTTCAGTAGAACATGTATTGCTTGCTTTTTCTGAAGAAAAAGGCGATATAAATCAATTATTTACAAGATTGCATATTACGAAAGATAACTTATTACAGTCTTTAATGACAGTTCGGGGGAATCAAAGAGTGACTAGTCAAAATCCAGAAGCAACTTATGAAGCGTTAGAAAAATATGGTCGTGATTTAGTAGCGGAAGTGAGAGTAGGGAAAATTGATCCTGTAATCGGACGGGATAGTGAAATTCGACGTGTAATCCGTATTCTTTCACGTAAAACGAAAAACAATCCTGTTTTAATTGGGGAGCCAGGTGTTGGTAAAACAGCAATCGTTGAAGGGCTAGCACAGCGTATTGTGAAAAAGGATGTACCTGAAGGATTGAAAGATAGAACGATTTTTGCGTTAGATATGAGTGCGCTCGTAGCTGGTGCGAAATTCCGTGGTGAGTTCGAAGAGCGTCTGCAAGCTGTATTAAATGAAATAAAAAAGAGTGAAGGACGCATTTTATTATTCATTGATGAACTTCATACAATAGTTGGAGCTGGTAAAACAGAAGGTGCGATGGATGCAGGAAATATGTTAAAACCGATGCTTGCGCGTGGTGAACTGCATTGTATTGGAGCGACGACGCTCGATGAATATCGCAAATATATTGAAAAAGATCCAGCGTTAGAAAGACGTTTCCAACAAGTATTAGCAGAAGAACCAACTGTTGAAGATACAATCTCAATTTTACGTGGATTAAAAGAACGCTTTGAAATTTATCACGGTGTAAATATTCATGACCGTGCGATTGTAGCAGCATCAGTTTTATCAGATCGATATATTTCAGATCGCTTCTTACCTGATAAAGCGATTGACCTTGTTGACGAAGCGTGTGCAACAATTCGTACAGAAATCGATTCTATGCCAACAGAATTAGATGAAGTAACGCGCCGCATTATGCAGCTGGAAATTGAAGAAGCGGCTCTTGGAAAAGAAACGGATCGTGGTAGCCAAGAGCGTCTAAAAACATTGCAACATGAATTATCGGATTTAAAAGAAGTTGCAAGTGGTATGAGAGCGAAATGGGAGAAAGAAAAAGAAGACATTCACAAAGTTCGTGACTTACGTGAACATTTAGAACGTCTGCGCCGTGAATTAGAAGAAGCAGAAGGTAATTACGATTTAAATAAAGCAGCCGAACTTCGTCACGGGAAAATTCCAGCAATTGAAAAAGAGTTAAAAGAAGCGGAAGAAATGGGTGCGCATAATAAACAAGAAAATCGTTTATTACGTGAGGAAGTAAGTGAAGAAGAAATTGCAGATATTGTTTCACGCTGGACTGGTATTCCTGTTGCTAAACTTGTTGAAGGCGAACGCGAGAAATTATTACGCTTAGAGCAAATCTTATCAGAGCGTGTCATTGGACAAGAGGAAGCAGTAAGCTTAGTGTCAGACGCGGTTCTTCGTGCTCGCGCTGGTATTAAAGATCCGAACCGCCCGATTGGTTCTTTCATCTTCTTAGGACCAACAGGTGTTGGTAAAACAGAACTTGCAAAAACGTTAGCACAGTCTTTATTCGATAGTGAAGAGCAAATGATTCGCATTGACATGTCTGAGTATATGGAGAAACACGCAGTGTCACGCTTAATTGGTGCGCCTCCTGGATATGTAGGATATGAAGAAGGTGGTCAATTAACAGAAGCGGTAAGACGTAAACCATATTCCGTTGTTTTATTAGATGAAATTGAAAAAGCACATCCAGAAGTATTCAACATTTTATTACAAATGTTAGATGATGGACGCATTACAGATTCGCAAGGTCGTACAGTGGACTTTAAAAATACAGTTATTATTATGACTTCAAATATTGGGTCTGCTCATTTACTAGATGGATTAGAAGAAGATGGTTCGATTAAAGAGGAATCAAGAGACCTTGTAATGGGGCAATTAAGAGGACATTTCCGCCCTGAATTTTTAAACCGTGTTGATGAAATTATTTTATTCAAACCTCTTACAACGAATGAAATTAAAGGCATTGTTGATAAAATTGTAAAAGAACTACAAGGTCGTCTAGCTGACCGTCACATTACAGTAGAATTAACAGATGCAGCAAATGAATTTGTTGTAGAAGCTGGTTTCGACCCAATGTACGGAGCTCGTCCATTAAAACGATACGTACAACGTCAAGTGGAAACGAAATTAGCACGAGAATTAATTGCAGGAACAATTACTGACAATAGTCACGTAGTTGTTGATGTAGAAAATAACGAACTAGTCGTTCATGTGAAATAAAAATAAAAAAGAGTTCGGATAAAATCCGGACTCTTTTTTTAGTGTTGTTCTACTGGCTCGTTTGGAATTGCAGCTGAAATTGCTAGTACTAACACAGCAAGAACAACTGAGAAAATAGACGCTTGGTTAAAGTCGTATGTACCGCCAGTCATAGAGCCGATTACGTAGCTCATCATATGTACAAGTAAGAACGACCAAATTAATGCCCAAATGAAACGCATATTTTACACCTCTATTCGTTCAATCTGTCCTTATTGTAACACAATTGAAAAAAGAATATAGAAAAATATTTGTAGATTTTTCAACGCAAATTTGCATTCCGTTCATACATTATAAAAGAGTGGTTTTATATGTTTAGAAAATAAGGCGGGGGAAAAATGAGTATTACGGAACGTTTTTTTTACTTAGAAAAAGAACCATGTGTCATTTATTTACCGGAGAAGCCAAATGGATTTTCTGTTATGCTCCTCGGTGATTATAACTACTTTATTGAGAATGGTACAAGTTTATGGACACAGCATGCGGGTAGATCTTATTTTTTACATGGCCTTATTGAGCAAGGCTACACGGTCTTTTCTTCTAATTTATACGGAAGACATTGGGGAAACGACCAATCTGTTCGTCTAGCAAAACGTTTATATGACGTTGTATTGAGAAAAGAGACATTGAATGCGAAAATGCACATTATGGCAGATGGTATGGGAGCACTTGTAGCACTCGAAATGATGAACAAATACCCTGATTGTATACGCTCTGTCATTATGTTAAATCCGTGTTTAGATTTACCAGAATATGTGGAGTTTGAAAAAGAGCATAAGTTTTTTTACAAGAGACTCGTGAAGGAATTAAGTTTGGCGTATGATGCCAAAGAAGAAGAATTAGAATCAAAAATAAATAAGAAATCATTTACGCTTCTTCCATCTTGTGTACCGGTCAAAGTTTTCGTATCAACCCAAGAAAAAAGAGGAAGAAAACAGCAATTGCGTAAATATGAGAAAATGAGGCAATTCAATCAATGTGATACTTCTGTCTTGTTCCATCTGCAAGATGTGAAATATAAAATGGTTAGGCAAACGACCGATTTCTTTAAAAAATATGAAGAAGAATTGTGAAGCTCCCATATACATAAATGAGGAGCTATTTGTTTCAGAGGGAAAGGGTTGGTGGTATGGAACGCGTGCTGATAATAGGTGCACTTACGTTTGTAGGTTATCACCTTGTAAATAAAATGATTGAAGAAGAAGTGGAAGTATATGGTCTTGATTTTGATGAATTCGATAGTATGACCAAAATTAATGAAGAGAAGTTATTATTAATTGGGCGAAATGCATTATTTACGTATTATTCGATAAGAGATGAAGATGGATGGAGATCAGTAGAGGAAGAGAGCTTCGATACTGTTTACTTTTGCTTATATGAGCCAAATCAGCAAAGTGGATTTCGGAATGAAAGAGTCATATTACAATATTTAAAGCGAATCATAAGAATGTGTGAAGAACAAAAAGTGAAGTTAAATTTAATTTCTTCTATTGAAGTAGGTAGTACAGATGAATCAGAAAATAAGCGCCTATTTTTGAAAGTAGAAGAAGGATTGAAGAAAGGGAATTTACAATATAGTGTATTTCGAGTTCCTACATTATATGGACCGTGGCAACCATCTTTTATGATGTATCATCAGCTCATTTTATCAGAATTAGACGAGAAAGAGTGCCGTTGTACGAGTGAGGAAAAAGGAAGTGATTTACTTTACATTGAAGATGTATGTGAATACTTATGGGAACATGGAACGAGCGGGGCGCATCTTGGTATATACAATTTACTTAGTGGTAAACAGTCATTATGGGAAAAAGGTATGAATCTTTTACGCGCGGATGATAAAGTAAATCAAAATAATAACGAAGTAAGAGATGAGGCTATCGAAGTAATTTCGATAAAAAGAAATACTCCGTTAGAATATGGTTTAAATAAGCAACTGGCACACATGAAAAAATATAAAGAGTTATACGAAGAGTAGCACGCGTGTTACACTATTGTATGTGAAAGTTTTAATGGAGAGGAAGAGCATAATATGAACGAAAAAAGCATGCAGTTTTTACAAATCGCAATGAAGCATTTACCGGAAGCAAAGGCAATTTTAGATGATAATGGAATTGCACTTGATATGGAGAAAGCACAGCCGGTGTTAGAGTTGTTAATGAAAGTTATGAATGAAGCTTATGAGCTTGGGAAAGCAGATAAAGAATAAAAAGCATCTTTTTAAGATGGAAGAGAGGCCCGAACCGTGGGTAGAAGCGGTCAGGGCCTTTTTTATTCTCGCCTGGGGGAAAATCAGAGATATGAAGAGTATAAAGGAAAAGTGGTGAGGAGAACTCTTTAGTTTAGAAGGAAAGCAGATAAAGAATAAAAAGCATCTTTTTAAGATGGAGGAGAGGCCCGAACCGTGGGTAGAAGCGGTCAGGGCCTTTTTTATTCTCGCCTGGGGGAAAATCAGAGATATGAAGAGTATAAAGGAAAAGTGGTGAGGAGAACTCTTTAGTTTAGAAGGAAAGCAGATAAAGAATAAAAAGCATCTTTTTAAGATGGAGGAGAGGCCCGAACCGTGGGTAGAAGCGGTCAGGGCCTTTTTTATTCTCGCCTGGGGGAAAATCAGAGATATGAAGAGTATAAAGGAAAAGTAGTGAGGAGAACTCTTTAGTTTAGAAGGAAAGCAGATAAAGAATAAAAAGCATCTTTTTAAGATGGAAGAGAGGCCCGAACCGTGAATAGAAGCGGTTTGAGTCTTTTTATATTTGAGAGGTATGTTTCTGTTTCTTTTAATGAAAAATAACGTGAATAATGCGTTAGCTTTCTGTTTTATGCGAAATATATTCTAGACAAAAATACATTTATGTTTTAAAATTAGTACCAAGTCATAATAATTGATATAAAACGGAGGGCTGCGATGTGAACGTGGGCATTTTAGGGATCGGAAGATATGTGCCAGAAAAAGTAGTCACAAATCACGATTTAGAGAAAATAATGGAAACATCCGATGAATGGATTCGTACGAGAACGGGAATTGCAGAAAGACGCATTGCCGATGATACAATAGATACTTCATATATGGCCGTAGAGGCTTCTAAAAAAGCACTTGAAGATGCAGGAATTAACGGAGAGGATATCGACCTTATTTTAGTAGCAACAGTAACACCAGATCGTGCTTTTCCAGCAGTTGCTTGTGTAATTCAAGAAGCGATTGGAGCGAAACAGGCAGCTGCAATGGATGTAGGTGCAGCATGTGCTGGTTTTATGTACGGAATGATTACAGCGCAGCAATTTATTCAAACGGGAACTTATAAAAATGTATTAGTAGTTGGTAGTGATAAACTATCTAAAATTGTAGACTGGAACGATCGAAATACAGCAGTATTATTTGGAGACGGAGCCGGTGCTATCGTAATGGGAGCTGTTTCAGAAGGTAAAGGTGTTCTATCTTTTGAATTAGGAGCAGACGGAAGTGGCGGCAAGCATCTTTATCAAGACGAGTATGTTATGATGAATGGCAGAGAAGTGTTTAAATTTGCCGTTCGTCAACTTGGTGATTCTTGTCTTCGCGTTTTAGATAAAGCTGGTCTTACGAAAGAAGATGTGGATTTCTTAGTACCGCATCAAGCAAACATTCGTATTATGGAATCTGCAAGAGAGAGGTTAAATTTACCACAAGAAAAAATGAGTATGACAATTGAGAAGTTCGGTAATACATCAGCTTCTTCAATTCCGATTGCAATGGTAGAGGAATTGCAAAACGGACGTATTCAAGACGGTGATTTAATTATACTTGTTGGTTTTGGTGGCGGATTAACATGGGGAGCAGTTGCTCTTCGTTGGGGTAAATAAGGACTGAGAGAAAAAAGGAGTGTATTTTGTATGGAAAAAAAGAGGGTCGTAATTACAGGACTAGGGGCTGTTACACCGGTCGGAACAGATGTTGAAACAGCATGGGAAAACATTAAAAAGGGTGTATCTGGAATCGGACGACTTACAAGAATTGATCCGGAACTATTTCCAGCAAAAGTAGCAGCAGAAATTAACGACTTTGAAGTCGAGAAATATATTGATAAAAAAGAAGCGCGCCGTATGGACCGCTTTACACAATATGCAGTAGCAGCAGCGAAAATGGCAGTTGCAGATGCAAAGCTTGAAATTACAGAAGAAAACGGACCTCGAATTGGTGTATGGATTGGATCAGGTATTGGCGGTATGGAAACATACGAAGAACAATTTAAGATTTTTACTGAGAAAGGCCCACGCCGCGTGAGCCCATTCTTCGTACCGATGATGATTCCGGATATGGCAGCAGGTCAAGTATCAATCGCAACAGGAGCAAAAGGAATTAACACTTGTTCTGTAACGGCTTGTGCATCTGGTGCAAACTCAATTGGTGATGCATTTAAAGCAATTCAGCGTGGTGATGCTGATGCAATGATTACAGGCGGAGCAGAAGCACCGCTAACAAGTATGGCATTCGCAGGATTTAGCTCAGCGAAAGCATTAACATTTAATGAAGACCCAGCAACGGCTTGCCGTCCATTTGATAAAAATCGTAGCGGTTTTGTAATGGGTGAAGGCTCAGGTATTCTAATTCTTGAAGAATTAGAGCACGCATTAGCGCGTGGTGCTCACATTTACGCGGAAATTGCTGGTTATGGTGCAACTGGAGATGCGTTCCATATTACAATGCCTGCTCCTGGTGGTGAAGGCGGAGTGCGTGCAATGCGTCAAGCTTTAGCTGATGCAGGCCTACAGCCAGAAGATATTGATTACATTAATGCGCATGGTACAAGTACGGATGCGAATGAAAAATATGAAACGATGGCAATTAAAGAAACTTTCGGTGAGCACGCGTATAAAGTAGCGATTAGCTCAACGAAATCAATGACAGGCCACTTATTAGGAGCAGCTGGTGCTGTTGAAGCGATTTTCTCTATTAAATCAATTACAGACGGAGTAATTCCGCCAACAATTAACTATGAGACACCAGATCCAGAATGTGACTTAGATTACGTACCGAATAATGCGAGACATCAAGAAGTAAACGCGGTGTTAAGTAATTCATTAGGATTCGGTGGTCATAACGCAGTGTTAGTATTTAAATCGTATAAATAATAGATAAAATAAGGAGTTTTTTCGCAATATATTGCGAAAAAACTCCTTATTTATTTTTACGCCTTTTTCTCCTGTAGCATATACATAAGAAAAGGAGGGATAAAGATGGGGATTGTTGAAACAGCTGAATGGCTACATTTATATTATGGGCGGCCAGAAAAACTTTGTGAGAAATTTACGAAGTATATTCCGTTGCCAAAAGAAAGGTTGTATCGCTTTTTAATTTCAAAAGGGATGTATCGCCCGATTATGCGCGGAGAAAAGGAAATTAAAGAATTAGAGGAAAAGGAAATTTGGAAAGAATTGAGCCTGGAGTATGATAAACTGAAAAACTGGTTAAAAGGTCCAGATGTCCCTGTCTTTATTTTATTATCAGATTCCTATAATCGAACTGTACAAGAAGAGTATAACGGTAGGGCTGGATTATCTATGCGTCATGTTATTTTCTTATTCGTATGTGGGCGGAATTCGGTAGAAGAATTAAAAGTGTTATTGGCGCATGAATATCATCACATATGCAGGTTACATCAAATTGAGATGAAAGAAACAGAATATACATTACTTGATACGATGATTATGGAAGGGCTAGCTGAGCAGGCAGTAACAGAAAGGTATACAGAAAAAAACAATGCACCGTGGACGGCGTATCTTTCAAAAGAAGAAGCTATTTATTATTGGAAAAATGTTGTACATGAAAGAATAAGTATAAAACGAGGAACAAGGGAACATGACATCGTATTAAATGGCTTTCACTCTTATCCGAAGATGCTTGGCTATGCGCTTGGATTTCATATTGTCAAAGATTGTGTAACTTTGGAAGGAGAAGATACACTTTCTTTATTATCTATAGATGCAAAAGAAATATTGAATAAAGCAAGTGCATTTCATATATAAAAAACAGGAGTTCTATTTCCTGTTTTTTTATTATTAATAGAAGAAAAAATAATAATTAGAATATATTTCCTCAAGTGGAATAAAGTTAAGCAAAAATGAACATAATGATTGGTACAAACAGTAGTGAAGTGAGGGGTAGTGAATGTTATATCTACATGATGTATGGGTAAATTGGTTTGAAGGTGAAGAAAATGGGTATAACGTTTGTCATTTTTACGAATGGCGGAAAGATGATACGATTGAGCTATTAGATCAAGTGCCATTATTAAAAGTAGATGCCACATTATATCATTACATCGAGAACGAATTGTTAGAGCTTCCGCAAAAAATGCTGGAAGACGTACATCATAAGGCTTATATTCGTAAAAATCATGAACGTTTGCAGCAAGAGTATTGCTTTGTTGTTACAGATGGAAAAGGAATTATTGCGATTGACACAATTGGTTACAATGTACCAATTCGTAAAAGCAGACTTATACCACGCCAAGAGCAGATGGTATATGAGATGGTAGAAAACGTAAAAGCAGAAAAGTATGAGTTCCAAGTAGAAGAAACAGAAAAAGAACATCACATTTTATCACCATCGCCTTTCATTATGAATGGCTTGACTCGTAAAGAAAGACAGCTAAAACAATTATTATTTATGGCGTTAGATCAATTACATACAACGAAAAATACAGCAGAGATTCGCTATTGGTACACAGAGTGGGATCCATCAGCATATGGAACGGTTCAACATATGGAGTTCGAGGATATTTGGGCTAGACTGTATGATGAAGCGAAAGCTGGCTGGTCTGAGAAACATGAACAATTATGTGAGCGTCTTGTAAAAGGACAGCCATTTTTTGAAAAGTTATGGGAAATGGAAAATGAGCAAAAGGTAAATTAAAAAAACCGCCGATTGGCGGTTTTTTTAATTTGTTGTAATCTAGCTCCGGCTCCTAGCCCTTCGCGTCTAAGAACCTTCCCCACGAGAAGGTAAAAAGCACCTTCTGTGGGAAAGAGCCTTAGCCGTCAGGGCTAAGCAGTCGCCTCCGCTTTTTATAGAAATCCAGCTCCAGCGGCAAGAATGTTCGGTGGCTTCGCGCCTTCCTGCGAGGCAAAAAGCGCCTCTACGTCAGGAGCTCCATCCCCCTCACATTCTGAACGAGCCGCTTCCGCTTTATATGAAATCCAGCTCCAGCGGCAAGAATGTTCGGTGGCTTCGCGCCTTCCTGCGAGGCAAAAAGCGCCTCTATGTCAGGAGCTCCATCCCCCTCACATTCTAAGCGAGCCGCTTCCGCTTTATATGAAATCCAGCTCTGGCAGCAAGCTCTTCGTGTCTAAGAACCTTCCGCATAAGAAGACAAAAAGCGTCTTCTATGCGAAAGAACCTTAGCCAGTCAGAGCTGAACGAGCTGCCTCCGCTTTATATGTTACCTACGTTTTCTGCTTAGTCCCATTGCGTTTTCTACTTTGCGTAGTTGTTTGAATGCAACGCGGTTTGCTTTTTCTGCACCTTTGTCTAGAATTTCGTCTAGTTCTGGTGAATTGATTAGTTCGTTATATTTGTCTTGGATTGGACGAATTGCTTCTACGACTACTTGCGCTAGGTCGCCTTTGAAGTCGCCGTATCCTTTTCCTTCGTACATTGCTTCAATTTCTTCAACTGTTTTTCCGGAGAATGAAGAGTAGATTGTTAATAAATTAGAGATACCAGGTTTGTTTTCCTTATCAAATTTCACGATACCTTCAGAGTCAGTTACAGCACTCTTAATTTTCTTTTCAATTGTTTTTGGCTCATCAAGCATACTGATCATTGATTTTGGATTTGGATCAGATTTACTCATTTTTTTCGTAGGTTCTGTTAATGACATAACGCGAGCTCCTACTTTTGGAATACGAATTTCAGGCATTGTGAAGATTTCGCGGTAACGTTTGTTGAAACGCTCTGCTAAGTCACGTGTTAATTCGATATGTTGCTTTTGGTCATCACCAACCGGCACGATTTCAGTGTTGTAAAGTAAAATATCAGCAGCCATTAATGGTGGATACGTAAGTAATCCAGCTGGAACTGAATCTCTACCAGAAGCTTTATCTTTATATTGCGTCATACGCTCTAATTCTCCAACGTAAGCAACAGATTGCATAATCCATCCTAGTTGAGCGTGTGCTGGTACTTCTGACTGTACAAATAAAGTAGCTTTTTCAGGATCGATGCCGCATGCCACATAAAGTGCAGCAAGACTGCGGATGTTTTTACGAAGCCCGACGGGATCTTGAGGCACTGTAATCGCATGTTGGTTTACAATACAGAAATAACAGTCGTGTTCATTTTGAAGCTCTGTAAACTGCTTCATTGCTCCTAAATAGTTTCCAAGTGTAATCGTTCCACTTGGCTGAATACCAGAAAAGATAACTGACATAAGTAATTCCTCCTAAAATTGAATGTGTGATGTGGGGAAGAGAAGGCAAACAAAAAAGCCCATTCATCCCAAAAACTATAGGGACGAATGGACCGCGGTACCACCCTAATTATTTCACTACTGTGAAATCTCTCTAATCCATAATAACGTTAGGATATAACGCCAAAGCCTACTACTTTCGGTTCGGTTTGGTGCTCAAAAGCCCATTCCATACTGTACAATTACTTGTTCACACCAACCACAAGCTCTCTGAAATTGCCTCAATATGTACTCTTCTTTATCATCGCATACATATAAATTTATTTATTGTTACTTGAGCTCTTTTAATATGAAAGAACTAAAGTTTTATAACAAAATGTTTTGCTGATTATTATATCATATGGGATAGTGTTTGCAAACTACATCAAAATAGTAAAGCTAATGAGGGTCGAGAACAACCCAAGAACGATACCTGTAATACAAATCGGATATGTCCATTTGAATGAATATGTTTTATAAATACGTTCTTTCTTATCTGTAGGTTCCTCGACTTCTTCAATTAAAGAGTCAATCTTTTTGTTCGTACCAAATACTCTTTGGAAAGCATATAGAGTTACATTGAAAAACCCATTTTGAAATATGAATAAAAAACCACCTATCAGAATAAAAAATAGCGCGATATAAAACGAGATGTTGACAAAGTTCAACAAAAATTGAGATGAAATGAGGAATGCAGCAATACTAGAAGCAATCATCGCTATAAAAATTAGTATACAAGTATGAAAAAAAACTTTATTCAAAATATTCCCCTCCGTCAAAATATTACTAGAATTATTATACTATAAAAGCTATAATATGTACTAGGATTAATTTTTTGAAAATTATACGCAATTAAAGGTCTGATTTTAAGATGATGGTAGCAATGTTAATGTATCCCTTTACGAAAAATTAAAAATATAAATATTTTATTAAAAATTTTAACAAAAAAACAAAAAACTATATTCACAATCGTCTTATTATATGTATAATGAAAATTGTAGAAACTTGGAGATTATTCTTTCAATTCTACTTTTTAACAAGTGAGGGTACAGGAAGTGCAATTAGGGGAGGCAACACAACATGAAGAAAAAGATACCGTTATTACTTGCATCAACTTTAACTGCAAGTATGTTGCTTAGCGCGTGTAGCTACCAAAAAGATGACGCAAAAGCAAAAGGGAAAGAGAACGCTACGAGTAGTAGTAACGGAAAACAGATTCTTAATTTAACAGAGTTATCTGAAATTCCGTCAATGGATGCATCATTAGCATCTGATTCTTCATCTTCTACAGCATTAAATAATACGATGGAAGGTTTATATCGTATTGGCAAAGATCAAAAGAGAATGCCTGGAGTTGCAGAAGATGTCGAAAAGCTAGATGATGGGAAGAAATACATATTTAAATTAAGAAGAGATGCGAAATGGTCGAATGGGGAACCTGTAACAGCTAAAGACTTTGTGTATTCATGGAAAAGAGCAGTAAATCCAGATACAAAAGCAACGTATTCGTACATTATGTTCGATATTAAAAATGCAGAGAAAATTCATAAAAAAGAATTACCTGCTGACCAATTAGGTGTAAAAGCTATTGATGATTATACATTAGAAGTAGAATTAGACAATCCCGTTCCTTACTTTATCGATTTAACAGTTTATCCAGTATTTTACCCACTAAATGAAAACTTTGTAAAAGTACAAGGTGATAAATTTGGTTTAGAGGCAAATACAACATTATATAACGGTCCATTCGTTATGAGTGATTGGAAACATGAACAAAGTTTCCAATTCAAGAAGAATCCTTCATATTGGGATAATAAAACGGTTAAAATCGAAGAAATCAACTTTAATATTGTAAAAAATACAGCAACTGATGTAAATTTATATGAGACAAACGCGATTGATCGAGCGGCTTTAACGTCTGAATTTGTTGATAAGTTTAGAAAAAGCCCAGAGTTCCAAACAAGAAAAGAGGCAGGGGTTGCTTACTTAAGATTTAATCAAAGTAATCAGTACTTAAGTAATAAAAACTTAAGAAAAGCAATTTCAATGTCCTTTGACCGTGATAACATTGCAAAAGTTATTTTAAATAACGGCGCAATTGGAGCTTACGGATTTGTTGGAAAAGATTTCGCTGAAGGTCCAAATAAAAAAGATTTCCGAGCTGAAAATGGAAAGCTAGTTGAAACAAATCCAAAAGAAGCAAAAAAGCTTTGGGAAACAGCGAAGAAAGAGCTTGGAACTGATAAAATCGAACTAGAATTCTTAAACTTTGATAATGAAGATGCTAAAAAAGTTGGGGAATTCTTAAAAGGTGAGATGGAAAAGAACTTACCAGGTTTATCAATTAAAATTAAACAGCAACCATTCGCACAAAAAAATAAATTAGAAGATTCTCAGCAATATGATATTGCGTTTGGTATTTGGGGACCAGATTTCCCAGATCCAATCTCATATTTAGATATGTTTGTTACGAATGGTTCTCAAAATAAAACAGGGTATTCTAATCAGAAATATGATGAGTTAATCCAAAAAGCTAAAACAGATACAAAAGATTTACAAGCTCGCTGGGACAACCTTCTAGAAGTAGAGAAGATGTTAATTAAAGAGGATGCAGTTATCACTCCAATCTTCCAAAAAGGTTCAGCGTATGTAGTAAAAGGTGCCGTAAAAGATATTATCCCAATTAACTATGGTGGTAAATTAACTTACAAATGGGCATCTGTTGAACAAAAATAATCTTTTTTTCCATCGTTTACAAGGGTATATGCCTATGATGGGCATATGCTCTTATTTTAAAAAAATAAAAGTAAGAATATTTTAAACTATCTTATTGCTTTTGAGAAAAACGGGGAGGTGCTTGACTATGGGACGTTATGTATTAAAACGTTTCGTGTACATGGCTTTGACATTATTTTTAATTACTACAATGACTTTCTTTTTGATGAAATTACTTCCGGGTTCTCCGCTTAAAAACCAGGAGAAGCTATCACCGGCACAAAAAGAAATCATTCTTGAAAAATACGGATTGAATGATCCGGTACCAGTTCAATATGCACGTTACTTAGGTAACTTAGCAAAAGGTGATTTAGGGGTATCATTCCAATATGATAACCGCCCAGTAACAGACATGATTGTGGATCGTATTGGACCATCAGCCCAATTAGGTTTACAAGCGATTATATTAGGAACATTTATCGGTTTAATTTTAGGTATTGTTGCCGCACTTCGTAATAATACGTGGGTAGATTATAGTGCAACAGTTATTTCGGTACTCGGAATGTCGGTACCATCATTCGTATTCGCCGCATTACTGCAATATTTCGTAGGGGTAAAACTTGGCTGGTTCCCAGTAGCATTCTGGAAAGGGCCAGAGTTTACTGTAATGCCTACAATTGCATTATCGATGGGAGTTATCGCAACAATCGCACGTTTCTCTCGTGCAGAATTAATTGAAGTTATGCAAGCCGATTACATTTTAACAGCGAAAGCGAAAGGAATTAGCCAAGGCGTTATCATTGTCAAACATGCACTTCGTAACGCGTTAATTCCAGTTGTAACAATTTTAGGACCAATGGTTGCGGCATTAATTACAGGAACACTTGTTATCGAGCAAATTTATGCTGTACCAGGACTTGGGGAACAATTCGTTAAATCGATTACTTTAAATGACTATACAGTTATTATGGGAACTACGATTTTCTATAGTGCGATCTTCATTTTAGTTATTTTCATTGTCGATATTTTATACGGAATTATTGATCCTCGTATTCGTTTAGCGGGAGGGAAAAAATGATGAAAGATGTACAAAAATTATCTCCAGATTTATTTCAACAAGCCAATCAAAATAATGTTGATAATGAAGTCATTGCCCGTCCAAGCTTAACGTTTTGGCAAGATGTAAGAAGACGTTTATTCCAACATAAAGGTGCGATGCTTGGCCTTGTATTGTTAGTTATCATTGCGCTATTAGCGATTTTTGGACCGATGGTAAGTAAACACTCGTATAAAGAGCAAGATTTAGGTCGTGCGAAATTACCACCAAAAATTCCAGTTATTGAAAATGTTCATTGGTTACCATTTGACGGTACAGATCAATATGGTGTTGACCAATATGAAAAACGTGATATTAAAGAGTACTTCTGGTTTGGTACAGATGACCTTGGCCGTGACTTATGGACAAGAACATGGGAAGGTACACGCGTATCATTATATATCGCTCTTTTAGCGGCAGCAATTGACTTAGTAATTGGGGTTGCATACGGAGGTATTTCAGCATTCTACGGCGGTAGAGTAGATAACATTATGCAACGTATTATGGAGATTATTAACGGTATTCCATACTTAATCATCGTTATTTTAATGGTAATCATTATGGGATCTGGTATTTGGTCAATTACACTCGCGATGGCGATTACAGGTTGGATAGGGATGTCGCGAATTGTTCGTGGACAAATCTTAAAGTTAAAAAACCAAGAATATGTATTAGCATCTCGTACATTAGGTGCAACAAATACACAATTAATTGTGAAACATTTAATTCCAAATGTAATGGGACCTATTATCGTAATGACAATGTTTACAATTCCATCAGCGGTGTTTGGTGAAGCGTTCTTAAGTTTCATCGGTTTAGGGATTCAGCCACCATTTGCGTCACTAGGTTCTCTTGTAAATGATGGTTATAAATCTATTCAAACGTATCCGCATATGATGTTCATCCCTGCGGTTGTCATCAGTATATTAATTTTAGCGTTTAACTTAATGGCAGACGGATTACGCGACGCGTTAGATCCAAAAATGCGTAAGTAAAAGAGGGGAGAGGCAAAGATGAAAACATTGTTAGAGGTAAAAGATTTACAAGTCTCCTTTGATACACATGCAGGTGAAGTACAAGCTGTACGCGGCGTTACTTTTGATTTGAAAAAAGGAGAAACATTGGCGATTGTAGGAGAATCTGGTTCGGGGAAATCAGTTACTTCTAAAGCGTTAATGGGATTAATTCCGAATCCTCCTGGACGCATTAAAAATGGTGAAATCGTATTTGAAGGTCGTGACTTAACAAAATTAACAGAAAAAGAAATGCAGCAAGTACGCGGTAAAGATATTGCGATGATTTTCCAAGATCCAATGACATCATTAAATCCAACGATGACAATTGGAAATCAAATTATGGAAGGTCTAATTAAACACCAAGGGATGAGTAAAGCAGATGCACGTAAAGTTGCTTTAGAATTAATTGACCTTGTAGGTATTCCAAATCCAGAAGCTCGTTTAAAACAATATCCTCACCAATTCTCAGGTGGTATGAGACAGCGTGTAGTTATTGCGATGGCGTTAGCTTGTAACCCGAAATTATTAATTGCCGATGAGCCGACAACAGCGCTAGACGTTACGATTCAGGCGCAAATTTTAGAACTTATGAAAGACATTCAGCAAAAAACAGAAGCAGCAATCATTTTTATTACGCATGACTTAGGTGTAGTAGCAAACGTTGCGGACCGAGTGGCAGTTATGTACGCTGGTAAAGTTGTTGAAATTGGAACTGTAGATGAAATTTTCTACAATCCGAAACATCCATATACTTGGGGTTTAATCGCATCTATGCCAAGTTTAGATGGTTCAGAAGAAGAGTTATATGCAATCCCTGGAACGCCTCCAGATTTATTGAAGCCGCCGAAGGGAGATGCTTTTGCACCACGTAACCCACAGGCACTGAAAATTGACTTTGAAATGGACCCACCTTTATTTAAAGTAAGTGATACACACTATGCGGCAACTTGGTTACTTCACGAGCAAGCTCCAGAAGTAAAACCGCCGGCAGTCGTTGAAAGACGCATTCTTCAAATGAAAGCAGGTGAACAACATGACTAAACAACGTGAGAAATTAATTGAAGTAAAAAATGTAAAGCAGCACTTCGACGTGAGTGGTGGTGTTGTCAAAGCGGTTAATGATATTTCATTTGATATTTACCGCGGAGAAACATTTGGTCTTGTAGGAGAATCGGGTTGTGGTAAATCGACAACTGGAAGAACAATTATTCGTTTATATGATGCAACTGCTGGTGAAGTATTGTTCGATGGTGAAAATGTACATGGTAAGAAATCACGCGCAGAACTGAAGAAATTCAACCGTAAAATGCAAATGATTTTCCAAGATCCATACGCATCATTAAATCCTCGTATGACAGTAGGGGATATTATCGCAGAAGGTATTGATATTCACGGATTAGCGAAAAGTAAAAAAGAGCGCATGGACCGTGTTCATGAACTATTAAACACAGTTGGTTTAAATAAAGAGCACGCAAACCGTTTCCCACACGAATTCTCAGGTGGACAACGTCAGCGTATCGGTATTGCTCGAGCGCTTGCTGTAGACCCAGAATTTATCATTGCCGATGAGCCGATCTCAGCACTGGACGTATCGATTCAGGCGCAAGTTGTAAACTTACTGAAAAAGCTACAAAAAGAAAAAGGTTTAACATACTTATTCATCGCCCATGATTTATCAATGGTAAAATACATTAGTGACCGTATTGGTGTAATGTATCGTGGCCAAATCGTTGAGTTAACAACAAGTGATGAATTATATGCGAATCCAATTCATCCATATACGAAATCACTATTATCAGCGATTCCACTTCCAGATCCAGATTATGAGCGCAATCGTAAACGTATCGTATATGATCCATCGCAGCATGATTACGGTAGCGAAGTGCCAACAATGCGTGAAATTCGCCCAGGACATTTCGTACTATGTTCTGAAGCGGAGTATAAGAAATATAAAGAGATTTATCAATAAGAAAAAGAGCCATTCTTCTGTTATGGAAGGATGGCTCTTTTTCTACTATATAAAAGAATTGTATACATTTGTCGGTCAGTTGATATATTTAAAGAATCGCTAGGATAAATCTCATGTACCATTAGTGATATCCATATGCAAAATTACTGAACTTGAACAGAAATATTCTCTTCTTGCTCCTCGGGTTTAACAAGTGCATAACGTTCCCACGCTCTACTTTTCCAGCGGAAGAACATAATTATGGCACGTGTCCATTCGTCGATGGCGATCGCTAGCCAAATACCAACGAGCCCCATATCTAAATGAAAGGCGAAAAAGTAACCTAGTGGTAAACTCATTAACACCATAGAAAATGCACCGATTAAAACAGGATATTTTGCATCACCAGCTGCACGAAGCGAATTAATGATGACGATGTTCATCGTGCGTCCCGTTTCAAGTAGTACACTTAGTAAAAGAACACTTGCGCCTAACCCGATAATGTGCGGATTATCTGTAAACAGTCCCATTAATTGTGTACGGAATGTAATAACGAGAGCGACCATACATAAAGTTACACCAATTGCCCATTTTACACTTTTCCACAAGCGTTCGTATGCTTCATCCTTTTCGCCACCACCAACGAGGCGGCCGATAATAATGGCTGTTCCCATACCAATTGCAATTGCAAATAAATAAGTGAACATGGAAATGTTAGTAGCGTATTGTCTAGCAGCTAATGATTCCGTTCCTAAGTACGTTGCGTAATAAAGAAAGACGATTTGACAAGCTTGATACATCACTTGTTCAAATGCAGATGGAATGCCAATTTTTAAAATTTTCCCAATGTATTCTTTGGATAAAGTGAAGTAATATTGTAATTTTACACGATATTCCATAACGCGGTATAGTAACCAGAAGAAAACAATAAGTGCGATCAATCGACTGATAGCAGAAGAAATTGCAGCCCCTTGTACACCGAGCTCAGGGAAACCAAATTTCCCGAAAATGAGTACGTAGTTTCCAGCGATATGAATCATATTCATTCCGAGTGAAATAAACATCGCTTGCTTTGTAAAACCGTGTACACGGATAATTGCGGCTAATGAGTTAATAATAGCTTGTAGGAAGATGGCTCCTCCGACGATAGATAAGTAGTTTTGCGCATACGTTAGTACATCGCCTTGTAAGTTCATTGCGAGCATCATATGTTTCGAAAATAAAAGAAAACCAGCACTTATAACGAGCCCAACTATTAAATTTAATGTGACGGCTAATGCTGATATTTTAGATGCTTCCATAAAGCGTTTGGAACCGAGGTATTGAGATACAACGATAGCAGCGCCGTTCCCGATGACTTCTAATACCAAAATCGCAATATGAAGATATTGATTCGCTGCACCAACCCCAGATACAGCATCGTCTGATAATGCACTTAACATGAAAGTATCAGCGATCCCCATTAACATAAAAAGAAAAACTTCTAGAAAAATAGGCCATGTTAATAAGAATAAACTTAATTTCTCTGTCGGTCCATTTTTTGCCTGAATTGCTGTCATGTCCGTCCCCTCTTTACCGATATCTATTTTTAGCAAAATGTATCGTAACATACTTTCTTAACCTTTGCACTCATTTTAGCCTACATATTTTTAATATGAAGGGTCTGCTATTTTATGTTAAAAAGGGTGGGATAATTATGCATAAAGTATTATAAAATATAAAATTTATTTTTCTCTGATAATTTAGAAAAATATAAAAATAATTATTTTCAGTACTTTAGTAAGGATTATCGGTAATATAAAACGTTTACAAAGATATATTTTAAAACGGAAAATTTTAATAAAATAGAAATATAAATATACAAAAAATATATTTGTGTGTATAATATGAATTATTAGAACATATATATATTTCTTTCTGTTTGAAAATGAAAGGGTTAACATTTTTTTGGGAGGGTGGAAGTATGAAAAAAAAGATACCAGTTTTTGTAGCATCAACAGTAGCGATGAGCATGATGTTAGGGGCATGTAGCTATCAAAAAGATGAACCGCAAGCGAACGCAAAAGGGGATAGCGGGAAAAGCGGCGCAAAGCAAGTTATTAACTTAATTGAAACGCAAGAAATACCAACGATGGATCCAGCATTATCAGCTGATGCAGTTTCTTCAAGAGTAATGACTAATACGATGGAAGGCTTATACAGTTTAGGAAAAGATGATAAGCTAGTTCCTGGTGTAGCGAAGGAATTCAAAAAATCAGAAGATGGTAAAAAATATACATTTAAATTACGTGAAGACGCAAAATGGTCAAATGGTGAGCCTGTGACGGCAAAAGATTTCGTATACGCATGGCAAAGAGCGATTAACCCAGATACAGCTGCGAAATCAGCGTACATTATGTATGATATAAAAAATGCAGAGAAAATTAATAAAAAAGAGATGAGTCCGGATCAATTAGGGGTAAAGGCGATTGATGATTATACATTAGAAGTGGAATTAGATAATACCATTCCATACCTTGTAGATTTAATGGTATATCCAATCTTCTATCCTGTGAATGAAAAGTTTGTGAAAGACCAAGGTACGAAGTTTGGTTTGGAAGCGAATACAACGCTTTATAACGGACCATTTACATTAAGTGATTGGCAACATGAACGTAGCTTTAAAATGACAAAGAGCGCGTCATATTGGGACAATAAAGAAGTGAAGATTGAGGAAGTAAACTTTAATATTGTAAAAGATACATCTACGCCAATTAACTTATATGAAACAAATGCAATTGATCGAGCGTCGTTATTAGCGGAGTTTATTGATAAATATAAAGGAAAACCAGATTTCCAAACAGTAGAAGATACATCTGTGTTCTTCCTTCGTTTAAATCAAAAAGATCCAGCTTTAGCAAATAAAAATATTCGTAAAGCAATTTCACTTGCTTTTGACCGTAAGCCATTCGTGGATACATTATTAAATAACGGTTCTAAGCCAGCGACAGGATTAATTCCTGATAACTTTATTAAAGGACCAGATAAAAAAGATTTCCGTGCTGTAAACGGGGATATTGTAAAACCAAACGCGAAAGAAGCGAAAAAATATTGGGAAGCTGGTAAAAAAGAACTTGGTAAAAATGAAATCGAATTAGAATTATTAAATGAAGATGTAGAGTTATCAAAGAAAACTGGTGAATATTTAAAAGGTGAATTAGAAAAGAATTTACCAGGTTTAACAGTAAAGATTAAACAACAACCATTCGCACAAAAACTAAAATTAGAAGATGCGGGCGATTATGTCATGTCATTCTCTGGATGGAGTGCGGACTTCCCAGATCCAATTACATATCTTGATATGTTTGTAACAGATGGGTCACAAAATAAGATGAAGTACTCTAATCCAAAATACGATGAAATCATTATGAAGGCGAAAAAAGATGGAAGCGATGTAAATGCTCGTTGGAAAAACTTATTAGAAGCAGAAAAAATGTTACTTGATGACGCTGCAATCGTTCCAGTATATCAACGTGGTAGAGCATACTTACAAAGAGAAACAATTAAAGATATGTACAACCATAAATATGGCGGAGATTTAAGCTTTAAGTGGGCGTCCGTAGGAAAATAAAAAAAGCAGGCTAACCACCTGCTTTTTTTAATACGTTCGTTTCTTATAAATGCCTTTTCCGCCAACTTCGTTCCAGCCGGATTGTACATCCAAACTTTTGTTAACAAACTTCATTTTTTCTTTTCCACCAAAGAGCTTTTCGCCAATGCTATTTGTAATGACACCAATCAATGCTGTTATTCCGATGATGAGGGCAGCAACCGTAATAAAATCAATAAAAAAAGCAATCATTTGCAAACTCCCCCTTTGCCTGTCTGTATGTTTATTGTATGAGATAAAAAATAAAAAAGAAAGAAATGTCAGAAAAAATTTCGGTTTACTTTAGAAATCTTGTAGACAGGAGGGGGAATGTTTGTTAAAATGAGAACAAACGTTCCTTTTCGTTCTCATTTGTATAGTCTTACATTTCTTAATTGATTTATCACGAAAAAGTAAGAAAACGTTCTCTTTTTCATAGGAAAGATTATAGATAAATAACTATATATTATATGAAAAATCTATGGGAAGTGAGTAGTAAAAGGGTTGAAAGTTATTGTTCAAGTACAGCTGAAGTGAGCGTAATCATGTTACATAGCAGTGGAATACACGGAAGAGTTTTCTCAACTAGCAGGAAATTTACTGTATATTTCTTGCAAAATCTATTGTATAATGATTATAGAAGTTACTTATTAAAAGTAATTGTTGTTTATTATAAGTTGTTGCTTACATGAAATGCGATTTTTGTACTTTTTAATAAGACAAGTTATCGCGAAAAATTGCTGAAGTTAGAAATTAAAACTGTATTTAGTACAGAATTTGTACTCTTTAAGGAGAGTGAGCTTTGTATGGTAACATTATATAGTTCTCCAAGCTGTACGTCTTGTAGAAAGGCGAAATTATGGCTAGAGGAAAATCATATTCCTTATACAGAACGTAATATTTTCTCAGATCCATTAACGATTGAGGAAATTAAAGAGATTTTACGTATGACAGAAAGCGGAACGGATGAGATTATTTCTACTCGTTCGAAAGTTTTCCAAGAATTGAATGTAAACTTAGAGTCTTTACCACTTCAAGATTTATATAAGATGATTCGTGACTATCCAGGGATTTTACGTCGTCCAATTATGATTGACGAGAAACGCCTTCAAGTTGGTTACAACGAAGACGAAATTCGCCGTTTCTTACCACGTACAGTAAGAACGTTCCAATTACGTGAAGCACAACGTCTTGTAAATTAATTATAATAATATGAAAACCTTCTACCTATTATATAGTAGAAGGTTTTTTTTAATGTTTCACATTGCGTAATCGAACTTGTTGTACGATAAAGCCGATGCATAAAATAGTGAAAATGAACAAATAGGGAATGCTTGCAGTGAAACTTGGGTTGTTATGAAAAAAGGTTGCAAGTCTGTCTTCATGTGTAACCATTTTTCCTGCAGTATAGGAAAGAATCGCTGCACCACAATAAATGAGGAATGGAAATCGTTCCATAAGTATTAAAATAAGTTTGCTACCCCAAATAATAATCGGGATAGAAATGAGTAAGCCGATTATGACGAGTAAAAATCTCCCGTGAGCTGCACCTGCAATGGCAATAACATTATCAAACCCCATAACAAGGTCCGCGAATACAATTGTACGCACCGCTTGAAATAAAGTTGTTTTTCCTTGAATAGAAGAAAGATCGTTGCTATTATCAGTTAATAAATTTACTGCGATTAATGTAAGTAAAACGCCCCCGATAAGTTGCAGAAATGGAATGTCGAGTAAATAGACAGCTAGTATAGTAAGGACAATTCTTAGTACGATTGCTAAAAGAGTACCGATCAAAATGGCTTTATTTCGTTTCGATTCAGGTAAGTTTCGGCTAGCTAGTGCGATGACGATTGCATTGTCACCACCTAATACAACATCGATACCGACAATCATTAGTACTGATGTTAAAAACTCTAAGTCCATTCGTCTGCCTCCATTTATGATGTTTTAATAAGCGAACTATATGTATGTGATGAAGAAAGTTGTTGTTAAGTAATCTCTTCCAATAGAAGTTTCACTTTATTACAGTGTACGGGGGAATGTGGAAATGTATGTCCAAATTTTTTGTAAGTAAGAAATCGCTATAATAATATATTTATGTAGTTGATCGAGTAAAGATAGGCATATAACTATTTTTGTAAAATAAATCGATTTTATTTCCATTCTGGAGAATCTTATCATAAAATGAGAGTACAAGAATCTATTGATTTGTCATATGAGTGGGGAATCCCTTCATAACAATTCTAAGCAGGAAGGGAGAGTTGTATTTTGGATATTGAAAGAATTAATGATCATACGATGAAATTTTTTATTACGTACATTGATATAGAGGATAGAGGATTTAATCGTGAAGAAATTTGGTATGATCGCGAACGAAGTGAAGAGCTCTTTTGGGAGATGATGGACGAAGCTCGTGATCATGACGATTTCTTTATTGATGGACCGTTATGGATTCAAGTGCAAGCAGTCGATAAAGGGATTGAAGTACTTGTCACGAAAGCAGAGCTTTCAAAGGACGGGCAAAAGCTGGAACTACCGATAGGGGTAGACAAAATTATAGATATTCCTCTAGATGAAGGCATCGAATCATTATTCCAGCAAGAGTTAGTCGAAGAGGTAGAAGAACAAACAGGAACAACCTTTAATGAAGATGGTACGTTTGGCTTTTTAATTAAATTTAATGATTTTGAAGATGTCATTTCATTAAGTCATCGTCTTATCTTTGAAGATATAAAAGATGAGCTGTATTCATTTGAGAACCGCTATTATGTATATGTGGAATTCGATGAAGTGCTACATGATGAAGAAGAAATTGATCGTATTTTAAGTATTATTTTAGAATATGGAGAAGAATCAACTTTAACAATTCATCGTGTAAGTGAGTATGGAAAACAAATTGTGAAAGAGCATGCGCTTGAAACGATTCGCAATAATTTTCCTGCTAAAACGTAGGCCGATTTCTGTAGTATGAAATCGGCTTTTTATATGAAGAATAGGAAAGCTTTCTTAGTTAGGAGGTAAGAGATGAAAAATACGTTAAAGTTGATTTTCTTTGTTTTTCTATTGTTCGCATTATTTGTTTCACTACGTATGTTTATTGATGTAGCATTTTATTCGGATGTGATTGGGATAAAAGATGTTTCGATTTTAGGTATTATTAGTATTTTATTTACAGTATCTGCGTTTTTAATTGGCTGCGTTATTTTCTTAGAGAACCGTCATCCGTCAAAAACACTTACATGGTTAATTGTGTTAGGTATTTTTCCGGTATTTGGCTTCTTTGCTTATTTATTATTTGGACAAAATTTTCGGAGAAAAAGAATGTTCCAAAAGAAGGCTTTACTTGATGAACAGGCGTTTTTACAATATAAAGGGCATGAAGATTACGAAGAACGGATTTTGCGCAATCATAAGCATCAAGAGCTATTATTTCGTTTAGCGGATCGCTTAGGCGCTTTAAATATTTCATTTCAAACTGAAACGAGAACATTAACAAATGGAGATGAAACGTTTCAGGCCATTTTAGATGGATTAAAACGAGCGAAACATCACATTCATATGGAATATTACATTGTGCGTGATGATAAGCTTGGAACAGAAATTAAAGATATTTTAATACAAAAATCAAAAGAGGGCGTAGTCGTTCGTTTTTTATATGATGCGGTTGGAAGTTTTAAATTATCAAAATCGTATATTGAAGAATTAAACGATGCAGGTGTCGAAATGATTCCGTTCTTCCCTGTGCGCTTTCCGATTTTAAACGATAAGATTAATTATCGAAACCACCGAAAAATCGTTATTATTGATGGAAATGAAGGATTTGTAGGTGGATTAAATATTGGTGATGAATATTTAGGCAAGGATAAGTACTTCGGCTTTTGGCGAGACACACATTTATATTTGCGTGGTGAAGCTGTACAAAGTTTGCAGCTTATTTTCCTTCAAGATTGGTTTTATATGACTGGTGAGGCTGTGCTAGCCCCTGAATATTTACAAGCGAAAGCAGTTGAGGGGGAACATTGGGGAGGCGTGCAGCTCGTTGCAGGTGGACCGGATAATAAGTGGGAAACAATTAAGCATTTATATTTCGCAATGATTGCTTCTGCGCGGAAATCCATTTGGATTGCAACGCCGTATTTCATTCCGGATGATGATATTTTATCCGCATTAAAGGTTGCTGCACTTGCTGGTATCGATGTTCGTTTGTTAATGCCGAGTAAGCCTGATAAGCGTACTGTCTTTTACGCATCGAGATCGTATTTCCCAGAGCTTTTAGATGCAGGGGTAAAGATATATGAGTATGAAAAAGGTTTTCTCCATAGTAAAGTTGTCATTGTCGATTCTGATTTAGCTTCAATTGGGACAGCTAATATGGATATGAGAAGTTTTCATTTAAATTTTGAAGTAAATGCCTTTTTATATGATACAGATAGCATTCGAAAGCTTGTTCAAGATTTTAAAGACGATTTAGAAGAATCCAGTGAAATTCACGTCGATCGTTTTCATAAAAGGCGTCTTCATAGACGAATTGTTGAATCAACGTACCGGTTATTATCGCCTTTATTATAAAAAGAGATGTCCGAAATTGGGACATCTCTTTTTTAAAGGAATTTGTAACAAATTGTAGAATATAAGGAGCTGAAAGGGTGTGATTACGATATTTATCGCTAAAAGAGAAAACGGAGAAAAAATTCATTTACTCTACAATTGTAATGAAGAGCTTTTGCGCCGTATGCGTCAACAGGAACGATTCTTTTGTGTAGCTTGTGGAAAGGAAGTACAAATGAAATTAGGGAAACAAAAAAGTTGGCATTTTGCTCATAAAAAAGTGGATTCATGTCTTGCCTTTTATGAAGCGGAATCTATGTATCATAGGCACGGTAAAGAATTGTTATATAAATGGTTCAAACGTCAAAACTTTCATGTAGATATAGAGCGTTATATGCCAGAGATTCAGCAACGGCCAGATATTTTTATAGAGAGAGCAGGGAGAAAAATTGCGATTGAATACCAATGCGCAAACCTTTCTATAGAGCAGCTGTACAAACGAACATATTCGTATTGGCGAGCGGGTATACAGGTCATTTGGATCATTGGTGGAAATCAATTGAAAAAGCAATCTGCATATTGGATGAAATTCTCCTCACTTATGGCTTTCTCCTTACAATCTTATCCTCAACCATTTCTTATTTTCTTCTGTTCCAAACAAAAATCATTTATGAAATGCGCGTTTCTTACTTCATTTTCTACAAGCGTCTCTTTCTCACATACTATATATTTACCAACTGAAACGACTACTTTTGAACTACTCTTTTCCTCTGTTCCTTTCCAAAAAGAAATATTAGACCGAGAATGGAAGCAACGAAAGGACTATTTTCGAAAAAATGCTTTGCCTATTTGGAATTATAATTATAAGTCACTATTACGCTTTTTATATCAATGTAAATGTACCCCAGCAAATTTTCCTTCTGAAATTGGTGTGCCGCTCCCATCCTCATTTGCTTTTCAAACAAATCCATTTATATGGCAAGCATTTCTATATATGAAGTGTATAGGTGAGCTTGCGGTAGGGGATTGTATTTCTATTCAATATGTGTGTAGTTATGTAAAAAAGTATACGAAAAGGCGTATGCTCCCGTACTTTTCAAAGCATATATGGAAAGTAGCAGTTACTGAATATATGACATTTTTATGTTATACAGGTGTATTACGTAAAGTGGAGGCTTATAAGTACCGGAAAATAAGGGGGATCGTTATGTTAAAAACAGAGGAGGAAGTTATGAAATATGATGAAACTTGTTTAGCGTATGCCTTATCTTTATTTGAGGAAAAGTACAACATGAGAGAAGGAAAAGGGGATATAATAAAGACTGATTGTGAAGGAATTACATAAGAAAAAAACGAATTGTACTTAAGTAGAGATATTTAAAGGAGGGCTTAAAGAATGTCTGAACAAAACAAAGCGAAAACATTACCAGATCGCAATGAGATTGAAGAAGCAAGTACGTGGCGATTAGAAGATATTTTCCAAACAGATGCAGAATGGGAAAAAGAATTCCAAGCTATTAAGGAGCTATTACCGAAGTTAACTGAATTTAAAGGGAAACTTGGTGATTCTGCGGACAATTTACTTGAGACATTGCAATATGAAGATGAAATTTCAATGCGATTAGGTAAGCTCTATACATATGCTCATATGCGTTACGATCAAGATACAACAAACTCTGTGTATCAAGCATTAAATGATCGCGCAACAAATTTATATTCACAAGTATCTAGTGGCACAGCGTATATTGTGCCTGAAATTTTATCTATTTCAGAAGATACACTGCAAACATTTTTGAAGGAAAATAGAGATTTAAGTGTATATGAACATGCATTAGAAGAAATTACACGTCAACGCCCGCACGTATTATCAGAAGCTGAAGAAGCTTTATTAGCGGAAGCATCTGAAGTAATGAGTTCATCAAGCAATACATTCGGTATGTTGAATAACGCGGATTTAAAATTCCCATCTATTAAAGGTGAAGACGGAGAAGAAATAGAAATTACACATGGTCGTTACATTCAGTTTTTAGAAAGTGATGATCGTCGTGTTCGCGAAGATGCATTTAAAGCTGTATATGAAACGTACGGAAAATTTAAAAACACATTCGCAAGTACGTTAAGTGGAGCAGTAAAACGTAATAATTTCAATGCGCGTGTTCGTAAATACGATTCTGCTCGCCAAGCTGCACTGAGCAATAATAATATTCCGGAAGCAGTATACGATCAACTCGTTGAAACGGTAAATGATAACTTACATTTATTACACCGTTACATCGATATTCGTAAGCGTGCATTAGGACTTGATGAGCTTCATATGTATGATTTATATACACCACTTGTACCAGAAGTGAAAATGAATGTGAAATACGAAGAAGCGCAAGACCTTTTATTAAAATCTTTAAACGTACTTGGTGATGAATATGTTGGTATTTTGAAAGAAGCATATGAAAATCGCTGGGTAGATGTGTATGAGAATAAAGGAAAACGAAGCGGGGCATATTCATCTGGTGCATATGGAACAAATCCGTATATTTTAATGAACTGGCATGATAATGTAAATAATTTATTTACACTTGCTCATGAGTTTGGTCATTCGGTGCATAGTTACTATACAAGAAAGACACAACCGCACGTATATGGTGATTATTCCATCTTCGTAGCAGAAGTGGCATCTACTTGTAATGAAGCGCTTCTAAATGATTATTTATTAAAAACGACAGAAGATAAGAAAGAGCGTCTATATTTATTAAATCATTATTTAGAAGGATTCCGTGGTACTGTATTCCGTCAAACGATGTTTGCAGAGTTTGAACATACTATTCATAAGAAAGTACAAGAAGGACATGCTGTTACGCCAGATATGCTAACGGAAATCTACTATGATTTAAATAAGAAATATTTCGGTGACGCTTTAGTAATCGACGAAGAGATTGGTTTAGAATGGTCTCGTATTCCACACTTCTACTACAACTATTACGTATATCAATACGCAACAGGATTTAGTGCAGCGACCGCTCTATCTAAACAGATTTTAGAAGAAGGACAACCAGCAGTAGAACGCTATATTAACGAGTTCTTAAAAGCAGGAAGCTCTGATTATCCAATTGAAGTGTTGAAAAAAGCAGGAGTAGATATGGCATCTCCTGAACCAGTAAAAGAGGCGCTACAAGTATTTGAAGAGAGATTAAATGAATTAGAAGCATTATTATTTGAAGAAAAGTAATGAAAAAAGACGAGGGATTGTATCCTCGTCTTTTTTGTTGAATAGATTCAATGTCGATATTTGTCGAAGAGAAGGGTGGATTTCTTTGTTTTTTCTAACTGAAAGGATAGCTTTACGGCTGACTTTTGAAATTAAAACCCTTTGAATCGTTTTTTATAATTGAAATAAGAGAGTGTGATAACGATGATTCCGAATAAAAGAGGTAAGGCAATAATTTTAGGAAAAGCTTGTAGTAGAGAGAGGATGTACAAGAAAAAAGAAACGATGACAGCTAGAAAGAGAAGAGCAATATAAGATTTTTTCATAAATAAACCCCCTAAATGACCTTTTTTATAGCTTATTCAAAAATGAAAACGTTTAGAATGTGACAAAAGTGTGAAAATCGACAAAAGGGGTTGTCATTTGACGTCGAATCTTGTAATATAATAAGCGTGAACGAATTCACATACAAACATATACCCCTTTGTTTGAACGTGAAAATTTCTCCCATCCCCTTTAATATTTTTATAAGCCGTAAAGAAGAAGACCTGGTGTTTACACCAGGTCTTTTTCTTTTGCTATCCATTTCCAATAACGTTGGCATTTTACTTCAATCATTTGCACTTTTCGTTTCAGTTGTAATTTTTTTAGTTCGCGCTCAATTTCTTGTTGCGGACAGTTATAAATAAATGCTACTTCTTTTGAAGATATAAATTGTGTGGCTTCTAGTAACACTTCTAAAGGTGGTAATGGTTCTGGCTCAATTTCACATTTTACAAGTTCTTTCAATAATTGTACGTATACATCGTAGGAATAATTTCCAGCAATTTTAATACCTTCTTCATCTGAGTTCGCATGAAAAAAGACGAGGGAGGGTATTTCTGTAATATGCATCTCATTCGTGAATTTCAAGTCACATTGGAAAGCTTTTTTTGCACTAGCAGAATGTAGGTCTTTTTTAAATTCTTCTACATCAATATTGCTATCTTTCGCACATGCAAGTAATAGTTCGCAGTCAGGGTTTGATACATTTTCAAGGAAGATGTATTCTTGGAGTTTTCGCAAAAACTTCGAACCTGCTTTTCGGCCTTGCAACTCCGCTGCCTTAATTGCCATCGAAACTAAATATGGTGTTGACGATGCTTCTTGCATATGTACCTTTCCATCACATGAAAAACCTTGTAAACTTGTTGTCTTTTCCCACACAAATCGAATATTAGCAGGTTTATTCCATTTGTGTGAGGAAGCGTTCGTTCCATCCACTTTTCCTGTTACGATATGACGAATAGAGAAGTATTTTCCGTATTCAAGCCATAGTTTAATAATAAAAGGCTCAATTTCCCAGCAATCTTTACAAAGTGGATCAATAAATAAATATGCTTCTACAGACTTATGCTCGCATGCGGAAGGAGATGGCATATTTATATGCTTTGCTTCCTGCTTATCCATTACACTTCACCTGTTTCGTTTGGAGTATTAACCATGTGTTGAGCGGTTAATGCTAAACGTTCAAAAACAAACTCTCTTATATGACCATGCACTTCAGTATCATCCATTGCTTGTTCCATACATGATAGCCAAGCTTCTGCTCGTTTTGGAGTAATCTCAAACGGGAGATGGCGTGCTCTTAACATAGGATGACCATGTTCTTCAGTGTACAAATTAGGACCACCTAAATATTGTGTTAAAAATTGCTTCTGCTTCCTAGCGGTTTCTGTTAAATCTTCCGGGAAGATGGGAGATAAGTCAGGGTGTTTACTGACGTAGGAATAAAATGTATCTACTAATATTGCAATGCATTGTTCACCGCCAATTGCTTCAAATGGTGTCATCGGTTGCTTGCTCATCCTTTATAAACTCCTTTTTCCATGAAATGTATATCTATTGTAGCAATGGAATGTTCGAGAGGGCAAATAAACAGCTTTCTCAAAGATTCTTTGCTTATTCTACGGGTGTAAACTTTTTTAGTGAGATGTATCCACTAGTGAAACATATTCACTAGTGGAATTTTCACTTTAGCGTGCTTTGTTTTGTTTGGCAAGAAAAAAGCGTTTTACTTTGTTATTTGTATGACGAACAGGTATGTTATGTTGCGTTAATAAATGAATAAATGCAGCTTTTCCTGTTTCTTCATCTTGCACTTCAAATTCAATTTCATAATCATCGTGATTGTAATAGAAACTATGATCAAAGACAAGCGTTCCGCCTTTAAATAATGTTTCTGCTCTTTCTGTTGTTAAACTACCCATATATGTTAAAGCGGAAACAGGAATTTGTAATTTATGTAATTGATCTACTACTGCTCCTTGAATGATTGTGTTTGTTTCCATCATCATTTTTGCTTCGTATTCTGTTACGACTTGATGCGTTTCTAATAAACCGATTTCTGCAGGTTGTTTCAACGTTAACGTATAAGTTTCTCCTTTATGACGAATACGAAGTGCAGAGCCAGCTTCTTTTAACGAGAAGTCAGGTGTTTCAAAGTAGTGATTCACTTGTTTTGTAAATGCTTCAATAGAAAACGATTTACATAATGTATCGAATTCTTCTTTTGTAACGATATTTTTGAATTCAATTTCAATTTCTTGTGTCATTGTATAATCTCCTTTTGAAAAATAATTCTTTACACATTATCGCTTTTTCATAAATTTGGTTCAATGTTTTATTTGTTTGCGTCCATGTTATGATACAATAATACTGTTAAGTAAGACAGGAAGTTGAGATGGAGGAGTTAGAGCATGCAAAATAAAATCCAAGTTAAGAGCGTAGAAAAGAGAGAGAATGCTCTTATTTTTTGTGCGGAAAATAGTGAAATAGAGGTAAAAGAGTTAAGTGCGCGTAATCACGTACTTGTAGACTCAGACAATTTATCATTTTTATATATCTTAGAAAACGAATCATCTTTCATTTATGTAAGTATTCCGCACACATGCTGGGAAGCAATGCATGAAGCGATGAATAACGATGTGGTTATGTTCGTTCGCGTGAATGACATTGAAATGGAATTAGAAGGATTAAAAGAAGAAGTAGAATATTTAGTTGAAAATATTGAAGGTAATGCAAATTACGGAGAAGAACTAGTAACTGCTGTAGAAAAAGTATTTCTATAAGCAAATGGATTGATTTTGGTGGTGGTTGAAATGAATCGAAATTGGGAAGAATTTTTAGCACCTTACCACCAAGCGGTGGCAGAGCTGAAAGTGAAACTAAAAGGAATGCGTACTCAATTTGCAATGTTAACAGAGCATTCTCCAATTGAGTTTGTAACAGGAAGGGTAAAGTCGGTTGCAAGTATTATTGATAAAGCGGAGAAGAGAAATGTACCGTTAGACCGATTGAGAGAAGATATGCAGGATATTGCTGGGCTTAGAATGATGTGTCAATTTGTTGATGAGATTAAGCCTGTTGTAGAATATCTTCGAAAACGAAATGACTTTGAAATCGTGGAAGAACGTGATTATGTCACGCAAAAGAAAGATAGCGGTTATCGTTCTTATCATGTTGTCATTAGTTATCCTGTTCAAACGATTCAGGGTGAACAAAAAGTATTGGTAGAAATCCAAATACGCACGCTAGCAATGAACTTTTGGGCAACAATTGAGCATTCTTTAAATTATAAATATAGTGGACGTTTTCCTGAAGATATTAAAATACGCTTGCAACGTGCAGCTGAAGCGGCGTTTTTATTAGATGAAGAAATGTCTTCTATTCGTCTTGAAATTCAAGAAGCGCAAAAGGCTTTTTCAAGAAAGCAAGAAACGAAAGATTCCGAATCATAAACTAAAGGGTGTTGGGCGATGAAATTTACAATTATGTCAAAGGGAGATCAATCATCAGATACACTGGCAAGCACGATGAAAGAGTACTTGCTAGATTTTGGATTTATAATGGATGAACAGGAACCCGATATTGTAATTTCTGTTGGGGGAGATGGAACGCTTTTATATGCGTTTCATCGTTATTATAATCGATTGGATGAAACAGCATTTGTTGGTGTACATACAGGACATTTAGGTTTCTATGCAGATTGGTTACCGACAGAAGTAGAGAAATTAGTAATTGCGATTGCGAAAACACCATTCCAAGTGGTGGAATATCCGCTTTTAGAAGTAATTATTCGCTATGTGAATGGAAGTAAAGAGTCACAGTATTTAGCGATGAATGAGGCGACTGTAAAAAGTGCAGAAGGTACATTAGTAACAGAAGTAGAAATACGCGGAGAATATTTTGAAACATTCCGCGGAGACGGCCTTTGTATCTCTACTCCTTCAGGCAGTACCGCGTATAATAAAGCGCTTGGCGGAGCAATTATTCACCCATCTATTGAAGCGATTCAAATTGCAGAAATGGCGTCCATTAACAATCGTGTATTTCGTACTGTAGGATCGCCACTTGTATTGCCGAAGCATCATACATGTGTGTTAAAGCCAGCTGCGGGAATGAACTTACAAATTACAGTGGATCATTTAACGATGGTTCATCAAGATGTGAAATCAATCCAGTATCGCGTCGCAAACGAGAAAGTACGATTTGTTCGTTTCCGCCCGTTCCCGTTCTGGAAACGAGTTCGTGACTCGTTTGTTGCAGATAAATAGAAAGGGTTATATATTTGAACAGATTTACATTGAAATGGGATATAGGGCTGGCTGAAGAGGGAACTTTAGTTAGGGAATTTTTGAAAACGAAAGGTATTTCTAAAGCCGCTTTAACGGATATAAAGTTTCACGGCGGGGCGATTGAAGTAAATGGGCAACATGCGAGTGTTCGTCATCAGCTGCGCGCTAGTGAAGAATTACGTATCTTTTTTCCAGTGGAGGAAAGAAGTGAAGGGATGATGGCAGAAGATATCCCTTTATACATTGTATATGAAGATGATGCGGTTCTTATCATTAATAAAGAGGCGAACATGTCAACAATTCCGTCTAGAGAACATCCGACAGGGAGTGTTGCTAATGCGCTTTTATCTCATTATGATAAGCAGCATCTTGCAAGTACAGTGCACATTGTAACACGGTTAGATCGTGATACTTCGGGGCTTATGCTTATTGCAAAAAATCGTTTTGTGCATCATCTTTTATCGAAGCAGCATCAACAAAAAGCTGTGAAACGAACGTATGAAGCAATTGTTCACGGAAAGATTGTAGAACGAGAAGGAATGATTGATGCACCAATTGGTCGAAAATCTGATAGCATTATTGAGCGAACGGTTTGTGAGGATGGACAAAGGGCAGTTACTCATTTTAAAGTAATTGATAGTACATATCATAAGACACATGTAGCGCTTGAGCTTGAAACAGGAAGAACGCATCAAATTCGTGTGCATATGGCTCATATAGGACATCCATTACTTGGTGATAGCTTATATGGAGGGAGAAGGGATGAAATGAAGCGGCAAGCACTTCATAGTAAATCTTTGACGTTTTATCATCCTATTTTAGAGAAAGAGATGTCTTTTACTATAAAGCTTCCAAGCGATATGCAAGAAGTGTTGCGGCATACTTAAAAAGGGAACAAAATTCTTATATTATAAAGAATTTTGTTCCCTTTTTTCTTAGCGGAATAATATTAAAATTTGGTTTTCACCCGTACGCTTTATGACGAAAAATCCACTTTCGGCTTTTGTAGCAATGCCATTGTCATTTGGACGACAATATCCATGTGCTTCGCAAGTGCCGTCATCACGTACTAACATTTGTCCAATTAATCCGACAGGAAGCCATTCGGCGCGATCTTTTCTTGCTACATATTTGCAAGTTGGATCCCATTCTGTATTTAAAAGAGGTTGTATTTCTTCTGTTTCCGTCCATACATATTGACGTTTTCCAAAGTTATCTGTTTTATAACGTTTTTGCCAACTTAAAGCCCCGCTATTTCCTATAAGAGCAGGGGTTGCACTAGATATTCCTAAAATGAATGAATCGTGTGAAGTAGCTAACCGAATTTTTTCTTCGCTACTAAATGTAACGAAATAACCGACATCAATAGGGGTAGGATCTTCTGTTTCAAACATTTGTGCAAAATCTGTTCCGCTTGCATTGTAAGACGCGCCCTCAATGTACATTTCTCCATTATGGGCAAGCCATTTAGCACCGATATTATGGTCGGTGTCGTTTACACCATTTGCAATAAACCAAGAATAAGCTTCTTCTGCAGTGCCGAAGCGCCCCATAATATGGCTACCTGCAAAATGAGCTGTTGATGTATGATGACCTTCCGCATGAGAAGAGGATCCGTTAGCGATAGTTGCGGTTCCTTCTGCGTGTGCTGCTTCGCCTAAAGCGATCGTCTGTTTACCCTCTGCATGAGAATAAGAGCCGCCTGCTGTCGTTTCACTTCCCTCACTATGCGAACTATGTCCAGTTGCTTTTGAGTTTGATCCTTCTGCATGAGAGAAAGAACCTTTTGCATGTGTTAATAAGCCTTCCGCATGTGCTGCCATGCCCTCTGCATGAGAGTGAAGCCCTTCCGCATATGCATATCGGCCGCCTCTTTTAACTTTTGTATTTTCAGGTGTAGGTGTCTCAATTATGAGCGGTTTTTCAATTTGTATATCATTCGATGAAGCTAATGCTTCTTTTATTTTTTTTACTTTGTTTATAATAGCAGCTGGAATTTCTGGTTCCACTTCTTTATTCACTGCTACAGAAATATTTTCTTCCGTCTTTTCTTCTGTTTGGTTAGAATGTAGTATCTGTTCATCTTGATTTGAAAGCTGTTTATTTTTTTGTTGCATCTTTATTTTTCTGCGATCGATTATGCGGCTCATCACAGCATTTTCTAAAGAGACATATGTTGGTTTTACTTTGCTTTTTTTTGATGACTCTTGTTCTTCCAGTTCTTCTATCGCTGCAGCCCGAATACTACACCAGTTGTTAATTCCGTACATGGGCAGATATAAAGGGGAAAATTTTCTTTTTTGTTTAGAAGATTTTTTCTTCATTCTGTCACCTCCTGCGACATTATATGTAGGGGAATTAAAAAAAGATGCACTTTATTGCATCTTTTTTTAATTACTTTACCTAGTTTTATATGAAATCTGCTTAAATAATACGATAATCTTTCGCTAAGTAAGGTAGTTATGAAATTGGACGGAATTTCTCGGCGACAAAAGGTAAAGAAGAAGGGACAGAGATAGTCTCCATTTCAGGATAACGTAATCCGGTTAATTTGCCACCAAATACAGCGCCAGTATCAATATTGACTGTCTGATTGATGAATCGAGGTTCTGCCACTGGTGTATGTCCATATACAATCCAAGCTTGTCCCTTGTATTCTTGTGCCCAATCGCGACGGACAGGTGAGCCATCGGCATGCTTTTCTCCTGTAATATCGCCATATAATACAAAGGTTTGTACTTTTTTATCTTGTCTTCCTATGTAATCTTGCCGAATTCCAGCGTGACATACGATTACTCTTTTTTCATCTAGTATGTGGTAGAGCGGTGATTGTTCATAAAGAGTGATAAACTTTTCTTTTATAATATTTTGCTTATGAGAAGGAAGTGCCTCATATTCAGCAACAGTTGTTTCAAGTCCGTGAGCGACTGTTACATTACGCCCAAGGAAAAATCGATATAGTTTATTACAGTGATTTCCAGGAGCGTAATAAGCTTCTTTTTTATGTATGACAAGTTCCCATACAATTTCAATCATACGTAATGAATGAGGACCACGGTCTGTAATATCGCCAACGAATGCAAGTTTACGTTGGTCAGGGTGAACTGGTAGACCGCTACTCCAGTTATATCCTAGCTTCTCCGTTAAATTTTGAAACTCTTGGAAGCATCCATGAATATCTCCTATAATGTCATATTTCATATTTAAACCTCCATCGTATTTTTCATTAGTATATCTAAAAAAGGATAGAGATAAAAATATAGCGGTTTTATGTTGTTCATTTAAATATAAAGATTTTCGTTCTTGAGCGAACATTTAAAATGAATCCAATCGCAATCATGTATGTAAGTAGTGAACTGCCTCCGTAGCTCATAAGAGGTAATGTTATCCCTGTAATGGGAAGTAATCCAATTGTCATCCCGATATTTTGAAATACTTGGAAAGTAAACATTCCGATTGTACCAGCGCAAATGTAACTACCGAAAGGGTCATTACTTTCTAAAGCGATATGAATCATTCGGAAAATGAGTAAGAAAAAAAGTGAAATAATGACACTTGCGCCTAGAAATCCAAATTGTTCAGCGACATTAGTGAAAATAAAATCTGTATGGGGTTCTGGAAAATATACTTGTCCATTTTCCCATCCTTTTCCTTGCATTTCTCCGGATCCAGTCGCTAAGAATGCTTGTCTTAATTGATAGCCTTGTGCATCATATTTGTAAGGTGCTAACCATCCGTAGAAGCGATTTAATTGATATTCTTTTAAAATGTGTGCTTTAAAAAAATCTGTGTGAGTAAAAAAAATATATATTAATGTAGATCCAGCCACGAAAGTAGCTGAAACTAATCCGAAAATAAAACGCCATCGTATGCCAGAAACTAGTATCATTGCTGCAAGCATCGCTGAAATGACCATTGTGTTTCCTAAATCTGGTTCTTTTGCAATAAGTAGTAGTGGTGGCAAGCTTGTCGCAAATATTTTTCCAAGTAATAAAAAATCGTCATGTATCGTTTGGGAAAAATATTTCTCATTATGATTTGCTATAATTCGTCCAATGACGATAATTAAAAACAATTTCATAATTTCAGAAGGCTGAAAATTTCCGGTACCTGGGAGCCTGTACCAAGCGGTAGCGCCTTTAATTGTAACGGCACCTGGTACTTGAAGTTCTAGTCCAATAAGTAGTACCATTGCAAAGCTGTATAAATACCAAGCAATTTTTTGATAACGATCGAAGTCGATAATCATAATAACACCAATGGCTATAAATCCAATGAAATACCATTGGATTTGCTTTAGTACAAAATTGACGTTTTGTAAAAATGGAGGTAAAGAGGCTTGTGCACTTGCAATAGCACAACAACTAACAATCCCAATGGCAAATAAAATAAATAGTAATAAGTAGTCTATTTGATATTGAGAATTTGGATCTTTCAATGTAGGTATTCCTTTCTACTGCTCTTTATAGTAATGGATTTTATCCCGCATTAATGGGCAGTAAGACCCCCACCTCAAAATTCAGGGAAAGCGAAGAAGTTAGGTGGGGGATCAACTGCCCGTAAAAGCCCGATTGGTGAGGGCTGATTAAAGTTTCACTTTATAGTATGAGAAAGAATGTATGAACTATACGAATGATTCACATATAGTCCATACACTTTTAATTTTGCAGAGTAGTTTAATTGTTTAACTCTTTAATAATTATATCCAAACAATGGGAAAGACGTACATGTGCGTCAGGAAAAATATCTAGTTGATGAAGATAGTATTTTAAGGAACTTTTACACCATTGGTAAGCACTAAGTAGAGCTGCTCTATAGTCCATAGTATTTTGTAAAAAGCCATATTCTTTTGCTGTTATAACAAGGTGTGTGAAATCTTCACAACCTTGAAGGAGCTTATTGTGTATTTGTTGTCCAGCATGGTAGCGAAATTGACTTAAAGGCTCAGAAATGTATATTGCATTTCCTTTAGAAAGTAAAGAAATCCATGAGGCCATATCAACACTACAAGAATATTGTCGCTCTTTAAGGGTGCCAAAAGGTTCAGTGAGTAATTTTTTTCGAAACAAAGTAGTCGTAGGCTCACCGATAATGTTGTGCCCGCCCTTTAACATCCAATTACCTAAAAATATCCCGTTTAATGGGGTGTCTTCACTATATAACCTTTGTGTTGGGTGGGAATCACCTATTAGATTTCCATAATCATCAATACGTACTCGATAAGAAGTAACAAGAGCAAGATTTTTATTGGAATCTTGCTCAAAATAGGCCATCATTTTTTGTATTTTATGCTTATAAAACACGTCATCGTCCATTAAAAAGTTTATATACTCACCATTTGATTTTTCTATGAGCATAAGGTCATTGTGAAATTGTCCTAGAGTAGGGGTATTTCGAATATATGTTATATTTTTATAATTTGGTAAGTATTGTTCGCGTATTAAAGTTGCTGTTTCATCATTTGTACTATCATCTCCGATGATGATTTCAATATTTGAATAAGTTTGTGCCAATGCACTTTCTAGAGCAATTTTGAAATAATGAGGCCGATTATAAGTGGGAATAAGGATGGAAACGAGAGGTGGATTTTTTTCATTCATCATACATAACTTCCTTTCAGAAGCTTTTTTTTGTAAGAACAATATCTTGGTAACTTGTATATTCATGTCTGCCGCACCATAAGCCGTAATGCGGCTTATTGATTATTTCTAGGTCGTACTTATTCAATAAATTGCAAATATCTGTCTCCGGATAAGCAACTGCGAAATTCGGAATATCTTTATTTACAACGTAGCAATTTTCAATTCGATGATAAAAACCTAATGTACTTTGTCCTGCATTTAAATAATAAGACGATTCAGGGTTTATAAGAAAGAATGTAATGAAACATCTCCCGTCTTTTTTTAATACACGTACAATTTCAGATACGTAATGTTCTAATTCTTTTGGGAGAAGATGCGTAAATACAGAAGTTAAAAAGATAAAATCGAATGTTCCGTCTTCATAGGGAAAACGATATTGAGAGGCATCTTCTTTTCCTTCCGGATTATAGAATTGATTGTATATGTCAACATGTTCAAAGTGAAAATTATTACGCATAGTTGAAATGTTATTTTGACACCAAGTAATTCCATCTTTAAACAAATCAAATCCATAATACGCTCCATCATCATTTAAGTAATTCATTAATGGTACAGCCATTCGGCCGACGCCGCAGCCTACATCCAATACTTTTTCATTTGATTTTAAAGCGCCAATTTGAATAAAATGCTTTAGGAACTCTTTTCCAACCTTTTTGAAGTCGCCACCTACATATTGGACGAGTTCAGGAGGGGGGAGTAAAGTCATTTCTTTGTTAAATTCGCTCATGAGTATACCCCTTTCTTGTGTGAGAATATGCAGTAACTCTATTAATGAAATTTTCAATTTGTAGTGAGAGAAGACAGGAAAACAATTGTTATATGTAAGGAGATTCCGAAAAAATATTTTGTTGGGTTAGAAGTGAGAGAAGGATGAGTGAAAATGGGATCTCCTATAGATTAAATCTTTTTATTCTTTTCTCCAATAAACGCCAAATACATCAATTTTAGTAATAGGGGCTTTTAAATTTCGTTGCTTTCTAAAGTCTGTCACAGCCTCAGCGCATGGTGGTAGCCCGTAGTCATCGATAATTATATAGCCACCTTTAGAAACTTTATCATATAAGTTCATGAGACCATCCATGGTGGATTCGTACATATCACCATCAAGCCGTGCAATTGCTATTTTTTCAATTGGTGCTGTTGGTAAAGTATCTTTAAACCAACCTTTTAAAAATTTCACTTGATCATTTAGTAAATCATATTTTTTGAAATTCTCTTGTACTTGTTCTAAAGAGACGCGTAAGTAATCGAATGTGTGTAAATAATCACCGTAATCTTTTGGATATTGTTCTAGATTCGGTGCTGGCAAACCTTCAAATGAATCTGCGACCCACACATTACGATCCGTAATGTTGTTTGCTTGTAAAAACCCATTCATAAAAATGCATGATCCTCCGCGCCATACACCTGTTTCAATAAAATCACCTTCTATATTTTCACGAACAACGGTTTCCATCGCCTCTTGTAATTGGTTCATACGTTCTCGACCAATCATGCTATGTGCTGCTCTTGGCCAATCCATTCCATCATGACGTTCACTTTTTGAGACATTTGGTTTTACAATTTTTAAGTTATGGTTTTCGGCATATTGCTTAATGAATAAAGGGAGAGGGACTGTAACTGGTTCGAATTCTAGTTCTTTCGAAATATGTAGAGATGCGGGTAAGTATGCCTCATATTCTAACCATATTTCAAATAAAATTGTCTTCTTTAGCAATTCGAGATAAAGCTGAACAGCAGATTTACTTTCCATATTTGTGCCTCCTGCAAAATGTCATACAACAATATGATTATGTAGGTACTGAATGTTTCATGATTGAATTTGAAATTGAAAAAGCAGTAAAACTGATATCAGTTTTACTGCTAAGTAAAAAATTAAGCAACTTTTTCAATAATAATAGATGCACTCGTGCCAAGAGCTAATGATAGCCCAAGCCCTGTAACAATTACTTCAACTAATGATGGAGTTGTCGTAATTTGCGTAATTGCTTGAATAACGATAGGTGCTCCGAGTGAGATTAAACTTGATCCAGTACCTGGTACAGGTACTCCATTCACTTGGATTGTAAGACCTCCTAATAGACTTGCTGTTGCAGTATTAGCGATAACAGTAATTTTATAGAATCCAGTTTCACTAATTACGAAAGTATCAGCATCTAATTGAGAAATTGCTGTACCAAACTGAGATCCAACAGTATTAAATGGTACTGGATCATTAATTCCTAGATCTAAAGAAATCCCACCGGAGTTAAATGCGTATAGTCCTGCTGGAAGTCCTAGTCCGGATGGTCCAGTTGGTCCAGTCGGTCCAGTCGCCCCCGTAGGTCCAGTAGCCCCAGTCGGTCCAGTAGCTCCAGTGTCACCAGTCGGCCCCGTAAGTCCAGTAGCCCCAGTGTCACCAGTCGGCCCCGTAGGTCCAGTAGCTCCAGTGTCACCAGTCGGCCCCGTAGGTCCAGTAGCTCCAGTGTCACCAGTCGGCCCCGTAGGTCCAGTAGCCCCAGTGTCACCAGTCGGCCCCGTAGGTCCAGTAGCCCCAGTGTCACCAGTCGGCCCCGTAGGTCCAGTAGCCCCAGTGTCACCAGTTGGTCCCGTAGGTCCAGTTGGCCCCGTAGGTACAGTCGGCCCTGTAGGTCCGGTCGGTCCAGTCGGCCCGGTCGGCCCAGTCGGAAGGGTAAACGGTGGTATCGGTGGTAATGTAGGTCCTACAAGATTAGGGTCAAATGCACTAGCTGATAAAGATTCATCGGGATTTAATCCATTTGAATAATTATTATTTGACATAAATTCACCTCCATAAAGCGTTCATTATATAGTAGATGCAAAACCGAAAGAAAATGACACGGACATTTGAATTATTGAAAAGAAATCTTAAACTACTTGAACAATTTAAAAAAATGGAAAGTTTAGTATAGGTATAACATATGATTGATTTGGAAGAGGGTGATTATGTTGAACAAGCAAGGAATTACAATTAGTTTATGTATGATTGTTCGAGATGAAGAGGAGACAATAGCCCGTTGTTTAGACACAGTTGAAAAAATTGTGGATGAAATTATAGTAGTTGATACAGGTTCCGTCGATCGAACGAAAGAAATCGTAGAGAAATACACTTCTAACATATATGATTTCCAGTGGATGGATGACTTTGCAGCAGCAAGAAATTTTTCTTTTTCAAAAGCGACGCAAGAGTATATATTGTGGCTAGATGCAGATGACGTATTATTAGAAGATGCTCAAGAAGCGTTGAAACTTTTAAAAAGAGAATTAGATCCTAAAATTGATGCCGTTTCGATGCCTTATCACCTTGCAATGGATTCTAACGGGAAACCTTTATATTGTACAAAAAGAAATCGACTTGTAAAACGTGAAAAACAATTTCAATGGTTTGGAAAGGTTCACGAGTATTTAGCTATTTCTGGTGAGGTTTTTAGTAGTAATGTTGCTATTACGCATAAAAAAGAAAAAAAAGTAACAGATCGTAATTTGAGAATTTTTCAAAACACTGTAGCTGCAGGGGAAGAATTGAGTCCAAGGGATTTATTTTATTACGCAAATGAATCTATGGATAACCAAAAATATGATGATGCAGTTCTTCTTTATGAAACATTTCTTAATCAGGACGAAGGATGGTATGAAGAAAAAATTTATGCATGTGGTAAGTTAGGAGATTGCTATGCGAAGCTCGGAATGTGGGAGAAGGCAATTGAATCTTGTGTGAAGTCGTTTCGGTATGACGTCCCTAGAGGAGAGAATTGTACAAGAATAGGATATATATATATGGAACAAGAAAAATATAATGAAGCGATATTTTGGTTTAAACTTGCAACGGAAGTACCAATGGCAACGGAAAGTCCTTTCCATAGTCCAGCTAGCTACACATGGCTACCCTATTTACAAATGTGTATTTGTTATAGCAGGTTAGGAGAGCAGGATAAAGCATATTATTACAATGAATTAGCAGCTTCTTATGTTCCGAATAATGCTGCAATTGAATATAACCGTAAATATTTTCGGGGAGTTTTTGATAAACCATATAAAGCGTAATAGGTTTCGTTTTTTTAGAAATGATTTATCGTTATTCTAACTCTAATAGATTGGTTATATATTAGAGTATCAGTAACGTAACCAATATAGATAAAAATTTTTATACTGCTATTTGCGGGCTAATAATCAGTGGGGGATGAACAAAAACTACACTTTATAGAATTCATATGAGATTTATATTTCTAATTCAATTTGCATAAGGAGTGTGTGAAATGAATCGCGAAAAAAGTTCTTTATATGAAGAAAAATCCGAGCATTATTATAATGCAGCGAATCCGAATTTATTAAAGCATATAAAAAAGGAATGGAAAGAAGTTCTTGATATTGGTTGCTCGAGCGGTGCATTGGGAGCAGCTATTAAAGAAAACGGTACACGTGTATCAGGAATTGAGGCATTTCCAGAGGCTGCAGAAAAAGCGAAAGAAATACTAGATCATGTTATTTTAGGGGATATAGAAAAAATAGATCTTCCTTATGAGGAGGGGCAATTTGATTGCATCCTATTTGGAGATGTATTAGAGCATTTATTTGATCCATGGGCTGTGATTGAAAAGGTTAAGCCATATATAAAGCAAAATGGTGTGATTTTAGCAAGTATACCAAACGTTGCTCATATTTCAGTATTAGCGCCCTTACTTGCCGGAAATTGGACGTATACAGAATATGGTTTATTAGATAAAACACATATTCGTTTCTTTACATTTAATGAAATGCTAAGAATGTTTTTAAAAGCAGGATATGTTATTAGTAAAGTAGATCGTGTATATGTTGATCATAAAATGTATGAGCCGCTTATTGAGGAGTTGTATGGAATTTGTAAAAAATATCGTCTTGGAAGTGGCTTCATGGCTGAGACAGTTGTATTTCAGTATATTATTGAAGCTGAAAAATCACAATTATGAGTGCTGCAGACAAAACAATATTATTTGTTACATGTATAAATGATCGGAAATTGTATGCAAACTGCGTGCGACATATATTGCAATTGTTAGTACCTCCAGGGTATATTGTTCAATTTATGCCGATTCGAAATGCGAAAAGTATGACGAGTGGATACAATCAAGCTATTTCGCATCCAGCGAAGTATAAAGTGTATTTACATCAAGATGTTTTTATTATAAATAGAGCTTTTTTATATGGATTACTTCAATTATTTGAGGAACATGAACACCTTGGTATGATTGGGATGGTTGGAGCGCAATATGTTCCTCCAACTGGTGTATGGAACGAAGGGCGTGGAATTGTAGGAAAGGTCATTGGTTATATGAATGATTTGTTTTATATGGCAAGTTTAGAACAACCGTATCATGAATCAAAAACATTTATTCCTGTAGAATGTATTGACGGTTTATTAATGGCGACACAATATGATGTTCCGTGGCGAGAAGACTTATTTGACGGATTTGATTTTTATGATGTATCTCAATCATTTGAATTTAAAAAAGCAGGATATACAGTCGGTGTACCTGTACAGCGCGATGCTTGGTGCATCCATTATCATTTTGATGTGAATATGACGAACTATGAAAAGTATCGAAAAATATTTGTAGAACACTATATGGCAGATGTAAATAAGGAAGAATAAAGGGGGGACAAAAATGAAAGATCATACAATATTAGTCGTTGTTTGTGTAAATAATGAGGAGCTTTTTAAACAATGTGAGAGCCAAATAAGAAACATTTTTGTTCCCCCTGGTTACGCTGTACAAATTTTTCCGATACGAGATGCACAAAGTATGGCAAGTGCATATAACCGAGCCCTTTCATATCCAGCGAAATACAAAGTGTATATACATCAAGATACATATCTTATTAATCGAGATATGTTTTATACACTTATATCTCTTTTTGAAGAAAATGAAAAGCTTGGTTTAATAGGGGTCGCTGGGGCTCAGTTTTTACCGAATAACGGGATATGGTGGGAAGGGAAAAATTTAGTAGGGAAAGTGATTGAATATAGAAGACGGAATTATCAATTATTAAATTTGGATCAGGTTTTTTATGGTAATCAACCATTTTTGTCAGTTCAGGCAATTGATGGTTTATTTATGGCAACGCAGTATGATATTCCGTGGCGAGAAGATTTATTTCAAGGGTTTCACTTTTATGATGTGTCACAATCTTTAGAATTTCAAAGGGCTGGTTATTTAATCGGTATCCCAAATCAAGCAAATTTATGGTGTATTCATTACAACGGGGATGAGTTTGATGCGGATACATATGAGAAGTACCGGAAAGTGTTTGTAGAACATTACAAAGATATATTATCTCCATCATAAAGGAGAGATGCAGAGTGAAAGGAATTATTTTAGCAGGTGGTACTGGGTCGAGATTATATCCAATAACGAAAGTAACGAATAAACATTTACTTCCTGTTGGGCGGTATCCGATGATTTATCATGCGGTATATAAACTAAAACAATGCGATATTACAGATATTATGATTATTACAGGTAAAGAGCATATGGGGGATGTTGTTAGCTTCTTAGGGAGTGGTCATGAATTTGGCGTGTCCTTTACGTATCGTGTGCAAGATAAAGCGGGCGGTATCGCACAGGCGTTAGGGCTTTGTGAAGATTTCGTCGGGAATGATCGTATGGTAGTTATATTGGGGGATAATATTTTCTCAGATGATATTCTTCCGTATGTTGAAGAGTTTGCAAATCAAAAAGAAGGTGCGAAAGTACTATTGCAATCTGTAGAAGATCCCGAAAGATTTGGCGTAGCACATATTCAAAACCGAAAAATAGTTGAAATTGAAGAAAAGCCGAAAGAGCCGAAAAGTTCTTATGCTGTTACGGGAATTTATTTGTATGATTCGAAAGTCTTTTCTTATATAAAAGAATTAAAACCTTCTGCACGGGGAGAACTTGAAATTACAGATATAAATAATTGGTATTTAAAACGAGGGGTACTTACTTATAATGAAATGAGCGGTTGGTGGACTGATGCTGGAACTCATGCTTCTCTTCAAAAGGCGAATACGTTAGCACAGGATATTAACTTTGGGAAACAGTTTAACGGAGAATAGGTGAGAATATGAAAGTTATAGAAACAAATTTTACCGATGCAAAATTGTTAGAACCGAGGTTATTTGGAGATGAGCGTGGCTTTTTTTCAGAGAGCTATAATAAGCAGGTGCTAGAAACATTAGGGATTACGTATTCATTTGTACAGGATAACGTATCTTATTCGGTTAAGGCAGGAACGATACGGGGGCTACACTTTCAAAAAAAACCGAAAGCACAAACGAAACTCATTCAAGTTATGCAAGGAGCAATTTATGATGTTATCGTTGATTTGCGAAAAAAATCACCAACATTTAAACAATGGAAAGGGTATATTTTAAGTGCAGATAACCATCGGCAATTACTAGTGCCAAAAGGATTTGCCCATGGTTTTTGCACGCTTGTCCCGCATACTATCGTTATGTATAAAGTAGATGAATATTATAGTGCAGAGCATGACTCTGGATTACTTTGGGAAGATAAAGATTTAGCAATTCCTTGGCCGGTAACAGATCCCATATTGTCCGATAAGGACCGGATATTGCCATTACTAGAGGAATATGAAGATAGTTTTTAAGTAGGAGAGTTGTTTATGAATATATTAGTAACAGGTGGGGCTGGATTTATTGGAAGTAATTTCGTTCATTACATGCTACAAAGTTATGAAACATATAAAATTATTAATTACGATGCATTAACATATAGCGGGAATTTAAATAATGTAAAATCTCTTCAGGATCACCCGAATTACTCTTTTGTAAAAGGAGAAATTCAAAATGGAGAGCTATTAGAACACATCATAAAAGAGCGAGACGTACAAGTGATTGTAAATTTTGCAGCTGAATCACATGTGGACCGTAGTATTGAAAATCCGATTCCTTTTTATGATACAAATGTAATTGGGACGGTCACTTTATTAGAACTAGTTAAAAAATATTCGCATATAAAACTTGTGCAAGTGTCAACAGATGAAGTGTATGGTTCTTTAGGAAAAACAGGGAAGTTCATAGAGACAACGCCGTTAGCTCCAAATAGTCCATATTCTTCAAGTAAGGCGAGCGCGGACATGATAGCTCTATCTTACTATAAAACATATCAATTACCAGTTATAGTAACGCGTTGTTCTAACAATTATGGGCCGTACCAGTATCCCGAAAAATTAATTCCATTAATGGTTACGAATGCACTGGAAGGAAAAAAATTACCGTTATATGGTGATGGTTTAAATGTAAGAGATTGGTTACATGTAACGGATCATTGCAGTGCGATTGACGTTGTTCTGCATAAGGGACGTGTAGGAGAAGTATATAATATAGGTGGAAATAATGAAAAAACAAATGTAGAAGTTGTGGAACAAATTATTACTCTTTTAGGAAAAACAAAAAAAGATATTGAATATGTTACAGATCGTTTAGGGCACGATCGTCGTTATGCGATTGATGCAGAGAAAATGAAGAATGAATTTGATTGGGAACCGAAATATACATTTCAACAAGGATTACAAGAGACGGTGAAATGGTATGAAAAGAATAAGGAATGGTGGAAACCACTAAAAGATTAGTAAGGGGCATGTTAAATGAAAGAGAGGGTTATCATAACAGGAGCAAACGGCCAATTAGGAAAGCAACTATTTGAAGAGTTAAACTCTGAAGAATATGATATATATGCATTTGATAAAAAGTTACTAGATGTCACAAATATATCCCGAATACAACAAGTGGTACAAGAAATAAAACCACATATAATTATTCATTGTGCTGCCTATACGAAAGTAGATCATGCAGAGAAAGAACAGGATCTTGCATATAGAATAAATGCAATTGGAGCTCGAAATGTAGCGGTCGCTTCACAATTAGTAGGGGCGAAGCTAGTTTATATTAGTACTGATTATGTATTTCAAGGCGCCAGACCAGAGGGGTACGATGAATTTCATAGTCCTGCTCCGGTAAATATATATGGAGCCTCTAAGTATGCGGGGGAGCAGTTCGTCAAAGAGTTACATAATAAATATTTTATCGTTCGCACATCGTGGCTATATGGTAAATATGGAAATAATTTCGTAAAAACGATGATACGATTAGGAAAAGAAAGAGATGAAATATCTGTTGTAGCGGATCAAGTTGGCTCTCCTACGTATGTGGCGGATTTAAATATGGTTATTAATAAGCTCATTCATACTTCTTTATACGGTACATACCACGTATCAAACAGAGGTTCATGCTCTTGGTTTGAATTTGCACAAAAAATATTTTCGTACGCCAATATGAAAGTGAATGTATTACCTGTTTCAACGGAAGAATTCGGAGCTGCGGCTGCAAGGCCCAAATATTCTATCTTTCAACATAACATGCTACGATTAAATGGTTTTTTACAAATGCCGTCTTGGGAAGAAGGATTAGAGCGCTTTTTTATAGAAACCAAAAGTCATTAACAAATTTCTGTTAATGACTTTTTTGTTTGCCTTTAAGCGGTTTTATGTTACTATAATTATAGTATCAGGTACTAATAACAAGTATAAGTATTTCTGGGAGGATATATCATGGAACTATTACAAGGGAAAACATTTGTTGTTATGGGCGTTGCGAACCAAAGAAGTATTGCATGGGGAATTGCTCGCTCTTTGCATAATGCAGGTGCAAAATTAATCTTCACATATGCAGGAGAACGTTTAGAAAGAAACGTTCGTGAATTAGCGGACACATTAGAAGGGCAAGAATCACTTGTATTACCTTGTGATGTAACGAATGATGAGGAACTTACAGCTTGTTTTGAAACAATTAAACAAGAAGTAGGTACTATTCACGGTGTAGCACATTGTATTGCTTTTGCAAATCGCGATGACTTAAAAGGTGAATTTGTAGATACTTCTCGCGATGGATTTTTACTTGCACAAAATATTAGTGCATTCTCTTTAACAGCTGTAGCAAGAGAAGCGAAGAAAGTAATGACAGAAGGCGGAAATATTTTAACGTTAACATATCTTGGCGGCGAGCGCGTTGTGAAAAATTATAACGTTATGGGTGTTGCGAAAGCTTCATTAGAAGCGAGCGTGAAATATTTAGCGAACGATTTAGGTCAACATGGTATTCGCGTCAACGCTATTTCTGCAGGACCAATTCGTACGTTATCTGCAAAAGGTGTAGGCGATTTCAACTCAATCTTAAGAGAAATTGAGGAGCGCGCACCACTTCGTCGTACAACAACGCAAGAAGAAGTTGGCGATACAGCAGTATTCCTATTCAGTGATTTAGCACGCGGTGTAACAGGAGAAAACATTCACGTTGATTCAGGGTATCATATCCTAGGATAAATATAATATTAATTTTTAAAGGACAATCTCTAAATGCTGAGATTGTCCTTTTTATTTGTTCTTAGAAAGAACGATTTTTAACGAAAGTTCTTGCCACGTGATGAATATAACTATAATAGTACACGATTTATTCAGCTACGTATGGAAGTGGGAGGGACGAGTGTGAAGAATAAAAATAAAAGTTCAACAGTTGGAAAACCGTTGTTATATATTACGCAAGTAAGTTTAGAACTTGCTGCACCGAAAATAAAAAGGATTATCCTGACAAACTTTGAAAATGAAGATCAAAAAGAAAAAAGTAATAGACAAGAAAATATTGTAAGTAGTGCTGTGGAAGAGGTAATAGAACAAGAACAACAAGAAGAGAAGCAAGAAGAACAGCAAGTGGAAGGAAAAATAGAAGAAGAGGAAAAAGAAGAAAAAGAAGAACAAGAAGAACAAGAAGAACAAGAAGAACAAGAGCAGGTAAGAACCGTCCCGTATAATAAATCATTTAAGGATATGAATAATGATGAAAAAATTCATTTTTTATTAAACCGCCCTCATTACATTCCGAAAGTAAGGTGTAGAATAAAAACAGCTACAGTTTCTTATGTTGGATCAATCATATCGTATCGTAATGGCATCGTATCTATTATGCCGCAAAATAGTATGAGAGATATTAGGTTGTCTATAGATGATATCCAATCGATTAGTATGGCCGGCTTTTAAATATGTAAAGGTGGTAGAAAGCTTCTACCACCCCAATAGTTTTTTAGTTCACTTCACATTAGATAGTAACGTCGCGTAAGCACTGAATCGCACAGAAACAGCTTAAATCAACAGTAATGCAAGTAGATGTCGATACTAGTCTTGCATTTGGTACAGCTAAAAACGTACAAATTGGGTCATCAGTAGGTGGTACAGGAGAGCTATCACCTAATACTACACTTAATACACGTAGTACAGCACAGCTATCATCATCTACACTTTCCACACGGAAAATTGGAGATCGGCAGCCAACAAGGCTTGCAGATGGTGCAAATGCTTCAAAAGGTTCTCCAGTTTTTGTGTATAAAATAAAAGGACGTGTATTTGCTACTGATGCAGTATTGTGTGCACCTAAAAATGGAATTTCACAACCAGATCCACACGTTGTTGTAGAACAATCTTGTAATTCATTGATGAATTTTACAACGTCAACTACACAATGAGAAGAGCCATGGTGTTTATTTTCGTTACAACTCATTAATGTCACTCCTTATCTTCTTGTTTGTATTTACATTAATAAGATATTGGAGTCGAGGAGATTTGGTCACAATCTCAAGACCTTTTTTTTTAAATAGGCGAAAGAGGATAAGGGAAGGTGGAATTATGCTGTTTACAAGCTGGCTTTTATTTTTTATTTTCGCGTTAGCAGCCTTTAGGCTCACTCGTTTAATTGTTTATGATAAAATTACAGCCTTTTTGCGAAGACCATTTATTGATGAATTAGAGATTACGGAGCCAGATGGAAGTGTATCAACGTTTACAAAAGTGAAAGGTAAAGGATTAAGAAAGTGGATTGGCGAATTATTAAGCTGTTATTGGTGTACAGGTGTATGGGTTAGTGCTTTTTTATTAGTTTTATATAATTGGATTCCTATTGTTGCGGAGCCGTTACTTGCATTATTGGCTATTGCAGGAGCAGCAGCAATCATTGAAACGATTACAGGATATTTTATGGGAGAATAATATATTTTCATAATAAGAGAAAAAGCGGAGTTTAAAAGAATGAGGGAACGGAAATAAAGAGTTGTTCATATAGTAAATAGACAGAATTGACAGTAGAGGAGATGTTTGCTGTGAGCAATAATCCAAGGCAAAATTCATATGACCTGCAGCAGTGGTATCAAATACAGCAACAGCACCATGCACAACAACAGGCATATCAAGAACAATTGCAACAACAAGGATTTGTGAAGAAAAAGGGATGTAATTGTGGGAAAAAGAAGAACACAATAAAACAATATGAAGAATGAAACACTCATGTTACTGTGAGTGTTTTTTATTATACATATAAAAAGCGGTATTTCTGTATTAGAAATACCGCTTTTTACTAGCTAATTTGTGCAACTGTTAATGCTGCTGCACGGACGTCTACAGTTCCAATTAACTCAACTGGTACAATTTGAATTAAGTCACCAGGATTTAAGTTAATAAGAATAACACCGCTGGATACGTCTACTTCACCAGTACCAATAACGTTAGAACGAACCGCTGTACCCGATCCAGGAATAATGTTAGCTGGCGTATTTAATGATAAGAAGAAACGACCAGCTTCTGGTGCTACAGGTGCGTTATCAAGACTAATCGTTAATGTATAACTGATTTGATAAATACCAGCTCGTAGAATTCGAATGCCATCTCCAACACTTACTGTATCATTTATTACTGGAACAGTAATATTTGGGTTTGGACTTACGCTAGGTAATAGTAGTGGTGTAAATAGTGAAGCGAACTGAGGTGCAGACGCGTTGAAAGCAAAACCGAAGGCAGGTAGTGTACTAGCTGGCTTTGCCTCACAATCAATTTTAGTAAATTCGCAATCAGAAGAGAACATGTTTTTCACTCCTTTATCTGTTTCTACTTTCAGTTAATGAAAAGGACAGGTTCTATGTTCTAGACAAGTTCCCAATTTTAAGAAATTTACATAATAATACTCTTTAAGCATGGATTGGGTGGCAGAATTATCTGCCACCCAATCCATACTTAACTCATTATTTAGTTTTAAATTGTAACATCGCGTAAGCATTGAATAGCACAGAAGCAACTTAAATCAACAGTAATGCAAGTAGAGGTTGATACTAATCTTGCATTTGGTACAGCTAAAAACGTACAAATTGGGTCATCAGTAGGTGGTACGGGTGAGTTATCACCTAATACTACAGTTAATACACGTAATACAGCACAGTCATCATCATCTATACTTTCTACGCGGAAAATTGGAGATCGGCAACTAGTAAGGCTTGAAGATGGTGCAAATGCTTCAAAAGGTGCTCCGGCTTTTGTGTATAAAATAAAAGGACGTGTATTCGCTACTGATGCAGTGTTATGTGCTCCTAAAAATGGAACTTCGCAACCAGATCCACATGTTGTCGTTGCACATTCTTGCAGTTCATGTATAAAGCGAACGACATTAGATACACAGTTGAAATCACAATCATGTTCATGATGGTCTTCGTTACAATTGCAGCTCATTATGTTCACTCCTTCTCGTGAGTTCTGACATACACTATTACAATATGAGTGGGATATGGCTGATATTACGTTAATTCTCACGATAAAAACAGGGAATTTATATAGGAGGGATGTACATAACGTGATATAAAAAAAGACATCCTTATTTAGTGGATGTCTTTTCAGGTAAATCTTTTCGCACAGTATATAAAAAACGAGATATATCTAATTTCTTTCCTCTGAAAAATTGCGGAGAAGAAATGTAAAGTTCTTCTTTTGCACGTGTAATGGCGACATACAGTAATCGGCGTTCTTCTTCTAACGCTTCAGAAGTTTCCGTAATACGATCATTTGCATCTTTTAAAGAAGAAGTATGGGGCAGGATTCCATCACTCGCTCCAAGTAAAAAGACACATGGAAATTCAAGGCCTTTTGCGTTATGGATTGACATAAGTGAAACGGCATCTTTTTGCGGCATTGTTTTTAATGCTTCCATTTCTTTTTGACCTTGAATCGCCTCGTCGATAAATTGTAAATAAGCTGGAATATCGGTGAAACGAGTTGCAGACTCCATTAATTCTTCCAACATTTCTTCTTGTATGTCTTTATGCATCGTAAAGGAAGAACGATCGTTACTTTGTAAGTACTCTAAATATTTTCCTTTACCATGAATAATTTCTTTTAATGCTTTTTTCGGTTCTAATTCTTTAATAAACTTAATAAAATCGATGCGCTCATTTACCTTTTTCACTTGAAAAGGTTTTAAGCTTGGATTTAATAGTAAGAAATGAAGAAGAGAAGGGAAGCGTCCCTCACCATATTTCCATTGTTCACGTTCAATAAATGAAATACAATCATCACGTCCGATATACATCGTCGGCAATATGTTTGAAAGTGATTCTAGCCGAAACGGCTCAATCACGAGTCTTAAATGATCTAATACAGGCTTAATTAAAGAATGTTCATAAAATGATTGGCTCGCCCCGTGTTTAATAAACGGGATTTTATGAATGGTAAGCTGATCAAGTAACGAACGACTTACAGAATGTGTGCGATACAGTAAACAAAAATCTTTATAGTTTCGGTCACCGCTATCTACTTTTTCTTGAATGAGCTGTAAAATTTGATTTGCTTCATCAAGAGTCGTAGCAGGTCGTGCATAAAAAGGTTGTACACCTTCCTCGCGAACGGAGTATAGCTCTTTATCAAAACGTTCTTGATTTAATTTTATAACTTCATTTCCAAGCCCGACGATAAAGGGATTGGATCGATAATTCGTATTTAGTGCAATAATTGTTGTGTTATCAAATTCTTTTGGAAAAGATAAAATAATTTGGTGACTTGCCCCTCGCCAGCCATAAATTGCTTGATCATCATCACCTGCGATGAACAAATTATTTCTTGGCGTGGCTAACAATTTTACAATTTCATATTGTGCATAGGATGTATCTTGAAACTCATCTACTTCAATGTAGTGAAAACGTTGTTGTAATTGAGTTAGTAAAGGAGCATTATTTTCTAACATATAATATGTTTCCAATAAGATGTCATCGAAATCAATATAATTGTATCGTTGTTTTACCTCTTCAAAACGTTCATATACTTCTTTAAATTCTTGTTCCACTGGTGTTTTCGCTTTTACATCTTTCGGACGATTTAATTTGTTTTTTTCAAGTGAAATCATCGCGAGCATCGTTTCAGCATCGTAATCGTCTTTTAAACGCAATTCTTTTAAGATTTTCTTTATCATAATTTGTTTATGTTTTTCATTTGCTAAAATTTGTTGATTATACCCTTGACTACGAAGCAATTTTAAGAAAACAGAGTGGAATGTACCAGCAACTACGTAGCTACTTGCTGCATGGTTCATACCTGGTAACTTCGCAACACGACTTCGGATTTCTTCAGCAGCTTTTTGTGTAAATGTAAGTAATAAAATATTTCGTGGATGAACTTGTTTTACATTTACTAAATAACCAACGCGAGTTGTTAAAACAGATGTTTTCCCGCTTCCGGCACCAGCTAGTGTAAGAACAGGACCTTCTGTTGTGCGCACAGCTTCTAATTGTTTTTCGTTTAAAAAAACATTTTGTTGTTCTAGAGCGCGGAAATAAGCCGCATCTACATCTTCTTCCATAATTAAATGGGTAGATGTTTTCGGAATATGATATGTCGCACGCGGAATATCAGCGTGTGTTAACGATTTTTGTGAAAATTTTTCTTGTGTCATATGTTCACCTTCAAAACTATAGCATCAACATTTAACTTTAGCGGAAGAAAAAGAAAATAGCAATGTAAAAAAACAGGAGGGGTCACCTCCTGCTTTCAAATTACAATTCTTTTATCATTATGACGTGCGGGATATTTGCTTCCATAAATACATCAGAACTTGTTACATATCCAAGTTTTTTATAGAAATCTTCAGCATGTGTTTGAGCATGAAGTTTCAATTTCGGTAACGAATTTTCCTTTGCATACGCTTCAAGCGCATCCATAACAATTTTTCCGATACCTTTTTTACGATGGGAACCTAACACGCAAATGCGTTCCATTTTTCCTATACCATCAAGGGTGCGAAAACGTCCAGCACCAACTGGAACATCATTGTCATATATAACAACGTGTGTGGAAGTTTCTTCAAACTCATCGTACTCTTCTTCAGCAGAGACACGTTGTTCATTTACAAACACTTGTTTACGTACAGAGAATGCATCTCTTAGTTGTTCGTCCGTTTGTACAATCTGTGCGTGCAAATTAGTTGTTCCCCTTTCCAAGACGGAATGTTTCGTGTACAGTCCATGTTCCATTTTCTAATTGATATAGAAGATGGAAACGATCAATTGGCTGTTCGTAATAGAAATCTTTCATACGTAATCGGCCCAAAACATCAGCATGCTCTGCATCTGATAAGCCTTGTCCGATTGTTAAATGAGGTACGAAAGCATATTCGCGTTCTTGCGTGAATAACCCGCTATGCATTTCTTCATTTAAGAAAGTAAGTTCAGGTGTTTTTTCTACTTTAAAGTAAAGGACGTTATTAACAGGTGCGAATGAACCAACTTTCCCAACATGAAGGGTGAAAGGGTTCGTTTTACTTGCGATTGTATGTAATTCGTTTACAATCGACTCTAATTGTTCATCTTGCGCCTCAAAGGGTGTTTTCAATGTAATATGTGGTGGAACTAATGCGTAGTGCGGGTCATAACGTTTACGCAATCCGTTCGCTTTATCTTGAATCATTTTAGATGGAAAAATTACAATGCCTAATTTCATGTTCCAATTCCTCCCTTTGTAAGTCTAGTTAGATTTTGAGATAAATAAATCTCTTTATCTATTATATCAAATTATTCTGAATACTGCTCTCTATTATTTCATTGCTAGAATATGAGAGAAGGCTTTCGGTAAATCAGTTTGCCAATATTTCCAAGTATGATTGCCTTCAAACTCCTCGTAATGCGTGATGAAATTTCTATCCGTAAGAAGCTTATTTAACTCACGGTTCGGCCCTACGAAATCCGATACTTGTCCATCAGTACGCTTTACAGCCGTTTCTTCTGTACCGATGACGTGATACAGTTCTAACGCCTGTGGATCTTTGAATTCTTTTGCTAAGTTCATCACTGTCTCATCCACAAATGGTGATTGCATAACGACTTTACCGAATGTATGCGGATACATAAGTGCAGTCATAAAGGAAACTGTTCCGCCAAGAGAATCACCAATTAAAACACGACCTTTTCCCATTTGGTACGTTGGATAATTTTCATCAATGTATGGTGCAAGTTCATGAGCAAGGAAACGAATATATGCAGCATTTTTCACTTCATTTGGGAAATATTTTTCTTTACGATCATGTACATTTTTATATGGAATACCGACAATAATTGTACGGTCAATTTCTTCGGTTTCACGAAGGCGCTCAATTACACGGTGCGCTTTACCGAGCTGAAAATAATCTCTACCATCTTGTGCAATTACAACTGTATGTTTGTGCAGTGGTGTGTAATTTACAGGTAAATAAACGAGAAGTGTAACGTCTTCTTGAAGTGATGCGCTATAAAATGAAATTTCTTCAATTCTCCCTATTGTTTGACTCATGTAGATCCCCCTAAATAAAAATTTACTGTAACGATTGTAAGAGCGACGCTTGTAGTGAAAAGGAAAGAAATATTCACTAATTGGCGCCTTAATTTCTATTTTACCATAATGGTACGAAGAATCTAAAAAATTAGTATTTAAGTTACGAAAGAAAACGGATATAATGAAGTGGGATTTTTGACAGGTGAGAGGGGAGACAGGATTTGAAACAAGAAAAATCAATCGCACTACCATTGGCTATTTCTATAATTGCCATTTCCTTTGCAGCAGTTTTTGTAAAGATGTCCTCAGCACCATCTTCAATATTAAGTATGTACCGCTTATGGATTATCGTACTTATTATGCTGCCTATCGTATGGAAAAAAAGAGAGGAATTTAATAGGATTCAAATGAAAGATTGGGGCTTTTTAATTGGATCTGGTTTCTTTTTAGCACTTCATTTTCTTTTATGGTTTGAATCTTTAAAGCATACAACAGTTGCTAGTTCAACAATTATTTTGGCACTTCAACCGATCGTATCTTTAGTTGGAGGTTTTTTTCTGTTTAAAGAAAGAACAACATATTCAGCCATTGCAACGATGGGAATCGCTATTTTAGGGGTAATGTGCATTGGTTGGGGAGATTTAGGGTTAAGTAAGCAAGCAATTTATGGAGACATATTATCCTTTCTAAGTGTAATAGCAGTTGTCGGTTATTTATTTATCGGGCAAACGACAGTAAAGAAAGTATCACACTGGATTTATAGTTTTACAGTCTTTGCGTTCGCAGGTCTTTTTATGGGGATTTATAATGTCATATTACAAGTACCTTTTACAGGTTATACGAAATGGGATTGGACCGTTTTTCTTTTACTTGCGGTTGTGCCGACAGTGTCACATGTAATTAATAATTGGCTGTTAAATTATGTAAATGCAACGACAATTTCAATGAGTATTTTAGGAGAACCTGTTGGAGCATCTATACTTGCGTTCTTCTTACTTGGAGAAAAATTAAATGCAATGCAAATTATCGGTAGCATGCTCGTATTGTTTGGTGTATCTGTTTTCTTACTGCAGCAACAAAAACGTACAGCAAAAAACGTCGTAAACGAGCCGGTGTATACACAGGAATTATAGTGTTAGGGGAGAAAAGAGAAGTTGTGATACTTCTCTTTTTGTTTTATAGAAATATGGGCATAGAAGGGGGATGGAAATCGAATTTCCATCAAAAAAAGATACATGGTTATATCCACTTGTTTTCATTGTTTTTGGTGCTTATTTTGCGACAATTTTTGTAGGGAGAGAATATTTTCTTTTGCTTTTTACAATTCCATTAGCAATGTTGTTTAGCTGGAGTTGGTTTTTGGCAAAATATATTGCCGGGGAAGAAATAATTACAATTAGATCGGGTCTCGTTACAAAACGTATATTTATAAGAGATATAAAACAAATTTCAAATACGAAAAATCCAATAGCAGCTCATGCATTATCATTTGACCGACTTGAAATTGTTTACGATACACATAAAACAGAAATTATTTCTCCAAGAAATAAAGAATAATTTATTAACCTTGTAAAAAGTAAAAACTTAAATATTGAAATCAAGTAAAAGAGTGGCTATGAAGCCACTCTTTTACTTTGGATTTGTCATATAAGGTTGTACATGAATGACACATAGGTCACGGAATTTGCCTTCAGCAGTTGTGACAATTACGACTGCTTTACCTGCACTTTTTCCAGTAATCGTCACGGTGTCACCTTTTGGATATATGGTGATGATATCAGAATTCATATTTGACCAAATAAGCTCTTTATTCGTTGCTTGTATTGGCAAAATGGAAGCTGCTAACACAATGTTTTGTCCCGTTTTTATTTTTAATTTATGTTTTTCCATATGAACACCGATGACTGAAATAACAGAAGGAGCAATTGAAATTTTAGGCGGGTTAGGTTGCATGTTTAAACAAGACGCAGAAGTATTTGTGATAGGTGAAAATTTTCGTGTTTGTTGTTGCTGGAAAGCTGCTAACATGTTGGAGTCCCCTTTCTGTATAAGTGCTGATACTCATACTATAAAGGAGTAGTGTTATGTTAAATTTAACGAAACATAAAGAATTTGTTAAATTTGATAAGAAGATTGTCGAACTGTAAAAAATCTCTGCTGTTACGATAACAGCAGAGATTTTTTTATAAATTATGACGATGTTGTTTTTCGAAATCCTCAAATTGCTCTTCAACTTCTTTTGAAGGTTGTGTTAGTAAACTAACAATTACGATGGCTAGTAAACTAATAGCAAAACCTGGAATCATTTCATATAAGAAATCTTTTAAGAATTTGAATTGAGTCCAAATAATGACTGTAGCGGCACCAGAAATCATACCAGCAAGCGCGCCCCATTTCGTCATACGTTTCCAATATAAGCTTAATAAAATAGCAGGTCCGAATGAAGAACCAAAACCAGCCCAAGCGTATCCAACAAGAGCTAAAATCGTATCATTTTGTTTAAACGCTAAAGCGCACCCAACTAATGCAATAACAAGTACAGCCATACGACCGACAAATACAAGTTCTTTATCAGATGCAGAACGTTTGAAGAATGTACGATATAAGTCTTCCGTTACGGCACTAGAAGTAACGAGTAACTGAGATGAGATTGTACTCATAATCGCTGCTAAAATAGCGGCTAATAAAAATCCAGTAATAAGTGGGTGGAATAAAATTTTCCCAAGTTCAAGGAAAATTGTTTCTGGGTTAGATAATGTTAACTCTTGTTGTGAATAGTAAGCAATACCAATAAGACCAGTAAACATAGCTCCAACAACAGAGAAAATCATCCAGCTCATACCAATTCTTCGTGCGCTTTTAAGTTCTTTTACAGAAGAAATTGCCATAAAGCGTACGATAATATGAGGTTGTCCGACATAACCAAGGCCCCATGCGAATAGAGAAATCATTCCTAAAGTAGAGGCACCTTTAAAAATATCTAGACGTGTTGGATCTACAGATCGAATTGTATCAAATGCAGGTCCAAGTCCGTTCGAATTCATAATTGTTACGATAGGAACAAGAATAAGAGCAACTACCATAATGATTCCTTGCACGAAGTCTGTCCAACTTACTGCTAAGAAACCACCAAATAATGTGTAAGCTACAACAACGCCTGCTACAATGAATAATCCAACATGATAGTTCATGCCAAATGAATTTTCAAATAATACAGCGCCTGAAACTAATCCTGAAGCTACATAGAAAGTAAAGAAAATCATAATAACAAGTCCAGATACTAAACGTAGCATATGAGATTTGTCGTGGAAACGGTGTTCCAAAAATTCTGGAATAGTAATAGAGTTATTTGCAATTTCTGAGTAGGTACGTAAGCGAGGAGCAACATAAAGCCAGTTTGCGTATGCGCCTAGTGTTAGGCCGATCGCAATCCAACTACTACTTAATCCAACGCTAAACATTGCACCTGGTAATCCCATTAAAAGCCAACCACTCATATCGGATGCTCCAGCACTTAATGCCGTTACTGCGGGTCCTAGTGTACGCCCGCCAAGCATATAATCTGTTAAGTTGGACGTTCGTTTATAGGCGAAATAGCCAATTACTAACATCCCGAGCATGTAGATAGAGATTGAAGTTAAAGTTAACATCTGCGTACTCATATAGTTCCCCTTCCTTTTGTCATGTCTTTTGATGCGTTATGCATATTTATCCCGCATTAACGGGTAGTAAAACTCCCACCTTAAAATTGGCTGTGCAAGGAAGTTAGGTGGGAGATCAACTGCCCGTAAATGCCCGATTGGTTCAACTAATAATCAGTGGGGATGAACACCCCCCACTGATTAAAGTTTCACTTTATAATCTATCATGATTATTCTGAAAAATCCATATAGAAATACGAATTTTCAGAAATGTAAGCGTTTTTTGGTGTCATTTTACTTTTTTAATATATAATATTCATACAAAAAACCTTATTTTTAATAGAGTATTTATTATATTTACATAAAAAGAGGTTGTTTTGTCAATATAATATTGAAAGGAAAGAAAAATAAAATTTTTAAAAAAGTATTGACTTGTGAAAAAATTCAGGTCTATAATGAGTGCAACTTAAAAAAATGCAAGCGTTGATGAAGAAGAGTACACATGATGAACATGTCAGAGAGCTGATGGTTGGTGCGAATCAGTATGGAATTGATGTGGAATGGGCTTCGGAGCTTCCAAACCGAAACGAAAGAAGTAGGCTTTGGCGACATGATCTCATCGATACAAGAGACACGTATTGTTTTTGATACGGTAAAGTGCGTTACATTTGTAACGAATTAAGGTGGCACCACGGGAGTACCCGTCCTTTCTATAGGATGAGTACTCCCTTTTTGTGTATAAAAAATTAAATAAATGAAATCGTTTAAGTAAGAAGAGTACGTATATTGGAGACGTTACAGAGAGCCGGGAATAGGTGGGAGCCCGGTACGGTGCCATATACGGAATGGGCTTACGAGAGGTATGCTGAACAATTATATTCAGTAGGCAACCCGGGTTCCGCCGTTACAAGGATAAGGTATAAATTTTGTACCTGAACAAAGCGGGATGCTTTTGCATCCAACACGAGGTGGTACCGCGGTATATTTATCGTCCTCTACATATTTTCGATATGTAGAGGACTTTTTTATTTTTCAGGGCGAGGTGAAGGACATGATGACGAAAGAAGAATTTATAAAACAAAAAAGAGAGAGAAAGACATTTTTAGTAATCACTGAAGAAGAAGGGGATAGCATTACGCCAATTTCTTTATATAGACGTATGAAAGGGAAGAAGAAATTCTTATTAGAAAGTTCACAGCTTCATCAAGATAAAGGGCGTTATTCTTACTTAGGATGTAATCCTTATGGAGAAGTGAAAAGCGTTGGTACGGAAGTGGAACGAACGATTTTCGGCCGCGCAGAAAAGTTACAAGGTAACGTACTACAAGTGTTAGAAGAAGTAGTTGCACCATCACAAGTAGACAGTCCATTTCCATTTTGCGGAGGAGCAGTTGGTTATATTGGATATGATGTCATTCGGCAGTATGAAAACATTGGAGCGGATTTACACGACCCATTAAATATTCCGGAAGTACACCTTTTACTATATCGTGAGTTTATCGTTTACGATCATTTACGCCAAAAGTTATCGTTTGTATATGTATGCAGGGAAGATGATTCAGCAAATTATGAGGAAGTATACGAAAGACTACGAGTATACAAAGAAGAAGTGCTACAAGGAGAAGAAGCTGAAGTAAATGCAATACCATCCACATTATCATTCACTTCTTCTATAACGGAAAAAGAGTTTTGTGAGATGGTAGAAATGGCCAAAGAATATGTAAGAGCGGGAGATATATTCCAAGTCGTACTGTCACAGCGTTTACAAAGTGAATGTATTGGTGATCCATTCGCGTTATATCGAAAACTTCGAATTGCAAATCCATCACCATATATGTTTTATATCGATTTCCAAGATTATGTTGTACTCGGTTCTTCGCCGGAAAGTTTACTATCAGTAAGGGAGGATAAAGTGATGACGAATCCAATTGCTGGTACGAGACCAAGAGGGAAAACGAAGAGGGAAGATGAGGAAATCGCAAAAGAACTGTTAGGCAATGAGAAAGAGCGAGCAGAGCATATGATGCTTGTAGATCTTGGGCGAAACGATATTGGTAGAGTGAGCGAAATTGGCTCGGTTACGATAGATAAATATATGAAAGTAGAAAAATACTCTCACGTTATGCACATTGTATCTGAAGTTTACGGAACATTGCGAAAACAAATGAGCGAATTTGATGCGTTAGCATATTGCTTACCAGCAGGGACGGTTTCTGGAGCTCCGAAAATTAGAGCGATGGAAATTATAAATGAACTAGAGAATGAAAAAAGAAATGTATACGCTGGTGCAGTTGGATACGTTAGTTTTTCAGGAAATCTTGATATGGCGCTCGCCATCCGAACGATGGTCGTAAAGGATGAAAAAGCATACGTTCAGGCAGGAGCAGGAGTCGTTTACGATTCAGATCCAGTAGCTGAATATGAAGAAACATTAAATAAAGCGAGAGCGCTTTTGGAGGTAATGAAATGATTGTACTTATCGATAATTACGATTCGTTCACATATAACTTGTACCAGCTGTTAGGCAAACATGAAGAAGAAATTGTAGTTGTAAGAAATGATGAAATAACGATAAAACAGTTAGAAGAGATGAATCCAAGAGGAATTGTACTTTCACCAGGACCAGGAAAACCAGAGGATGCTGGCATTTGTATCGACGTCATCGGTCATTTTTATAAGAACGTTCCTATATTAGGGATTTGTCTTGGCCACCAAGCGATCATAGCTGCATTTGGAGGAGACATTGTTAGAGCAGAACGTATTAGACACGGAAAAACATCGCGTGTGAAACATAACGGAACGTCAATCTTTTCATATGTGATGCAGCCGCTAACAGCAATGCGCTATCATTCCCTTGTTGCAGAGCAAACGAGCTTGCCAGAGTGTTTTGACATATTAGCGACAGCGATGGACGACGGAGAAATAATGGCAGTTCGTCACAATTATTATCCGCTCTTCGGATTACAGTTTCATCCGGAATCAATCGCAACAGAAGAAGGCGGAAAGTTAATACATGCCTTTTTAGGCGAAGTGAAAGAGGAGGAAAGAGTATGAATAACTATCTTCGTAAATTAGTGGAGGGGCAACATTTAACAGAAGAGGAAATGTATAAAGCAGGGCTTCTTTTATTAAATGAAAACATATTGGAAAGTGAAATTGCAGCTTTTTTAGTATTACTGAAAGCGAAAGGTGAAACAGCAGAAGAAATATACGGTCTCGTTCGAGCTCTTCGTGAAAAGGCATTACCATTTTCCAACCATATACAAGGCGCGATGGACAATTGCGGGACAGGTGGTGATGGTGCCCAAACGTTTAATATTAGCACAACATCAGCATTCGTACTGGCAGGAGCAGGTGTAAAGGTTGCAAAACATGGTAATCGCGCTGTTTCTAGTAAAACAGGAAGTGCAGATTTATTAGAAGAACTCGGTGTAAATATTAGTAGTACGCCAAACGAAATTGATTATTTATTAGAACATGTCGGAATCGCATTTTTATTCGCACCAGCGATGCACCCAGCATTAAGGCGCATTATGAAAATAAGAAAAGAATTAAATGTTCCGACGATCTTTAATTTAATTGGCCCTTTAACAAATCCAGTGAATTTAGAAACACAATTTGTCGGTATTTATAAACGAGATATGTTATTACCAGTTGCACAAGTATTACAAAAGTTAGGCCGGAAACAAGCGCTTGTCGTAAATGGAAGTGGTTTTTTAGATGAAGCATCATTACAAGGGGAAAATCACGTAGTTCTTTTAAAAGATAATGAAATAGTAGAAACGAGTATTGAACCTGAGAAATACGGTTTCTCAATAGTGAACAATGAAGAGATTAGAGGCGGGGATTCGAAAGAAAATGCAAAGATTACAGTCGGCGTATTGAGCGGAGAAAAGAGTGTTTACCGCGATACCGTTTTATTAAATGCAGGTCTAGCTCTTTTCGCAAATGGAAAAACGGAAACGATTGAAGAAGGAATTAAACTCGCGGCACATAGCATTGACTCTGGAAAAGCATTAGCCAAATTAAACTTATTAATTGCAGCAAGCAACGAAAAATTAGAAAGGGTGAACTAAAGTGGAGACGATTTTAGATAAAATTGTAGAACAGAAGAAAAAGGAAGTTGCGGAGTTATGTGAAATATATACACCAGTAAAAGCAAAAAGAAAGACACATTCACTCGTAGAAGCATTACAGCAGTTTACTGTTATTGCAGAAGTAAAGCGAGCGTCACCATCAAAAGGAGATATCAATTTACACGTTGATGTACGAAAACAAGTGAAAACATACGAAGAATGTGGCGCAGGAGCAGTTTCTGTTTTAACAGACGGTCAATTTTTTAAAGGGTCGTTTCATGATTTACAAACGGCAAGAGAAGAAAGTAACATTCCGCTTTTATGTAAAGATTTCATAATCGATAAGATTCAAATTGATAGAGCATATGAAGCTGGCGCAGATATTATTTTATTAATTGTAGCAGCTTTAACGAAAGAGAAATTAAAAGAGCTATATAGCTATGTACGAGAAAAAAGATTAGAAGCAATTGTTGAAGTTCATGATGAAGAGGAATTAGAAATTGCAATCGAATTAAATCCACACGTTATCGGTATTAACAACCGTAATTTAAAAACATTCGAAGTCGATTTAGGCCAAACAGAAAAGCTTGGAAAACGATTAAATGAGGAGAAATTACTTTGGATTAGCGAAAGCGGGATTCATTCAAAAGAGGATATTATCCGTGTTAAAAGAGCTGGAGCAAAAGGTGTATTAGTTGGAGAAGCACTTATGACATCATCTTCTATTCGTACCTTTTTTGAAGATTGTAAGGTGAACATATGAAAGTGAAAATTTGCGGCATCACTGATATGGAAACAGCAAAACGTGCTTGCGAATACGGAGCAGATGCACTCGGATTTGTTTTTGCAGAAAGTAAGCGGAAAATCACTCCAAAGAGAGCGGAAGAAATCATTCAGGAGCTTCCAGCCAACGTGTTAAAAATCGGTGTTTTCGTAAATGAATCAGTAGAAGTGATCCAGAAAATTGCAGATGAGTGCGGGTTAACACATGTACAACTACATGGGGATGAAGACAATTATCAAATTAGAAGATTGAATATTCCGTCTATAAAGTCGCTAGGAGTAACTTCAGAGAGTGATATGAAAAACGCCCAAGGGTATGAAACGGATTATATATTATTTGATAGCCCGAAGGAAAAGTTTCACGGAGGAAATGGAAAGACATTTTCTTGGGAATTACTTGGGTATATGCCAAAAGAATTACGAGAGAAAACGATATTAGCTGGTGGATTAAACGCTCTTAATATAGAAGAAGCAATTCAAACTGTTCGACCATATATGGTTGATGTAAGTAGCGGAGTAGAGACGGAAGGAAAGAAAGATGTAGAGAAAATAAAACAATTTATTAAAAAAGCGAAGGAGTGTTCCAAATGAATTACGCATATCCAGATGAAAAAGGTCACTACGGTATATATGGAGGACGATACGTTCCAGAAACGTTAATGCAATCTGTATTAGAACTAGAAGAAGCGTATAAAGAGGCGATGGAAGATGAAGCATTTCAAAAGGAATTAAATCATTATTTAAAAACGTATGTCGGAAGAGAAACACCGCTTTATTTCGCTGAGAATATGACGGAGTATTGCGGAGGTGCAAAGATTTATTTAAAACGTGAAGATTTGAATCATACAGGGGCTCATAAAATTAACAATACAATTGGTCAGGCGCTTCTTGCGGTACGAATGGGCAAGAAAAAAGTTGTCGCTGAAACAGGAGCTGGACAACACGGAGTCGCAACAGCTACTGTATGTGCTCTTCTCGGATTAGAATGCGTCATTTTTATGGGAGAAGAAGATGTAAGACGTCAAAAATTAAATGTGTTCCGAATGGAATTACTCGGAGCGAAAGTAGAAAGTGTAGCGGCAGGTAGCGGTACATTAAAAGATGCGGTAAACGAGGCGCTTCGTTACTGGGTTTCACATGTGCATGATACGCACTACATTATGGGATCTGTTCTCGGACCACATCCATTCCCGCAAATTGTCCGTGATTTCCAAAGTGTAATTGGAAATGAAACGAAAAAACAATATGAGGCGTTAGAAGGAAAGTTACCAGAAGCAGTCGTTGCTTGTATTGGTGGTGGTAGTAATGCGATGGGAATGTTTTATCCATTCGTACACGATGAAGAAGTCACTCTTTACGGCGTAGAAGCAGCTGGAAAAGGCGTTCATACAGAAAAGCATGCAGCGACTTTAACGAAAGGAAGCGTCGGCGTTTTACACGGATCGATGATGTATCTTCTACAAAATGAAGAAGGACAAATTCAAGAAGCTCACTCTATTTCAGCAGGACTTGATTATCCAGGTGTTGGTCCAGAACATAGTTTGCTAAAAGATATTGGCCGCGTTTCTTATCATTCGATAACAGACGAAGAAGCATTAGAAGCATTTCAATTATTAACGAGAAAAGAAGGCATTATCCCAGCGTTAGAAAGTTCACATGCTGTCGCATACGCATTAAAATTAGCTCCGAAAATGAAGGAAGATGAGGGACTTGTCATTTGTTTATCTGGCCGCGGCGATAAAGATGTAGAGAGTATAAAACGTTATATGGAAGAGGTGTGAAAAATGGGAGTAGAAAAAATTAAAGCAGCGTTTGAAAGTGGTAAGAAAGCATTTATTCCGTACGTAATGGGCGGAGATGGTGGTCTTGAAAAATTAAAAGAAAGAATTCGTTTTTTAGATGAAGCGGGAGCGAGCATCGTTGAAATTGGCATCCCGTTTTCAGATCCAGTTGCAGACGGTCCAACGATTCAAAGAGCAGGGAAACGAGCGCTAGATGGCGGTGTAACAGTAAAAGGCATTTTTCAAGCATTGATAGAGGTAAGGAAAGACGTACAAATTCCGTTTGTACTCATGACATATTTAAATCCAGTACTCGCATTCGGAAAAGAACAATTCATTGAGAGATGCTTAGAAGCGGGTGTAGACGGCATCATCGTTCCAGATTTACCGTATGAAGAACAAGATATTATTGCGCCGCTCCTTCGAGAGGCGAATATCGCTTTAATTCCACTCGTTACCGTAACGAGCCCAATTGAGCGAATCAAAAAAATTACGAGTGAATCAGAAGGATTCGTATACGCCGTTACAGTAGCGGGCGTAACAGGAGTACGTCAAAATTTTAAAGAGGAGATTCATAGTTACTTAGAAAAAGTAAAATCACACGTCAACTTACCAGTAGTCGCTGGATTCGGCATCTCAACAAAAGAACATGTAGAAGAAATGGTTACAATATGCGACGGCGTTGTCGTTGGAAGTAAGATCATTGAGCTTTTAGAAAATGAAAAGCGAGAAGAAATATGTGAATTAATATATGCAACAAAACAAAAAGAAGAGGCGTAGTCTCTTCTTTTTGTTTTGCGTAATAAATGTTAAAATATACAGAAAATACATATAATTAAAGGGGAGAGAAGGCATGCTAAGACGTAAACTACTATATCTATTTTTAACTGTACCGCTATACGCTTGGCTAATTAGCATGACGAAAATAGAGTTAATGGCTCTATTTTTAGGATATGTATTCATCTTTTCCAACTTAAATCGCATTCAAGAACAGTCTATTTTAGAAATATGTCTATTTTCAATTAGTATAGAATTATTTAGTATCGTTTCGATTGTATTATTAAACGAATTATTTCTACGGATTCATTCATTTACATTAATGAAATTTTGGAATATTATATTGCAAGCAATATGTACTTACATTGTGTTTGTTGTGTTGAAAGAAATAGTCGGAAAGCAGACAGTTTTTCAGGATAATAGAAAATGGGAGTGAATGAAAAGGAACCGTTTGGTTCCTTTTTTGAATCTGTTGTAAAAACAATTGAAAATTATAGCATCTGTTATATAATAGTTAAAAATTGTATTTTAAACGAAATGAGATGATAACATGGCCATATTGTTGGCACTTATCCCAATTATGATGATTTTCATTTGTTTATTTTTATTTAAACAAACGTCATTAAGGTCCTCGTTAATTTCTTATGCTGTGTCTGTTGGAATCGTTTTATTCTCGCCAATGTTTCAATTAGGGATAAGTGAAACTGTGCACGCAACGATTAAAGGATGGTTAATTTGTTTTATTGTCGGGTACGTTTTATTTTTCGGTATTTTTTTATTTCACCTCATGAACAAAATGGGGTACATCGATCAAGTAGCACGTTTTCTAGAAGCAGTTACTCAGGATCGTTTATTACAAATGCTGCTTATGTGTTTTGGCATTTGCCCACTTATTGAATCAGTAAGTGGATTCGGTATTGGCTTCATGGTTGCAGCACCTATTTTTCTTTCACTAGGATATAAACCATTTCAAGCTGTACTGCTCTCATTCATCGGCTTACTAGCTAGTTCATGGGGCGCAATGGCAACGGGTACGATTATCGGTTCGCAGCTAATAAATATGCCTCTTACAACACTTGGTACAAATACAGCGCTATTAAGTATTCCGATGTTTGCTTACTTCGTTATTCTTTCTTTACACGTTGTTGGCGGCTGGCAAGCGGTTATAGAAAAGTGGAAAGAAGGAGTAGGGTTCTTTCTATTATTTTCTCTCGGAATATATCTTTCTAATGCGTACGTAAGTGTTGAACTAGCCGGGATATTAAGTTCTATCGTTACGATTACCTTTGGCTTTCTTATCATTAAATTAAAAGGAAAAAGTGGGCAAAATCTTATAACAGAACATGCGGCTGCAACGGAGAGAGAAGTATCCATTATAAAAATTATTAGCCCTTATATATTTCTAACAGTTTGTATTTTACTTTCTCGCCTCGTTCCAGCATTACATGATTTGTTCAGATCATATGCGGTTCTTGATTTGAAATCATACTCTTACAAACTAGAGTTACTATATTCACCAGGATTTTGGCTCGGTATGACTTGCTTATTTACTATTATTTTCTTCCGCATCCCGTCTAATATTATTAAACAATCATTCTCACAAACGATCAAACAATGGATTCCATTTGCTATTACGACGACAATGTTTATCGCCATTTCAGAACTAATGGGTGCATCTGGCATGCATTCATTACTTGCAAAAACAGCTGGTGAAACATTTGGAAGCTTTTTCGTTTTTGTTGCTCCGTTTATTGGCGCTATTGGTGGATTTTTAACAGGTAGTAACGCAGGATCAAATGCAATGTTTATAAAACTACAAATGCAAACCGCACAAAACGTAGCACTCCCGTGGCAATATGTCACAACACTTCAAAACACCGCATCATCAGTAGCGACAATCGCTTGTCCATCACGGATTACATTAGGTGCTTACTTATGTAATATCCCTTACCGTGAAAATGAACTATTAAAGAGGACGACGTTAATGATCTTTGGTGCGGTTTTACTTGTAGTGGTAGAGGTTATTGTTTGGTATATGTTGAGAAATTAAAAATCCCCCTAACATAGGAGGATTTTTTTTGTGAGTGGATAATGATTTAAATATGAATAGCTTCTACTAAGTCAACAACCCGCCACTTAACACCCTTACGGGGCGTTTGAAGTGGGGGCTTGCGTCTGTCGGAGTTCGACAGTGCTTCTACCCTCATAGAGAGCAACTACACTTATTCCTACCCAGTAGTACGAACGAGCAATGCTCTCCTACCTTAGTATGGTGGAGCATAAGGACGGTTGACTTCGCCCCTACCACAAGAGCTATACTCCTGTGGTAACTACACTGATATGCTTAATTCCCTTACGGTGTAGATTCATCGCACCAATACGGTCATCATTTGATTGGTATTGGCAATTTTTACACTTAAAAGTGTGTAGCTTTTTATTACGATTTGCTTTTTCAATGTTTCCGCACTTAGGGCAAGTTTGGGAAGTATATTTGGGGTCTACCACAATTACCTTTTGTCCATTCAATTCAGCTTTATACTCAAGCATTTGACGGAACTGATAGAAAGCCCAAGATACAGAAACATAGCGGTTTTTCACTCGTACTTTCTCTGTCGCAGAACGAACCCCTGTTAAGTCTTCTAAAACAAACATAGTACCTCTAGGGTATGCCTCAACGAGTGCCTTTGTAATTTGATGGTTTACATCAGTTACATAACGGTTTTCTCTTGAGCCAATTTGTTTTATTTTCTTACGAGAAGATGGTGTTTGTCGTGTTTGTAATTGCTTACGAGTAGCTTTAAATTTACCACGCTTATGTTTAACAATATTTCCGTTGTAGAAGGTTGTTTTGCCCTGACTATCATAAGTGGTTGCAAGGAAGTTGATTCCTAAATCAACACCAACGATGTTGTTTACATCTGCGAAATCTAATGTTTGGTACTCTTTTGTCATCGGGATATGTAAGAACCACTTTTTGTACTTATGCACTAATTTAGCAGTACCAAATTTCCAAGTGCTGTTGAAGTATTTCTTCATAGCCTTACGCTCATAATTTAGTTTTAGGCGACCTTCAAGCGTGTTTACACTAAATTGGTTTTTGGTTAGTGAATAATCTCGATTCCAGACTAAATCATATTCTGCAAGTTTGAAGTCAATCAAAGACCATTCATGTCCATTTGATTTAGCCGACTTGTAACGAGCAATTACAGTTTTCATCACAGATTGAGCCATTTGACTTTTTAACCTAAATTGATTTCGTAAATCAGAATAATATAAGTTATTGAGATTTACTTGATTAAGGTTCTTTGTTTCAAATATGTGTTTTGATAACCAATTACAAGCCTTGCGGTAAGCGTTCGTTGTTATCTTTAGACTTTCAGCTTGATTATCGGAAACATGGATTTGTATTTTTGCAGTAATTGTAGGCATTATTTTCACCGCCTTTCACTAATTAAATTGTAACAGATTTTTAGTGAAAGCAAACAACTTAAGTAGAGAAAGTAGGAGGAAAGGTGGAAGTTTCAGATACTTGATATGGTACAGAATCTTAGGATTTTTAACGTACCATACCGTATCTGCCGGCAATTCCTCCCCCACTTATCGTTGGGCTATCGCCCTTCACACGATTGAAGTAGGGGGTATCCTTGCCGATTTTAGATGAATAGGAGATGAAATGTATGCCCCTAAAAAACTACGGTGTGTTAAAAGGTACAGTTATACAATCAAAGATTGGAAAAGGGAAAACACCTCATTATCAAGTTCATTTACAGGGCGAAACAGGAGTAGATTATCGTATTGCAATTAACGTAAAGTCGCAAAGTTATCCATCAGAAGTTTTATATTTTGCGAGTAACAATATTAAATCAGAAGCAATTCATATTTTACCGACATTACCATTCGGTTTTACAGAAATAAAAAACAATGAACCGAAAGTGGCTTTAGATTATGTAAGAGGAAATCTATTTGATTCAAAACAAATGATTCCTTTGCCTCCCGAAAAAGCAGGAGCAGATAATGATTTAAACGAAAAAATAGAACGTTATATAAAGCGAGCGATAGAAGAAAAAGCGATTATTTACGCGTTTGGTGAAAGATGGGGACCAGAAGAAAATACACCAGATTCCTATTTTCATTTCAAACCAGGAAACGGTATACATGATATTCACATGAATCAAGGGAATGTAGAGAAATGGAAAGGTGATAATGGTATATGGCAAGACGGAGGGATACTCATTCACTTTGAAAAGGAAGAAGAATGGATTGGTATCTTTCTTGCATTCCAATCACAGTCATGGTGTACCGATGAAGAAGGGCATGCTCGTGTGCCTGTTGAGCATTGTGATTATAAGGGGAATAATTAATAAGAAGAGGGCGTTCAAAAAGAACGCCCTCTTCTTATTTTATAAAACCCAAAACTAACAAGTGTAGAAAGACAAGAGAAAAGCAGTGCTACACTAGAAAACGCAATGAGATACATATTATATTTCATAACCTGTCCAATTAGCTGGTTACTGTCGTATTGAAACAGTCCCGCTATGATGTTGAATAAAAATAAAACGATAAACATGACGATAACTCCGTCTATTGATCCTTTAATGTCTGGTTTACTTAAAGCGATATGTGCGGAAATACAAATGGCGATAAATAAAAATAACCAAAAGAAAGGATTCAATAAATTGCCGATTGTAAATAAGCTTTTCAATAATACAAACGTCGATAAGAGCATGTTTTGGATCATTTCTACATTAATAGAAGTAGAAGCAATCGTTTTTTCGAGAGTTGTATTAAATAAAAAATATGATTCTGGTACGAAATAGCGCATTAAAAGGATTAATGCAGTAATACCAGAAATAATAGGCCCGATGCCGATGAAGAAATTCCCAATTCGTTGATACACACTTTTTTGATTGTATTGATGTTGTACGTAACCTAATGCTCCTTGACTTGTATCTGTTGGGAAAAACTGCGTTGCTACAATTTTATGACGGAACAGTACGCACATAATGGCATGTCCAAGTTCGTGAATCGGAACACCAATCCACGCCGTTAAAAGGAATCCTTTTCTTCCGAAAGCCCTCGACCAATACATTCGTGTTAGTGATTCTAAATAACCTAATAGAAATCCAATTACAATGATAACGCCAATTAAAGAAAATAATTGGATTACGCTCGTAAGGAATATTTGAAAAATTGAGTTTACCAATTCCATTGCCAGTCATCCAATCTGTTAAAAATATTATTTATTCTGTTTCATAATAGCATTTTTTCAAGATTACTAGCACATATATTTTCTTTCGGAAGAAGGATTTCAGAATCTTTTTCTTGTAGTCATGTTTTATGTCCAAAGTCATATATTGAACTTGTAACACCCTATATGGTATATGCTTAAGGAGGGATAAGAGAATGAAATGTCCGTCATGTCATACAGAAAATGCAGCGGAGGCAAAATTTTGCGGGAATTGTGGACATTCGTTAACGGAAGAGGTAGTGGCAAGTAGTGGTCAAGAAGAAGGGCCGGAACAAGCACGTGCGGCACAAGCGAAGAAAACTGGGCCAAATGAAACGGTAGAACAAGCGAAGCGGTTTGCGAGCGGCTATTTTCAATTTTTTAAACATGCATTACAAGCACCGACAGCGATTATGAAAAGCGGCGCTATTGAAGTGCGAAATGGAATTGTAAGTCTTATTCTTATTTGTTTTTTAGGAGCATGTATTTTTTATAGAATGATGAGTGCAGCATCAGCAGTTACGAGAACATTTGCACCAGATATACCTACTCCCACGTTTTTTGGAGAATCTATAACGGTCTTTTTCTTTTTATTAATTTTAACTTTATTTGTCGGATTTATTATTTTTGTAAGTGGTAAGATGATGAAATCATCTTTTTCGTTTCTTGAAGTATTCGGTATATGGGGAACGATAGCGACGCCGGCTATTGTCATATTAGTCCTTTCTTTTCTTTTTAGTTTCTTATTAATCTTTTTCTTACCGATATTATTATCGGTAGCTACAACTTATATAGGGATTAGTATAACTGTAGCGGTATTAAAACTAGCCAATGGCGGATTAGATCTCGTTTACACACTTATTATTGCGAATGTTTTAATTGGAATAGCAACATTCATTGTACTTTGGTCTTACATTAGCACGATAATTCAAGCCTTAACACAAGGAATAACTGGCTTCTAATGAAAAGGTGGTTGACTGGATGAAGGTATGTACAAAGTGCGGAGTTCAGTTTGAAGATGGTGTGCAATTTTGTCAAAACTGCGGGACGAAGAGGGGACGTTCTGTAGTAAAGAAGAACATGAGCGGTGGTGTAAAAGTTGGCATTACACTGTTAGCGCTATTTGTTATAGCGATTATTGGATTGTATTTGTACGGATCGTCGTATTATACGCAGGTGGCACAAGTAGACCGGATGATTACGATTTTACAAGAGAGAGACGGAGAGAAATTAGCTGAGATCGTTACGGCAGATGATCCATCGATTATGATAACGAGAGAGAGCGTAACGCCTCTATTTTCATATATAAAAGAAAATCCATCTTACGTAAATGAATTAAGAGAATACTTGAGACAAGGTGAAAAACAACGGGACGGAATAGAAAGAGCTGATTTTTCATTAACGAAAGACGGAAAGTATTTCGTTATATTTGATCGCTATAAATTGAAAGCGAAGACGTACTATACAACTTTGCTTACAAATGAAAAAGACGTATCGTTAAAAATGAACGGAAAAGAAATTGATAAGACAGATGACAAAAAGTTTGAGAAGCAATATGGGCCATTTCTTCCGGGAAATCAAGTGTTTCAATCAGAATATAAAAATGACTACGTAAAACTATTGCGTGAGGAAAAGGTTGTACTTATGAAACAAAGCCAAAATAACGTAACGGTAGATTTAACGTTGCAAGGTCAATATATTACAGTTCAAACGAACGCGCCTGGTGCAACATTGTACGTAAATCAAAAACCAGTTACAGCGCTGGCAGGAGAAGAAATTACATGGGGGCCTGTAGCGACTGATGGAAGTGCGACGATTTATTTAGAACGAAATGGAGAAAGTGGACGGGAAACGACAAAAGTAGAGACGGTAACGGCACTTTCGTCTTATAATCTTCCATTCCAAAAGAAAAGTACAGAAAAAACAGTTGTTTATAATGTTACCCCGCCACCTACGACTGAGTATGTATATAATGGTTTCATCTTTCCTGATAGTGATATTCGAAAATTAACGAGCGCAGATTTAACATATTTATCGAAAGAGCAGTTGAAAATTGCTAGAAACGAAATATATGCAAGGCATGGCCATATTTTTCAAACGAAAGATATGCAAGCGTATTTTGCAAAACAGTCTTGGTATAGAGAAAATCCTTATTTTACAGGAACGTTAACAGATATTGAAACTTATAATGTTGAACTAATCAAATCAAGAGAATAGAGCGCTTGAAAAAGGTACAGTGTATATTGCTGTACCTTTTCTATCGTTATTTAGCTGTACCAGGATCCCTAGAGAAAAAGATATGAAAGAGAAATGTGACTTTACTTGCTCCCCCGGATGTACTGGCTTGCACATCAGATAAAGAACTAGACGTTAAGGCAGCTTCAGAATGAGGAGGAACGACTATTTTGAGTGCATCATCTGATTCTGATGATATAGTAACCGTTATTGTATCATCAGAAACATTTACAACTTTAATAGTACCGACGGGGAAGATGGACTTACCAGCATGTGATGCAGAAGCAAAGCGAGTGGCTTTCCAAATAGTTTGAGAGAAAGTATCATTGTCTGATAACCAAGCGCGAGCACTGTATAATGTTGCATTAACGGTAAATTCTTGTTCAAGCGGGAGGGCGGCTTTCGGTTCTTTCGGTTCCTCTGGAAACTGAGCGAGAAGACCAGCGCACATGTATGTTTCACCTACTTTCAATAGTTACTGTTATAGCATATTAAACATGTTGTTTATAAGACACGACAGTTACCTATTCATACATAAGTTTGTGCACCAAATTTGAAGATGAAATTCTCTTTCTTTACAATGGAAGTAGGTGTTATTTCTATAAAATATGGAAAACGTAAAGAATATGTAAAAAAGAAGGAGTGGTAAAGTGAACTATGTCATTATTGGCGGAGATGCAGCTGGTATGAGTGCAGCTATGCAAATTGTTAGAAACGATGAAAATGCAAATGTTGTAACTTTAGAAAAAGGTGAAATTTATTCATACGCTCAGTGTGGATTACCGTATGTCATTAGTGGTGCTATCGCTTCAACTGAAAAGTTAATTGCGCGCAACGTGAAGACGTTTCGTGAGAAATATGGAATTGATGCGAAAGTGCGTCATGAAGTAACGAAAGTAGATACGGAAAAGAAAATGGTGTATGCAGAGCATACGAAGACGAAAGATGTCTTTGAATTTCCATATGATCGATTATTAATTGCGACTGGAGTGCGTCCTGTTATGCCAGAATGGGAGGGACGGGAATTACAAGGTGTTCATCTTTTAAAAACAATTCCTGATGCTGAGCGCATATTAAAAACGCTAGAAACGAGTAAAGTTGAAGATGTAACGATTATTGGAGGTGGTGCAATCGGACTGGAAATGGCAGAAACATTCGTCGAACTTGGTAAGAAAGTAAGAATGATTGAGCGAAATGATCATATCGGTACGATTTATGATGCGGATATGGCGGAGTATATACATAAAGAAGCAGATAAACATCATATTGAAATTTTAACGAATGAAAATGTAAAAGCGTTCAAAGGGAATGAACAAGTAGAAGCAGTTGAAACGGATAAAGGTACGTATAAAGCGGATCTTGTTTTAGTATCTGTCGGAGTGAAGCCGAATACTGATTTTCTTGAAGGAACGAACATACGTACAAATCATAAAGGGGCCATCGAGGTAAATGCATATATGCAGACGAATGTGCAAGATGTATATGCAGCTGGTGATTGTGCGACACATTATCACGTGATAAAAGAAATTTATGACCATATTCCAATTGGAACAACTGCAAATAAACAAGGGCGACTTGCCGGGCTGAATATGCTGGATAAACGAAGAGCTTTTAAAGGAACGTTAGGTACAGGCATTATTAAATTTATGAATTTGACGCTTGCAAGAACAGGCTTAAATGAAAAAGAAGCAAAAGGACTACATATCCCGTATAAAACAGTCAAAGTAGATTCCACAAATATGGCAGGCTATTATCCAAATGCGAAACCACTTTACTTAAAATTACTATACCGTTCTGACACGAAACAATTATTAGGTGGACAAGTAATTGGAGAAGAAGGCGTAGATAAACGTATTGATGTGATTGCGATGGCGCTTTTCAATAAAATGAGTATTCATGATTTAGAAGATGTCGACTTAAGTTATGCACCACCATATAACAGCGTGTGGGACCCAATTCAGCAAGCGGCAAGGAGAGCGGAATAGCACTTTTTAAAGTGCTATTTTTTTTACAATGAGGGAGTAAATAAAGTTTCACTTTATTTTGAATATACCGTGCCCCCTTGAAAACATCGTACGTATCGCTTATATTTTCATATAGTATTTATTTTTTAAACGAAGCAATGAACGAACCAGGGGGCGCAGTATGGCAATTAACATGAAAACAATCGAAGAATGGATTGCTGAATCAAATGCAAGACATGAAGAAGACTTTGGACACGTTGTGGAAGAAATGAAAGAAGTATGTGTCGGACTTGATAACGCGACATTAATTTATACGAAAAACGTATTTTGTTTCGGTAAAAAAGTAGAAGTCTTTTTCTTCTTCCAAGACCATGTCGTGATTGGACAAGAAAAAGACGAATATGTTGAGATTGAAAAATTAAAGTATGATGCCATTACCAATAGTAATTTAAAAACAAATGACAAAAATACTACGTTAGAATTAAAGTTTGCTAACGGACAATCTATTAATTTAGATAGTTTAAATGATAACTACGGTACGAAAAATTGGTTATTTGCTAGACAAATTAAGAGTATTTTTAAGTTAATCTAGTAAAAAAGCACGCCGTCCATCGGCGTGCTTTTAACTATGCAAAGCCCCTTTTAACCAATTCCGCGCCCGATATGCCCCAACTGGAACTTGAATAAGAGATGTTTCATTCCCAGCATCAATACCGTACAATTGATCACATGAATTTGTATCAAAACTTAGTAACGGATGCCCGCCCATCCCCATAGCAGTTGCAGCGAAAATGAGTTTATGAACGAGTATACCTGCTTCCATTTGGTGAATGCGGTATCCTCTATAGCCTAATGCACGTGTATAGTAATCTTTCTTTCCGACTACATGTAAGCAAAGTGGTACTTGAAAAAGGTTAACGTTATCCATCGTCATACTAGACTGAAGTGGGTAGCGAAGGTCTCCATATCGAATTGGTTGTATGGAATGTGTTTTACTGTTATAAGCGTAAGCCCCGTTTTTAATATTTTTCACGTTATAAAAACATCCATATAAGGAGATGCGTGTATTTTCATTTGTATACTTACCGTCAAGATCGTTGTAATAGGGGAAGGAGAGACTCGCTTCTTGTAGTAAAGTAGCGAGCTCGGCTGCATCCCATTTCGTTAAAATAAAGTCCGCATCAGGAGAATATCGTTTTCTGCAAAGTTGCAAGAAATCATACGATAACCGTTCTACTTTTGGTAGCTGTACAGCGTACGTATTATGTTGATAGTGCTCTTCATGATGTAGTGTTTGGAAGTGTGCTGTCGATTCGATCATAGAAGCTTCATTTATTTTTGTTATCATCGGATATTCATCTACATGTTTTGAGCGAATGAAATGTTCATGTGCGAGCGGCGGAATTTGTTGCAACAACTCATGAGAAGTAACTGTTTTATTTTCACGGTAATCATTGTGAAACCAATTAGTTTCTGGCTCTGTACTTAAAGGAATAACGGCATACAAACTTTCTTCACCTTCTGACAATCCGAGTAAATGGTTCAGTGCACGGTCTAGAAATTGAAAGTATACGCCGTTCGTATAACCGAACTGTTTTGCACATTCTAGTAATTGTCCAATGAGAACCCCGCTATCTAATCCTTGAAGTCGATATGAAAAGTTATTGTATTTAAAGAAGTTTTTCCAAAACATAGTGGATACGAATGCAGCACCGAAACAATCATGTATATTACAGCGATTACCGAGTGCGTCTGTTAAATAAGAATCGAAATTTCCTTCGCGAAGTAAAATAAGTCGGTGATGTGCGGCGTCATAATGGTAAATGCCGTCTGGATAATCGTCAACCTTTAAATAGATATACAATTCATTCGGGTATAAGGCACCGCCTGAAGGAATGGATCTACGTAATACATTTCTCTCGCTATTTAGCTGACATAATTGTGTTACACCAAATGAATACCAAAGGTAATAACCAATCTCATTTAGAGTAGGTGTAGTAGAAGAGTTCGATAAAGATAACGGGATTTCTAAGGAGAGCGGGATGGTAGGTACATTTCGATATAATTTATAAGGAAGCGGTGCGTCTTTCCAGTCCACCTCATGATTCGGCATAATTTCATCGATAGAGAAATGGAGATGATGTAAAAAAGTATCTAGCTGCATGAAATCCCTCCTTTACTATGGAAACGGATGTGGATGTGGATTTAATTTTTCATTCGTTAAAGGTTCGTCTGTATATCCAAGTGTCATCGGTACGGTATATACCCGGTCCAATCCTGTAACCCGAGTAAGATGGTGTCCGAACGTCATCGGTAACATGCCTGGAATAATAACTTTTACACAGTATAGTCCGTTCTTTTCTATAAGGGGAACGGTTTGATCTACAACAATTATTTCCAGATTAGATTGATGCAAACGATTTAAAAGTTGGTGGAGATCGGATGTTAAATCCATATCAAATGATTGTGATACATTCATTTCTTGGAACGTTTGCACCGGTGCATCTTCTCGTAAAAGGAAGTGAAGACGTTCTTCCGTTTCTTTCAATCCATACAGCATACTATGGTCTTCCATTTTATTAACGAAATAAGGATCTTGTAAGCATTTTTCGTAGTATTCTCTTTTGTGCTCGAGCTCATCGTCTGTTATAAGTAACATGCCTGCTATTTCTTGAATGGCGCTTTTTAAGGCTCGAATAGGATCTAAATGAGCGCCTCCCGCACAAACAACGTTCATTCCATTTTCACGCGTATTTTTTGCAATTACCCATAAGCTCGGGATGCCGTGTTCCATCGTCGCATTAAAAGCGTATAATTCATATCCGGTAATCGTACGTAACCGCTGGATCATTAATTGTAATTCTGTATCATTTGCTGAATTAAGATCAAGGCGGGGAAGAGGTAATTCGGCATACCAAGTGAGTAAGAAGGCATCACGCTCTACAATTTCTAAAATGCCGTGAAAAATCGCTTCTTCTAAACTACCGCCAATTGCACATCCATTTGATGTTTCATACACGAAAGCATCTCGATGACCGAGGCTGTAATAAGCAATTGATTCAGGAACTAAAAGCGGTCTGTTTTGTGATAAAGAATATCCCCATACCCAGTTTTGCTCATAATCAGGATCAAACGGTTTAAATGGAAAATTATTACGATTGTAATGTTCATTTGTATGTACACCGAGTGTGAGGGGATTTAGTGCATGTTCCTCTAAATCATGAAAACTACCATGCACATTTGTTTTTTTTCCACGAGGCGACATACCGCAATATCGTTCTAAACCTTCTAAAATGGCAGTTGCTTCACTCACTGCAAATGAATGAGTTCGGCCTGCAACACCTTCATTTCCAAACATTAATGGCATGTTTATAATGACGTCAGCGAATGGTAATAAAGAATGCTGTATTTTGCCGTTCAACATACCGACCCGATAATCTAAATAGTCTCTTGTTAAAAATGTGTTTAATTCATGAATGGAACGGCAGCGATACGTTTCGGTGCTTACTTTTAAACTCGGTTGTAAAGAAACTTCCGCCGCATCCGCAGTATCATCAGGTAAATTACTACATACAGGACAGAGAGGATCTGGAAGAAAAGAATGCCGCGTACATTGTAATGTTTGTAAGTTTAGTAAAATAAGTTCATTTTCTAAAGAGGAATGGTTATGAGTTAATATTTTTTCTGTTTCTGCGCAAATAATATGGCACATTTGCAACATTCCATTTTGGGTGGCACGTACATCACGCCTCGTTACATTATCTGCTTTAAAGGCATATTTCCGCTGTAGTTCCCACATTTCTTTTTGATCAAAGCCAGCGATAAAACGGCGTCCATCAGAACAATGGGAACATCCGGGCGCAAGAGGATGAATGTAAGGACCGATAATACCTTCGCCAAATGAAGTAAAACCACGTAGCCACGGGATATGTTTTGACCGAAAAATTAGCTCAGCATCATGATGAATAGTAGAAGGAGATCCATCATGTAATACGAGAGCGAGATGAATATTTTCAGGAAGTTCTTCTGTAAGGGTATGCTGGCGAATGATGGAATATTGTTTGCATAATTGATCATGTACATAGTCTGCAAGAAGGCCATCCCCTATAAGCAATATATTTTGAGTCATAGACCGTCCTCCTTTGCAATTAATACTCCGTATACACCGTCTAAGCTTTCTTTCAAAAATGGTTCAATTGCTAAATCAAATACGAATGGGTAAAAATTATGTTCTTCTAAATGTTGTAAGGCGAGTTGTAAAGATTGTACGCTTGGAATGTCTTCTTCCGCTTGTATTTCCACTCTAAAAGAATCCGTGTCATATAAAATAATAGACGATTCAGGCAAGATATTAGCTCTGTAAGGAGTCTCTTCACTTTGAATGTGGAGCAGTGATAGTTGTAGTGCGTTCCGTAACGCTAACGTCATATTAATATTAGATGCACCGTACCATCTATCATTTATACCAACCCAAACGACTGGAAAACTAAGAATCTCTTCGCTCATTGCGATTTTAGGTGTTTCATGAATTGTAGCAAGGGCATCGTAATAAAATCTACAATGTTTATCGTGAATATCAGTTAAATCAATCGTTGTAAGTTCTTCTAGCATATGTGATTGCCGCTCATACAATTTATTGTTTAAATGTTGTTGTAGTGCCCGGTAAAATCCTTCTGTCATCGTTTCTCCAGCCCCGATACCGATATCGTTATGTTCAGGAATAAGGCGGTGAATGATTTCTGCTACATATGTTTCAATTCCTGTTAAACCAGCTTCTCGGCGTGCTTCATTATGAGTCAATCCACTGCGAGTCATAAGAGGCAGAAGGGGAGCTGGGCCATCTGATAGTGGATTGGCTACTTGAATATAGCACTGTGATAACGGTAATTGATATGAATCTTGTTCATCCCATACATGGAATATACCGGATTCTTTAGAAGTTAATGAGTCAAAAAATCGGAATACATCAGTTGAAGTATGTTGGTTCGACCGATGCTCAAGTTTTTCAGAAAGATTTTCTATCGTATCAATTGTAAAACTTTCATCAGTTGCAAGAGGGTGTTTTATAAAAGGATGCCACGTTCCTTCAAGTGTTTCATAGTTTAATAAAAAGAATTGTGATTCTTTTTCACGATATGAATCATCCGCGACATGTTTAAACAATTCAAAAACGATTACATTTGCTAACATGGCAGATGTAATTGGTGAGAAGGAATCCGATGAATTTTCATTTTGCAAAGTCGTTTCATGTAGCCGATGCCATGCGGATTCCCAGCATTCATCACGATTTTCCGTTACGACAGGTCCAGCTATACCGAGTGTTGATAAACAAATAGCTGGTATAAAATTCTTTTTCGTTTCTCTACAAATAGTGTGAACTGTTTTTAAACCGTCAATGTCTCCATTTTGAGAAACATATAAAATCCAATCAAAAGGTTCGAATACTTCATGCAAGGGACGGTCAATTGTAGTATCGATTTCTTGAAGGAGTACACTATTATCAACTTCATATGCACGTTCTATTAGCTCATGTATTCTGTCATAGTTTGTTTCATCTCGATCTGTAACGAGGTAATGAAATGTAGGTAAACCAGATTCTAATAAAGAAGAAACTAAAGAAGTAAGCATATCTCCGGAGCCAAGTACAAGGACATTTGCTCCGCGGTATGTTTCAAATTTTAAAGCACCTGAATGAGAATCAGCTTCTAAAAATTCAATTTGTGAAGCATATCTGTCGAGTAATGTACTGTTTAATTCATGAGGTGCATCTTGATTTGCATCGCGAACGAAACCATTTTCATATAAAATCTCTCCAATTTCAAATACTCGATTTTGATAGGGGAGAGGGAGGCCATCGGTTATTTCTGCTAAAGAATAATTCCCGTTAAACATTGGCATTAATTTTTCAATCCAGTCATAAATTCCATCACCGTCCATGCGAAATGAACTGGCGTTATTTCGAAAATAGACACCCCCGTTTGAATCGGGGAGGAAGAAAGTATCCTTATTTACTTTAAGTTTTGCATGAATTGGAAGGTTATTCATTTTAATCCTCCTTACGTTTAGGCATACATTATTACCTTATGTCATGAAATTTGTCCCGTATGAACACAATAAAAAAAGGCTGTAGAATGAATCATTCTACAGCCTTTAATAGATTTTTAATCTATCAACCTTCTAATAATAATGACTTTGGATCTTCAAGCATATCTTTAACAGCAACAAGGAAGCTAACTGCTTCTTTACCATCTACAATACGGTGATCGTAAGATAAAGCAATGTACATCATTGGGCGGTTTTCCATACGCTCGTTATCAATTGCAACTGGGCGTACTTGAATTTTATGCATTCCTAAAATACCAACTTGAGGGCTATTTAGGATCGGTGTTGACATTAGAGAACCGAATACACCACCGTTTGTAATTGTAAATGTACCACCTTGTAGTTCTTTTAATGAAAGTTTGTTATCGCGTGCTTTTTTACCTAATTCACGAATCTCGCTTTCGATTTCAGCGAAGTTTAATTGGTTAGCATCGCGTACAACTGGAACAACTAATCCATCTGGAGCTGCTACTGCAATACCGATATCATAGAATTTTTTAATGATAAGCTCGTCACCTTGAATTTCAGCATTTAATAGTGGGAATTGTTTTAATGCTGCAACAACTGCTTTTGTGAAGAATGACATGAAGCCAAGACGTACATCATGTTTTTTCTCGAAAGCATCTTTGCGTTCTTTACGTAATTCCATGATCGCACTCATATCAACTTCGTTAAATGTTGTTAACATTGCAGATGTTTGTTGAACTTCTACAAGACGTTTTGCAATTGTTTGACGGCGGCGGGACATTTTCACGCGCTCAACTGGTTTTTCGAATTCCGTTTTTGCAACTGGAGTAGGAGCTGGACTCTTTGGAGCAGCTGGTGCTTCTTTTGGTGCTGCAGCATGAGCTTGTACATCATGTGGTCTCACGCGTCCAAGTGGATCTGTACTACGTACGTCGTTTAAGTCGATTCCTAATTCACGAGCCATTTTTCTAGCAGCTGGTGATGCGATAGGACGGTTTGTATTTGGTAAACCTTGTAGTGTTGCAGTTTGCTCACCATTTGGTGCCGCAGCTTTCGGTGCTTCAGCCGTTTCTTGTTTTGGTTGCTCAGCAGCCGGTGCAGGTGTACTTACTGCAACTGGTGCTCCATTAGCATCTAAAATTGCGATAGTTGCTCCAACTTCAACTGTATCCCCAGGTTCGCCTAGTAACTTCGATACAATACCTGAATCTTCTGCAATGATTTCTACATTGACTTTATCAGTTTCAAGCTCAACAACGCTGCCACCTTTCTCAACTTTGTCGCCTACGTTGATAAGCCATTGTGAAATAGTTCCTTCAGTAATAGATTCTGCAAGCTCAGGTACTTTAATTTCGATCATTTTAAATGTCCTCCCCTTATTTGCCTAACGGTGTGTTTTTTCTTCTTTTGTCTTCGGTAATCTCCATTTGTTAGCCTGGCCTTGGGCAGATATTCTGCCCAAGGAACAAGCTAGAAACCTTCATTGTTACTTTTTAGTTGCTGTAAACTTCAATTTCTTGTTTATCTTGACGGAAGTTATACTTCACATCTAAAGCATGTGCAACAATTAGTTCTTGCTCAGCTTTGTGAGCGAATGGATCGCCGCCAGATGGACTAGAGCGATCAGGACGTCCAATGTAACCTGTTTTCACTTTATCTCCAGCAAGTTCGAACAGAATTGGAGCCATGTAATGCCATGCGCCCATATTACGAGGTTCTTCTTGAACCCAAATGATTTCTTCTAAGTTTTTAAAGCGTTTAATAATAGATTGAACTTTCTCAGCAGGGAATGGGTACAATTGCTCAATACGAACGACATGAACTTCGTCTAAGTTGTACTCATGTTTACCAGACTCGATTTCTGCTGCTAAGTCAATTGCCATTTTACCTGTGCTTAAAACAAGACGTTTTACTTTATTTGGTTTCATGCCAAGGTTTTCTTGTTCTAAAGCAGGTTGGAAACGTCCTTCGCTTAACTGACTAGCAGTTGAAAGCGTAAGTGGGTGACGTAATAAACTCTTCGGCGTCATCAATACTAATGGTCGAACAGCTTCTGTTCCTAAGATAGATGCTTGACGACGCAGGATATGGAAGTATTGAGCCGCGCTCGTTAAGTTTGCAACTGTCCAGTTATTCTCAGCAGCTAACTGTAAGAAACGCTCTGGACGTGCACTAGAGTGCTCTGGTCCTTGACCTTCATAACCGTGTGGTAATAGAAGAACTAAACCAGATTTTTGACCCCATTTTGCTCTTCCAGCTGAAACATATTGATCAAATAATGCTTGCGCAGTATTTGAGAAGTCACCATATTGCGCTTCCCACATAACAAGAGTTTCTGGAGCGAATACGTTATAACCATATTCGTAACCAACAACAGCAGCCTCTGATAACGGACTGTTATGAACAGAGAACGAAGCATTAATGTTTGGTAAGCGATGTAACGGTGAATATGTTTCATTTGTATCAGTATCGTGTAATACGATATGACGGTGTGCGAATGTACCACGCTGTGAATCTTGACCAGTTAAACGAATTGGCGTACCTTCTTGTAAAATAGAAGCGAATGCTAATGATTCAGCAAGTGCCCATTCAATTTTACCGTTCTCTTCAAGAGCATCTTTACGGCGCTCAAGAATTTTCTTCACTTTCGGATATACGTTAAAGCCTTCTGGCCAAGATAGTAGACCTTCATTAATTGCACGAAGTGAGTCAATCTCAACACCAGTATCAATTGACTGAATACCTTTTGCAACAACATCTGGTACTTTAACGTGAATTGTTGCATCACTCGTATCAGCTGGTGGTACTTGTGCATAGTCGGATTTTAATTGCTCTTGTGTAAACTGTGTAATTGTTTCAACCTCATCTGCATTTAGAACACCAGCAGCTTGTAATTGATCTGCATAAATTGCTCTTACAGTTGGATGGTTTTTAATTTTTTTGTACACTTGTGGTTGCGTAACTGCTGGATCATCCATTTCGTTATGACCGTAGCGGCGGTAACCAATTAAATCGATTAAGAAATCTTTTTTGAACAACATGCGATATTGAATCGCAAGGTTAGCAGCTGCAAGACAAGCTTCCGGATCATCAGCGTTCACGTGAACAATCGGAATATCGAAACCTTTTGCAAGGTCACTTGAATATTTCGTAGAACGAGAATCATAGCTATCAGTCGTAAAACCAACTGCATTGTTTGCGATAACATGAATCGTTCCGCCTGTTTGATACGCGTTCAATCTGCTTAAGTTGAGTGTCTCAGATACAATACCTTGACCAGGGAATGCAGCATCACCATGAACTAAAATTACGAATGATTTTGAAGTATCTTGATCTGGAAGACCAGATTTTTTACGATTCTCTTGAGCAGCACGTGCGAAACCTTCTACTACAGGATTCACGAACTCAAGATGACTCGGGTTATTTGCTAATGTAACGCGAGTGCTAACTTCTTCGTTACTAACGACTTGTTCTCTACCTAGGTGGTATTTCACGTCGCCAGTCCAGCCAGAATTGGCTACTGCGCCTTCTATTTTTGCATGTTTGAACTCAGCAAACATGTGACTATATGGTTTTTCTAATACGTGAGCAAGTACGCTTAGGCGACCGCGGTGAGCCATACCAATCATGACATCCTCTACGCCGTTTTTAGCACCTTCTAGAACAATTTCATCTAAAACAGGTACAAGCATATCAACGCCCTCGATAGAGAAACGTTTTTGCCCAACGAATGTTTTATGCAAGAATTGCTCGAAACCTTCAACAGCTGTTAAACGTTTTAAAAGAGCAGTTCGTTTTTTATTTGATAGTGGTTGACGCAATGAATTTGATTCCACCATTTGATGCAACCACGCGCGTTCTTCACTATCTTGTATATGAGAAAATTCATAAGCTAAAGATTTTGTATAAACGTCTTTTAATCTATGAATTACATCAAGTGCAGTGTGAATACCTTCTGGTGCATCTGGCCATACTGTTTTCGCTGGAATCGCTTTCAAGTCAGCATTGCTCAGTTCGTTCATTGCTTTCTCAAGAAGAGATTGTCCATTTGCAGCATCTTCCATCGGGTTGATGTGAGCCAACGTGTGCCCGAAAGAACGAATCTGCTCAACAAGTTGAACGACTTTAAGAATTTTTTCAATGTTACCTGTGTTTTGAGGAGAAAAATGTGTTGCTGTGTTGTCCCCTGTTACGACATCATCTTGAAACGAAGGAGCTCCAAAAATTTCAAAAAGCTCTTGTAATTCCGGATCAACAGAACCTGCTCCAGTTACGTAAAGATCATACTGCTCAATAACATAACCAAGGTTCGGACCGTGGAACTTGGCCCAAGGGTTTGTCGTTGTATTCTTCCTCGTCATTTGTTTAAACCTCCCAATGCATATAATCCTTTTCCATACAAAGGTGCATTTTGCTCTTTTTCAATAAGTAATGAATCAGTAATCAATGTAAATGTTTTCTTTACTCTTATGTTATTACAATAATTTACATAATACCAAACACTATTACTTATCTGTTTTGTAAAAAAACATTCACAATAACTTATCACCCAAGTTAATCTTTCATGTTATAAAGTAATTTTACAGAAAAATGGGGTGGATATATTTGGTATGCCTATACTAATAGCTATAATTGTTGCATTTAAATATAGGTATAATAGTTAGAATGTTTCGATAAAAATAGTTTGAATTATGTATATTGAAATAATAAGCGCTTTCATAGATATTATACAACAATATAACGGAATATAGTATAAAAAATAAAAAATTATGAATTTATCGTAAACTTTATTTAGATAGTGTTAAATATTGAAAGGAAAGTGAAGGATTTCTACAAAAAAAGTTGCTAAACATAAAAAATGCTTCATAAACAGTTAGTTTCTATAAATATGACGAAAAACACCGTAAAACAAATAACGCATTTCGTGAAATAAAGAAATAAATGAAATATTTTAAAAGGATAAAACAAATATGGAGATATTAAATTTTAAAAAAAGAAGTGAGGAGATATAGTAACATTTCTTTACAGTTTTTTGTGTTTCGCTTCAAAATAGACGTGCTGAAATTTAAAAAAGTTTCTTCTATATAAATAGCGTGAATAATAATCAAAATATATGTAAAGGGAACTTGACGTAAAGTTTCCTTTACATATATACTCGGTATATGGAAGGAGGGAGAAATTTCCTTGGAAAATAAAATGGTCGAATACCGGAAAAAATTTGGACTATCTCAAGAAAAGTTGGCTGAGAAACTTGGAGTTTCCAGACAAACCATTATCTCAATTGAAAAAGGGAAATACGATCCATCACTTCCGCTAGCATTTGAAATAGCGAAAACATTTCAGACAACAATAGAACATGTATTTATTTATGAAGGAAAAGAAGAGGGGGGATAGGGATGAATTATTCACAAAAGTACTTTGTAATTATGGGGATTATTTTTCTATTTATGAGTGGATTTATGATATTAACAGGTATAATGACGCATTCTGCACCGCCAAGTCCTACTTATACGTTACTTGCAATGATGATTATGTGTTTCTGCCTTAGTTACTTGCACCCACAATTTAAAGAAAAAGATGAGCGAATGAAACTTATTCGTTATAAAGGAATGTTTGTAACCTTTTTTGCATTAACGGCATATTATCTTCTTTTCTCTATCGGCTTAAACTTAAAAATACTTACACTATCAGCTACTGAATTATTGAATATACTTATGGCACTTACAATGAGTACCGTCTTTATCTCATTTGTTGTTTTAGCAAAAAGATATTAAGATGGAGGAGAGAAAGGAAGATTAAGATATGCAAATGATGTATGCTTTTGGCATTGGGCTTGTATTATTTTTAGCCGTATTCTTATTTATTCGTAAAGACGTTCAAGGTGGGACGTTAACGAAGCGAGGATTTTATAAATTAATCGGCTGTTTAGTTGTTATGCTTATAGCGATTATTGTAATGATCGTATTAATTAATCAGTCACTATAGAATGTAAAAACGGAACCTTACTTCGGTAAGGTTTTTTTATTATTAAACCTAAAAATTACCACCTAATCCATTTACCGTAAATAATTTGTGTTATATAATCCAATGAAATGATAGATAAGGAGTGTAGTATATGAATAAAAGAACTATCTTCTATTTATTAACTTGTATACTACTTGTTGCTAGTACTACTTATATAATATGTAACAAAAGAGAACAAGTGCCACCTATATTAGTATGGGACGAACAAGAATACTATGTTACGAATGAACCTGCCAAAGTAGAAGAAGTTGGGCAAAAACTTGGCGAAGTAACAAAGAAAATTAAAACAAGTAGAAAACCTACTAAAAATAGTGAATCTAATACATTACAAGAGAAAACAGAAGTATTCATAATGATTGAGGAAGAAAAAAGTGATTACCCGCCTTTAATCATAAAGGAAGCTTATAGTGATGAATATAGGGTAGTGAGGCCGATGTTGAAGCAAGTATTATGATGAAAAGGGGATTCTTTTGTAGACATTAATTTCGTATCCGTGGTGGTTGTGCTCTACCTAAAAAATCCTTAACATCACAATTTCCATCAAAAGAGATGGGTGTCTCCTTTTTTATATAAGGGGTACTCTCGACGAACTATAACATTATATCTATTGGAAAGGGGGGAGTAAAACTAACACTCCTGCAATCAGAATTGAAATTATCACCGTATAAAATGAAAAAAGTGATATTAACAGACATTATTTTCACATGTGTTAGACAGAACATATTACGATTTGTTTTGTGATATATAGTACATTTAAGCACAAGTGTATAAGCTGCATATCATACTTTAGGGTCATAAATTTATTGAGCACGCATATTATTTTAAGTGAATTAGTCAGCTAACCGTAGATAAATTAGAACTGGAGGTGTTTGATTTGAAGGATAAAAATGAGTTGATAAAAAGTATAGAACAACTCCAATTAGAGGTCTTGGAACAAGTAAAGGTAGAAGAAGAATCTTATATTATTAATGAATTAAATAACATGGTGGAGACGCTTACTGAAGCAAAAAGCCAATTGGAAGTTGAAAAGTATAAAATAGTTTTCATTGGGGAGAAAGGAAATGGAAAAACTACCCTTGCATCTCATCTCTTTGATTTGATTTCTTACAGTAAACCAAGTTCCAAAGAGAGAAAGTTATTAGGGGATGAGGTTAAGAAAGTGAATGAATTACTCACGACAGGGTCTGGTGGTACAACAATGAGTGAGGTTGTTATTGTACCAGATTCTGAAACATTTATTGAAATTAAGAAAATGGAAAATAGTAAGGTAATCAGCTTATTAGAAATACTTTGTCATTCGTATTGGAGTGAAGTAAAGGAGGATAAGGGTAATAGTTCTACTTTACCTGAAGAGTACAATAGAGGACTGAGAAACCTTATTAGATTAACAGAAGATGAAATTATAAAACTAGCTTCAGATTTTAAAACTGTTGGTGATTTTATTGAGGAAATTGTAACTCGAGCTAATCTTAATCATCGTACGACCGAAAAAATTGTATATTGTGGTGAAGGAACTTTGGAGGGACAGAAAGATTGGCTTAGAAGGGAGTTTGGATTAATAAATCGAGTTGCACGTGAAGATATGAGTATCCCCGAGGTTATCAACGTACATGTAAATAGTGCAGTCCTTAATGATAAGGCTATTTTGAAAGTAGAGAGCATTATTGATACAAGAGGACTTGATTCAAAAGGATGGGAAGCTAGAGAAGATTTACATAACTACCTTAATAAACAGAAAAATACAATTTGTGTTTTTGTTGGAGGGTTTAATAATCCTATTACTTATAATACAAAAGGTTTAATTGATAATGTTATTGTTAATCCACCTCATAGCAATAAATCCAATTTAGTATTGCTTGTAAATTGGGAAGAAGGACAGCCAGAGAATACCATTGGAGATAACGGAGTAGTTGAGGATGAGGAAGAAGGGATAAATCATAAAAGAAATGCTATTTGGAGAGAATTGCATAACTTAGATTTTGATAAAGAAAATATATTATTTTATAATCCGTTTGGTTGTTTCGTAAAGGGGAAAGTGATTTCTAATTCCAGTGTAGAAGTTTATAATCAGGAAAAGATCCCTTTCATTGATACAATTTTTAGTGTTATAAGGAAAAGGGAAGAAGGTTTGATTAAATATATCTATAAGGTGAATGCAGACTTCCGCAGGCTAACAAATGGACGCATAACCAAGAGTGATATGCAGTATATAGAAGTCATAAAAAGGAATGTTGAGTCATTAAAGCTAAATAACAATTTTATAAAAGTTGAAGAATTTAATGCACTATTAACACAATGCATAGCTTCTTGGCATCCAAGTACTATTAATGCCACAAATAAACTTTTTGGTGAATGGTACAATGGCAATGTTTATCAATCTGGATATACAGTGATGGGTCAATTTGTTGATTCAATATTTGAGAAGGAAATATTAAAAGTGGTCCACCTAATATCATCACAGAAACAATATAACATTAGTCGTTCTTGTCGCACTTTGCTAAGCCTATGGGAAGAAAATATCATTAAATTGTATAATGAGTTTAAGGATAGTCTTGGTGAAAAGACTAAGAATTATTTAGGACAACATATTTTAAGTCCAAAGGTTAATAGTAGTCCATTTTGGAGTTCTGTTATTAGCAGATATGGTAAAGGGAAAGGATACGTTAAAGATGTAACACATATATATATAAAGGAATTAGATACTAAGAGTGGTCTTATATATAGATTATTCGTTGCTTGTTGGGAAGAAGAATTTTTACTAAAGATAGATACGCTTATTAACTATAAGAAAATTAACATTTGAACAAATAAGAAGATAATATCTCAGTAAAGATATTATCTTCTTATTTGTTCATTTAATATTTGTATGAAGTGTATTAGGTGTTATATCTTCATGATATTCTTCTAAATATCGGTGAAATACTAAGAACTATTCCTTCTTATTTTCAAGGGTTCTTCTTGTGAGGCCTTCTGCTTTTTTTTGCAAATATATAAATGTTAAATAACTCTTGGAACGTGTAAGTTTCAATCTGTGTAACCTCAATACTTGTACGACTTAACTTTGCTGTACTGTACCTCTTTTATCTGTTCTGGACAAAATAAAACGCCTCGTTATATCGGTAATTTGGTTTACCGTATAAGAAGACACGAATGACCTGCACCCTACAAAATAAGTGAACGCAGCACTAGGGTGATTTTGGGTGTGCAAAGGATAACGCCTTAACACTTACAAACTTTTGTAGAGCTATGGCCTTTTTAAAGGATATGACCCCGGAGAGGCTCGAACTCACGACCTCCACCCTGTCAAGGTGGCGCTCTCCCTGCTGAGCTACGGGATCCCAACTATAAATATTACGACCAGCAATGTGTTTTCATTCGTGTAATCGGAGGATTTATATAATTTGTTGAATATTGTAACATTTGACGTATTCTTATAATAGCAACAAACTTCAATAGTGTAAAGATGTAATTTTCTGAATATTATTATTCCAATTTGTATATAAAAAATAAGCCCAGAAGAGCTTATTTCAATAATAATAATATCACCGCAATTATCAATGATATCATCAAAAATACAAGTATAAATAATGGAGCTCGTTCATGAGCTATCTTCCTGTAAGTGTCATTGAAGCTGTATAAATTGTATCTACAGAACCGTCAGCATTTGTAATTTTAACTTTGTAACGATATTCCCCGTTTTCTGGAAGTTGTCCCCCAAAACCAGTTGTATTGTAAAATTCTTCGTTTGTTCCAGCTGGTAATTCGGAGCCAAAATTGAAGTCAGTTTCATAGTAACCCCAGCCACTTGCCCATTTCTTTTCAATAGTTACACGATAGCGCACATCTTCAGCTCTATCATTTGTGATTTTTGCAATCATATTTTGGCCGTAGCTGTACTCTGTAGCGTGTAATTGAATTGTGAAGCCATTCAACGTTTCGCTAGGACCACAAATATAACGACAGAACTCGCTTGCTCCGTCAGCATGTGCCTTTGGTGTATCAATGTTCATAGCTGTTAAACCGCCTAAAGCTAAAGCTCCTGTTAATAATACTTTACCAAATGTTTTCACTTGAAATTCCCCCTAAGTATATTCTCAATTCGTTCGATAGATATCATATTAATCTAATGGAACGTTTTTTCCTTAAGTGTATTCGCTATGAATCTTTCATCTTGTAGTAATCTAATCACAAGATAAAATTTCATAGTTTTGATTCTATATATGTATCATGATTTACATAGAACAAATCTGTTAATACGCTTTGGTTATTTACTTATTCCACCACTTATTATTACCTTTTATTGGTAAAATGTTGGTTTTATTATATAACATTATTATCTATTTACAAGAGAAAATAATACTGTATGCAAAAATGCATAATAAAAAACACTGCTTGTATTCTAGATTACAGATTAAATGGAGTGTTGGGTTTCAATTAATATTTGAGTGGAACTTAATGCTAATTTTTTATGCTTAACAGTATGCATATATCATCGTTTATTAAAGTCATAATTGATAAACCTTGTTCAGGGGACGCTCTTCCTGCTGAGTTAGAGAATCTTCAAAAGGGAAAGTATAAGCGATTATGCTAGTAATGTATGAAGGAATAATGATGAGAAGCGAATTTAGTAGAAAGTAGTCTTTGGATGTAGTGGTTATATTATTTACGATACCAATCCAAAGGATCTTCAGCACTCAAATCAACAAGAAAAGGGAGTAAGAAATGTAAAGGTAAGCTTATAAGTTCTGGCATAGCGTTCACCGTTTTCTTTGATAGATATTGTCTCATAAAACAATACGGACAATCCTTTTCAAATGTCACGAGTATTGCCCATACATCTTTTATTGTCCACTTCGTTTTACAATACGTACAACGCGTCATGAGGTTCCTCCTCATTTTAAGTTTTCTTCTAGTATACTCCATTCCATTGTAAGAAAGTCATTTGTATTTGGTGTGGTAAAATGTAAGTTATTTTATTTTTATGTGAATCTATTTAGTCATTTATGATCAATTACATATCATTTGATATTTTTGCAGAATGATAGATTTTCAGTTTCAATATGCCAATTGGCCAATATATCCTTTTTACAATTTACTGAAAATCATGTATAACAGAGATACATGATTATTTTATCTCGCTATTTGCAGGCAGTAAGATCCCTTACCTCGAAATTCAGCAAAAGTAAAGAAGTTAGGTTGGAGTCTGGATGGCCGTAAAAGTCCGATTGGTGAGGGTTGATGAAAGTTTCACTTTATAAATATTCAGAAGTAGAGGGAGAAAAGTTGTAATGGTAAGAAAAACGTTCAAGATGCGCGTGTCTAAAAATAGAACGATTTCGATTAATGGATCGATTCTTGATGTGGATGTTACACATGATGAATTTTTACAAGAGTTTGTTGAGTGGGTTGATTCTAAAGGTTGGTCGTTTATGGGAATAACAGATGAGATTACGCCCGAGGAAGCTAGTCAAAAGTTAATAGATTCGTTGATTGATGAGAAGGATAAGAAAGAGTAATTCCTTCTTATTTTTATTGTATATTTATGTTCTTTATCGTAAAAGTATGATATAGTAAAAAATAGTGAAAATTCTTCCAATATAATACAAATTACATATGATTGGTAGATTTATTATTTTGTTAAGGAGTAAATGGAAAAGGGAGAGTCATATGGTAAATTTTAAGAAAATTTTGGTTTTTATTACAGTTATTTGTTCGTTTTTTTTGACACCTATGACATTGCGTGCTGAGACGAATATTGGAGTAAATCCAGAACAAGTTGCACCACCACCTGCGGAAGGACCGAATGTTTTTAGTCAGTTTGCAACGACAATTGATGCAAAAACAGGAGATGTTTTGTATGACAAAAACGCATATCACCGCGCATTTCCTGCTAGTACGACGAAGGTGTTAACAGCGATTTTACTCATGGAGCATACAAAGCCAGAGGATCAATTTACATTTTCACAATTAGCATTAGATCAAGAGAAGAGTAATTATCAAATTGAGTTTCAACCTGGAGAGACAATTAATAGAAATACTGCGCTTATGATTTTAATGGTGCTGAGTGCGAATGATGTGTCGTATGCGATTGCGGAGCGGATTGGCGGGAGTGTTGAGAATTTCGCTAATATGATGAATGAGAAAGCGAAGCAATTGGGGGCGAAAGATAGCCACTTTGTAACACCGAATGGATTGCATGATCCGAACCATTATACGACGCCGTATGATATGGCTATGATTACGAAGGGTGTGCAAAAGTATCCTGAAATTTTACAAGCGATGAATACGAAAAGAACGACAGTTACGACGTCTAGGCAGACGGTGTCTATTTTTAATAAATCTAATTTTTTTGAAAATCCATATAGCATTGGCGGTAAGACAGGGTTTACGAATGAAGCACGTAATACACTTGTTTTATTAAATGAGAAAGATGGAAATCGTATTATAAGCGTAGTAATGGCTTCTCAAAGACCTGAAATTTATGAAGATTTGAAGCAGATGGCGGAATATTCTTTCGGTCAATTTACAAAGCAAATGGTGCTTGATAAACATAATTGGCATCAAAAAACAACATATTTAAATAAAGATGTTAATTCTGAGTTGGAACAAAGTGCGGAGCTTATGCTTAAGAAAGATGAAGGGAAAAATGTGAAAACTATTTTCCGGGCGGCTTCATTAGATAAAGAATCTTTATATCATAAAGGAATACATCGTGGTGAGGTAGTTGGTGCAGTTGATATTACGAAAAATAATCAAACAATTGCGACGGTAAATGTTCTTTCAACAGAAGATGTCACTTTTACGATGCCTAAAAAAGATACAACTATGCCTGAAGTAAAAGACTCAAATGTGAAAGTAATAAGTGTTGGGATAGGTGCGATTGTATTATTTGGAGCAATTTTATATGTAGTGTTGCGCCGAAATACAAAAGGAATGAAATCAGAAGGTAAATAAATTACTAATAAAAAGACTGTGTAAAATTTTGGCACAGTCTTTTTTCTATACTTAAAATAACTAATAATTGTAAATTTTCTTATTGCAATAACTTAAAGTTCGTTATATCATTTACTTGTGTTCTTGTTAAAGAACAAAGTGGATATTGCATACTTCAAATAATATAAAACAACGGAGAGGGAGAGAGACGATGAAATTAATATGGAAGATAATTAGCAACGCGATCTCATTTGTTTTATTTGCATTGATGGTTTTTTTAGCTTTTGTAGTTATTTCTTCAAAAGCAAGCGGTGGTGATCCGACAGTGATGGGATATCAATTTAAGAGCGTTCTTTCAGGATCAATGGAGCCGACGTTTTTAACAGGATCAATCATTGCAATAGAACCAAACAAAGATGGTTCTAAATATCAAAAAGGTGATGTTATTACCTTTAAAGAGAAAGATCAAAAAATTATCACTCACCGTATTATCGGTGTGAAAGATACAAATGGAAAAGTAATTTATGAAACAAAAGGGGATAACAACAACGGACCAGATTTAGAGCCAGTACTTGCAGAAAATGTAGTTGGAAAGTATGCAGATATTACAGTTCCGTATGTTGGTTATTTACTGAATTATGCGAATTCAAAAGCGGGAGCAGCATTACTTCTTATTATTCCAGGAGTCTTTTTACTTGGTTATTCCGCGATTTCTATTTTTGGTGCTATTCGTAGCATTGACGGAGAAAAGAAAGATAAAAAAGTAGAACAATCCGTCTAGTTCGTTTGGTTATACTTTCCGTTTAGGAAGTTAACAAATATATATTAAGGGGATATGGACATGACTTTAAAGAAAAAATTAGGAATGGGTATTACATCAGCGGTATTAGGAGCAGCTTTAGTTGGTGGAGGAACATTTGCATTTTTCAGTGATAAAGAAGTGTCAAACAATACATTTGCGGCTGGAACACTGGATTTAGCATTAAATCCATCAACGGTTGTTAACGTATCGAATTTAAAACCTGGGGATACAATTGAAAAAGAATTTAAACTAGAAAATAAAGGCTCTTTAAATATTAAAAAGGTTCTACTGAAAACAGATTATAATGTAGAAGATGTAAAGAAAGATAATAAAGATGATTTTGGTAAACATATTAAAGTAACATTCTTAAAAAATGTAGATAAACATGAGACAATTGTGAAACAAACTACTTTAGATAAATTAAAAGGTGACACACTTACAGCTGTAGATAATGATTTATCGGCTTGGTTCTGGGATGAAAAAGGTATTTCAGCAGGTAAATCCGATAAATTCAAAGTGAAATTTGAGTTCGTTGATAATGGAAAAGATCAAAATCAATTCCAAGGTGATAAGTTACAATTAAATTGGACGTTTGATGCACAACAAACAGCAGGTGAAGAAAGATAATAATAAAAAGGGCTATCACATGGATAGCCCTTTTTCTATTTTTCTAGTATTTGTCTATCAATTTTAATAGTTCTTTACTATAATATAGGTAATGTTCTGTATAAAGAACGTAACGTTCGATGGGAGAGATTAAGATGCTGAAAAGACCGCGTAATTTTAAAAAGATGCTTATATTGCCGTGTATGTGTTCTATTACGTTTTATTTAGGATCTCAAATTATGACGCATACAGAAGCGGCGTTCATTCATGAAACGAAAGTAGAAGCGACGCTTTCTACAGCAATTATATTTCCGAAAACAGTTAATACGTTAAAAGAGCAATCTGAAAAACATAAACAGTTTATTGAGCGTGAGTATGGAACGATGAAGGGGAAATCGAAAGCAACTTCTATTGAAGAAATAAAACAGGCGATTTCTGTATGGCAACAAGGGCGTGAGAAAATTGTTGCTGAGAAGGAAGCCCTGCAAAATGTATATACTGAAATAGAAGCTCCTTACAATCAAATACAAGAAGAATTAAAGGTAAATAAAGATGAGTCGATGCAGCAAGTGTCCATATATGTAAATGAAGGCTTCCGCAGTATCAAAGAGAAGCGTGACTATATTGAGAAAGAAATTAGCTTGAAAGCTATTGATGAGCAAATCCAGGCTCTTCAGCAACAATTAAACGTTGCAATTGAAGCGGAAGGACAAAAGAAAGCCGAAGAACAAAAGAAAGCCGAAGAACAAAAGAAAATAGAAGAACAAAAGAAAGTAGAGGAACAAAAGAAAGTAGAAGAACAAAAGAAAGTAGAGGAACAAAAGAAAGTAGAAGAACAGAAGAAAGTAGAAGAACAAAAGAAAGTAGAAGAACAGAAGAAAGTAGAAGAGCAAAAGAAAGTGGAAGAACAGAAAAAAGTAGAAGAGCAAAAGAAATTGGAAGAACAGAAAAAGCTAGAAGAGCAGAAGAAAGCGGAGTAACTGCTTTAGTGAAACAGCCAGAAAATAAGAATGTGGTGTAAGAGAGAGCGAACGAATAAGCAAGACTAGTAATATTTATACGAGTGTGAGGGAACGTTAGCCCTCACCTCTTTGTTTTTCTTTTTTCTTATAGTATTAAATGATTTGAGTGTGAAAAAAGTTATAAATTATCATTATTTTTTCTGAAAAGTCTAAATAATATTGAGAAATAAAAATAACTGAAAATATTAATAAATATGTGTTGTGTTTATATAGGTTTGTTCGTTATAATGAACATAAGGTTTTTAAAAAAGAACACATATTGGCTAAGCTAATATAGTTTTCTTTACATCTCTTATTGAAAAATAAGTGATAAAAATATAAAAAAAGCTAGGGGGAATTGATTGTGAGTCTGAAAAAGAAATTAGGTATGGGAGTTGCATCAGCAGCATTGGGGTTAGCTTTAATTGGTGGAGGAACATTTGCATTCTTTAGTGATAAAGAAGTATCAAACAATACATTTGCAGCTGGGACGTTAGACCTTACATTAAACCCTAAGACGCTTGTAGATATTAAAGATTTAAAACCAGGGGATTCTGTTAAGAAAGAGTTCTTATTACAAAACAGCGGTTCGTTAACTATTAAAGACGTTAAATTAGCAACAAAGTATACTGTTAAAGATGCAAAAGGTGATAATGCAGGTGAAGACTTTGGTAAGCACGTTAAAGTAAAATTCCTTTGGAACTGGGACAAACAAAGTGAGCCTGTATACGAAACAACTTTAGCAGACTTACAAAAAGCTGATTCAGATCTTTTAGCTAAAGATATCTTCGCTCCTGAGTGGGGAGAAAAAGGTGGATTAGAAGCTGGTACAGAGGATTATCTATGGGTACAATTTGAATTTGTAGATGATGGAAAAGACCAAAATATCTTCCAAGGTGATACATTGAATTTAGAATGGACATTCAATGCTAACCAAGAAGCTGGGGAAGAAAGATAATAAAAAAGGCGGGTATCCCCCGCTTTTTTTTATAAAGAAAAAGAAGTGCTGGTTGTAAGCACTTCTTTCTATTATTATTTTTGATTTTGCTTCCACTTTGTAAATTCAAGAAATTCACGAAATTGTTCTTTGGAGACACCAGAGTTCATTGCATCTTTAACGAGTTGTGTCCATTCGGAGTCTAGGTTAGTTTCCTTTGTTGTTTCATCATGAAGTAAAGTATCAACTGGAATTTGTAGAACTGCTGCGATCTTTTCAAGAAACTGAATGGAAGGGTTTTTTTGTAAATTTCGTTCTATAGAACTAATGTAAGATTTAGCAACGCCAGCTTTTTCGGCAAGTTCAGTTAATGAAATACCTTTTTGTAAACGAAGGCGTTTTATACGTTCTCCAATCATATTTGCGCACCTTTCTATCAATATGTAGTTGTCTTATGATGTCATTATTATAACATAAACTTCGTTAAAAAGAACAAACCTATTGAGCCTGACTGGATGGCTTCATACGTTGGAAAAATTGCTCGATGTCTTGCATGGCGATACCAGCATCTAGAGCTTCAAGTATTAAATCAATCCATTCTTGATCCAGTGCGTCTGTCTTATCTTTGTACAAATGTAATTCCTCCCTAATTATCGGTCATAATTGCTGCTACAGAATACATGATAATGCAATCGGATTTTGTGTTTTATATAGTGAATTATCAAATATTGTGTAGATGAAACAAAGATAAAATCCCCATTAAACTCCCTCTATGGAAATTATAAATTGTTCGATAAAAACTTTCAATATTTTCAGAAAACATTGTTGAATTGTGATATATTCGTATGCTAACTATGAAATTTTTACAAATATATTAAAAATATTACATAATATGACTAAATATTGAAAAAATATTGAATTTTTAATAAAATTCAATTTGTAATACATATTATTTATTAGGGGAGGAAATATGGGATGAACAAGAAACCGTTCAAAGTTTTGTCATCAATCGCTTTAACAGCTGTATTAGGCCTTTCATTCGGAGCTGGCACTCAATCTGCATATGCTGAAACGCCTGCGAATAAAACAGCTACGAGCCCAGTTGATGATCACTTAATTCCGGAAGAACGTTTAGCAGATGCGCTAAAAAAACGTGGGGTAATTGATTCGTCAGCTTCAGAGAAAGAAACAAAGAAAGCTGTCGAAAAGTATGTAGAGAACAAAAAGGGTGAAAATCCTGGGAAAGAAGTACCGAATGGGGATCAACTTACGAAAGAAGCATCTGACTTTTTAAAGAAAGTGAAAGATGCGAAAGCAGACACGAAAGAAAAATTAGATAACCCTGCAACAGGAACACCTGCAGCGACAGGACCAGTTAAAGGCGGATTAAATGGTAAAGTACCAACATCTCCAGCAAAGCAAAAAGCGTATAACGGTGATGTGCGTAAAGATAAAGTACTCGTTTTACTTGTAGAGTACGCTGACTTTAAACATAACAATATTGATAAAGAGCCTGGCTATATGTATTCGGAAGACTTTAATAAAGAACACTATGAAAAAATGTTATTCGGTGACGAGCCATTCACGTTAGATGATGGAAGTAAAATTGAAACATTTAAACAATATTATGAAGAGCAATCTGGTGGTAGTTACACTGTAGATGGAACAGTTACAAAATGGTTAACAGTTCCTGGTAAAGCTGCTGATTACGGTGCGGATGCTGCTAGCGGTGGTCATGATAATAAAGGACCAAAAGGACCACGTGATTTAGTAAAAGATGCATTAAAAGCAGCTGTAGATAGCGGTCTTGATCTATCAGAGTTTGATCAATTTGATCAATATGATGTAAATGGTGATGGAAATAAAAATCAACCAGACGGTTTAATTGATCACTTAATGATTATTCATGCAGGTGTTGGACAAGAAGCAGGTGGTGGTAAGTTAGGTGATGATGCAATTTGGTCACATCGCTGGACAGTTGGACCAAAACCATTTGCAATTGAAGGTACACAAGCGAAAGTTCCATATTGGGGTGGAAAGATGGCAGCGTTCGACTACACAATTGAACCAGAAGATGGGGCTGTTGGTGTATTCGCACATGAATATGGTCATGATTTAGGTTTACCAGATGAGTATGATACACAATATAGCGGAGATGGTGAACCAGTTCAAGCTTGGTCTATTATGAGTGGCGGAAGCTGGGCAGGTAAAATTGCTGGAACGACGCCAACAAGTTTCTCACCACAAAATAAAGAGTTTTTCCAAAAAACAATCGGTGGTAATTGGGCAAATATCGTAGAAGTAGATTATGAGAAATTAAATAAAGGTATCGGCCTAGCAACATATTTAGACCAAAGTGTTACGAAATCTAACCGTCCGGGTATGATTCGTGTTAACTTACCAGATAAAGATATAAAAACAATTGAGCCGGCATTCGGAAAACAGTATTACTACAGCACAAAAGGTGATGATCTTCATACGAAGATGGAAACACCGCTGTTCGATTTAACAAATGCAACGACTGCACAATTTGACTTCAAATCATTATATGAAATTGAAGCAGAGTATGACTTCCTTGAAGTACACGCTGTAACAGAAGATGGTCAACAAACGTTAATTGAAAGACTTGGTGAGAAAGCTAATAGTGGAAATGCAGATTCGACAAATGGCAAATGGATTGACAAATCATATGATTTAAGCCAATTCAAAGGTAAGAAAGTAAAATTAACATTTGATTACATTACTGATGGTGGTTTAGCATTAAATGGTTTCCTACTTGATAATGCTTCATTAACAGTAGATGGTAACGTAGTATTCTCTGATGATGCAGAAGGTACATCACAATTCAAATTAGATGGTTTTGCTGTTTCTAACGGAACAGAGAAGAAGAGCCATAACTATTATGTTGAGTGGAGAAACTATGCTGGTTCAGATAACGCGTTAAAATTTGCTCGTGGTCCAGAGTATAACAGTGGTATGGTCGTATGGTATGCAGATTCAGCTTACACAGATAACTGGGTAGGTGTACATCCAGGACACGGATTCCTAGGTGTAGTTGATTCTCATCCAGAAGCAATTGTAGGAACTTTAAATGGTAAACCGACAGTGGAAAGTAGTACACGATTCCAAATCGCTGATGCGGCGTTCTCATTCGATAAAACGCCAGCTTGGAAAGTTGTATCTCCAACGCGTGGAACGTATACGTATGATGGTTTAGCGGGTGTACCGAAGTTTGATGATTCTAAAACGTATATTAATCAACAGATTCCAGATGCAGGACGTATTTTACCGAAGCTTGGTCTGAAGTTTGAAGTAGTAGGACAAGCTGATGATAATTCTGCAGGTGCTGTTCGTTTATATCGTTAATACTGTGAAACTACCGAGAGATTTTCTTTCGGTAGTTTTTTTGTGAGCAATGAATTTTATATAGCTGAAAAAGTCATATATAATGTAACTTTAAGAATAGAAATTTGTTATATATGAAGTCTATATAAATAATGAAAGAATTGGATAAAAATAGTGGGAGAAGGTGAGTGAATGAGTATTTCCTCTATTGTAAGTAGGCAAAAGGAATATTTTTTAAAAGGTCATACGAGAAGCATCGAAATGAGAAAGAATAATTTGAAGAAGCTTTATGAAGGCATTCAGCATTTTGAAGAAGAAATATTTCAGGCATTGAAATTAGATTTAAATAAGTCAGTTCACGAGTCGTTTACAACGGAAGTTGGATATGTATTAAAAGAAATTTCCTTTCAATTGAAACATATGTCATCGTGGAGTAAACCGAAGCGAGTTCGAACAGCACTGACTCATTTTGGATCAAAAGGAAAAGTAGTGCCAGAACCGTATGGTGTGACGCTTATTATTGCACCGTGGAACTATCCTTTTCAATTAGCAATTGCACCACTTGTAGGAGCATTGGCAGCTGGAAATACAATCGTTTTAAAGCCGTCAGAGTTAACGCCAAGCGTTTCAAAAGTGCTTAAGAGAATGCTAGATGAATTATTTCCAGAAGAGCTTGTAGCGGTAGTAGAAGGTGGCGTTGAAGAGAGTACATCTTTGCTGAAGGAACCGTTTGATTATATTTTCTTTACTGGTAGTGTTAGCGTTGGAAAAGTTGTAATGGAAGCAGCAGCGAAACAGTTGACGCCGCTCACTTTAGAACTTGGCGGGAAAAGTCCTTGTATTGTACATAAAGATGCAAAGATAGAGATGACAGCAAGAAGAATTGTTTGGGGTAAGTTTTTAAATGCAGGGCAGACGTGTGTAGCGCCTGATTATATGTACGTGCATTCTTCCGTGAAAGAAAAGCTAATTGAGGCACTGCGACATGAAATTACAGAGCAGTATAGTAAAGAACCTTTGAAAAATGAAAATTATGTGCGTATTGTAAGTGAGCGTCATTTTGAACGATTATGTGGATTTTTACAAGATGGTCAAGTCGTAATTGGTGGAAACTATGAGAAAGATACATTACATATTGAACCGACAGTGCTAGCGGATATTACATGGCAAGATGCTGTTATGGAAGATGAAATTTTTGGTCCGATTTTACCAATCATAGAGTACGACAATATAGAAGATGTAATTGGCACAATCCAGCAACATCCGAAGCCGTTAGCGTTATATGTATTTTCTGAAGATAAAGAAGTACAAAAGAAAGTGACGAGTAATATTTCATATGGTGGAGGCTGTATTAATGATGTTGTCTATCATCTTGCCACGCCATATTTACCTTTTGGGGGTGTTGGAAGTAGTGGATTAGGGGGTTATCATGGGAAAGAAAGTTTTCGGACTTTTTCACATTATAAAAGCATTTTAGCCCAATCTACAGCATTCGACATGAAAATTCGTTACTCTTCTACAAAAAGTGCTTTAAAATTCATACGAAAGTTGTTAAAATGATGATGGTGTTTATCAGTAGGCGTAGCCGTATGATAAAAGCCCCTTCGCAATGGAAGGGGTTTTTCTGTTCGACGTTATGTATCATGCGAAAATGAATCAAACATACTACATAAAGAATAGAAACGAACGCTTGCTAAATAACCATTTTTGTTTGGATCGAAACAAAAAATAGTCTATAGAACATAAATATTTATTCATGAATATAAAAATTTAAAATTTAAGGTAGATAGGACGGGAAAATGAAAAAGATTATTAAAGTTGAAGCAGTTGAAAAACATTTTGGAAATCAAGTGATTATCCCACCTCTTTCTTTAGATATTAAAGAGGGAGAGTTTTTAACAATTTTAGGGCCGAGTGGCTGCGGGAAAACGACTTTACTTCGTATGATCGCAGGATTTGAAACTCCAACTAAAGGGAATCTTTTATTAGATGATGAAAGAATTAACGATTTGCCGCCATATAAACGTCATATGAACCTAGTGTTCCAACATTACGCACTATTCCCACATATGACAGTAGAGAAGAATATTTGTTTTGGTATGAAAATGCAGAAAGTATCAGCAGCAGAGCAGAAAGAGCGTGCTGAAGAGGCAATGCGTTTAACGCAGTTACTTGAGTTCCGTAATCGTAAACCTGCGAAGCTTTCTGGTGGACAACAGCAGCGTGTTGCAATTGCAAGAGCGATTGTAAATAATCCGCGTGTATTACTATTAGATGAGCCACTTGGAGCGCTTGACTTTAAGTTACGAAAAGACTTGCAACGTGAATTGAAAAACTTACAACGTAATTTAGGAATTACGTTCATATACGTAACGCACGATCAAGAAGAAGCAATGAGCATGAGCGATCGTATCGTCGTTATGAATAAAGGACATATCGAACAAATCGGAACACCGAAAGAAATTTATAATAAGCCAAAAACATTGTTCGTTGCGACATTCATCGGTGAAAATAATATTGTGAAAAACGGGGAAGGCTATGTAGCAATTCGCCCTGAAAATGTAAAAGTACGTTCGGTTGAAGAACCAATTTTAAAAGAATACCATCTTGGACATATTGAAGATATTGAGTTTGTCGGAAATATGGAGAAGCTTTATGTACGTGATGAGAAAACATCAGAATTACTAATGGCATATCAAACTGCTGAAGAGGCAGCGCAGTGGAGCATTGGAGATAATGTATATGTAGGCTGGGAGCAAGAGGACGAGGTGACCTTAAATTGAAAAAAGGGAAATTACTCGCACTACCTACAGTCGCGTGGCTGTTAATTTTCTTCCTAATCCCGCTCATATTCGTATTAGGATTCGCCTTCATGCAGCGCGGAGCTTACGGGACAGTAGAAATGCAATTTACGCTGGAGAATATATCCCGTGTGTTTGACCCATTGTACTTAGGAACGTTATGGGAAACTGTTAAAATCGCAGTTATTACGACAGTAATATGTTTATTAATTGGTTATCCGTTTGCTTATACAATTACAATTGTTGACCGCAAATACCGCTCTATTCTTTTATTATTGGCAACGATCCCGTTTTGGATTAACTTTCTTGTTCGTTCATACGCATGGATTGTTATTTTACGTTCACAAGGTCTTGTGAATACGTTGTTATTAAAGCTTGGCATTATTAGTGAACCGTTAAATTTATTATATAATACTCCTTCTGTAATACTCGGAATGGTCTATTCTTTATTACCATTTATGATTTTACCAGTGTATGCAGCAATTGAGCAGCTGGATAAGCGTAAGCTAGAAGCGGCTTATGATTTAGGAGCAACACCAATAAAGGCATTTTGGAATATAACAGTGCCGATGACGATGTCAGGAATTGCGACTGGTTCTATTTTAGTATTCGTTTCTTCTATCGGAATGTTTGTTGTATCAGACGTGATGGGCGGATCGAAAGTAGCATTAATCGGAAACGTTATTCAAAACCAATTCTTAGGTGCACGTGACTGGCCGTTTGGATCCGCGTTATCGATTATCGTTGTTCTATTCTCTGTTCTGTTAATTTACTTATATTATCGTGCAACGAAAGTATATAAATATAATGAGAACGGAGGCGAATAGGCAAAGATGAAGAAGTTTTTAGTTTCCTATTCTTGGTTAATTTTGTTATTCTTGTATTTTCCAATGATGGTTTTAATGGTCTATTCTTTCAACGACTCTCGCATTAATGCGGAGTGGGAAGGTTTTACATTCCATTGGTATACAGATTTATTTCAAAAACAAGATGTTATTGATGCATTTGTAAATAGTATTACGATTGCAGTTATAACAACGATTGTGACAACGGTACTTGGTGTATTCTTTGCAATTGCTTTACATCGTTATAAATATCGTTTCGAAGGGGCTATTAATGGCCTTGTATATTTACCAATTTTAATTCCGGATATTTTAATGGGATTATCTTTACTAATTCTTTTCAGTCAGTTAGGAATGGAACTTGGACAAACAACGATTATTATTGCACATATTACATTTAGTATTTCGTTTGTTGTTGTTATTTTAGCTGCGCGTCTTTCAAGTATGGGACGTGACTTAGAAGAAGCTGCAAATGATTTAGGAGCAACCCCTTGGCAAACGTTTCGTTATGTAACGTTCCCAGCAATTGCACCGGGAGTTATTTCAGCAGCATTATTAACATTCACATTATCAATTGATGATTTTGTAATTAGTTTCTTCGTATCAGGACCAGGATCAACAACATTGCCACTATACATTTACAGTATGGTTAAGCGCGGAGTATCACCAGAAATTAATGCTCTTTCTACAATTTTAATTGTTGCTATCGTAGGATTAATGGTTCTATCTGAAATCTTCCGGAACAAAGGTGCAGATGGTGAAGAAAACTCTGGAGGACACCTTCCTTTATAATACGAACGATATAGAAAGTACAAGGGGGTAATAAATCGATGAAATTAATGAAAAGAATAGCTGGCGCAGCAATTAGCTTTAGCCTTGTTGCTGGTGTGCTTGCTGGTTGTGGTGAAAAGAAAGAAGAATTAAATATTTATAGCTGGGCTGACAATTTTGATGAGCAAGTGCTAAAAGATTTTGAAAAAAAGTATAATGTGAAAATTAACTATGACAAGTACGCAAGTAATGAAGAAATGCTTGCAAAATTACAAGCTGGTGGTGCAAAGTATGACTTAATCCAGCCGTCTGATTACATGGTTAAAACAATGGCGAAAATGGACTTATTAGCGCCGTTAGATAAAAAGAATATCCCAAATATCGAAAACATGGTTTCTAATTTCAAAACACCTGCGTTTGATCCAGAGAATAAATATTCTTTAGTGTACACTTGGGGTGTAACAGGGATTGCATACAATAAAAAGTATGTGAAAGAAGCACCTACAAGCTGGGCTGACTTATGGAATGAGAAATATAAAGGACGTGTAACGTTACTAAACGATTCTCGTGAAGTATTAGGAATGGGTCTTAAGAAGCACGGGTTCTCAAACAGTACGAAAGACGATGCACAATTAAAGACAGCAGCAGATGATTTAAAGAAGCTGCTTCCAAACTTATTAGCATTTGATACAGATAACATTAAACAAAAATTCATTACAGAAGATGCTTGGATTGGAACAGTTTGGTCTGGAGATGCAGCATTTATCGCAAAAGATAATAAAGATGTAGAATATGTTGTACCAAAAGAAGGCGGCACAATTTGGGCTGATACGTTAGCAATTCCAAAAGGTGCAAAACATAAAGAGCTTGCTGAGAAATTTATGAACTACTTACTAGATGAAAAAGTAAGTGTGAAAAACTACGAGTCAATTGGTTACAGTAATCCAAATGAAAAAGCTCATCCTCTTCATAGTAAAGAATACCGTGATAATCACATGATCTTCTTAACGAAAGAAGAGTTAGATCGTACAGAATGGCTTGTTGATGTGGACGATAAGTTAAAAGATTATGATCGTTACTGGACAGAGCTAAAAACAAAAGGTAAATAAGTAAGGAAATGCGGTTTCTAAAGTAGAAATCGCATTTTTTCATAGTAGGAGGAAATCGTTTGAAGAAGTTACATCAGTATGAGGTAATGTGTATCGGTTTGTTATTTGCTGTATTTGGTATTGTTGCTTGGCGCGTACATGCAGGTGGCGTTACAGTGATGGATACATATGTCCGTGGATTAGTAAGAGGGCTGCAAACGGAAAGTTCTCTTACATTTTTCTCGTACTTTACAAAATTGGGATCAGCAATTGGGATAGTCGCTACGCTCGTTATAAGTTTGCTTGTTTTTTGGAAGAAGCGTTATTATGCTGCGATGATTGTATATCCAATGGGAATTTTAATAACACATCTTGTGAATAAAGGGATAAAAGAGATTGTAAAGAGAGAACGTCCGTCATTAAATGAAGCGCTAGATGCACTTGGATATAGTTTTCCTAGTGGACATGCAATGCTATCGATTATGACATTTGGATTTCTTACTTATATCATTGCTGCTAATTTGAAAAGCGTAGCTGGGAAATGTGTCACAATAATTTTGATGGGTATAGTAATTCTATCGATTGGATTAAGTAGAGTCATTTTAAATGTACATTACCCAACTGATATTTTAGCTGGTTACTGCGTAGGTGGTATTTTGTTAATTATCGCGATTTACTACCATCGTTTACTTACTGAGAGATTAGGGCTTAATAAAGAGAGATAGAAAGACGTCTGGAAAAACTATCATTATAGTTTTTCCAGACGTTTTTTGTTTATATCAAGATGTGATACAGTATAAGTGACAATTGAATCATTTAAAGTAGGTGAAAATGTGTGAAGACAAATGTACATAAAGTTGATAAGTGGGGGAAGTTAGGAGCCTTTTTGTATCAGTCTCGTTATACAGTAATTGTAGCGCTACTGTTGCTCGCAATCGCACTTGGGATTTTTGCTCCAAAGCTACCGGGAGTATTAGGTGGCGATGGTTTCCAAACGGAAGGCGACTATCAAAAAACAAAAGAAATTTTAGATAAAGATTTTAAGAAGTCTCAAGATACGCTTCTGCTCGTTTTTGAGAAAAATAAAGATGTTTCGCATGAGGAATTTAAAAAACGAATAGATGAAATTGTAAAGAATGTTCAAGAGAAAGAGAACTATGAATCTTTCCATCACCCAATCCAAAATAAAGAAATGCTACAAGATGACATCGGTTATGCGACAATTTTATTTTCCGGGAAAACAAATAAAGAAAGAATGGAAAAGACATTACAATTTGCTGATGAGATTGAGAAAGAAAGTAATGTAGCATTAAAATTAACACCTACAGGATTTCCGAAAATTAATCAAGAGATTAATGAAAGAACGCAAAATGATTTAAAAGTAGCAGAAATGGTTGGATTACCAATTGCGTTTCTTGTATTACTATTTTCGTTTGGGAGTCTTTTGGCATCAATTTTACCGATTTTGAATGGGGCGCTTAGTGTTATTAGTACGATGGGGATATTGTATTTCATCGGTGTTGATAAAGAACTATCTATTTTCGTGTTAAACGTTGCACCGATGATTGGACTTGCATTATCTATTGATTTTGCGCTATTATTTGTGAACCGTTTTCGAGAGGAAGTTGCTAAACGAACGGTAAAAGAAGCGATAGCAATTACATATCAAACGGCAGGACATGCGATTGTATTTTCAGGATTATGTGTATTTGTTGGGTTATCCGGTTTGTTTTTCTTTAAGATAGATTATATTCAATCTGTAGCGATTAGCGGAATGATTGTTGTCATTATGAGCATTTTATTCTCACTCACACTTCTTCCAGCACTATTATCGTTAATAGGTAAAAGAATATTAAAAAAGAATCAAGTAGCACATACGCCGGCAAAAGCATGGCGTAAATTTGCACAATTTGTGATGAAACATCCAATTGCAATGATTATTGTTGTTACAACATTTATTGTTATTTGCTTATTACCGTTACGTACAGCTAATTTGCAGTTCCCTGGTGTTGAAGCTTTACCTGAAAAGAGTGATACAAGAATTGCATATGAAAAGTATGAAGAAGCATTTAATGAAACTGTCAAAACACACGCTGATGTTACGTTAGTTGTAGAGACGAAAAAAGATATGAAAGAAAAAGAAAGTCTACAAAAGATAGAAGAAGTCGTTCAAAAGTTAAAAGATGATAAGAAAGTACATGAAGTAAGAAGTTTATACGACGGGTTAACTGGAATGAAAGTAGATCAAGTTGTTGGAATATTACAGTCGCCAGAATCAGCGAAACTAACTCCTGTATTTGAAGCATACACGCAAGGGAATAAGACGACGATAGAAATCTTTTTGAAAACAAAACCACGTACAGAGACTGCAAAACAGTGGGTGCGTGACTTTAAAAAGAACTATAAAGAAACGGATGTTACTTATTATCTAGGAGGAATGACGACATTTCAACAAGAATTAGAAGATGAAATTAAAGATAAAGTAGTAATTGGTATGTCTGTTATATTTGGATCGACCTTTGTTATATTATTATTTGCATTCCGATCTATACTCATTCCAATTAAGGCAATTGTTATGAATATACTTAGTTTAAGTGCAACTATTGGAATTGTTGTTTGGTTATTTGAAGGTGGTCATTTCGGTTTAGAAACGAGTCCGGTTCTGTTTGTCTTACCAATCTTCATTTTTGGCCTCGTATTTGGGCTTAGTATGGATTATGAAGTATTTCTTATTTCACGTATTCATGAGCTCTATGAAGAAACAGGAGATAACGATCAAGCAACGTTAGAAGGGCTCGTTTCAACAAGTAGAATCATTACATCAGCTGCTTTAATAATGATTGTTGTAACTGGTGCATTCGCATTTACTGATATTTTACCAGTAAAGCAGATGGGTCTTGGCGTTGCGTTAGCAATATTTCTTGATGCAACAATTATTCGTCTTATGCTCGTACCAAGCTTAATGAAGTTATTTGGAGACTGGAACTGGTGGTTACCATTTCGAAAAAAACGAGAAAAATCATTGTAAAAAATGCTCATCATATTGATGAGCATTTTTTATGAATAGCAAAGCCTACATTTTGCAAATAGTATGTGATAAGAACATTACATAATAAGTAGGTGAAGGCAATGTTTCGTTATTTTAAGTTTAAGTTAAATGATACAGTACAGTTTGCCGAGAACGATGGGCATATGTATCGCATTGTCGGTTATCGGTTAGAAAAAGGATTTTATCCAAAAGATGAATGGACTCATATCATTTATGAACTACTTAGAGAATTTGACGGGTATACGATGGATGCAGAAGAGGAAGAACTTGTAAAGGTCGTTCAAGTAGAGGATGAGTATTACAAAATACAAGAAGTATCAGGTTATCGCTATCCAGTAAAAATGAAACAAAAACAACAAGTGATGAAAATAGAAAAGATGGACGATTTATTAGATGCTTACAATGATTATAAAAGGTTGGCGGATTTCTTTAAGGATTTATCGTATGAACAAAAAGCTGAAGAAGTATTGTTAGAAATGAAAAGACTTAGAGCTTGAGGGGCAGTCTATTATAAGACTGTCCTCTATTTTTGACGGTGCATCAAAGTGTGTTTTCCGTTACAATGAGAGAATCAATAGAAATAAGGTGATAAACAGTATGGAAACAAAGAAAAAGGGCGAATGGTGTGAAATTACCGTTCCAGCTAAATGGAATGGTATAAGTATTGAATCGGTATTAAAAGTAGAATGGGAAATACCGAAAAAGCTATTACATCAGCTTCGTATGGAAAAAGGTGTTACGGTTAACGGGGAACAAAGAAGATGGAATGAGCTTTTAAAAGAGAACGATAAGTTACAAGTCCATATGTTTGCGGAGGAAGAGTACGGTGTAGATCCAGAATATGGTGAATTACATGTAGTATACGAAGATGATCACGTACTTATCGTAAATAAACCAGAGCAAATGGACACACACCCTGCTGAAAAAGGTGGAACCGGGACGCTTGCAAATCTTGTTGCTTTTCATTTTCAAATGCAAGGTTTAGAGACGAGGGTGCGTCATATTCATCGTTTAGATAAAGATACGACAGGTGGTGTCGTGTTTGCTAAGCATAGAATTGCTGGTGCAATTATGGATCGTCTATTAATGGAAAGAAAAATTAAAAGAACGTATGCTGCGCTCGTTGAAGGGAAAGTAAAGAAGAAACAAGGAAAGATTGATGCTGCTATCGGAAGGGATCGCCATCATGCTACAAGGCGTCGTATTTCTCCAAAAGGTGACCAGGCTATCACATATTATAAAGTAGAAAAGTATTTTAAGAAGCAAAACACGACTTTCGTAACGTTACAATTAGAAACGGGTAGAACACATCAAATTCGTGTTCATATGAGTCATAATGGTAATCCACTAGTTGGGGATGTATTATATGGTGGACAAACAAAATATATGTCCAGTCAAGCATTACATGCGATGAAGATAAATTTCTTGCATCCAATTACGAAAGAAGCGATTGAAGTTGATGTGCCGTTTCCTGCAAAGTTAAATAATAAAATAAAAGAATTTCAAAAAGAAAATGCGTAAAGTATAAGTTTTAACTTGAAAAAAGTAGATTTTTGCAGGGATTTCTCTACAAGAAGCGAAGCCGTTAAGAGAAAAGAGAGGTGAGAATCACTTGATCAAATATAAGTATGTACTTGGAATATTTTTCGCTTGTCTTTTACTTACTCTATGTCTTTATCCCTATTTACCAAATCGTATGGCAGTACATTGGAATGTAAATGGTGAGCCAAACGAGTTTATGAGTAAACAAGTTGTTGTAGCATTTATTCCCTGTTTTATTATTTTTTCATATGGATTTTTGTATATTATTTCACATAATATATTTAAGTTTAATGAAAGAGAGCATGGTATTATAGGCGGATTTATAAAGAAAATTACGTTATTTATGTTGTTTATTCATATGCTTATCCTCTTTATTAATTTTGGGGATTTGATATCCTTTCAAACAGGATTAACGATTGGGATTAGTATGTTTCTTTTTATGCTGAGTAAAGAATTTAAGAAAATAAAAGGCAAAGAAAAAGACCCAATTAAATTACAAAAAATTCGTTTAGTGAGTAGACGGATTTTTCAAGTGATGGCATGTGGCATATTGTTTTCATTGTTTTTGAACTTAGAGTGGGGATTTTATGTATTGCTTAGTGTAATAAGCTGTGGATCTATGTTGTTTATGTTATATATTTTCTATTCATACATAATAGAAAGCTATGAAACTTAAAAAAGAGTCTTCTCATTATGAGAAGACTCTTTTAATCTATTTACTTCGTAATAAATTGTTGTGTCCAGTAGTTGCCGCTTTCTACATAACCAACACCGATATGAGTGAAGCCGTTATTTAAGATGTTTGCACGGTGTCCAGCGCTGTTCATCCAAGCTTGTACTACTTCTTCAGGTGTACGTTGGCCTTGAGCGATGTTTTCACCTGCAGATGTATAAGAAATGCCAAATTTCTTCATCATGTCAAACGGAGACCCGTATGTAGGGCTGTTATGATCAAAGTAGTTGTTTTTTTGCATATCTTCAGACTTAATACGTGATACTTTGCTTAATTCAGTATCGATTTTTAGTGCTGGTAAGCCTTGTTTTGCACGCTCAGCATTTGTTAATTCAACAACACGTTGTTCAAACTCGCTTAAAGATTTTGCTTCTTCAGCAGGCTTTTGCTCAGCAGGTTTTTGTTCAGTAGGTTTTTGAGTATTGTTGTTTTCAGCAGGTTTTTGAGCTTCTGGTTTTTGAACTTCTTCAGCAGGCTTTTGCTCAACTGGTTTTTGTTCAGCAGGCTTTTGAGTTTCTGGCTTAGCAGTTGGTTGCTCAGTTACAACATTTTCAGTAGGTTGTTGACCAGGAATGAAGCAGTTTGGTTGGAAGTTTCCTTGTTGCCATTGTGCTAATGATTCAACGCCCATAGATTGTAAGAATGCTTGTAATTCTTGTTGGCTCATTTGTTTCATCATCACTTTTGAATGCTGAATATTTTGAACCTTTAAGTTAGATGGTTGTACTGTTGCAGCTTGTGCATCTAGAGAAGATACTCCTAAAGTAAGAGCTGTTGCAGCAGCTACAGATAATAAAACACGCTTTTTCATGATGTGTGTCCCCCTATATAAAGTTTTAATTTGTTTTCACACGATTTGTTTTTGACAGCCTGTCTGACTGACAAATTCATCGTAGCATACAATTTGCGAGAAAAAAGATGGAAAAAAATTCATAGACTTTAAAATTACCTAATTTATCCTAAGAGAAGAAGGGAACAAAAATAAGAGAAATATAGAGTGTAAAAGGAATTTATAGTGTTTTTATACTTGGTTTTAAGAGGGGGTTTTTGGATAAAGTTACCTAAATAGAAAATGAAGAATCCTATTGTATCAATGGTTTGAGCGATTTTTTGAGGAATATAATGGATTGATTTTTACAAAACTGTAATGTTTCTGTTGTTCTTTTTTATAATAAAGTAACATATTTTTAATGTTGTAGCAGACAAAAAAGCGGCTATCTCTTTACATAGACGAAGGAGATAGCCGTTTTCCTATTATTACGTATGTTACGAGTTATTACGAGTTAGTTTCAATTGCTTCTAATAATAAATCCACAATGTGAATTCCTCTCATTTTATGAGAAAGCCCTTCTCGCTCAATGCCCAATTTCATTTGTAATAAACAACTTGGATTTGCAGTAACAATGGTTGCTGCGTCTGTTTCATGCACACGGTCCATTTTGTAATCTAGAAATGCCATTGATAACTCTGAATGAACAATATTGTAAATACCAGCAGAACCACAGCAACGGTCGGCATCTTTCATTTCACGGTATGTTGCACCTTGGATAGCCTCTAGTAACATACGAGGTTCAGAAGATGTGCGCATAACATTGCGTAAATGACAAGAGTCTTGATACGTAATAACTTGCGGCGTGAGTCGTAAGTCATTACGTTTATGGAAATCTAGTTCTACTAGAATAGCAGTAATATCTTTAATTTTAGAAATAAACTGCTTAGCACGTTCAGCCCAATCCGGATCATCCTTTAAAAGATAATCATAGTCTACGAGATAAGCTCCGCAACCACCTGCATTCGTAATAATATAGTCGATGTTTAAATCTTCGAATGCTTTTATATTTCGCTTTGCTAATTCTTTTGCTCCACTCTTTTCACCAGCATGTCCATGCAATGCACCGCAGCAACTTTGTGTTTTCGGAATAACGATATCACAACCAGCTAATTGAAGAAGTTTCATCGTTGCGTTATTTGTTTCTAAAAACATCGTATCCATTAAGCAGCCTGTGAAGAATGCAACTTGTTTTTTCTTTGTACTTTCTGCAGGTAAAAATGAAGGACGATCTTTCATCGCTTTCATTTTAGGGACTTTGGGTAAAACGAGATCCATCGTTGCAAGTGTTTCAGGGAATAACTTCATAATCCCTGTTTTATGTGTTAGTGTTTGTAAACCAGAACGTTGATAAAATCCGATTAGTCCAGTTAATGTTCTCATTCGATTTTGATGGGGGAATAATCCTTCAAAAACGACTTTTCGAACAGCTTTCACTGGCACTGAGAATTTTTTATTTTGATTAATAATATCACGAGCTTCTTCTAATAAATGTCCATAATTTACACCAGATGGACAAACAGGCTCACAAGCACGGCAACCAAGACAAACGTTTAATGTATTTTCAACATCTTCATCTGGTTCGATTAAACCATCAACGACTGCTTTCATTAATGCGATACGTCCGCGCGGTGAATGTGACTCTTTATATCCGGATTGAATGTAGGTAGGACAAGTAGGTAAACAAAAACCGCATCGCATACAGTTTAGTAATTCATCTTCACTTAATCGTTCTTTAAATTCTTTTTGAATATTTTCTTTATTTAATGTGGTCATCGCTCAACCACCACTCTTTTTCGAGTGTCTTTCGCGAACATTTTTCCAGGATTCATAATGTTATTTGGATCGAAAGCTTGCTTTATTCCTTGCATAGCTGCAATACCTTCTTTACCTAATTTCATTTCTAAATATGGAGCTTTCATTGCACCAACACCATGTTCACCAGTAATTGTGCCACCAAGTTCAATTGCTTTCGCAAATATTTCAGCAAAAGCTTGCTCAGCTCGGTGCATTTCTTCTGCATTACGAGCGTCTGTCATACAAGTTGGATGTAAATTACCATCACCAGCGTGTCCAAACGTACAAATAGGAATAATATATTTTTTTGCAATGGCATTAATAGCTTCAACCATAGGAGCGATTTGTGAACGTGGTACAGTTGCATCTTCTAATATTGTAGTAGGTTTTAGTCGTGCGAGCGCTGATAGAGCACTACGGCGAGCGGTACGAAGCGCATCTGCTTCTGTTTCATCTTTTGCAACGCGAACATCAACTGCATTCATAGAGCGGCAAACATTAGCCATGTTTTCAATATCTCGATTGACTACTTCGGGCGGACCGTCTTGTTCGATTAATAAAATTGCTTTTACATCTGTAGGTAAACCGATTTGTGCAAACTCTTCTACTACTTCAATTGTCGGTTGGTCTAAAAACTCCAGTGTTGCTGGAATGATTTTATTTGCAATAATAGAAGAAACAGCACGTGCAGCTTCATTAATATCTTCATATAATGCAAGCATTGTTTTCTTTGTTTCAGGCATAGGAACAAGTTTTAATATAGCTTCTGTTACCACGCCAAGTGTTCCTTCAGAACCGATAAATAAACGAGTTAAATCGTAACCAGCTACATCTTTTGCTAATTTACCACCAGTGCGAATAATATCACCATTTGGTAAGACAAGTTCAAGCCCCATTACATAATCACGTGTTACGCCATATTTCAAACCGCGTAATCCACCTGAGTTTTCATTAATATTACCGCCGATTGTAGAAATTTTCATCGAGCTTGGATCTGGTGGATAAAATAAACCTTTTTCTTCTACCGCTTTAATAATATCAAGTGTAATGACACCAGCTTGTACAGTAATTGTTAAGTTTTCTTCATCAATTTCTAAAATATTGTTCATATGGCGGAAAATAAGGACGATACCGCCTTCAAGTGGACATGTTCCTGCGCAAAGATTTGTTCCAGACCCGCGCACATACACAGGAATTTTGTGAGTGTTACATACTTTTAACACTTCAGCTACTTCATTTGTATTACGAGGAGCAATGACTGCATCAGGCATTGCTTGGAAGTTTGGAGTAGCATCATAACTATAAGTTAAACGCCCCATATTGGATGTATCTACATTATCTTCGCCAACAATAGATACGAATGAATGAATAATTTGTTTTTCTAACATTGGAAATCCCCCTCAAACTGTTAACGTGTTTAGTTATAATAAACAACGTGGTAACAGTGCTTTCATTATAATGATAAAAAAGTTGAGGGATTCTTTCTATGTATAATCATCTAAAGATTAATCTATTTTATCGTTCTTTTTTATATGATTATCTAATAGGAGAAGTGCGAAGTATAAAACGTTTAAGTCTTTGAATTGTTTTGGATCAAGTCCTGTATGTTCTTCAATCTTTTTTAGCCTGTAATGTAATGTGTTAATGTGTATATGTAATTGTTTAGCCGTCTGTTTATAAGATTGGTTATAATCGATAAATAAGCGTAAAGTGTGCATAAGCTCAGGAAATGATAATAAGTTTTCGATGGTACGCTCTAGAAATTGTTCACGCGTTTCGGCAGAAATATCTTGTAAACACATTTCTAAACGTAAATCTTCATTAAATACAATTTTTTTCGTTTCCAATGATACAGAAAGAGCGCGTAATGCTTGTTCGTAACATATGCTCATATTGTTTGAGGTAACTGTTTGTCCAATCCCTATATATAAAGGAATAGAAAATAAAGTTTCGCAGTCTTGTTTTAATCGTTTTAAAAATTGATAAGTTTGCTCTTTGGAGCTCATTGCTGTAAATAAAATAAAACGATCATTTCCCCAGCGAACAAATAGATGCTCTTTTGTTAAAATATTACGTATGTGTTGCCATATTTTACGCTGGAGCATCGTGTCATTTTTGCCAATAGAAAACAAAATAAGTTGTTTTTTCTTATATAAATCAATGCCAAGTGTTTTTGCGCGATCAAGAAAACTTGGGGACCACTCTGTATTTTGAAGCCAATCAAAGACAAAAGCTTCATAAGAACGGTGCTCAAGTTCTAGTTGCTCTAAAAAGTAGTTTTCATGAATTAATAATTCGGTCATCTTACGCAATATTTCTCCGTAGCGTGAAATGTTTTCAGGTTCTCCTGTAATCCCAATGACACCAATTACTTCATCATGAAATAATAAAGGAAGATTCATCCCAGCCTTTACACCTTGCAATCGCCTTTCATCTTCTTTTGTAATGATGACGGTTTTCTTTTGTTTGGCGCAGCGGAGTGCACCTTCATGAAATTGTCCAATTCTTTCTATATCTGTACTTGCGATAATAACGCCTTCTATATTAATGATAATTATATTTTCTGTAATTAGTCTGCGTACTTCTCGTACAATTTTATTCGCTAAATCAGGAAATAGCATAATTGACACACCTCAAATTCTATTTGTTGTACATTATATATGTAAATTGAGTAAGAAAGGGAAATTTCACACTTTCCACACATTTATTTGTTATTTTACAATTATAACGAAATCATCTGAAGATGGAGGGAATCTTTTGAGAAAGTATGTTTTTCTTCTCTGTTTTTTATTTCTATTAGTAGGGTGTCAAGGAAGTTCATATACACCAATTGCTAAAGATAAAAATGTTATTATAACTACGAATATAAAAGAAGGCAGTATTAGTTTTATTGATAAAAAGGATAAAAAGTTAATTACGACATGGGAACTAAATGAGCCAATGGCCGGAATCACACTGCTTCCAAATGGCGATGAAATACTTGTATACGGTAAGCAATTAGAATATATGTATGTATATTCACTAGCGGAAGGAAGGCAAGTGGAAAAATATAAAACTGGAAAGGGCATTGTAAATGTGGTCGTATCAGCAGATAAAAAACAATTATTTGCTGCTGATCAAAATGTTCAAAAGGTAAGATTCTTTACGATAAATGGGAAAGAGACAGGAAATGTTTCAACAGGAAAAGGGCCTATAACGATGGTAGAGTATCAGAATCGGTTATCTGTACTAAACTTTTATGATACGAAACTAACGACAATTGATACGAAGAAAAAAGAAGTTGTTCAATCCTTTATGATTCCGCCAGCATCAACAGGAGCGACGATTAGTCCTGATGGGAAAGAAATATGGATTGGCGGACATGGTGATGGAAATCAAGTAAATGAGAAAGTGTTAGTGTATTCTTTACAGAGTGGAGAAATGGTGCGTTCTTTACACGCTCCATTTATGCCTGTGAATATAACGAAGGATAGTAAGTACGTATATGCACTCAGTCATGGGTCGAATACACTTAGAAAGTTTGATGTTAGCACATATAAAGAAATAGCTTCTGTAGAAGTAGGGTCGAATCCATTTGCATTTTTGGAGAGCGGAGCAGAAGGGTATGTAGCCAGTTATGATAGTGATGAAGTGTGCGTTATGGATATGAAGAATTTGAAAATAAAACAAACAATTAAAGTCGGAAAAGGACCGTTTCAACTCATAGAGAGGGAAGGGAAGGACAATGAATAAATATAGAGTGCTAGTTGTAGATGATGAAAGTGATATGAGGCAGCTTGTTGGAATGTATTTGGATAACTTTGGATATGAGTGGGGAGAAGCTGAAAATGGAAAAGAGGCTCTTAAAAAGCTAGAAACGGATCATTATGATTTCGTTGTATTAGATATAATGATGCCAGAAATGGATGGACTTTCAGTTTGTAAAGAAATTAGAAAAACGTCAGATGTACCGATTATATTTTTAACCGCAAAAGGTGAAGAGTGGAATAGGGTGAACGGCTTACGTATGGGAGCAGATGACTATATTGTAAAACCGTTTAGTCCTGGTGAATTGGTTGCCCGTATGGAAGCTGTGCTAAGAAGATATACAAAGCAAGAACAGCAAGAAGAGATTCAATTTGGACCAATTCTTATCAATGAAAAAAGTAGACGAATCGAGGCGGATGGTGAATTGATTTCTCTTACTGTAAAAGAGTTTGATTTACTATATTTTCTTTGCCAGCATACAGGACAAGTGTTTAGCCGGGAGCAATTACTTGAAAAGGTATGGGGATATGATTATGCCGGAAGTACAAGAACAGTGGATACGCATGTGAAAACGATGCGCTTGAAGCTTGGAGAAAGTGGAAACTACATTCAAACTGTTTGGGGTGTAGGCTATAAATTCGAGGTGTAACGTATGTTTACGATGGTACAAAAACTTTGGCTTACAGTAGTATGTGCAGTATGTGTAACAGTGTCCTTTCTTTATTTCGTATCTTTATACTCGTATGAAAAATTATACGTTGATAATTTAAAAGCTTCGTTAGTAATGGAAGGAAAAAGTCTTGCTGCTCAATATGATAGGCGTGAAGGAATATCAACTTTTGAAGAGAAAGTAAGATCGTTTGATCAAATATCTAGTTCAGACGTTATTTTTGTGTCTAATCCGCGTGACTTAAGCGCATGTTTGCCTTTTGATGTGCATCACCATTCTCTTATAAGTGAAGGAGATAGGCAAACGCTATTAGATGGGAAAACTGTGACAAAAATAGGATATGAAGAACATTTTGACCGTAATATTATGGGGGTTGTCATTCCTGTATTGGAAAATAAAAAATTAGTCGGAATTGTCTATTCGTATATTCCTTTAAAAAGTATAAAAGATTTAATCTATGATATGGGTCTTATTTTAGCACCGTTAGCAATTGCTATGATTTTAATTACGATATGGGTTGGAAGAAAAATTATAATTGCAATTACGAAGCCACTTTCGCAAATGGAGCGGGTTGCAAATCATTTGGCTACGGGAGATTTCTCGGAGCGGATTACAGTTTCTTCAGAGGATGAAATTGGACGATTAGGAAAAGCATTTAATAAAATGGCAAATTCATTAGAAACAGAAGATGTAAAGCGTAAGGAATTTTTAGCAAATGTTTCGCATGAACTTAGAACACCACTTAGTTATATAAAAGGGTATAGCGAGGCTATTTTAGATGGTGTTGCAAAGGGACCGCAGCAGGAAAAAGTAACGCAGCTAATTCATAAAGAAGCAGGTCGTATGCAGCGTCTCGTTCATGACTTGTTAGACTTAGCACAATTAGAAGGCGAGCACTTTCCGTTAAAGAAGCAACCTATCGTTTTTTCACAGCTGATTGAAGACGTATTAGATACGTATGAGATTAAGTTTATAGAAAAGGAAATTCATATTTCAACCAATTTAAATCCAGAGGTCATTGTCATGATTGATGAGGATCGTATGCAACAAGTGCTTCATAATGTGTTAGATAATGCGATACGGTATACAAATCAAAAAGGAAATATCGTTATAACTTTAGAGCAAATCTATGATTACTGTGAATTAAAAATACAAGATACAGGAATTGGCATTGATATAGAACATTTGGAAAACCTTGGGGAACGCTTTTACCGAGTTGATAAAGCGAGAAGTCGTCAACACGGTGGAACAGGTTTAGGCCTTGCTATTGTGAAACAAATTGTTCATATACATGGTGGACAGTGGCAAATTGAAAGTGAAAAAGATAAGGGAACAACGGTTAGTATTAAACTGAATTTACAGGATGAGGGGGGCATGTTCTAATTTTTAGGACATGTTCTTTATATTGAAGGAAATATTTATACATAAAAATATAAATTAATATGTAATAAATATCGAAAATTTGACTATTTTATGAACAAAACATTTGTACTTCTTATCAATTCGGTCTAAAATAGTTATGATGCAAAGTTTTTATAAATCGTTTCAATTGTTGTTTGGAAGATACTGAGGTGATTTAACTGGAGTACAAATCTATTAAACCGAAAAAAATTTACGAAGAAGTATCTGAAGCTATTTTAACAATGATTAAAAATGGTACGTTAAAACCTGGTGACAAACTACTCCCTGTGCATCAATTAGCTGAGCAGTTTCAAGTTGGCAGATCTGCTGTTCGTGAAGCGCTAAGTGCGCTAAGAGCGATGGGCTTAATTGAGATGAAACAAGGAGAAGGTACATATGTGAAGAACTTCGATTCTTCTTCATTAACGAAATCATTAAACAATAGATTATTAATGAAGAAAGAAGATATTTTGAATTTATTAGAAGTACGAAAGGTGCTTGAAGTGGGGGCAGTTCGAGTAGCGGCGGCAAAACGTACGGAAGATAATTTACAAAATATGAAACATTGGCTAGATGAAATGGCAAAGAGCATTGGAGATGAAAAGGCTGGCGAAAAAGCCGATTTTCAATTTCATATGGGAATTGCAGAGTCTTCGCATAATAACATTTTGCTTGAACTCATGAATCATGTTTCAGAGATGATTGCTGAAACAATTGGTGAATCAAGACGCATTATTTTATATGGTGAACAAACGACATCAGAACGACTTATAGAAGAGCATCAAGTTATATATGATGCGGTGTTAAAACAAGATGTAGAATTAGCGCAGCAAGCAATGCTAGATCATTTAACAAATGTAGAACATATTGTCACAGGTAAAAACGATATAAATTCGTAATTTAATCTTTTAAAAATTTAATTTTCTGATAAAATAGAGAAAGATTAAGTAAGCGTTTTCTTTAGAAGAGGGAGAGGATAGGCCATGGTTGAGCCTATTTCTTCTCTACTAAGTCATCTGATGACCATATGTTTGTTGGTGAAGTTGTAAAAAGGGGGAGTAATAGTTATGAAAGTTACTTTATTTGTTACTTGTTTAGTCGATATGTTTGAAACAAATGTCGGCAAAGCAACAGTTGAAGTGTTGGAGCGTTTAGGTTGTGAAATTGAATTTCCAGAAGCACAAGTTTGTTGTGGGCAGCCTGCTTATAATAGCGGCCATGTAGAAGCAGCAAAAGAAGCGATGAAACATATGATTGAAACTTTCGAAGATGCAGAATATATTGTTACGCCATCTGGTTCTTGTGCGACAATGTTTCATGAGTATCCGCATGTTTTCAAAGATGATCCAAAGTGGGCTAAACGTGCACAAAAAGTTGCTGATAAAACTTATGAATTTACACAGTTTATTGTAGATGTTTTAAAAGTTACAGATGTTGGTGCAAGTTTATCAGGGATAGCTACTATTCATAAATCATGTCATATGACGCGTATGCTTGGAGTAAAAGAAGCACCAGGAATTTTATTATCAAATGTAAAAGGATTAACTGTGAGAGATTTACCAAACGTGCAAAATTGTTGCGGGTTTGGGGGAACGTTTTCAGTTAAGATGACTCCAATTTCTGAGCAAATGGTAGACGAAAAAGTAGATAGTGTCATGGAAACAGGTGCAGATTATTTAATCGGTGCAGATTGTGGGTGTTTGTTAAACATTGGCGGACGTATTGAGCGTTTAGGAAAAGAAGTAAAAGTAATGCATATTGCTGAGGTACTGAATAGTCGCTCATGAAGGGGGAACATAAGCTATGTCTATGAAAATCAGTGAGAAAAAATTTAATGATCGCGTTGGTGATGGAATTCAAGATTCGTTTATGCGCGGAGCAGTATCTTCTGCACAAACGCGTTTATATACGAATCGCTTAAAAGCTGCAGATGAATTAGGAAACTGGGAAGAGTGGCGTGAACTAGGTGAACAAATTCGTCAACATACGTTAGAAAATCTGGATTATTACTTAATGCAGTTAAGTGAAAATGTATCAAAAAGAGGCGGACACGTGTACTTTGCGAAGACGAAAGAGGAAGCTGCAAAGTATATTCAAGATGTTGCCAAAAAGAAACAAGCGAAAAAAGTAGTAAAATCAAAGTCGATGGTAACAGAAGAAATCAGTATGAACCATGCGCTTGAAGAGATTGGCTGTGAAGTGTTAGAGAGTGACTTAGGAGAGTATATCTTGCAAGTAGATAACGATCCACCTTCACATATTATTGCACCTGCACTTCATAAAAATAGAACGCAAATTCGCGATGTATTTAAAGAAAAGTTAGGCTATGAAAATTCTGATGACCCGTATGAAATGACAAAGTTTGTTCGTAAACAACTTCGTGAGAAATTTATGGATGCAGAAATTGGTGTAACTGGTTGTAACTTTGCTGTTGCAAATACTGGCTCTCTTTGTTTAGTAACGAATGAAGGTAATGCCGATCTTGTCATGTCGATTCCGAAAACACAAATTGCAGTAATGGGTATGGAACGTATGGTTCCTACAATGGAAGAATTAGATGTTTTAGTTGGTTTACTATGTCGTAGTGCAGTAGGTCAAAAGTTAACAAGTTATGTAACGGTAGCGGGACCAATTCAAGAAGAGGAAGTAGATGGCCCAGAAGAATTCCACTTAGTTGTGGTCGATAATGGTCGTTCTCAAATTCTTGGATCTGAATTCCGCCAAGTATTGCAATGTATTCGTTGTGCTGCTTGTGTTAACGTATGCCCTGTATATCGTCATGTTGGTGGACATTCATATGGTTCTATATACTCAGGACCAATTGGTGCGGTATTAACACCACTTTTAGGTGGATATGATGATTACAAAGAGCTTCCTTATGCCTCTAGTTTATGCGGAGCATGTACAGAAGCTTGTCCAGTAAAAATTCCATTGCATGATTTATTATTAAAACATCGTCAAGTTATCGTTGAGCAAGAAGGACGTGCTCCACTTGCAGAAAAATTAGCAATGAAAATGTTTAGTATGGGTGCATCTTCAGCAGCTTTATATAAAATGGGATCAAAAATGGCGCCAGCAGCAATGAGTCCATTTACATCTGGTAACCGTGTATCAAAAGGTGTTGGGCCACTTAAAAACTGGACAGATATTCGTGAATTCCCAGCTCCAAGTAAAGAACGATTCCGTGATTGGTATAAAGATCATAAGAAAGGTGGGGACAAATAATGACAGGATTAATTCAAAACCGTGATGCCTTTCTAGATAACATTGCAAAAGAACTTGGGCGCGCTCGTAAAACAGAAGGTGTAGAGCGTCCAGTATGGAAAAGTAATGTGAATATAGAAACGTTAAAAGATTATTCACAAGAAGAATTACTAGAAGTGTTTAAAAAGCAATGTACAAACATTCATACAACTGTAGTAGAAACGACAAATGACAGTTTAGGTGAAGACCTTCAAAAAGTAATTATGGAAAACGGCGGGGGACCTATTTTATTATCAGCAGATGAGCGTTTTGATGCATATGGTTTAACATCTTTATTTAAAGAAGAACTTCCAAAGCGAGACGTTGAAGTGAACGTATGGGATCCAGAGAGAAAAGACGAAAATATGCGTTTAGCTGAAAAAGCGAATATTGGTATTGCATTTAGTGATTATACATTAGCTGAATCTGGTACAATTGTTGTACAAAGTCATAAAGGGCAAGGACGTTCTTTACACTTTTTACCGACTGTATATTTTGCTATTATTCCACGTGAAACACTTGTGCCTCGTATTACACAAGCAGTTCAGGATATGAATTCACGCGTAGAAAATGGGGAGACAGCGGCATCTTGTATTAACTTTATTACAGGACCAAGTAACTCGGCTGACATTGAGATGAATCTTGTTGTCGGAGTACATGGACCATTAAAAGCAGTATATTTCATCGTATAAAAGAGGGGAAAGCAGGCCAGAAAATGGCCTGCTTTTTTAGTAGAATAAAGGATAATATGAAGTAGAAGTTCTCTCCTTTTTTTGCTATGTTTTTTGGGAAAGGAGAGGAAGGGATGTTCACTTATTTATATGCACTGTTAGCAGGGATGGTGTTTGGTTCTTTTTTTATGCTAGTTGCGATGAGGGTTCCATTAGGTGTTTCTATTATTACCCCGCGTTCACATTGTGATTATTGCAAATATGTGCTAAGGACAAAAGAACTAATCCCCATCATTTCATTTTATATACAAAGAGGCTATTGTACGAATTGTAAGAGGAAAATTCCAATTATGTATGTAACATTTGAATATATAACAGGAGGTATATTTCTTCTTACAGTTTATATGATTGGAATAGAACGAGAGCTTATTATCATTTTATCCCTTTTTTCGCTACTTCTTATTATTTCAGTTACAGATTACTTATATATGTTAATTCCTGATTGTATTTTAATTTCGTTTGCCGTTTTACTCATTCTCGAAAGTGTTTTTGTACAATTAGTTACTTGGACAGATAGTATAGCTGGTAGTGGTGTTATATTTATTTTGTTATATTGCATGCAAAAGATATATCCAGAAGGGCTTGGCGGAGGAGATATAAAACTGCTTTCGTTACTTGGTTTTATAGTAGGAGTGAAGGGAGTTTTTATCGTTTTATTTTTAGCATCTTGTTTTAGTCTTTGTTTTTTGGGGATTGGTATCGGATTAAAACGTATAGAAGTACGAAAGCCAATTCCATTTGGTCCTTTTATTAGTCTTGGGGCAATGTGTTATGTATTAGCCGCTTATTCAAATTAGAGAGTGAATCGAAAATGAACGTATATATGGATGATCAAAGAAGTTGCCCGTTCGGGTATGTGTCCGCAACTACAGTAGAATGTGCCTTGCAAATGGTTCGGGATTATGATGTGAATATTCTTTCCCTTGATTATAATATGGGCTGGGGAGCAAAAAATGGACTAGATTTTGTAGAAGCTTTTTGTACAGAGGGATTATATGTAAATGAAATTCACCTTCATACGAATGATGTCATCGGTATGCATAAGATGAAACAGAGAATGGATAAGGGAAAGGAAGAAGGAGAAATTAATCCTCACCTTTTAGTTAAATACGTGGGAAGCTAAAAACTCCAAAGTAAAACTTTGGAGTTTTTAATGTTTCATATGTGCTTGTAAAGGAATAATCTCTTCTTGTTGAGCTGTTGCGATTTCAGTTTTTTCCTGTTGAACGTCAGGTGTTTTCTTTGTTAAGTAGTGGTATACCATACCGACAAATACTGATCCACCAATAATGTTACCGATTGTAACAGGAATTAAGTTATGAATAGCACCTGAAAAAGAAATTGTCTCAGGATGCGGTGAAACTAAAGATAAAGCAAAGAGTGATAAGTTTGCAATACTATGTTCGTAGCCAGATAAGAAGAATGTGAAAACAAGTAGCATCATGACCATTATTTTTGCTGTGTCACCTTTAACCTGAGAAGGTAAGAAACAAGCAAGACATACGAGCCAGTTACATAAAATAGCTTTAAAGAATAACTGCATCGTAGGTGTGTTCATCTTTCCTTCAACGACTTTACTCATTAAGTGACCGTGATCAATTGCTTCGAAAATTCCAGTTGCGTAAAATAGTAAGGCAAAGAATAACGCGCCGGCTAAGTTACCTGCATAACAAGCAACCCAGTTACGAAGTGTATCAGAAATCGTTGTTTCTTTTCTTAAAGTTGCTACAGTAAAGTACATTGTGTTTCCAGTAAACAATTCAGCACCGCCATATATAATAAGTACGAGAGCAATCCCGAAAAACATAGAAGCAGCTAAATACGTTGCTGGTGAATCTGCAATGTGAAAAAAGTTACCTAATTTAAAACATAGTACAATAATAAAACCGATATAAATACCCGCAAGTGCAGCACGAATGAAATATTGCATTGGGTTTGTATCTAGTATTTTCTTTTTGTTTTTAGCCAGTTTGACAACATAATCTAGTCCTTGTTCTAGCATGAGTAATACGCTCCTTTAGTAAATCTTCTATAAATACTCCTTATATGAATAAAGTACATGGAATTGTTCTCACTTTCAATAAGTTTGTGCAATGTTTCACAAAAAGGACATACATACATTAAGAAAACGTTTACAAAAGGTAGTATAATGGAATTTTTTCTGGACATTGAGAGGAAGAACGGAAAAAGAAAAAGCGCTGTAATTACAGCGCTTTTTCGTCTAAATTCTTTTCTACTTTTACTTCTACTTCTTTTGAGAAGAACCAACCACCAACTGCGATTCCGACTAATACAATCCAGAATGTAAGCTTCCACGGAGTGGATTCTGGGAATGAATGTGGTATTACATTTAATGCAGGGTGTGCTAATGTATAAACTGCTAGCTTCACACCAACCCAACCTACAATTAAGAATGCTGCAGTTTCAAGTCCTGGTTTACGTTTTAAAATCTGTACGAAAGCAGTTGCTGCAAATCGCATAATGATTAATCCGATAAGTCCACCTACAAAGATAACAACGAATTGCCCAGTATCAAGACTACCAATTGTACCTAATCCTGTTTTTGGTAAAGTCATTGCTAGTGCAACAGCAGCTAAAATTGAATCAACTGCGAAGGCGATATCAGCAACCTCAACTTTAAATACAGTCCACCAAAAGTTCTCTTGTTTTTTCTTTGCTTCTTTTTCTTCTGTTTCTTCATCTGTATTCTTTTTAACATATGTTTTAAATAAGTGATTACCAGCGATAAACATAAGGTAGATGGCACCGATTGCTTGCACTTGCCATACATCGACTAAGAACGAAATCATAAATAACGATCCAAATCGGAAAACAAATGCCCCCGCTAATCCATAAAATAGTGCTTTCTTTCGTTTTTCTTCTGGTAAATGTTTTACCATAATTGCAAGAACAAGAGCGTTATCAGCCGCTAAAATCCCTTCAAGTGCAATTAGGATGAGTAATACCCAACCATACTCCAATAATAATGATACATCCATGTACATTCTCCTCTCATTTCTATAAGTTCTAAATAAGTGAAGAATTTCCCCACTATTTAGTTTCCCCATACTCCTGCCTATTAACTTTGGAAGAATCTGGAAATGAATACAAAAAAGACCTCTGCCGTTAATAGGCAAAGGTCTTGCTAGACATATGTAATAAAAAATGCCAACAAAGCCGGAAGAACTAAGTTCTACGTAATGACGACTTTGTTTCCAAGAAATATTCTTGGACGCTACTCCCCTTTGGAGATATGTTATTGTATTCTCATTATATGGATAATTTATACGGTTGTCAACCTGTTAAAATATCTTCATTCGGATATTTTATTTTCGGGTTCTTTTTACGAGCAAATGAAAAAGCCAATGTTAAAGGACCCATTTTCCCAAAAAACATCATAAAGATAATAATAGCTTTTCCGATTATAGTTAAGTGGGGTGTTAAATTCATACTGAGGCCAACAGTCCCAAATGCTGAAAATACTTCGAAAGCACTCATCAATAGAGGAACTCGCTCAGTAATACTTAAAATTAAAATAGCAAAAAAGATAAATGAAATGGAAATAATAGTAATGGTTAATGATTTGACAATGAGAGTATCTTTAATGGATTTTTTAAATACGACAATATCCTCTTGTTGTTGTAAAAATTTAAATACGCCAAAAAATATGATTAAAAATGTTGTTAACTTAATCCCACCACCAGTTGAAGCGCTACCAGCACCAATAAACATAAGGAGCATCATTAATAGGAGGGAAGGTTTTGATAATGTAGAAATATCAACTGTATTAAACCCGGCAGTTCGCGTTGAAATTGCTTGAAAATAAGAGGCCAATCCTTCTTCAAATGGGGTAAAACCTCTCATAGAAAGGGAGTTATGGAACTCGAATATAAAAATAAAAAGGGTAGCAATAATGTTGACGATTAGAGTAGAAGAGAGCATAAGTTTTGAATGTAGTGTAAGGTTTTTAAAGTTTTTCTTTCTTTTTATGTCTACGATTACTGTAAAACCAATTCCACCTAAAATGATGAGAGAGGAAATGACGAGATTGACAAGAATACTATGAGAATGGGACATTAAATTATCGCTCCACACAGAAAAGCCAGCATTGTTAAAGGCTGAGATTGAATGGAAAAAACTATAATAGATCCCTTTCGTAACCCCGTATTTGGGTACCCATTCAAAAGAAAGAATTATAGTAGCGATACATTCGACTGTAAAAGAGAATAAAAATAATGCTTTGGCAAGACGGATGACGCCGCCGATATTCGTTTGATTTAATGCTTGTTGCAGTAAAATCCGATTTTGAAGACCGATTTTTCTTCCGAGCATAATCGCAATTAAGACAGCAAAGCTCATAATGCCCAGTCCGCCTACTTGTATAAGTGTTAAAATGACACATTGGCCAAATAAGGTAAATACCTTCCCAGTGTCTACCACACCAAGCCCTGTAACCGTACAAGCAGAAACGGTTGTAAATAAAGCATCTAGCCATGAGATAGACGTTGTTGTAGCAATTGGCAACTTTAATAAGCATGTACCGATAAGTGATAACATAATAAAAGCCAATGTAAGAACACGGGGAGGACTCATGCGAATATTAATCCGTTTCATGTTACATATCGTTCCTTTCAGTTTGCTTTTACTAGTATGTGAAAAAGTACGATTATGTATGTTAAAAATAGAAAGAGGCAGAGAATATCTGCCTCTAAGCCATATGTTATATTATTATCCACGTAGTTGTTGTTGAGCTAAAGCAACAAGACGTTTTGTTACTTCACCGCCAACTGAACCGTTAGAACGAGATGCTGTATTAGATCCTAAGCTTACACCAAATTCTTGTGCAATTTCATATTTAAATTGTTCAAGCGCTTGTTCTGCACCTGGAACTAATAATTTGTTTGTTTTTACCATGTTGATACACATCCTTATGAGTAGTCCAGTTCAGCTAAGTTCTTATCTAAACTGGTAACGTTATTTTATGTGGAAACGACGTACTCATACGCGGAAGTAATCGGTGCGATTAGAAGTTCTTGGATAGAAAAAAGAGTAGCAAATTTGCTACTCTTTTTTTAGTATTGTCGCTGTTCCTTCCACGACAATATCATCTGATTGATTATATATGTTTGTTTGCAACGTAATGATTTTTTTATCGTCACGCTTCTTAATAACCTCTGCCACAACGCGAAGTGTATCACCGATTTTGACAGGGGCACGGAATGAAACATTTTGGGATAAATAAATCGTATTTTTGCCTGGGAGTTTCGTTCCAAGGATGGTAGAAATAAAACTCGAGACGAGCATTCCGTGAGCAATACGTTCTTTAAACATTGTCGTTTTTGCAAAAGAATCTAAAATGTGAATAGGATTCACATCTCCAGTCAATTTTGCAAAATTGATAACATCTTCATCTGTAATTGTTTTTGTAAGGGATGCTTGATCACCGACTTGAATCTCATCATAGCGAAGCTCCGGAACAGTTTGTGCTTCTTGAAATGGATTCATTTTGTCCTCCTTCTTTTCCATATCGAAAAATGTTAGCCATCTTGATGTAGTAGGAGGAAGAAAGAGTTTTGTTTGTGCTGCGGTTAGCTCCCACATTTTTCTTACTTGATGGAAGTAAATAGATTTTTTGAGTTTTCCTCGAACTTTTTTGCGAGTTCCAACTGTTTTGACTTGAACTCTTCCAAAAAACCCTCTAACTGTTTTTGAGCCTCTTCACGTTGTAATTGTTGTTGCTCAATAAATTGTTTTGTTGTTTCTTCAAATTGACCGCTTGTTTGTGTAAGAATTGACAAAGAAGTTTTTGTAGGAGAAACGGTAAGCTGATGCATATGAGCAGAAAGTTCCTTCCACTTGTCTTGCCATTCGTTAATTTGATCATTTAAGGAGTTTCCAGTTAATTGTTTCACGTAATCTGTATATTGATTATTGAACTGAGCAGTGAGTTGTTGCAGTTCTTTTTCTAGTTCATCTACTCCTGATGTTAATTTATGCAAAGCGTCTTGTTGTTGTTTTAATGTTTCTAAAGTAAGTTGCTCTAACTGTTTTCCAGCTGAAGAGAAAAGGGAAAGTGATTGAGACCAGTTTTTCCAAAATGCATCGACTAATTCGTATGGTTTAGTTTCCATTGTTTGACCCCCAAATGTTTTTTTGCATATTGTGAACGCAGATTACTCTGCTGTACCACCAGGTGAAGATGAAGAATCCTTTTCATCCTTTTCTGGAGAAGTAGAAAATGGAAAGAATGCATTGGTGTATAACGTGAAAAACGTTCGCAACATATTTTGATAATGTTCAAAAGAAGTCGCACATGTTGTTAAATATTGCTCTCCATATTCAGTTAAAGAATAAATTCTTTTTGCCGGCCCTCCATCGCTTGTATCCCAAGTAGAAGAAATAAGGTTTTCTTTTTCTAATTTGCGTAGTGTTCTATAAACATTACCTTGGTCAACAGAAGAAAAGCCGATATCCATTAGCATTTGAATAAGTTTGTAACCATGAAGACTCCAGTCTTTTAGACAGAGAAGTAAGAAGGGAACTAAGAAGTTTTTTGGCATGGAGTTTGGTTGTTTCGCTTGGTTGCTCTCCAAACTTTCGCGTTGTTCTGGTTCATTTTGTAGCATGATTGTGCATCACCTCATGAATCAGTTAGATGGAATTTTTTGCTTATAAGTGCAATTTACACCTATCTGTTTTTAAAGTCAACACATTTGTTAGAAAATAGAAAAAATAAAATATAGACTTGAAGTTTTATTCAGAATATTAGAAAATAGTGAATAGGTTGAATTGTTTCAAAAACGAAAAAGGGAGTGTAGGTAAAGTGATTGATCAAAAATTCGATCCACTACAAGCATGGAAAAATGCTTATGAACAAACCGAAACATTTTGGGGAAAAGCGCTCAATGAAACAATTAAAACAGAAGAATATTCTGCTTGGATGGGCAGCGTTCTAGATTTGAATTTGTTTTATCAAAAAGCATTAAATGATACGACAAAAAACTATTTAGAACAAGTAAATGTGCCGACGAAAGAAGATATCGCAAGAGTGGCTACGCTTGTTATTAACTTAGAAAATAAAGTAGATAACATTGAGGAGTTTCTAGAAGAGAAAGTAGATTCTTTAGGACAAGCTCCTACATTAAAGCGTGATGTGACGAAAGTAAAACAAGATATTCGTACGCTTGAAACAAAAGTAGATCAAATTGTAGAATTGCTAGAAAAGCAAAATGCAGTACTAGCTAAACTACAAGTACCTGTAAAAGAAGAGGTAAAGCCTGCGAATAAACCAGAAAATAAAAAATGATAAAAGCGCTTGTTTATAACAGGTAAAAGAGAGAGGGAGAATCTCTTTTCACGTATAAACAGCGAAACATAATTATATATGGACTCTATAGTATGAGTATCAAAATGATTCATAACAATCGTTCACAAATTCATTTAAGGGGGAAAAGAAATGGTTCAATTAAATGGAAAAGTAGCAATCGTAACAGGTGGAGCAAAAGGAATTGGAAAAGCAATTACAGTAGCATTAGCACAAGAGGGAGCGAAAGTAGTTATTAACTATAATAGCAGTAAAGAAGCAGCTGAAAATTTAGTAAATGAATTAGGAAAAGACGGGCATGACGTTTATGCAGTGCAAGCGGATGTTTCTAAAGTAGAAGATGCAAACCGACTTGTAGAAGAAGCTGTGAATCATTTTGGTAAAGTTGATATTCTTGTTAATAATGCTGGTATTACAAGAGATCGTACATTCAAAAAGTTAAATCGTGAAGATTGGGAGCGCGTAATTGACGTGAATTTAAGCAGTGTATTTAATACGACAAGCGCGGTTCTTCCATACATAACGGAAGCGGAAGAAGGAAGAATTATTAGCATTTCTTCTATTATTGGTCAAGCAGGTGGATTTGGCCAAACAAACTACTCAGCAGCAAAAGCGGGTATGTTAGGATTTACAAAATCATTAGCGTTAGAACTTGCAAAAACAAATGTCACTGTAAACGCTATTTGCCCAGGATTTATTGATACTGAAATGGTAGCAGAAGTACCAGAAGAAGTACGTCAAAAAATTGTTGCAAAAATCCCCAAAAAACGTTTTGGTCAAGCTGATGAAATTGCAAAAGGTGTAGTATACCTATGCCGTGATGGTGCGTATATCACAGGTCAACAATTAAACATTAACGGCGGATTATATATGTAATGAAGTAAGAAAAAAGTGCATATCCATAGCAGGAATGCACTTCTTTTTTTAAGAAGAAAATCGACCAAAAAGGAGATAAAAAAATGACTACATTCGCAACAGAATGGGAAAAGCAATTAGAGCTATACCCAGAAGAGTACCGAAAAGCGTACCGCCGAGTGAAAAGGGCGAGTGAAATTTTATTACGTGAACCAGAGCCGCAAGTAGGATTAACGCCGAAAGAGGTTATTTGGACGAAGAATAAGACGAAGCTTTATCGCTACATTCCAAAACAAGAAAAAACACAAAGAGTTCCAATTCTATTAATATATGCTCTTATTAATAAACCATATATTATGGATTTAACTCCTGGAAATAGTTTAGTGGAATATCTAGTGGATCGTGGTTTTGATGTGTATATGCTTGATTGGGGCACATTTGGTTTAGAAGATAGTCATTTGAAATTTGATGATTTCGTGTTTGATTATATTGCAAAAGCAGTAAAAAAAGTAATGCGAACTGCAAAATCGGACGAGATTTCTTTACTTGGTTATTGCATGGGTGGAACGCTAACTTCTATTTATGCAGCACTTCATCCGCACATGCCAATTCGTAATTTGATTTTCATGACAAGTCCTTTTGATTTCTCTGAAACAGGATTGTATGGTCCTTTATTAGATGAGAAATATTTCAATTTAGATAAAGCCGTTGATACATTTGGAAATATTCCGCCAGAAATGATTGATTTCGGAAACAAAATGTTAAAGCCAATTACGAACTTTGTTGGTCCATATGTTGCTTTAGTAGATCGTTCAGAGAATGAGCGCTTCGTCGAAAGCTGGAGATTGGTTCAAAAGTGGGTTGGTGATGGTATTCCGTTCCCAGGTGAATCATACAGACAGTGGATTCGTGATTTTTATCAAAATAATAAATTGGTTAAGGGTGAACTCGTTATTCGCGGACAAAAGGTAGACCTTGCAAATATTAAGGCGAATGTCTTAAATATTTCCGGGAAACGTGATCATATCGCTTTGCCATGTCAAGTAGAAGCATTACTAGATCATATTTCTAGCACAGATAAACAATATGTATGTTTACCAACAGGGCATATGTCTATCGTTTACGGTGGAACAGCTGTAAAACAAACATATCCGACGATTGGAAATTGGCTTGAAGAGCGTTCTAATTAAAAATAAAAAAATCCAACTAGCCTATGTTAGTTGGATTTTTTTGTGAAAAATAACAAAACATAGAAAGGAGAAATTTATATTTTAGGAGTATAATTATGAAACTTATGACGGGTAAGTTGTTTTGGAATACAGGAGTTTCTGTACCTTGTTATCCACTGTTAGAAAATGATATGATATGTGATGTGCTCGTAGTCGGAAGTGGCGAAGCCGGTGCTCATATAGCGTATTCTTTAGCGAAAATCGGTATGAGTGTAATGCTTATTGAAAAAAGAGAAATAGCATGTGGTAGTACATTTGCAAATGTAGGTTTATTACAGTTTCTTCATGATAAATCGTTAACCTCACTTATCCATACATTTGGTGAAGAAAAAGGGGTACGAGCATATAAACTGTGTTACGAAGCGTTACGAACAATGGAGAAAGTGGTACCTACTCTCGATATTGATCCCTATTTTATGCCAAGAAGTAGTTTATATTATGCAAGTAAAAGTGAGGATGTCTCATTTTTACAAGAGGAGTACAATACGTTACAGAATTATGGATTTCCTGTTGAGTATTTTACAGAATCTGATATTAAGGAACGTTATCCTTTTATAAAACAAGCGGCATTGTATACACACGGTGATGCTGAGGTGAATCCGTATTTACTAGCGCATAGTCTTTTGCATAAAGCAAACCAAATGGGAGCTAATATATATGAACATACAGAGGCAATACATATAAAAAAACGGCAAAATGATTTAATTTGTTACACGAAAACAGGAAATCAAATTGTAGCAAAGAATATTATTATGGCGACGGGCTATGAAGCGCTTTTTGGAAAGAAAGAAAAAAATACAACAGTAGAGGCATCTTATGCAGTTGTGACAAATGAAATAAATCAGTTTGATGGCTGGCATGAGCGATCGTTAATTTGGGAAACAGCACGTCCCTACTTATATTTTCGGACGTTTCAAAACCGCATTATGGTAGGCGGATTAGATGAAGCGATGCAAATTCAACCGATTGGTGATACGAAACTATTGCGTAAGCGTGATATCCTTATTAACATTGTAAGAGAGATGTTCCCACAGTATAAGAATATACAAGCAGAGTATTATTGGGCAGCAGCATTTGGTAGTAGTCATGATGGTCTACCTATTTTAAAAGAAGATAAGAAGATACATAATTTATTTTACGCATTATTGCACGGAGGTAATGGAACTGTGTATGGAATGGTATTTGCCAAATTATTTGAGCAGTTATTTACAAATAAAGAAAGTAAAGATTTTTCTTTATTTAATCGATAGAAAAAAGGTAGCGAAGTGATGGAATGAGAGATATAAAAAAGTTTTTACAAAAATTACGTCCTGTACAACTCATCGTTTTGTTTTATTTATTAGCGGTAGTTGTATCGGTGATATTGCTTAGTTTACCGTTTGTTACGAAGCCTGGTGTGAAATGGACATTTATAGATTCGCTTTTTACATCGGTTAGTGCGGTAAGTGTTACGGGACTGTCTGTTATTACGATTTCAGATACGTTTACTACAGCAGGAATTATTGTTTTAGCCCTTATTCTACAATTAGGCGGCTTAGGAATTATGGCGCTTGGTACATTTGTTTGGATCATTACGGGAAAAAAGATTGGTTTGCAAAGAAGAAGATTAATTATGGCAGATCATAATCAAGGAAATTTATCGGGTCTTGTAGAATTGATGCGTTCTATTTTAATTGTAATTATTTCGATAGAACTTATTGGAGCAATCCTATTAGGTACAAGATTTTTACTTTACTTTCCGACTTGGCAAGAAGCTTATTTTCACGGTTTCTTTGCAGCTGTTAGTGCGACTACGAACGGCGGATTTGATTTAACAGGACAATCATTAATTCCATATAAAAAAGATTATATTGTTCAAATGATTCATATGTTACTAATTATTTTAGGCGCGATTGGTTTCCCTGTGCTAATGGAAGTAAAGCAATTTCTTAGTAAAAGGCGACAACAATTATTTCGTTTTTCATTATTTACAAAATTGACGACAACAACATTTTTTGCACTCGTTGTTGTTGGTACAATTATGATTTTTTTACTGGAGAGAAATCATTTTTTAGTAGGAAAGTCATGGCATGAAACTGTATTTTATACATTATTCCAATCTGTGACGACGCGAAGTGGTGGACTTGCTACGATGGATATACGTGAATTGTCACAACCGACGCTTTTATTTATGAGTATATTAATGTTTATAGGGGCATCTCCAAGTTCGGTTGGGGGCGGAATACGTACAACAACATTTGCTGTTAGTATATTATCGCTATACACTTTTGCGAGAGGCGGGAGAACGGTTAGAGTCTTCAAACGTCAGCTACATGAAGAGGATGTGCTGAAAGCATCTGTCGTTATGACAATGGGTATTTTATTATGTGCTACAGCATTATTTATTTTATCTATTACGGAAGATGTACCGCTTATGAGTCTAATTGTTGAAGTCTGTTCTGCTTTCGGAACGACAGGACTATCGACGGGTATTACGCCAGATTTAACAACTGTTGGTAAAATTGTACTCATAGTGCTTATGTTTATCGGTCGCGTTGGTATTTTAACATTTATACTAGCTAGTGGCGGAAGAGAACAGCCACCTCGCTATAAATATCCGAAAGAGCGGATTATTATTGGATAGTATGAAACCATTCTACCTATGTTAGGTAGAATGGTTTTTTAGTCGTTAATGCCAAATTGCGGATGCATAAAAGCATCCTTTTTATTATCTACTTCTTTTTTTAGCAACTCTTGATTTTCTTCTGAAATCCACCCAATATCATTTGTAGGATGGATCCATTCTTCTCCAGCCATAATGGCAGGATCTACTTCATCACTCCAATTGTTAAGCGGACTGTTCTCGGAATTATATTTACTGTCTCCAATTACAACATCATATTGATTCAAAAAAGGTTGTTGCATCGTTTTTCCTGTTCCTTTAAAAGATGGAAAATTCATTTGATGCGGGAGCGTTTCATCTAAAATGGGTGACTGAATTTTATCTTGCTTCTTCAAAATACGAGCTCCTTTTTATAATGATTTCTTCATATGTAGTATTTCCATCTAACGCCTCTTATGTACTTGTTAACACTTGCCAGTAATAATTATTTCAGCTTGCTTCAAACTAGAGTAGAAAGTGATTTCTTGAGAGCAGGTGAATGTATTGGTAAAAAGAAAAGTGAAACAAAATGCGGCAATTAACAATAATAAAACTCCGAAAGAAAGCTTACCAGATGCAGAATTTGCATTAGAGTATGAAGGAGAAAATAGCGCGAAGTATGCAAATCGTAATTCAAAAAAAGGGAAATAAAAATGAGGCGTTTTTTACAAACGCCTCATTTTTTTGTGGGATTATAAAGGATTTTTTAATTATTTGTAAATTTAGTGTTTTTTATTAGCAGAAAAATGCGAAAAAACATAGAAGTAGCAACGTATTACACAAAAACAAACAACAAACAAAAGATTAATGTTGGTTTAATACTGCTTTTACACTAGTTGTTTATATTTGAGTTGTACATAAGATTTGTAAAAGGAGAGAGAAACAGTGAAAAAAACAATCTTTAAAGCTGTAGCGACTGGAATGGTATTTTCGTTATTAATGGGGTGTGGTGCAAAGAAGGAAGAAAGTGCTGGAGCGAAAGTGAAAGATGACAAATTATCTGGATCATTAACTGTTTACACAGCGATTGAAGAAGAGCTTGTACCAATTTATCTTGATTCCTTTAAAAAGAAATATCCTGATGTGAAATTGAACATTGTACGTGATTCAACAGGAGTTATTACTGCGAAATTGCTAGCTGAAGGAAAAAATACACAAGCAGATGTTGTATGGGGAACTGCAGCATCAAGTCTATTAGCTTTAGATAAAAAAGATATGTTAAAAGGGTACTCTCCAAAAGGAGCGGACCGCGTTCTTTCGCAATTTAAAGATGACAAACAACCTGAAAAATGGGTAGGAAATACTGCATTTATGACGGGGGTTGCTATAAATAAAGAAGAATTAAAGAAGAAAAATTTACCGATGCCAGAATCATACGAAGACTTAACGAAACCAGAATATAAAGGAACGCTTGTTATGCCACATCCGGCTTCTTCTGGAACAGGATTTTTAACAGTTTCTGCATGGCTACAAATTATGGGTGAAGATAAAGGCTGGGATTACATGAAGAAACTTCATGATAATATAGCAACTTATACGCATTCAGGCTCAAAACCAGCGAAATTAGCAGGTGCAGGTGAATATCCAGTTGGCGTATCGATGGTTTATAGTGCTTTAAAGGAGAAACAAAAAGGTGCACCAGTTGAAGTTGTATTGCCGAAAGAAGGATTAGGTTGGGAAGTAGAAGCGAACGCACTTATTAAAAAAGATAATGCAAAAAATGAAAAATTAGCGCAAGCATTTTTAGATTGGGCAATTACTGATGATGTAATGAAGTTATACTTCGAGAAAAATGGATTTGCAACAATTAAAAATGATTATAAACTTCCAGATGGATTCCCGAAAGATGTGACGGAAAAATTATATAAAAAGAATGACTTTAAGTGGGCAGCAGAAAATCGCGACAAAATTTTAGAAAAATGGGAAAAAGAGTTTGGCCAAAAAGCAGAACCGAAAAAGTAAGTGAGTGGGAGAGAGAAAAAATGAGCGAATATTTATCAATTCAACACATTCAAAAACAGTTTGATGCATTTACAGCGTTAAAGGATATTTCTTTTACTGTGAAAAAAAATGAGTTTGTATGTTTATTAGGCCCAAGTGGCTGTGGGAAAACAACATTGCTTCGAATTTTAGCAGGGCTAGAAGAGGCGACAACAGGTAGTATAGCTGTGAATGGAAAAGATATTACAGCATTACCTCCTGGAAAGAGGAATTTCGGAATGGTGTTTCAATCATATGCATTATTTCCGAATTTAACAGCACTTGAAAACATTGAATACGGCTTAAAGACAAAAAAGTATGGAAAAGCAGAAGTAAAAGAGAAGGCGCTATCGGCGTTAGAACTAGTTGATTTACTGAATGTAAAAGATAAATATCCTGCTCAAATGTCTGGTGGACAACAGCAGCGAGTAGCACTTGGACGTGCGCTCGCTCTGTCTCCGGATATTTTGTTACTTGATGAGCCGTTATCTGCTTTAGATGCAAAAGTGCGAGAAAAGTTGCGTAGAGAAATGCGTGATTTGCAAGAAAAAGTAGGAGTAACAACTATTATGGTCACGCATGATCAAGAAGAGGCATTAACGATGGCTGATAAAATTGTTGTAATGAATCATGCGGAAATTATGCAGATTGGAACACCAGAGGAGATTTATCAAAGACCAGCCAATCCGTTTGTGGCAGATTTTATTGGTTCTATTAATTTCTTTTCGAAAAATAATGAAGAACATGCAATTCGTCCTGAACATGTAACAATTGTACAAAAGGACGGTATTAAAACGGTTGTGGAAAGCATGGAATTCCGAGGATCTGTATATCGGACAGAAGTGCGAGTCGTAGAAGAAAAAACACATCTTTATAACGAGAAAATTGTAGTGGATATATTGGCATCAGAAGTGGAAAAAACCGCTATTAGAAAAGGAAAGTCGATTCAAATCTCTTTCTCAGAAAATCATATGTTGTCATATGGAAAGAAGGTCATTGTATAGATGGAGATGTTAGAAAATTTCAAGGTAGAAAGTACGAAAAAAAAGATTAAGAGACGTATCGGTAAAGAAGAGTGGATACAAAGACTATTAATTATTGGTATGCTCCTCGCTTTTTTGATCATGCTTGTATTACCACTATTACAATTGTTTACACAAGCTTTTTATGATAAAGATGGAGCTTTCATTGGAGTTGCGAATTTCAGTAAATATTTCACAACTCCAACGCTAGTTCAATCATTGCAAAATACGATATGGATTTCGGGTGCGACAACAATTATTGCAGTGACACTTGCTTTCGCTTACGCCTATGCGATCGCTCGTACGAATGTGTTCGGGAAGCGTGTATTTCAGTATGTAGCGTTATTACCATTGTTCGCACCAACGATGATGCACGGTATAGCACTTACATATTTATTTGGTAATCAAGGGCTAGTAACGAAAGGAATGTTTGGTTTATTTGAAGGTATACAAATCCCTTTATATGGCCCAGTAGGAATTGTAATAGCTGAAGTTATGTATACATTTCCGCAAGCCTTTCTTATATTGCTAATTGCCTTCCAAGGATCTGATTATCGTTTATATGAAGCTTCTAATATGTTAGGGGCGAGTAAAACAAAGCAATTTTTCACGGTTACTTTACCTAGTGTAAAGTACGGATTAATTAGTGCAATGTTTGTTGTGTTTACACTTAGTTTTACTGATTTTGGGGCACCAAAAATTGTTGGTGGTCAATATAATGTGCTTGCTACTGACGTATATAAGCAAGTAATTGGACAGCAAAATATGCCGATGGGTGCAACTGTCGGAATGATTTTATTAATCCCAGCTATATTCGCATTTGTAGTTGATCGTATTACGCAAAGAAAGCAGGCAAATTTCTTATCTTCAAAAGCAGTACCATACAGAATAATAGCTAATAAGAAAAGAGATGTCATCTCATTCATATATTGTAGTGTGATTACACTTATGATCATTCTATTATTTGTTGCAGTTGGTATTGCTGCAAGTGTGAAAGTATGGCCATATAATATGAGTTTTACATTTGAGCATTTTAATTTTTCGAGTTTAACAGGAGATGGACTTGAAGCATTTAAAAATAGCGTAATTGTTTCAGCAGTTACAGCAGTTATTGGGGCGATTTTCACATTTGTATTCGCATATGCAATTGAGAAAATAGACCAGCTACAATTTTTCAGAAAAACAGGTTACTTTTTCTCTATCGTTCCTTTAGCGATACCAGGTTTAGTACTCGGATTAGGATATGTCTTTTTCTTTAGTCAACCAACGATTCAAATTCTGGGACTATCAGTAACGAATCCGTTTCATTCTTTATACGGAACAATTGCTGTGTTAGTACTAGTAAATATCATTCATTTTTATTCTGTAACATTTGTCACGGCAACGACTGCCTTAAAGAAATTAGACCGAGAGTTTGAGCTTGTTTCGCAGTCGATGGGTATTCCGTTTTATAAAACATTCTTCCGAGTAACAGTACCAATGTGTTTACCAGCAATTTTAGAAATGGTAATGTACTACTTCGTAAATTCAATGGTAACTGTATCGGCAGTTGTATTCCTATATGCAGCTGATTTTAAACTAGCTGCCGTATCAATCGTAAATATGGATGATGCAGGAAATGTAGCGCCAGCAGCTGCAATGAGTGTACTTATTGTTGTTACAAATATTGTAGTGAGAGTTGTATATGAACGGGGAACGAAAGCACTTCGTAACCGAACTTCACAATGGCAAAAAAGATAAGTAAGAAAGGTGATGGACAGAATGAAAATTGAAGCAGTTATTTTTGATTGGGCAGGTACGACGGTTGATTACGGATGTTTTGCACCACTAGAAGTATTCATGAAGATTTTTCAAAAACGCGGCGTTGAAATTACAGCAGAAGAAGCACGTAAGCCAATGGGATTATTAAAAATAGATCATGTAAGGGCACTAACAGAAATGCCTCGTATTGCTGATGAGTGGAAGCGTGTCTTCGGTCAATTACCAACAGAAGCAGACATTCATGAGATGTATGAAGAGTTTGAAGAAATTCTCTTTTCTATTTTACCAAGTTATGCTACGCCGATTGATGGGGTAAAAGAAGTAATCGCTTCTTTACGTGAGAGAGGCATTAAAATCGGTTCAACAACGGGCTATACGAGAGAAATGATGGAAATTGTAGCAAAGGAAGCAGCGTTACAAGGATATAAACCTGATTTTCTTGTTACGCCAGATGATGTTCCAGCAGGCCGTCCATATCCATGGATGTGCTATAAAAATGCAATGGAACTTGGTGTGTATCCGATGAACCATATGATAAAAGTAGGGGACACAGTATCAGATATGAAAGAAGGTAGAAATGCTGGAATGTGGACAGTTGGTGTAATTCTTGGAAGTAGTGAGCTCGGTTTAACGGAAGAGGAAGTGGAGAGTATGGATTCGGTAGAGCTTCGTGAAAAAATTGAAATAGTTCGTAATCGGTTTGTTGAAAATGGGGCTCATTTTACGATTGAAACGATGCAGGAGCTCGAAAACGTAATGGAACATATCGAGAAACAAGAACTTATTATTTCATAAAAGGGGCACGGGATCATGAATGAAAATCACTACTTATTATTAACACCAGGACCATTAACGACAACAAAATCAGTAAAAGAAGTTATGCTATACGATTGGTGTACGTGGGATGATGAATATAATACGATGGTGCAAGAAGTAAGAGCTAAACTTGTATCGTTAGCGACGAAGGAGGAAGAGAAATATACAACAGTGTTAATGCAAGGAAGCGGTACGTTTTCAGTTGAAGCAGTAATTGGTTCTGTTATTCCGGGAAATGGGAAGCTCCTCGTTTGTACAAATGGTGCGTACGGTAAGCGCATTGTTCAAATGGCAGAGATGTTACAGATTGATGTAGTGATCAGTCAAACAGAAGAGTGGGAACCTACTAATATTGTAGAAGTAGAAAAGTTATTGCAAGAAGATAAAGAGATTACACATATTGCAGTTGTTCATTGTGAAACGACGACAGGAATTATAAATCCAATTGTAGATGTATGTAAATTAGGACAACAGTATGGAAAGGTTACAATTGTTGATGCGATGAGTAGTTTCGGCGGGATTGAAATAGACATTGCTGATTTACAAATTGATTTTTTAATTAGTAGTGCGAATAAGTGTATTCAAGGGGTTCCTGGATTCGGATTTGTAATCGCAAAACGTGATGAATTATTGAAGTGTAAAGGGCAAGGACGCTCTTTATCTCTTGATTTATATGATCAATGGGAAACGATGGAAAAACAAAATGGGAAATGGCGTTTTACTTCACCTACACATGTTGTACATGCTTTTTATCAAGCACTACTTGAACTAGAAAAAGAGGGAGGAGTAAGAGCGCGTTACAATCGATATTACAACAATCAAAAACTACTAGTAAATAGAATGGGAGAAATCGGATTTAAGCCACTAGTAGATGAGGAATATCAATCTCCTATTATTACATCTTTCATTTATCCAAAAGAGGGGTTTGAGTTTCAACAGTTATATAACGAATTAAAGCGTTATGGATTTGTTATTTACCCTGGAAAAATTTCGAAAGTAGATACGTTTCGCATTGGAAATATCGGTGATGTACATGAAGAAGATATTAATCGCTTAGTTGATAGTATTGCTAAAGGAGCTGTTATTGGGTGAAAGTATTTTGCTTAGGTGGAGCAGGTAAAATTTGTCGCGAAGCTATTTTGGATTTAGTTCAATTTTCATCTTTTGAGACGATTACTGTAGCTGATTTTAACGAGGTAGAGGGCCGTAAAGTAGTAGAATGGCTCAACGACCCTCGTGTTGATTTTGTAAAAGTAGATGTAACGAATCACGAGGATACGGTTGCAAAAATGATTGGTTATGACATTGTAATGGACGGTACGACGATAAAACTAAACGGATTGTCGACTCGCTGTATTGCAGAAGCAGGCTGTCACGGTGTGAACTTAAATGGATTTGGTGAAGAAAATGAATCGCATGCTATATTTGTTCAAAATGAAAAAACATGTTTACCTGGATTTGGCATGACGCCAGGTGTAACGCAAATGATGGCAATGCATGCAGCAAATCAACTGGATACTGTAGAGTCCGTCCGTGTAAGTCACGGTTCGTATCGTCCGATTGCTTTTTCTGCTTCAATTACAGAGACAACGACATATGAATATGATCCACATTTACCATCGCGTATAGTGTATGAAGATGGTGAATTTAAACAAGTACTTCCGTTTGCGCGTCCGAGAGAAATAGAATTGCCAGCGCCTTATGGTAAGGCAACGCAGTATATCATTCCGCATTCTGAAACGATTACGTTAGCAAAGGCACTAGAAAATAAAGGTGTCAAACTGATAGAGACGAGAGGAACTTGGCCAAAGCAAAATATGCAACTTGTACGTGCTTTATATGATTACGGCATATTGCGTAATGATCAGATTGAAATAAACGGGAAAGAAATAGGTATTATGGATTGTATTTCGCAGTATTTATTACAATCGAAAGAAGGACAAGAAACAGAGCTTTATGGATATGCACTTCATGTAGAAGTAATAGGTATGAAAAATAATGAGAAGCAAAGACATGTGTTATATCATACACACCCGTTATCTGATGGTTCTGTTGTAGGATGGGAAAAATTAAGAGCGTATACGAGAAACGTCGGTATTCCATTTGGGATTGCTGCAGAGTTAATTGCAAATGGAAATGTAAATAGGGTGGGTGTTGTTACGCCTGAAGAAGCCTTTGAAAATCCACAATTGATTTTTGATGAGCTAGCAAAGCGTGGTATTCATATTCATGAAGAAGTTGCTACTTACAAAGAAAATTATAACTTTGTATAAGTAAGGAAGTTTATGAGGGAGATATAAATGGGGTGAAGCTATGTCTGTAGTAGGAGAAGAAAGAAAGCGAACCATTCTTGAAAAGGTAGAATTTAAAGGGAAAGTAAAGGTTTCAGAATTAGCGAGAGAATTTGCTGTATCAACAGAAACGATTCGTCGATATTTAGAAGAATTAGATCGTGAAAAGAAGCTGAAAAAAGTGTATGGTGGAGCTGTTCAACTTCCAGGCGCTGGAGTAGAGGCACCAATGTTAGAACGAGAGATGCTGCATATAGAAGAGAAGAAGAGAATTGGGTATAAAGCAGCAACGTTTGTGGAAGATGGAGATGTGATTGCAATTGATGACGGAAGTACACCACTTCAAATGGTGCCATATCTTGTACATCGTAAAAATTTAACGATTGTAACAAGTTCATTTCCAGTAGCGACACAATTAATTTCTTCTATTAATAAAAAGATGTTTCACGGTGAAGTTTTATTTATTGGTGGGAAAGTATCTCCAAAGCATTCACGCGTATCAGGATCTATTTCGCAGCAAGTCATCCAGCAATTCCATTTTCATAAAGCATTTGTTTCGATTGATGGATTATTACCTAGTTTTGGAGTTTCTAGTTTTGAATTGGAAAAGGCGAAACTGTCAGAGGCGATGATGAAATTAGCTGAGAAAACATATATTTTATGTGATCATACGAAGGTAGGCGTGAAAGGGAATTATCGTATAGCAGCAATTTCGCGTATTCAACACGTAATTTGTGATAAAAAAATGCCATATAGCTTTGAAGAAGAACTTATGAAGCATAATATTCAGTGGACAGTTTGTTAAATACAGTGAAAGCACATAAACACCCGCCTAATTTTTAGGAAGGAGTTTTATTGTCTGCAAATCGTAAAATAAAAGATTTGCATTTATGCAAAAAGTGGACACATTTTCTCACCTCTTTCATATAATTTACCAATACAAAAAAAGTTGGTCGAAGGAAAGAAGGGAGAACATGTCAGAACGAATATATAATAAACTTGTATTGTACGCGAATATTTTGCAAAAAATCGGTGTCATCAATGAGAAGGAAAAAAGTGAAATTCTTCATACGATAGGTAAAAAATCCCTTTGAATAAAGGGGTTTTTTTATTTTTATCTTTAAAAATATAAATTTAATGTAATATTCTCATTGACAATGATAATGATATTCATTATCATTTATTTGTGAGTAATTGATAAGTATTATCAATTAAGAAAATTATATATGATAGGGGATATTATTTTGAAAAAAAATTATATGAAGGCGCTAGTAGTAGCGACAACATTAGCAATTCCATTTGCTACGTACTCTACTCCAGCATTAGCGGCATTAAAAGTTGAAGCAAATCAATCGGTAGCAGCAGCGAGTGATCGCACGTATGATACTGAGATTAAAATATATAAGGACCAAAAAGACGAGCCATCTATGGTTTCTCAATATATAAAAGATCCTAAAGTAACGATTGCAGCTGGCAAAAAAGTTGTCACTGTAACAATGCAAGATAGCGATTATTTTCAATATCTTAGAATAGAAGATAGAAACCAGCCAGGTGTATTTCATGATGTGAAAGTTTTGTCAGAAGATAAGAGGAAGAATGGAACGAAAGTAGTTCAATTTGAAATTGGCGAGTTTGAGAAGAAGAACAATATGCAAATGCATATACTTATTCCGGCTATTGGATATGATCACAAATATCAAGTTCAATTTGAAATTAAAGATCCAACTGTAGGTAACAAAGAAACAGAGAAACCAGATGATAACTCTAATTCAGGCAATACGGAAACGGATAATCCAGTTGATAATCAAAATATGATAACAGATAACAAATTAAGAGAGCTTGTTAATAAAAAAGTATTTAATAGAAAAGATTTAAATACACCAATTACGAAAGATGAGTTATTACAAGTAAAGGATTTGTTTTTAAATACAAATGAGATACTTGATTATAGTGCATTAAAATATATGCCAAATTTAAAATCTTTAACAGTTGCGAATGCGAAGATAAAAGATCCGTCGTTCTTTGCGAACTTAAAGCAATTAAATCATTTAGCTTTGCGTGGTAATGAATTTGCAGATGTAACGCCACTTGTTAAGATGGATAATTTAGAATCCCTTGATTTAAGTAATAATAAAATTACAAACGTTGCACCACTAACTGAAATGAAAAATGTAAAAAGTTTATATCTATCAGGCAACCAAATAGAAGATGTAACAGCATTAGCGAAAATGGAACAACTAGATTACTTGAATTTAGCAAATAATAAAATTAAGAACGTTGCTCCATTAAGCGCTTTGAAAAATGTAACATACTTAACTTTAGCAGGTAATCAAATTGAAGATATTAAACCGTTATATTCATTACCTTTAAAAGACTTAGTATTAACGCGTAATAATGTTAAAGATTTATCGGGTATTGATGAAATGAAGCAATTAAATAAATTATTTGTCGGGAAAAATCAAATTAAAGATGTGACACCACTTACTAAAATGACTCAGCTTACAGAATTAGATTTACCTAATAATGAATTAAAAGATATTACTCCATTATCAAGTTTAGTAAACTTACAAAAGCTTGATTTAGAAGCGAATTATATTTCAGACTTATCACCAGTTAGCAATTTGAAAAAATTAATATTTCTAAGTTTTGTTGCAAATGAAATCCGTGATGTCCGACCAGTTATAGAACTAAGTAAGACGGCTTATATTAATGTCCAAAATCAAAAAGTATTTTTAGAGGAAACAGAAGTAAATAAAGAAGTAAAAGTACCTGTATATGAAAAAGATGGTGAGGTTTCTACGAAAATCCGTCTGAAGAGCGATAATGGTACGTATAGTAATGGTGTAGTGAAATGGAGTACACCAGGTGAGAAAGTATATGAATTTGGTGTGAAAGATCCATTCGCGGATACAGGAATCTTCTTTACAGGATCTGTTATTCAAAATGTAGTAGAAAGTAAAGACGGTAATACATCTAAAGAAGATGAGAAAACAGAAGTGGTAGAATTTAAAGATGTACCAAAGGGACATTGGTCAGAAGAAGCAATTAATTACTTAGCGAAAGAAAAATTATTTATAGGCTATGGAAATGGTGAATTTGGATTTGGTGATAACATTACTCGTGGACAAGTAGCACTTCTAATACAAAGGTATTTAAAATTAGAAAATAATCTAGAACCAAAAACGGCATTTACAGATACGAAAGGAAATATGTATGAAACGGCTATTGATGCAGTGGTTCAAGCTGGAATTATGACAGGATATGGAAATGGTATGTTCCGTCCGGATGGAGTATTAACTCGATATGAAATGTCAGTAGTACTACAAAGAGTATTTCAGTTAAAAGAAAATGAAAATAGTACAGAGAATTTTCAAGATATACCAAATGACCATTGGGCGAAAGGGTATGTGAAAGCTTTAGTAGATAATAAAATATCAAAAGGTGACGGGGAAGGGAATTTTTTAGGAGATAATTTCGTAACACGTGAACAATATGCGCAATTTTTATATAATGCAATAAAGAAATAAAAAATGAGGAGAATGCGCTATTCTTTAATTAAAGAATAGCGCATTTTTTATGTACAAAATGAAATAGGAAATAGATAGGAGTATAGACATATGAATAGCCTATTTTAAAGAAGAACGACGAAACTATATTGACAAAAAAGCGTTCTCATGTGATAATTCAATTAAATTTTTAGAATAATCAAAAAATACTCCTTTTACATAGAAAGGATTCGAACCTTATATGAATATTATGCCGGGGGTGACGAAATGTTATTTTTTCTGAAGAAATGGAATGAATTAAAAGATGTGAAATCTGAATTGGCACTTCGTGATTGGTTTTATGGTACCAAAATTAGCTTATCGCTATGTACGTCAAAAGAGCCGTTAACATTTTTAGTAAACGTTGAGGGAAGAGATAAAGGGCTATTTTCGGAAGAAGATTTTATTGTCGTAAATTGCATGTGCGAGTCAGTATTTGAAAATGAAGAAAAACCAGCTGCAGAGTCATTTATGCATGCGGATATTTATAAAAAAAGTAGTGCAGGATGTATTTTACAAGTGCAGACTGTAGATAGTCATTTAATATCAGAGTTATATGGGGAAGAAGGAGAAGTAACGTTCGATAAACGCAGTGTGGAGCGTGTTTTCGGAAAAGAAGGTATAACAGAAATGACAATTCCAATTGTAGAAGATGAAAAAAAATTCGCTGATTTATTAGAAAGCAATGTTCCGAATTTCATTGAAGGTGGAGGGGTAGTTCTTGTTCATAATTATGGCATGATTGTGTGGGGAAAAACGCCAGAAGAAGCGAAAAAATGGTTAGAGGGTATAGAATATTTAATGAACTATCATGTAAAGTTATTAATGATTAAGGGTGCAAGGAGCTCTGTTATATAAAAATGGATGTGACATGGCTACAAGTTAATAATAAATGAAAGCGTTTTAAAAATAATTTCACTCATAAAATATAGGTCTCCTTATTATATATAGATTACATGTTGACATGTAAGGAGGAACATATTTTGCGAGTTAAATATCATTTTCTGCCAAAACAGCAAGTAACATTTTGCAAGATAAATGATTCTGGTGAAGAGGCACTGCAAATGATGAACGAAACGGGATTTCGAGCCATCCCAGTATTAGCAGAAGATGAGAAGAAATTCACGGGGATTATTTATAAAGTAGATTTATTAGAAAAAAAATGCAATAGCGGATTAGAGCATGTAAGTGCAGGAGATATGCTCGCTGATTCTAATGCATTTATTTTTGAAAAGGATTCCTTCTTCAGAGCTTTTTATGTAATTCGTCGGCTTCCGTTTTTAGCCGTGCTAAATGATTATAATGAATTTGTTGGTATGTTAACGCATTCGAATATATTTGATGTTATTGAAGATTCATTTGGTATGCGAACAGGTGGTTATATATTAACAATTGCAACACAAGATTGTAAAGGAACGATTAAAGAGCTTGGTACATTGTTAAAAGCATATAATATTGGTGGCCTATTTACGCTAGATAACGGTGATCAATATATCCGCCGCGTTATTGTAAATATATCAGATGAGTTAGATGAAACAAAATTAAAGCAATTAATCGGAAAAATAGAGAAAAAAGGATTCAGAGTGAGTCACGTAGATTATATTTAAGTTAAAAAGAAAAGTACCTATCTGTTATATATAGATAGGTACTTTTTTGTCCCGCTATTTGTGGGCAGTAAAATCCATGTCTCAAAATTTGGTGAAAGCAAAGAAGTTAGGTGGGCGGGTGTTGCCCGTAAAAGCCCGATTGGTGAGGGCTAATTAAAGTTTCACTTTATGTGAGTAATGAACTTTATTTTGAAACAGGAGGCGGGGATAATGCTAGATCAGATAAGAAAATAAAGTCTGCATGCTCACGAATTTTAGGGATAGAAGTTTCAATAACGCGTGATGTAATTTCACCTGGAGGACCCACATGCCCGATAGCTACCATAATAGGTTTTTCTTGAATTTTTTTGATGAGTAATTGGGCTTGTTTTGAAATATGCCTTGCTGTATACACATCATCAAAAAATAGTTGGTTTTCAATAATAGGAACTCCTAATTCTTTTCCGATTTTTGGGACGACACTATTAGGGTTAGTTTTACTATCTAAGTAAAATAAACCGTGTTTTTTACAAGCAGCAAGTATAAGGCGAACAATTCTTTCATCCGCTGTTACTTTTGAGCCCATATGATTGTTCATTCCAATTGCATGCGGTACTTCTTGAATCGCTTGTTCAAGTCGGTTGTTTATTTCTTCATCACTTAAATCAGTTGTAATTGCTTTTGGCCCAAGCCATTCTTTTTTGCCTTTTATAGGTTCCATTGGCATATGTATAATAACTTCATGGCCTTTCTTATGGGCAGCTATTGCATCTTCTTTTGTGGAAGGAAGAAACGGCATAACAGCAACAGTGAGTGGAATGGGAAGTGATAACATTTGATTAGTCCCCTTCATATTATTACCGAAATCATCAATGACAATAGCAACTTTATTCGTATGAGCATTTGCTTGAATAGGAAATAAGAAGGACGGTAAAAACAAAACAATGATGAATAATGCAATCGTATATTTTCGCATATAAATATTTCCTTTCTATTGTTATCCCGCTATTTGTGGTAGTAAGACTCCCACCTCAACATTGGGCTGGATAGGTGGGAGATTCACTGCCTACCCGATTGGTGAATGCTAATAATCAGTGGGGGCTGAACAAAAAACACTGATTAAAGTTTCACTTTATCAATCATCATTATGTTTTGCTTTTTTATATAAATTAAACAAAAAATGTCGAAGAAAAGTAGGTGGAAAATTAAGAATCCCCGGTTTACGTAGAATTTATAAAAAAACAAGATGAAAAAAATGTCTATTATTGCGAATGTATTTACAAAGATAGAATAATTTGTAATAATTCTCAAAGTGAGGGTAAAGATTTGTAAATTACAGGGAGAAAATGTTAAAATTTCTGATTCTTCAAATTTGCATATGATTAAGTAGTTAAAAAAGTCAATGGAGAAGTGAAGTTAAGAGCATGGAAGTATAATAAGGGGGATATGGATGTTTACTGTAAAAAGGAAGTACACATTAGAAAAGCTTTCACGTGATATTCATATGAAACGTGAAGAAATGATTCAACTAGGATTAACAAGTGGGTTAAATAGTAGGGAGACAATTCAAGTTAGTCAAGAATTGGACAAGCTTATTTTACAATATCAATGTTATAAAGACAAACAAACACCGAAATGGTTTTCAATTATAAAAATACCTATTTTCCAAATCGGGTATGAAGGAAAATCAAATAATTTTTGGCGAATGCTTGTGGCTGGTTTTATGAAATAAGTATAATTACCCTTATAGGATAAGGATAATTATACTATGTGTAACGGAATTTCGATATGAACTGTCGTTCCTTCGTTTTCTGTACTGTCAATAAAAATATGCCCATTATACATCTCTACAATTCGTTTACATATGACAAGTCCAAGACCTGTTCCAGTATCTTTATTAGTAAAGAACGGATGAAAGAGGTGTTTTTGAATATGTTGCGGAATCCCTTTTCCAGTATCTGTAATCTGCAATTGTGCGTGTGTTTCATTGTTTTTTACTACAATGGTTAGTGTATCACTAGAAGTCATGGCCTCAATTGCATTTTTTGTAATGTTTAAAACCACTTGTTTCATATGGTCTTTCGAACAACGGATATGAACAGGATGGTCTGGCAAATGTAAATGGAATACAATGTTATGTAAATTCGCCTCAGATTGAATAATTAATGCTATCTCATTTAGAATTGTTCTTACATCATATGTTTGTTCGATGATGGCGGTTGGCTTTCCGAGAATAAGAAATTCACTTACAATTTCATTGATTCGCTCTATTTCTTGTTCAATTACGGAAAAGTAGAACTGATCTTGCTCATCTTTATATTTCTCTTTTAATAGAGCGACGAGTCCTTTAATTCCAGTAAGAGGATTACGGATTTCGTGTGCTGTACTCGCTGCAAAAGTTCCAACTAATTCAATTTTCTGTAGTTCATTTTGTTGTCTTTCAAGTTTTGTTTGACGTTTTAACAACATGTATTGAACAAGTAAAAATAAAATAGACATTAAAAATAAAGTAGCGATACACTCTATTGTAACCCACTGGTATAAGGTTTTTTGATGAATAGGTAATGGAGAAACAGAGACCTTCCAATTTAATCTTTGGAGTGGGGTAGTAAGCATATTAGAATGCGTATCACTTGTGTCGTTATTATCATCGGTTAGAAAAACTACATCATGTTTATCAGTTACCTCAAAATGGTATTGTGGTTTAATGGCATTTAAAGAAGATGAAATGTAATCAAAGCGTAAACTAGCTAATAATAATCCTGAGAGCTCCTTCTGTTTATTAAATATGGGAGCAGCAATCATAATAGCTTTATGTCCAAGAACGCGATCAGTAATGACTGATGATACAGTGGTTTTTTTAGTTTGGAGCACGTCTTGAATATATTTACGGTCTGAAACATCTATAGGCTTTGATTCATCTTCAGATGCGATTGTAATGACTCCTTCTGGTGTAGCGTAATATAGACCAGAAAAGCGTGCATCGTTTCCATCTGTATCATGTACAATTTGTTTAATGCCATTTATATTACCAGTCTCGGTGCCTACAACTTTTGCAAGCATGTCTAAAGCAGAAATTGCTTCACCAAGATGATGATCCAAATAATCTCTATATAAAAAGAGAACTGTATGAGCGGATAATTTGTTTTCCTGTTTCATTTTATATGTATGATACGAATAAAATGTAGCACCAATCCCTATTGTCGGTAGGATAACAAGCAATATATATATAATTATGCTTTGGAATTTGACTTTCAAATGTGGTACTCCTTCTTTTTTTATTATCATTATATATAAACTATGTTAAAATTGTCATGTTTTTATTCAAGAATGATTCTTAATATATTAGGGGAGAGGAAATGAATGAGTGAATGCTCATTCGGAATTCACATGAAGTATGAAGTGGCATTTTCTTTTTATTGCTGAGAATTTAAGTGAAGGGTTGAAAGTTGTATGACATCAAATAATGAACGAGAAGATATTTCTCAATCTTTAAAAGTATTTATTGCATTATCTCGTGTACATCGTTCTGTTATGGATACTACAAATAAATCTATACAAAGTAACGGGTTAAATCCAACTGAATTTGCTGTATTAGAACTGCTATATCATAAAGGTGGTCAACCACTTCAGCAAATTGGTGAGCGCATTTTAATAGCTAGTGGCAGCATTACATATGTTGTAGATAAGCTGGAGAAAAAGGGATTAGTAAAGAGAATCCCATGTCCGAATGACAGACGTGTTATTTACGCGCAATTAACTGAGTCTGGCGAGACCTTTATTGCTTCTATTTTTCCGGGGCATGAGAAAGTTATACATCAGTCTTTTGAAATGTTAACGAAAGATGAAAAAGATGAATTACTTGATTTATTAAAAAAAATTGGGAAGTATGAAAAATAATATGTTCCAAAGGAGCTTTGGATAAGTAAATCCAAGGCTTTTTTATTTGCAATGAACTCAGGGCAGTCACTGCCGAATTTTGTTGAAAATTAAGAGGGAATTCGAGAATACGTATTGAATTATAATAAAGGTATGTAATGGAGAGGAGGCTCGTTCATGTCATTTAAAGACTATGAATATAAACGCCCAAATATTGAAGAGTTAAAAGAGAAATTTACTGTTGCTTTAGAGAAGTTTGATAACGCAAAAACTGTAGAAGAACAAAAACAAGTCATTCATTCAATTAATGAAATTCGCAACGATTTTGGTACAATGGGAAACCTTTGTTACATTCGCCATTCTGTTGATACGACGGATACTTTTTATAAGGAGGAGCAGGATTTCTTTGATGAATTCTCTCCAGTTGTACAAGGATATGGTACAAAATATTATAAGGCACTCATTAATTCTCCATTTCGTGAAGAATTAGAGGCGTATTATGGAAAACAATTATTTGCTCTAGCAGAATGTGATTTAAAAACATATTCAGATGAAGTCGTGAAAGATTTACAATTAGAAAATAAATTATCATCGCAATATACACAGTTATTAGCATCTGCAAAAATTGACTTTGCTGGAGAAGAAAGAACGTTATCGCAACTGATTCCGTTTATGCAAGGAAAAGAAAGAAGGGAACGTAAAGCAGCAAGTGAAGCATACTACGGATTTTTAGCTGGAAATGAGGAAGAACTAGATCGTATTTATGATGAGCTTGTTAAAGTGAGAACGAAAATCGCAAAATCTTTAGGTTTCAAAAACTTTGTTGAACTTGGATATGCAAGAATGTACCGTACAGATTATAATGCGGAGATGGTGGCTAATTACCGTCAGCAAGTGCTGGATTATATCGTTCCCGTTACAACGGAATTAAGAAAGCGACAACAAGCACGTATCGGTGTAGAGAAGTTAGCTTATTACGACGAAAACTATGAGTTTGCTACAGGTAACCCAACTCCAAAAGGAGATGCGGATTGGATTGTTGATCATGGAAAGACAATGTATAAAGAGTTATCGGCTGAAACAGATGAATTTTTCAATTTCATGCTAGATAATGATTTATTAGATTTAGTTGCGAAAAAAGGAAAAGCTGGTGGCGGATATTGTACATATATTGAGAATTATAAAGCGCCATTTATTTTCTCAAACTTCAATGGAACATCTGGTGACATTGATGTATTAACACATGAAGCGGGTCATGCTTTTCAAGTATATGAAAGTCGTAAATTTGAAATTCCAGAATATAATTGGCCAACATATGAGGCATGTGAAATTCACTCTATGAGTATGGAATTCTTTACATGGCCATGGATGAAGCTATTCTTTGAAGAAGATGCAGATAAATATTACTTCTCTCACTTAAGTTCAGCACTTCTGTTTTTACCTTATGGTGTATCTGTTGATGAATATCAACATTATGTATATGAAAATCCTGAAGCATCACCTGAAGAGCGTAAGACAGCATGGCGTAACATAGAGAAGAAATATTTACCACATCGTGATTATGAGGATAATGATTATTTAGAGCGCGGTGGTTTTTGGCAACGTCAAGGGCATATTTATAGCTCACCGTTCTATTATATTGATTACACGCTTGCTCAAATTTGTGCGCTACAATTTTGGAAACGTGCAAGAGATAATAGACAAGAGGCGTGGGAAGATTATGTGAATCTGTGCCAACAAGGTGGAAGTAAATCGTTCTTAGAATTAGTAGAAGTTGCAAATTTAACATCACCATTTGCCGAAGGCTGTGTGAAAAGTGTTATTATAGAAATTGAAGCATGGTTACATGCGATTGACGACACAAAATTGTAAAAAACATGCACTTTTTTTCACATGTTTAACATCGACATAATGGGAAAATGATGAGATAATAAAAGAAAATTCAGAATACTAAAGGGGTGTTTCTAATAAGGAGCACCTCTTTTGACCAACAAAAGGGGGGAACAAGTATGCTTCAATCTAATATGGATGTAAGTTTAGAAAGTTTAGTAAACTCATTACAGTCTACTCGAAGCACGCTATTATCAGAAATTGAAATGTTAAATGACACCGAAGTGAATGTAAAGCCACGCCGTGATAAATGGAGTATTATTCAAATTTTACACCACTTGCATTTAGTTGAACAATCTGTCACGTCTGCCCTTGTATATGCTTTACAAAAAAATGAAAGAAACATGACTCCATTTAAAGACCTCCAACTTACGCTTGATCGCACACATAAACGAGAAGCTCCTCAGCAAATGCAACCAACAGAAACTTTAATGAAAAAACAGCAAGGAATTCAATTGCTAGAACATTCACGACAAGAACTATTACACGCACTTCATAGTGTTATAGATGAAAAAAATCTATTTGAAAATGGATTAAAGCATCCTGTTTTTAATGATCTGAATTTGTATCAATGGGTTCAATTTCTTGATTTGCATGAACAAAGACATCTTACGCAGTTAAAAGAGGCGAAACATGCAATTTTGCAGCGCTAAAGTGGAAGAAGTGGGAAACCACTTCTTTTTTGATACGTGCATAGTTTTCTTTCTTATTTTGGAATACTACATGGAGAAAGGAAAGAAGGAGTTGAAAAAACATGTCTAAGAAGAAGCGAGAAGAAGAGCGCGCCTGGAAAGCACGTAAAGAAAATCAACAACCACACGGAAAAGTGAAAGCTTTTGCTGAATTAGTTGAAGGAACAGAAAAAACGTGATGAGTATTTCATCACGTTTTTTGTATGAGTGGAAACGTTAATAAAAAGGTTGTACCGATTCCTTTTTCACTTATAATATCAATTTTTCCATTCATAGCTTGAACAACACTGAATACGACCATCATTCCAAGTCCAGTGCCTTTTTCTTTCGTTGAATAAAAAGGAGAGCCAAGACGTTTTACTTGTTCCGAATCCATACCGACTCCTGTATCTTTTATATATAACTGAATATGCTTATGATCAGGAACTAATGTGAAATAAAGATCACCGCCTTTTGGCATAGCCTCAATGCAATTTTTTAAAATATTTAATAAACATTGATTTAGTTTTTGCTTTTCTCCAGCGATAAAAAAAGAAGTGCTTTGCTTTATATAATGAGTACGTACATTTGTTAAATTAGCAAGCGGTGTAATTAACGACAATGCATGTAGTAATTCTTCTTCTAACTGTAATGTTTGCTCTTTTTCAATGCTAGGTTTGGCAAAGGTTAAATAATCTGTAAGAACATGATTTGCTTGTTCGATGCCGTTAATGGCAATGTCAATATATAATTTTCGTTCCTGCTCAGTGCATGTATCTGATTGTAACAGTTGTAAAAACCCTTTCGTTGAAGTTAATGGATTGCGAATTTCATGAGAGATAGATGCTGCCATTTCACCAATTAAATGAAACTTTTCAGCATTTATAAGTTCGTTTTGGAGACGAACTTGAGTTTGTAATATGTGTAGTAAATATAAAATTAGGATTGTACCAAGCATTGAACATAACTCATACACAATAATATGCGGTATATAATCAGTCTTATTTGTAACCTTGGAAAGGAAGAAGGGTATCCAACTAAATCCGTATGTGAGACTGTAGATAATAGCAAGTGTTATTTTTATACGATTAGAAGTTCGATTGAAAAATTTATATGTTAATAGTAGAACAATAAATAGAAGAACAGAACCGATAAGAGATGGGAAAACACCTACCCCACCTAATAATAAGCGATATATGTTTAATACAACTAAGATAGAACCACCAGCAATAGGCCCTCCCGTTAATGTACCGACAATTAATACAATATGGCGCATATCAAATTGAAAACCATTATTTATTTTTGCTGCAAATGTAATACAGAGTACGGTAGCGAGGCAACAGAGTACAATAAATATAGCTGAATTTAATTTAGGAGAGCGTTTCCCTTTTTGATTCCAAAATAAATGATATACGAGCATTGTAATCAGGATGAATAATATATTTAAAAAGAGATAAATAATAAAGGATTTCAGTGGGATGCCCCCTCTCTTCTTATATTAAATTAATCATACTATAAAATGAAAGAAATGAAATGAAAAATAACCGAAAAATCAGAAATTTTTACGCTAGTATACAATATGTTACAATAAGCTGTGTCAATGAAAGAAGAAATTCCGTGCACCGCGCGGGAGAGGTTCGCGAACTCCCTCTATAAAAAACTATGGAAACAACAATATCCTTAGGTATTGTTTTGTTTTTTTATTGTGACAGTTCAAGAACGTTCTTTCTTCTTATTTATAGTAGAGAAGGAGAATGAGTGAAATGAAAAAAGAAAAAGCAGTTGTTGTTTTTAGTGGAGGACAAGATAGTACAACATGTTTATTTTGGGCAATAGAGCAGTTTGCAGAGGTAGAAGCTGTAACGTTTAATTACAATCAACGTCATAAGCTAGAAATTGATTGTGCAGCGGAAATTGCGAAAGAGCTAGGAATAAAGCATACGGTACTAGATATGAGTCTATTAAATCAACTTGCTCCAAATGCGTTAACGAGAACGGATATGGAGATTACACATGAAGAAGGTGAATTGCCATCGACATTTGTAGATGGACGAAATTTACTCTTCTTATCATTTGCTGCTGTATTAGCAAAACAAGTGGGAGCACGTCATATTGTAACGGGTGTATGTGAAACTGATTTCAGCGGTTATCCAGACTGCCGTGACGTGTTTGTGAAATCGTTAAATGTTACATTAAATTTATCTATGGATTATCCGTTTGTCATTCACACGCCACTTATGTGGATTGATAAAGCTGAAACATGGAAATTATCAGATGAACTTGGAGCATTTGAGTTTGTTCGAGAAAAAACATTAACATGTTATAACGGAATCATTGGTGATGGTTGCGGTGAATGTCCAGCATGTCAACTTCGTAAAGCAGGATTAGATACGTATCTGCAAGAACGCGAAGGAGCGAACAACTAATGGATAACTTTTTTGGATTTCGCATCGTAGAGAATTTGCAAAAAATGGACAAGGATATTCAGCGTAAACAACTCAAATATCATAATAAAAGAGTAATGGTCAGTAAGGAATTTACATTTGATGCAGCACACCATTTACACTGTTATGAAGGGAAATGTAAAAACTTACATGGTCACACATATAAAGTTGTATTTGGAATTAGTGGATATGTAAATGAAATAGGTCTTGCAATTGACTTTGGAGATATAAAAGAAATTTGGAAAAATGAAATAGAAATTCATTTAGATCATCGTTATTTAAACGAAACGTTACCAGCAATGAATACGACTGCTGAAAATATGGTCGTTTGGATTTATGAAAAGATGGCAGAAGCACTAACAAAAGAGAATCGTGTGAACGAATATAAGGGAGCTCGCGTTGAATTCGTTCGTCTATTTGAGACACCGACTAGTTATGCGGAAGTAAGACGGGAGTGGATGCTCGATGAGTAAAATCCCTGTCTTAGAAATATTCGGTCCGACTATTCAAGGTGAAGGAATGGTTGTAGGGCAAAAGACAATGTTTATCCGTACAGCTGGTTGTGATTATAGCTGCGCTTGGTGTGATTCTGCTTTTACGTGGGATGGATCAGCTAAAGATCAAATTAGACAGATGACAGCAGAAGATATTTGGAGTGAGCTTGTTGCAATTGGAGGAGAAAATTTTTCTCATGTTACGATTTCAGGTGGAAATCCGGCATTACTGAAAAATATTGAGTTTCTTCTTTCTATATTAAAAGAAAATGGAATGCGAACGGCAATTGAAACACAAGGGAGTAAGTGGCAAGATTGGTTACTTGAAATTGATGAGGTAACAATTTCGCCAAAACCACCAAGTTCGACGATGAAAACAGATTTTCAGAAGTTAGATGCTATGATTCAGAAACTAGCAGGAAAAGATATTAGTTTAAAAGTAGTAGTATTCGATGATTATGATTTTGAATATGCAGTTAAGATGCACGAACGTTATCCAAAGGTACCATTTTTCTTGCAAGTAGGAAACGATGATACAAAAACAGTGGATGATGCGATGCTTATTAAAAAATTATTAGATAAGTATGAGTGGCTGATTGATAAAGCTGTAAATTGTAAAGAGATGAATGATGCAAAAGTATTGCCTCAACTTCATGCGTTAGTATGGGGAAATAAACGCGGTGTATAATGAGAAGGGATGTTTAAAAATGGCAGGAAGATTAGATGAAGATTTAAAAGATGTAACATTATTAGGAAATCAAAATACAAAATATTTATTTGAATATAGCCCAGAAATATTAGAGGTATTTGATAATAATCATCCAAACCGTGATTATTTTGTAAAATTCAATTGTCCTGAATTTACAAGTTTATGCCCGAAAACAGGACAACCAGATTTTGCAACAATTTATATTAGCTATATTCCAGAGCAAAAAATGGTAGAGAGTAAATCTTTAAAGTTGTATTTATTTAGTTTCCGCAATCATGGTGATTTCCACGAAGATTGCATGAACGTTATTATGAACGACTTAATTAAATTAATGGATCCACGTTACATTGAGGTATGGGGGAAATTCACACCACGTGGTGGCATTTCAATTGATCCATACTGCAACTACGGTCGCCCAGGGACGAAGTATGAACAAATGGCTGACTACCGCATGATGAACCACGATCTATATCCGGAAACAATTGATAATCGTTAATAGAAAGAAAGGGCCTGTATACTATACAGGCCCTTTCTTTCTATTATATTATGCATTTTGATTAATGACAGTATAGTTTTTATGACTTACAACTGTAAGAGGTTCCATATCTAGTTCTCTAAAATTCTTCATAATTGTTATATCAACAATAACAGAGTTTTGATTTACTTTTTGAACACGGCCTTGCATTCCACCTTTAAATTCGATGATATCTCCAGTTTCTGCGATCTGCATAAGCAACTCTCCTTGTTACAGTTTTCCCAAAAAAAGAATAAATTTGGGTTTTTTTATTTCCTCCTATTTTGAACCATATTTCCTACTTTGTAAATGTTTCCAAAGTAAAAAATCGAAAAATATTCACTTTTTGTAAGAAAATATGTAAAAAATCCATGTTATTTGAAAAAAATAGCGAAAATGCGGGAATCTTTATATCGAGGTATAATGAAAAAGTAGAATAACCTACTGAAGTGGGAGAAATTAGAGGCGGTAAAATGATGTTTGAATTTGTGGGGAGTGTTATAGCTTTAATTTTATTTTTATTTTCTTATATGCATTTAAAAAAGATTCGTCAATATGATACGAGTACATATTTTGATGGGATGGATGGTATCCATGCTTCGATAACACATGATAGTGGTGGGGAGATGTAAAGGTATATAACTTTATTTTCTTGCGTGGTATGATGTTTAGAACTAGTGCATAATAAAGTTCGTAAGTGATGAATGGAGAGTGAAGAGAATGAAGATTTCTTTTATTCGTCATGGTTGTTTAGGTCGTATAAGAGAACCGATGACAATTACTTCATTTCACGAATGGATGAAACAGTATGATTCCGAGTCAATGATACAAAAAGCTAAAATGCCGATAGAAACAATAGAGGCAATTGAAGCAGCGAAATTTGTCTTAACAAGTGATCAAAGGCGTGCTGTACAATCAGCAGCTGAATTAACGGATTCTTTATCTTTTATGCAAAATTCTCTTTTTAGAGAAGCTGAAGTTCCTTCATGCTTTTTTGCTCCGAAGTGGTTGAAATGCAAAATTAAGGTATGGATGTTCATTGGACGAACATTATGGATACTTGGCTACCATAAAGGTGTTGAGTCCTATAAGGAAGTAAGAGAGAGGGCAAGGCAAGCGGCTTACCTGTTACATCGTTATGCTCTCGTACATGGAAGTATTGCTCTTGTAGGTCATAATTATTTTAATTCGATGATTGGAGCGGAGCTGAGGGCAATGGGATGGTCTGGTTCTCCTATTTTGCATAGAAAGCCATGGGGATGTACAACATATACGTTTCACGAGGCGATGGATGGAAATATATTAAATACGAATTTAACATAAAAGCACACGATTTATATAAATCGTGTGCTTTCTTTTTAAGATATAGAAATTTTGACGTTTAATGGTTTTACGAGATGAGCATAAGGTTCGCCTACTAGCATAACAATTTCATCTTTTTTATAACCTAACTTTTCGTATAATGAATAGGCGCGTGTGTTTTCTAAATTAACAAGTAAAGCGATTTTTTCATGCCCTTTTTCAGTTGCATAGATTTCGGCAGCTTCAATTAATTTAGAACCGATACCTTTTCCGCCGTGTGCACTTGAAACTGATAATGTATCAATGTAATACTCATCAAGCTCAGCTTCTTTTTCTAACGTAATTGATTCATCTTTATGTAATTCTCTTAAGTGATGTACAATTGGTGCGTCAAGCTGTGTTGCTTCACTACCGTGATAAGCGACAATAACTCCAACTGCACCCCCGTCTTGCTCATATACAAAACAGTTTTCATAGCTCAGTCGATTTTTCTTTTTTGAGAACCATGTTTCAAGTCCTAGTAATACTTCTGTCTCAACTGTGCTACCTGTGATTTTTTCAGCAATTTCGTGCAGAGCGTTATACAATAAAGGTGCTACCAGTTTCGCATCTGTCTTTTTTGCTTTCCGAATCATAGTATCCCTCCTAGTTCTATTCATATATTGTAGCATAGCGGTGTGAAACTTTGCATAATTGAATGTCGAAATGTTTGATATAGAGAAGTAGCTATGTTAGTATATGATATTTAGTGGACATATACTAAAGAGATATCTTTTGAAAAATAATGAAAATGAAATGAAGGTATAGCATCTGGATAATTTTACAGTTGTTGACCTATAGAATATAAGATAAAATAAAATATTGCATAGAGGTGAAATACATGGATAAAGAATTAGCAAATACAATTTTGGATCAGCTGAAAAATGGTGAAATAAAGGAGTATGTTGTTACGAAAGATGTATTTTATACGTTCAGAGAAGTTTTAGTAAATCGAGAAGACTTTAAACATTTCATTGGTAACGCACAGCGAGGCGGGCAAGTGATTTATACATATTCAGAAACGCCACGTTCATAAAGGGGAATTTTGATCAGCAGGGCATCTCTCACTGATTAGTAGCCTTCACCAATCGGACGTTTAATGCGGGATAAATAAAAGATAAAGGAGAGGGGAATTATGGGCGATTTTAAACAAGGCATTTTACCACATTGGGATTATATGTGGAAAGATAGAGCCGGCAATCGATTTATGGGAATGGTTATGTATCCAGAGAAAAGAAAATGTTCAGCAAAAATGCTTCAGAAAATAAAAAGAGCATATGAAGAAGCAGTAGAAATTAAAGTAACTGTACAAGTTCAACATACATATCAGTACGTAGAAGGAATGATTGTATACTTTGATGAAGAGGCTCCTGTATGTACAATGATTGATAAAGATGAAAATCCGCATCATATATTTGTAAAAGATATTTTGCGCATTGAGCAATCTGAATAAACTTTTCATAAATAAATTGAAGTTCCATAATAATAATCTTTTTCTATAATAGTTATCTTTTAGTATGTAACGAGAAACGAAAGTATATGTATAATATATTTAATAAGGTAAATTTGATAAATGTAATCTTTTTTTAGAGCAGATTATAGTTTCATATCTGTTCTTTTTTGCGTGATGCTGGAGAAATATATTTCTTCAGCATCTACCGTTTTATGACAAAATATATTGTTAACTTTTTTAAAAATAAGGTTAAATTCGTTGACAACTTTTTTGAAAAGCACTTTATTGACATGAGTTTTAGAATGTTGTTTCATAGTCATTGTATTGAAAAAAAACGGCTATCATGTCGAAAAGTAAAAGTTAAAAAAAGAAAGAATTTATACATATATCTTGTGTCTTATTTTGAAACGTAATACAATATATAGAGAAATCAAGAACAACATATAGAGAATATAGATTTGAGAGGGAGGGTCGGAAATGTTAGTTGCATATGATTCTATGACAGGAAACGTGAAGCGTTTCATTCACAAATTAAATATGCCGGCCGTTCAAATTGATGAAGATCTAGTAATAGATGAAGACTTTATTCTTATTACGTATACAACAGGTTTTGGCAATGTACCAGAACGTGTTTTAGACTTTTTAGAGCGCAATAATGAAAAATTAAAAGGCGTATCTGCAAGCGGCAATCGTAACTGGGGAGACATGTTCGGTGCAAGTGCTGACAAGATTTCTACTAAATATGAAGTGCCTATTGTATCAAAATTTGAGTTATCTGGAACAAATAACGATGTAGAATATTTTAAGGAAAGGGTGCGGGAGATTGCGACACATTGAACTGAATAATGAAATCACGCAAATGCAGGACGGTTTTTATCAGCTTCATAAAGATAAAGAGGCATTAGAAGTCTTTATGGAAGAAGCTAGAGAGAATACCGTTCCTTTTAATAGCGTGGCAGAGCGAATGGAGTATATGAAAGAACATGATTACTATTACAACGTTCTGGACGAGTATAGCTTGGAGGAAGTAGAGGAAGTATATAACATCGCTTATGGTGAAAACTTCGAGTTCCAATCTTATATGGCAGCATCTAAGTTCTACAAAGATTATGCGTTAAAAACGAATGATCAAAAACAATACTTAGAAAGCTATGAAGATCGTGTAGCAATTGTTTCATTATACTTAGGACGCGGTGATGTTTCGAAAGCAAGACAATTCGCAAGCATGATTGTAAAACAAAACTACCAACCAGCGACACCAACCTTTTTAAATGCGGGAAGAAGCAGAAGAGGAGAAATGGTGTCTTGTTTCTTGTTAGAGATGGACGATAGTTTAAATTCAATCGGCTTTAACATTAATACTGCGATGCAATTATCAAAAATCGGCGGGGGAGTAGCTTTAAACTTATCTAAGCTACGCGCACGTGGTGAGCAAATTAAAGGTATCGACAACGCTGCAAGTGGTGTAGTACCTGTTATGAAATTGCTTGAAGATTCGTTTTCATATGCGAATCAGCTTGGCCAACGAAAAGGTGCCGGTGCAGTATATTTAAACATTTTCCATTGGGATATTATTGAATTCCTTGATACAAAAAAAATAAATGCCGATGAGAAGAGCCGTATTCAGTCTCTATCAATCGGAATTATCGTTCCAAGTAAGTTCTTTGAGCTTGCTGAGAAAAACGAACCTTTCCACGTTTTCGCGCCTTATACGGTTTATAAAGAATATGGCAAGCATTTAGATGATATTGACATTGATGAAATGTACGATGAATTAATGAGCAATCCGAAAGTGAAGAAGAAGCCGCTAGATATTAGTGCACGTGATATGCTTATTAAAATCGCCATGATTCAGCTTGAGTCTGGTTACCCATACTTAATGTTTAAATCAAATGCAAATAATCAACATCCATTGAAGGATATTGGAACTGTGAAGATGTCGAACTTATGTACAGAAATCTTCCAGCTTCAAGAAACTTCAGAAATAAATGATTACGGTACAGATGACATTATCCGTCGTGATATTAACTGTAACTTAGGATCGTTAAATATCGTAAACGTAATGGAAAATAAAGAAATTCGTGAAGCAGTTCATGCGGGAATGGAAGCTTTAACAGCTGTTTCTGATATGACGATTATTCCGAATGCACCAACTGTGAAAAAAGCGAATGACGAGCTTCATTCAGTTGGACTTGGAGCAATGAACTTACACGGATATTTAGCAAAAAATAAAATCGCTTATGAAAGTGCAGAAGCGAAAGAATTCGCTCGTACATTCTTTATGATGTTAAATTACTATTCTATTGAGAAAAGTATGGAAATCGCTACAGAAAAAGGCGAGACATTTAAAGACTTCGATAAATCTGATTATGCGAATGGCACATACTTTGAAAAGTATGAAACGACAGATTACAGCCCAGTAACTGAAAAAGTTCAGCAACTATTTGAAGGAATTCATATTCCAACAAAAGAAGATTGGACAAGTTTAAAAGAGCAAGTGCAAAAGAATGGTTTATACAACTCATATCGTCTTGCCATTGCTCCAACACAATCAATCAGTTACGTTCAAAATGCAACTTCAAGCGTAATGCCGATCGTAAGTCAAATCGAATCAAGAACATATGCGAACGCGACAACATATTATCCAATGCCGTATTTATCAAAAGATACGTTCTGGTACTATAAATCTTCTTACGATATGAATCAGTTTAAATTAATTGATTTAATCGCAGAAATTCAAGAACATATTGACCAAGGAATTAGTACAATTCTTTACGTTAATAGTGATATTTCAACACGTGAATTAGCACGTTACTACATCTATGCACATAAAAAAGGCTTAAAGAGTCTGTATTATACGAGAACACGTAAATTAAGCGTGGAAGAGTGTGTGGCTTGTACCGTTTAATATAAAAAGTGAGACATGATGAGCAGGGTTTTCTGAACCCTGCTCATGCTTAGTTATCATATTTAGAGAAGGGGCGATTTAATGCGTGCGGTAAACTGGAACAAAAAAGAAGATGATTTTAGTTTAATGTTTTGGAAGCAAAACATCGCTCAGTTTTGGACAGAAGAAGAAATTGCGGTTTCGTCTGACAAAAATACTTGGGTGCAATTATCGAAAGAAGAGCAAATTGCTTATAAGCGTGTATTAGGTGGTTTAACACTTTTAGATACGAAACAAGGTGGCGAAGGAATGCCACTTGTACTTGTTCATCTTGAAAATTTACAAGCGAAAAGTGTATTAGCTTTCATGGGAGCTATGGAAGAAGTACATGCGAAAAGTTATAGTCACATTTTCACAACGTTAGCTACAGAAGAAGAGATTGATGATATTTTTGACTGGGTAGACAATCATCCGTTACTTGAGAAAAAAGCTGGTATTATTACTGGTTACTATCGTCGTTTATTAAAGCCTGAAGTAACAAAAAAAGAGTTATACATGGCAATGGTAGCAAGTGTGTTCTTAGAAAGTTACTTATTCTATAGCGGATTCTTCTATCCACTTTACTTAGCTGGTCAAGGAAAACTAACAGCAAGTGGTGAGATTATCAACTTGATAATTCGTGATGAGTCAATTCACGGCGTATTCGTCGGTATTTTAGCACAACAAATCTTCGCAGAACTTTCTGCAGAAGAGCAACAAGAAGTGCAAAAAGAAACACAAGAGTTATTAATGGAACTATATGAAATTGAAATGGCCTATACAGAAGAAATTTACACTTCTATCGGTCTTGTAGAAGATGTAAATCGTTTCGTTCGTTACAATGCAAATAAAGGGCTTATGAACTTAGGACTTGAGCCGAAGTTTGAAGAAGAAGAAATTAACCCAATCGTTTTAAATGGTTTACGTACAGATACGAAAAACCATGATTTCTTCTCTGTAAAAGGAAATGGTTACGTAAAAGCAACGAACGTTGAAAAGTTAGCTGACGATGACTTCGTGTTTAACTTTTAATATAGGATTATAAAGAAAAACTGTCTTATTCATTGATAAGACAGTTTTTCTTTATAATTTTGTTTACATAACACTATTATTTTGTATAGCGATTTATATTGGGAAGTTCTATTCGTTTAACGGATAGAACTTTTTTGTAATTAAATGGGTATTTACAAACCTTTTGTATCGGTGTATTATTTAACTAGTACACCGATACGAAAGGAGGGAAGAAATGAAAATAGAGTTTTCTCCAAATACACCAATTTACATTCAGGTAATGGAATACATAAAAAAAGAGATCGTAACAGGACATTTATTGCCTGGTGATAAAATTCCCTCTGTCCGTGAATTAGCGAGTGAATTACAAGTGAATCCAAATACGATTCAGCGTACATTTCAAGAGCTAGAACGGGATGGAGTTGTTGTAACACGTAGAGGAATGGGACGGTATGTAACGAATGAAGGGGAGAAAATTATGGAGCTGCGAAAAGAGATGGCGAAAGAATTACTTCATTCTTTTATAGATGGAATGGACAATTTAGGTTTTTCAGAAGAAGAAATTCTTACAATTCTTCGTTCTTCATTACATGATAAGAGGGAGGAGAGCCAATGACAAAGCTATTAAAAATAGAAAACTTATGGAAGAGATATGGATTAAAAGCAGTGATCCGTGAATTAAACATAGAGATTACGGAAGGGAAAATCGTTGGGCTTGTTGGAGATAACGGGAGCGGGAAAACGACGTTATTGAAAATGATTGCAGGCTTGCAATATCCTTCTGAAGGTAGGATTACAATAGATGGTAAAAAGGTAGGGTTACAGTCGAAAGAAATCGTTTCATTTATGTCCGATAAGCCAGTCTTTGATGATTGGATGACTGTAAAAGATGCTTTATTTTTTTACCGAGATTTTTATAAAGACTTCGATATTCAAAAAGCAGTAGATACGATTGCAGAATTTAAAATACCGTTAGAAGAAAAAATTACAGCATTGTCAAAAGGTATGGTTGAGAAGCTGCAGATTATTTTAACGTTTTCTCGAGAAGCGAAGCTATATGTACTGGATGAGCCATTGGGCGGGATTGATCCTCTTTCTAGAGAACATGTATTGGATCTAATTCTACAGTTCTATAGGGAAGATTGTACGATATTAATTTCCACTCACTTAATAAATGAAATTGAAAATATTTTTGATGAAGTGATCTTTTTAAAAGATGGAGAAATGGTTCTATATGAAAATGTAGAAGAAATTCGTTTTCAGAGAGGAAAAGCAGTTCATGAATTTTTTAAGGAGGTGTTTAGTAAGTGAAGTCAGTACTTTCCTATTTATGGAATGTAAATAAGAAAAGATATATTGTTACTTTTTTACTCTTTGTGCTAATTGAAGCTGTGTTATTTTCACAAATGATTGTAAGAAAAAGTGATGCGGCTATCAGTAGACAAGAGGGCATATTTGGAATCATTATGATTATATTTTTCTTTTATATTGTTTATATGTTTATACAAACAATGAAATCATATTCACGCTTACTGACTAATCCAATGTTACGACTTACAGCAATATCTGGGAAACAATATGTAATTTCTATGCTTATTTTCTCATTTATTGCAATGGCTATATGGTATGGGATATGTGGAATTCTTTTCTACGTAAGTTATGTATTAGCTTTTCCTACGACTTCTGTATATGTAGAGGCAAAAGAGATTATGCAAGTAGGCATAATTAATAATTTAATATATATGATAAGTGATTTATTTGAGTTTTTGTTTAGTGTGTTACAAATTATATTAGTAATTACTCTAGTTAAGTTACTTACGAAAAAGAAAAAGGCGCAAAATATACTAATTGTTATTATTTTTCTAGTAATAAATATAGCGATTACTTTAGCGACAACCTTGCTAGGAAAATTAGCTCCAGCTTTCCAAGTATTACGAAGAGTAGAATATCATAGTGAAAGCAAGAGTTTGTTTATTAATATGTTTCAAGAAAATGGATTTAACATTTTTAATATAAGTTTCATGGTAATGGTTAGTGCTCTAATAATATATGTAATTGCTTATATTATCGATAAAAAACTAGAAGTCTAAAGGAGGAATCAGCATTGGGAAACGTAGTAGTAAAGTTAGAGAATGTTCGAAAAAAGATTGGTGGAACGGAAATTATTCGTGGTTTATCATTTGAGGTTCGTGAAGGAGAAGTATACGGATTCCTTGGGCCGAACGGTAGCGGTAAGACGACGACGATCCGTATGATGACAGGTCTTATTTCAATGACAGAGGGCGATATTACAATTTGTGGACATAGTATTCGCTCGGAGCGTGAAAAGGCGCTAGAGCAAATTGGAGCGATTGTAGAAAATCCTGAACTATATGATTATATGACAGGAATGCAAAACTTAAAGCATTTTGCGAACATGGCCATTACACCAATTAGTAAAGAGCGCATTGCTGAGATTATAAAGCTTGTTGAATTAGAGCATGCGATTCATAAAAAGGTGAAAACATATTCACTTGGTATGAAACAACGTTTAGGAATTGCACAAGCATTACTTCATCAGCCGAAAATCTTAATTTTAGATGAGCCGACAAATGGATTAGATCCAGCTGGTATTCGCCAAATTCGTGATTATTTACAACGTTTAGCGAAAGAAGAGAATATTGCTGTAATCGTATCAAGTCACTTATTGAGTGAAATTGAATTAATGTGTGATCGCGTCGTTATTATTAAACAAGGTGAGTTTGTTCAAGAGTACAACTTACATGAAAAAGTGAAACATGATGAGGCAGTCGTTGTAGCGTTTGAAGTAGATGAAGTTCAGAAAGCGAATGAAATCATTAAAGGCAAAGCAAAAGGGAATGTAATTGTAGCATCTGTAACAAAAGACAACATTCCGCAACTTGTAAAAAAACTTGTTCATGCTGATGTGCTTGTATACGGAGTTACTGTTCAAAATAAAACGTTAGAGGATGAGTTCTTAGCGATTACTGGGGGAGTGAAAGCGTAATGTTTAAATTAATTCAAAATGAATTTTTAAAGTTGCATGCGAAAAAAGGTATGTATATTTTAATAGGTGTAATTGCTTTATTGGAGATTTTAGGAACAGTAGTATTGGCGAAATGGGGCGACGCTGGTAGCTTAAGTGGATCTTACTTAGATTTTGCGAGTTCAAATATCGGCTTAATTATGATATTCACAACGATCTTTGGAATTACAATAGCTTCTCGTACAATTACAGATGAATTCCAAAAAGGAACGATTAAGCAATTATTAATTCGTCCAAGAAAACGAATGACAATTTTATTTTCTAAATATATTACAGTATTATTAACGATGTTATTTATCGTATTTGCTAGTACGTTAATTGCTTTGATTATTGGTGTAATTGTAATGGACGGTAGTAAAACTGAATTAACGTTAGGAATTGTTTTAAAAACAATATTATATCAGCTGCTATCACCATTTTTCTTTGCAACACTTGCATTTTTCTTAGCAAATGTGTTTAGAAAGTCTGTATTACCAATAATTATTACGATGTTTCTATTATTCTTACAAGGTACAATTAACATGGTATTAATGATGTTTGCAAAAGGTGTAGCGAAGTTTGTAGTATTCAGCCATTTGGATTTAAGAGCTTACGACAGCAATAAATTAATTAGTGGGGGAGTAGAACCTACATTTACAGAATTTACATTTACAACTTCATTATTACTTATAGCTGCATACTTTGTTGTATTACTTGTAGCATCAAGTGCATTATTCCAAAAACGTGACGTATTATAATAAAAGAAATCCCCGCTTGTAAAAACGGGGATTTTTATTACATAAAATTCACTTAGATTGAAACTTGAAGAACAGCGATATGGTATTTTAAGAGATATGCTGTTTGAAATGATTTGAGAAAAATAGGAAGAGTTTCAACTATATTCATATTATAATTTAGTTATCCTGCTATTTATAGGGAAAGGATTGCCTATAAAGTACTGATTAAAGTTTTATTGTATTTTTACTATCTTTGGGGGTGTTTTATATGCACTATGCATTTTCACGTATAAGGCTACGTAGCTTTTTTGGATGGATGATTATAGGGGTGCTCCTTATAATGATCCCATTAGGTCTAGCAAATGTTTCTGAGAATACGATGGAGGTTATTTCACAAATAACTGTATTTTTTGTATTTCCGTTACTTTGGCTATACGTAAAAACAAATAAAAATAATGTTGTATTCAACAGTTTTTTTGATAAGCCAGGACGTTTACCTTGGGGATTAATTGTATTAGCAACGATAATGGGGATGATTTTTTCAGTTGGCATATCTCAGATTCAATTTTACATATTAGCACATACGTTACCGAATTTCTTAGTTACTATGCTAGAAGACGGAAATGTTATTAATACGAGTAACGTATATATGACGATATTTACTTTCATTTCAGCATGTGTGTTAGCACCTATTATGGAAGAGGTTATTTTTAGGGGATTTTTCTTACAGCGAATGGCTTATAAATGGGGAATTAAAAAAGCTGTAATTATATCTTCAATTATTTTTGGCCTAGGACATTTTGATGTTATTGGTGCGTTCATGTTTGGTATGGTTATGTGTCTTTTATACATAAAGACAAAAAATATATGGACGAATATAGCTGTGCACGCTCTAAATAATTTGATTGCAACAAGTATACAATTTTTCAGTGGAGAAGAAAGTGGTACAATCTCAATTACTGAATTACAAGCGCAAAGTAATTTATGGATTGGTATCGGTCTTACGCTTGTCGGATTACTTTGGTTAATTCCTTATATTGGGAAACAATGGCGTACAGTAAAAGAAGTTGGCGTGCCACCAGTACGTTTTATAAATGAGCAAAAAGTAGTGAATGCATCACAAGAGAATGAAGTGTATAGTCAAGTGATCGTAACCGATAGATTGATGGCCATAGAGTTACCAGATGAGGCTGTAAATAAGCTTAGGTTAGAAGAAAATGATTATGTAACAGTATCTGTAGAAGAAGATAAAATCGTTATAAAGAAAGCACATAGTAGATAATTAAAAAGTAGCTCCTAAGGAGCTACTTTTTAATTTGTAATAATTTCCACTCGAAAATTATTACCGTTCTTTACATATTTAATATCTGTAACAGTGCGGACCGTCTTTAAAATCTCCACTTTTTCACCAATTCGCGGGATGGTTGGAACATTGTCCCAAATACCAAGCAAGTCATCTAATTGTGCCGTTTTTTCATAAAACCAGATTTTCAATGTAAAGCCCCTTTCTCGAACTTTATGTATTTTAATACATAATATATTATTTTTATTCTTATTGTAAGGGGTTTTTTTATATTTTATGAATAAAAATAAATTAATCTTCTGGGAAGATATGTTCAATATCAGGAGTAAGAGATACTTCTGATAATACGATATGAGAAACGGTCGTTGCATATGAAGAAACATCATTGATAAATTCTTCAAGTTCAACGAGTGAAGGAACAGAAATTTTTACAATGTAGCATAAGCTTCCTGTTACTCGGTAACAAAAACTTGCAGATGGATAAGACTGAATAAATTGTTGCATACGTGTTGTATCACCATTTTTTAAAGTAATTTCTAAAATACAATCTAAAACGAGTCCAGCCTTTTTATAATCAATATCGATTGTGTATTTTTGAATAACACCTTCGCTTTCGAGCTTACGAACACGTTCTGAAGTAGACGGAGCAGATAAGTTTACTCGTTTCGCCAATTCACGCATCGAAAGGCGACTATCATTATATAATTCATTTAAAATTTTTCGATCAACACGGTCTAATTGCATTTGTAAATATACCTCCAGTAAAATAATGATTTTTGTAAAGGAAAAATATAAATTAAGATTCATATGAAATGTAAAGTGAACGTTATTTATTTTACAATAAAACAGAAGGAAATAGGAGGGGAAATGATGGAGAGAATTTCATTATCAAATGTAGGAGATACAAAGTTTCAAAAGTTATTAGGGCATAATTCGGATATATTACATTCGTGGAGTACGTTAGAAGATACACTGTACAATAAAGGAACTCTTTCAGCAGAGTTGAAGGAGCAAGTGAGAAGAACATTAGCGTATGGGAATGAATGTCCGTACTGTATGGCAAAGGGAAGACCTGATGATGTGCAAAAGGCAGAGGAGATTGGCGTAGCCGTTACTTTTGCGCATACATTTGTTCATGACCGAAAAGCAATAGATGATACTATGTTTCACGTATTAAAACAATATTGGACAGAAAAAGAAATTGTAGAGCTTTGCGCCTATGTTTGCTTTATTACTGCGTCACAACAACTTGGTTTTCTATTTCAATTACAGCCAAATTAAGGGGAAATGATGACAAATCAAATAGCACTTATCATAATCGATGTACAAAAGGCGTTTCAATTACCAGATTGGGGCGAGAGAAATAATATTTTTGCTGAAGAAAACATGAGAATTTTATTAGAAGAATGGAGAAAAAGGAAACGACCAGTTTTTCATATTCAACATGTAAATAAAGAAAATGCTCAGTCAATGTTTTATGAGAGAGCGGAAACGGTAAACTTTAAAGAAGAAGTGCAACCACTACTTGGTGAAGTGGTTATTCAGAAATTCGTTAACAGCGCGTTCATTGGGACAAATTTAGAAGAGCAATTAAGAAAGAACAAATGTAATGCAGTAGTGGTTGTAGGATTAACGACAAATCATTGCGTGGAAACTACGACACGAATGGCAGGGAATTTAGGATTTACAACGTATTTAGTGAGTGATGCAACGGCTACTTTTAACCGTAAAGGTTTAGATGGTAAGGAGTATAGTGCAGAAGATATTCACAATATGACACTTGTAAATTTACATGAAGAGTTTGCTACGATTGTGACGACAAAAGAAGTATTAAAATTATTTTAAGAAAATAATTGCGAATTATGTAGAAAAAAATAAGAATATTTCGTATAATCTAAGTACAATCATTTTGAAAATAGGGGTGGCATCATATGGAGCAAATTTCAGTAAAGAAATTAGAAGAGGTACTTGTTGTAGCAGGTGATGATAAACAGAAGCAAAAGGAATTTTATGAATTGCTCTTATCTACTGAGTTTTATGTTGCTGGTTCACTAGAAGCAGAGGACGGGGCAACAGAAGGAATACTTCGTTTGCGTCATTTCCAAGGAGAAGGTAGATGGATCGTTCCGTTCTTTACACAAATGGAATTTGTAAAAGATGTGTTGCCAGAAGGAACGCCCCTTATTAAGATACGTGGGAAAGAGTTATTTGGTAGCATTGAGAAAGATGCTACAGCTGTATTAAATGTTGGCACTGATATAAGTAAAACATTTATTCCAGAAGAAATTGCAGATATCGCATCTGGACGAATTTTTAACTATTATAAATAAAAGGAAAAGCGTAATCGCTTTTCCTTTTTAATTTGAACACGGGGTGGCTACGCCGGAAGCAATAGAGAGTGTTTTATTATGTGTACTTATTGTAGCTGTAGCTCCAAGAGGAATCCCAATGTTTGGACTTATATGTCCAATTGGTAAACCGAATAGGACCGGTATATGATATGGTGCGAAATATTCATATAATATTGCTTGCAATGATTGAGATGGCTTTGAAGGAGTGCAGTCGTGACAACTTGTAAAAATAACGCCCCTGCATTCATTAAACTTTCCAGATAAAAGTAGCTGATTTAACATACGGTCAATGCGGTACGGTTCTTCACCAATGTCTTCAAGTAATAAAAGTGTATTGTCCGTATTTATCTCGTAGGGCGAGCCAATTATACTTGTTAACACAGCTAAATTTCCTCCAACTAACGTACCTGTAACTGTACTGTGAGAGCTAGGTACGATACATTCTGATGCAGATAAAATGGTTGAATACGGATGGAATAGCTGATTGAAAGAGGATAAAGATAGGGAATCAATACCTTTTCCTAGTTCTTCAATCATCGGACCATGAAATGTTATAAGCTTTGCATAACGTGAAACAGCAGTATGTAAAGCTGTAATATCGCTATATCCCCAAAAGATTTTAGGGTTTTGCCGAATGATTTCATATTGAATGTGAGGGAGGAGACGAGCACTTCCGTAACCACCTCGTGCACAGAAAACGGCCTTCACTTCATTATTTGTAAATGCTTCATGTATATCGTCAAGCCGAACTTGATCACTTCCGGCTAAAAATCCATATTTCTCGTAAACGCTCTTCCCGATTATTATGGATAACCCCATCTCTTGTAATACATTCACACCTTTTAATACATTTTCGATTGTAGGTGGACCAGATGGTGCAATGATCATTACTGTATCACCTTGTTTTAATGCATTTGGATAAATCATTAAGCTCAGCCTCCTTCTCTTTCAATATATTCGCTTCATATGAAGTTCAACCCTTGCAAAAGCAGGGGAAAGCTTATCAAATAAAGAAGATATAAGGGAAATAGGAGGGAAAATGATGTTTACAAGTCGAGTAACAGACATATTAAAAATTGAGTATCCCGTTGTTCAAGCCGGTATGGCAGGCGCGATTACGACGCCAGAACTTGTTGCAGCAGTAAGTAATAGCGGAGGATTAGGGACGCTTGGAGCGGGCTATATGAGCCCAGAACAAATTCGTGAAGCGATTTATAGAATAAGAGAACTAACAGATAAGCCTTTCGGTGTTAATTTACTTGTAACGAAAGAGATACAAATAGAAGAAGAGAAGGTAAATGAGGCGAAAGTATTACTAAGCGGAGTGAATAGAGAATTAGGTATAGAAGTAGAAGGAACGTTAAAGCTTCCAAAAAGCTATAAGGAACAATTACAAGTGCTATTAGATGAAAAAGTACCGGTCGTTAGCTTTGCATTTCAAACGTTAGAAAAAGAAGAAATAAATGATTTAAAAAGAAGTGGAATAAAAGTCATCGGAACAGCTACCCATGTGAAGGAAGCGAAAGTACTTGCTGAGCTAGGAGTAGATATTATTATTGGGCAAGGTAGCGAAGCAGGAGGGCATAGAGGAACGTTTATTGGGAAAGAACGAGATGCTATGATTGGTACGTTTGCGTTAATACCTCAGTTAGTAGGGGCTGTTCCGCATACCCCAATTGTCGCAGCAGGTGGTGTAATGAACGGACAAGGGCTTGTTGCGGCATTGGCACTAGGAGCAGAAGGTGTTCAAATGGGATCAGCCTTTTTAACAAGTGAAGAGAGTATTACGCACGATGTGTATAAAGAAGCGGTTTTACATAGTACAGATACGAGCACAACTGTAACTCGTGCGTTTTCCGGGAAATATGCACGCGGTATTCGGAATGAATTTATAGAGAGACATGAAGGAAAAGAAGAAGGGCTTCCCATGTATCCAGTGCAAAACGTATTAACTTCTAAAATACGCAAAGAGGCAGCGAAGCAAAATAAGGAAGGATATATGTCGCTTTGGGCAGGACAGGCAGCATCATTAGCTCGAATCGAATCAGCTCAGCATGTAGTGGAGCGAGTTATGAAAGAAGCAGAGAATGCAATCGAACAATTACAAAATATATACAAAAAGACCACTTGAGTAATTCAAGCGGTCTTTTCATTAGTTTGCTTTATAAAACTGTTGGATGGCTTCGTCGATGTAAACCCAGCCTTTCCAACCTAAGTGCATATGATCTTTTAAGAAGTATTTATCGTATTCATGATTTGAGAAGTCGGCAATTGGATACCCAGCTTTTTCAATTTGCTCATGAACTTTCTTATAGTATGCTTCGCGGCGTTCTTTTGGGAAGCCAGCGTAGTCGTACCAAGGACCTTTGACAGGAACAGAAATGAAGAGTGGTTTTGCACCAGATTGTTTTAATAAATCAAGTACAATTTGTAAATCTTCATATTCTGGCGATTGGTCATAAGCATCATTTTTTAAGTAACCTTCACGTTGTTTTAATTTTTTCTTAATTTTGCTATTGAAGTAACCATCTTCGATACCATATTCATTAGATCCAGATTCTGCTGCACCTGTTTGATCTGCATGTTTACGAGCCTCTTCCCAGTTCATTTGTTTTAATGAAGGGTCAAGCTTCTCTTTGTGCGGTTTAATATTAAACATAGCTGTAAATAAATCTTTACGATCTAAAATGTTACGGTAAATATAAGCGAAAGGTTTAGCAGCAAGTGCTTTTACTTTATACTTCGTATCATCATAAGCGATACCTTCAAGCGAAATTTTTAATAAAGTTTCTTTTTTTACAATCTCAAAGTTTAATAAACGCTTTGCAATTTGTTTTTTCATTTCAGGTTTTAAATCATTGTTGAAAATGAAGTGGTAACCTTGTTGTTTTGAAAAGTTAGGTGCAAAGTGCGTTTCGTCAATACCTTGTGGTACAAACCATTGCGGAGAAAGAACGAATACCATTTTCTTATCTTTCAATTGATCCATTGTAGATGCGAAGTTTAACACATGTACAAGGTCTTGTGTTCCGCCGCGTCCAAGAAGGAATGGCGTAAATCCTTCAGGCTTTACTTTAAAATAATTAGATGGATGGAAAGCATCCATACGTGCGAATTCCGATGAACCGTACATCGGAAGATATTTTGGATCTGCTAACATCTTTTGCTGTAAAATCATACTTTGAATTTTTTCTTCTTTTAAAGAAGTAGCAGCTTGTTCTACTTTTTCATCACTTAAAAGTGGAAGTAGGAAGCGCGTTGGAATAAGTAAGAATACAGCAAAAAGGGCCAATGCTAAAAGCATCGGACCAAATTTTGCTTTGTTCATCGGATTTCTTCCAACTTTTTAATAACCATGTTTGGTGTAGCCCACTCGTCACGGTCAAAATCAGAAATAGAAACTTCAATATCTAAACGCTCTTGGAATTCAACTAATAAAGATACTACAGCGAAAGAATCAAGGATACCTTCTTCAAATAATTGAACATCTAAGTTTTCTTTCACAATATCGTTTTCACATACTTCTTCTAAAATATCTAAGACTTGCTCTTTGAATTCTGCCATTTTTAAAATCTCCTTTATATCCGAAATTATTATATGTGCAACTTCTTAATGGAATAAGAAGGGTGCATTAAAAGTATCTGTTAAGGTGTCCAGAGAAGATTAGGAAACCGAAACATACAACGTGGAACGTAATTACAATCGCAAGGATGCGTGTAAATTTATTGTTTGGCCAAAACTTATGCTTTTTGTTTTTTCGTTCGAAAATATCGAATAAAATAAACAGTGCGGCATGGTATAGACCATAAATAATATACTGCGCAACAGCGCTTCCTTGGATATGCCAAATTCCCATAATGAAGAAGTTTAAAAATGCACCGATATACGAAATTGTGTAACGGTTCTTAATTAACTTTTTCTTCGTTGCAAAAAAGACGAAACGCATGTAAATAAAATCACGGAACCAGAATGATAAACTCATGTGCCAGCGGTTCCAGAAGTCTTTAATATTACGACTAAGGAATGGCTTATTGAAGTTTTCTGGCGTTTTAATTCCCATCATATAACTTACACCAATTACAAAAGAGCTATAACCAGCAAAATCAAAGAATAGATATAAGCTATAGCTATACATGTAAATCATATTTGAAAATATTGTATCGTGTTGAGCGAATGCTGGGTCCATACAATATTGCTTTATTAAGTAAGCAATAATAAATTTATACAAGAAACCTTGGAAAATACGATTTAGTCCTGTATATAGTAAATTTTGATATTCTTCAGCGCTAGGTGGCTTTTGAATATCTTTTTGGAATCTTCGGTAACGATCGATAGGTCCTGTTGAAATCGCAGGGAAGAATAAAACGAATTCCCAGAAGTTAAAGAAAGAAAGCTCTTTAATTAAACCATCACGAACTTCAAATACCATCTGAACTGCTCTGAATGTTACGTAAGATATACCTAGAAAAACAACAAGTTTTAACTCAGGTAAAAACGATGCAAACGGTGCGATTTTTGCCAAAATAAGAGGCAAAATCGATAAAATAACAGCTATGCAAAATGTGAATGTACTATTATTTTGTTTTCTTAAAAGTAAATAGCCTTTAATTAGGGCATATTGCCAAATAATAAATGCGGCTAACATAATCGCTTGCTTCGGTTTATCTGAGAAGATAATAGCAATCATGACTAATGTTAATACTGCATTATATTTACGCAACATTTTACCTTTTAATCCAGCTATGATAGTAGGTATTAATAAAATGCCCACTATAGCGAAAAAATAAAATGATCCATATGCGGTCATGCTGTAACCTCACTCAATAATTTTTTGCGATCTACCTTTCCATTTGGTGTCATTGGAATAGAAGATTGATACATGAATTTACGTGGAATCATGTAGTTTGGTAATCGCTCATTGAGTTCTTTTTTGATTGCAGATGTTAATTTGAATTCTTTTTCAAATGAATGTTCTCCAGGAACAACAACCGCTAATAAATAATCGTATTTTTCACCTTTTTTAATTGGAACGATAACTGCACCTTCTACGTAAGAACACGCACGAAGGTGATGCTCAATTTCTTCTAATTCCATTCGATAACCATGCAGCTTAATTTGGAAATCAAGACGACCATTATAGAATAGAAGACCATTTTCAACATAGCCAGCATCGCCTGTTTTATAGGCGCGCTCACCGTCAATCATAGTAAATGCTTTTTCTGTTAATTCAGGGCTTCCTAAATATCCAACGCTTACGCTTGGACCGACAATTACGATTTCACCTTTTTCACCATCAGGTGCAATCGTTCCATCTTCTTTCATAATAAGAAGGCGGCAGTCTGATTTACAGTAGCCAACTGGAAGTGATTTGTATTGATCAAGCACTTCTTCTGTAACGTGAATACCTGTTACAGCGACAGTAGCTTCTGTTGGACCGTAAGTATTCATAATTGTTGCTTTTGGGAAACGCTCAATTAATTTTCTAGCCACTTCATTTGGTAACACTTCACCGCAGAATAAGAATGTTTTCATGTTCGGTAGCATACTCTCAGAGAAAGATGCTTCCATTAAACACATTTCAGCGAAAGAAGGTGTGGAAGTCCATACTTGAATATCCGATTGCTCTAAAGAAGCAAACAAGTCTTTTGGACGCGCAATCATATCTTTATCGATTGCCCAAAGTGTACCACCTGTTACTAATGATGGGTAAATATCCATTACAGATAAATCGAATGAGAAAGGTGCTTGATTTAAGAATACCTGCCCTGTTTGTAAGTTGAAATCTTCTACAGCCCATTTTGTAAAGCTAACAAGGCAGTTATAAGTAATCTGAACCCCTTTCGGATTACCTGTGCTTCCTGATGTGTAAATAATGTAGAAGTTCTCATCACCTTTTACCGCATGTTCAGGATTTGGAGTGTTCCCTTTATGAGTAAAGAAAATATCTTTTAAGTTGTCTTCACTTACGATGCGAACTGGTAAATCAGTTACAGTTACTGCTGTTGCCGATAAAAGTAATTTCGCACCAGAATTTTCAGCAATACGTTGTACACGATCAGCTGGGATAGATAAATCTACAGGAATGTAAGCATGTCCAGCTTTTACACATCCTAAAAAGTTAATAATCATTTCAGGTTGCATATGGCCATACACCATAATTGGTGAACGATCGTCTGGATACTCAGAAGAAATCCAATGTGCTAACGCATCAGAATCTTCCTTTAATTGTTTGTACGTAATTTTCGCATCTCGCCAAACAAAAGCGGTTTGATCAGGCGTTTCTGCAGCCCACTTTTCAATTTGTTCTAATAACTTCATAACGTTCCCACCCTAGAATTCATTGTAAATAAATGTACTTGTGTTTGTATCATGGAATCCATACAACCAAAGTAATGCAAATAAAATTGCAAGATAATAAACCGTCTTTGCAACCCATTGTGTGAGTGGTCGAGACCATATCTCTTTTAATCTTTCCATGTCTTTCCCTCTCTTAATGAAATAATAGCTCTTTGTAGGTATCATGTCCTACATTATTGTGAAAAAAACAAAATCCCACATTTTAGGTAAAAATAAGTCAAAAGGCTCTTTTTTGATATTAGCACTAAATACTAAAAAAGAAAATCCCTAACTTAGCAATTATATTACATTCAGCATGAATTTGTAATGGGTTTGACATGTAAATAGAAAGGAGATTGTGTGAATACATAAAAGTGGACTATAAGAATACGTAAAAATACAGTATTTGTTTTTATTAATCATTCAAGATGGAGTAAACTTTTAAATTTCTAGTTATTTTGAAAAGGAGGAAATTATCATGAATAGAGTGTGGAAGAATCTAATTTCGGAAGAAAATATCGTGAAATGGAGAAGGCACTTCCATAAGTATCCGGAATTATCATTTCATGAAAAAGAAACTTCGCAATTTATATATGATACATTATGCTCATTTTCTTCTTTTGAAGTAACGAGACCGACGAAGTATAGTGTACTAGCAATTAAAAGAGGTGTGAAGCAAGGGAAAGTAATTGCGATTCGAGCTGATATAGATGCTTTGCCAATTCAAGAGGAGACAAGTAAATCTTATACATCTGTGAATAAAGGAATGATGCATGCATGTGGGCACGATGCTCACGCAGCTATTTTATTAAGCACAGCAGAGGTGCTATCAAATATAAAGGAAGATTTTGCAGGTGAGATTCGTCTATTCTTTCAGCACGCAGAAGAGGTGTATCCCGGTGGGGGACAAGAAATGGTTGAGGCAGGTGTAATGGACGGTGTTGATTATGTAATAGGTTTACATGTTATGTCTGGATTAGAAAGCGGAAAGATAGGAATTGCGTATGGGCCGATGATGGCGGCACCAGACGTATTTACAGTTGAAATTCAAGGCAAAGGAGGACATGCGGCGCGGCCAGAAGAAACGATAGACCCTATTGCTATCGGAGCACAGATTATTACAAATTTACAACATATCGTATCAAGAAATACGAGTGCTTTTATGCAAAGGGTTATTTCAGTTACACAATTTCATGGGGGAACGGCTGACAATATTATTCCTAGTACAGCAACTTTAATGGGAACCGTTCGTTCATTTAATCAAGCATTGAGGGGGGAAGCAGAAGGGAAAATCGAGAAAATTGTGAAAGGAATTACAGAAGCACATGGAGGATCGTATACATATACGTATCGATATGGATATGATCCGGTTATTAATGATGAATATATTACGAAAATAGTAGAAGAAAGTGCACTACATTTGTTTGGGAATGAGCGTGTTGTGAAGCTTGAACCTTCTATGGGTGGGGAAGATTTTTCAGCATATTTAAGAAAAGCACCCGGTTGTTTCATTAAATTAGGAACAGGTAATGAAAATATATATACTTGTTATCCACATCATCATCCGAAATTTGACGTGGATGAATCAGCATTAATTTGTGGAGTGGAGCTATTTTTAGAGACGACTATAAGATTACTAAAATCATAGAAAAACAAAAAAAGGCAACTGCACTCTATTGCAGTTGCTTTTATTTCTTTCCGTCAGAGAGGGCTGAGAAAGAACTATGCTCATTCATAGTATATGAATAGCTAACGGACAAGCTTGTACATTTTAATCATTTTTTTAAAAATAGTTGTTGACATTGATAATCAATGTCAATTAATCTAAATGTAGTTGAAATTGATAATTATTATCAATGGGATGGATGCGACATGTTAATGAGAAAAAATTTTCACCTTCTGCGGAGGGGATTAAAAGATAAAAATAAAGATGTTGATCAGCATATGGAATGGCAAAGAAATGTAATTCGGTCTGAATATGTAGATGAGAAGAAGAGCATTCAAACAGAAAAAGAGATACAAAGTAAAGGGAGAGGTTCAGTTGAGTAAGTTAGTAATGATTTTTGCAAGTATGAGTGGAAATACAGAGGAAATGGCTGACCATATTGCCGGCGTAATTCGTGAAACAGAAAATGAAATTGAAGTTATTGATATTATGGATTCACCAGAAGCTTCTATATTAGAACAGTATGATGGAATTATTTTAGGTGCATACACTTGGGGAGATGGTGATCTTCCTGATGATTTCTTAGATTTTTATGATGCAATGGATTCTATTGATTTAACTGGGAAAAAAGCAGCAGTATTCGGATCGTGTGATTCGGCTTATCCGAAATACGGAGTGGCAGTTGACATTTTAATAGAAAAGCTACAAGAGCGCGGGGCAGCAGTTGTGTTAGAAGGACTAAAAGTAGAATTAACGCCAGAAGATGAAGATGTAGAAAAATGTTTACAGTTTGGAGCTGAATTTGTAAAACACCTTTCTTAATGGCAGAAGGGAGATGAAGAGCAAGTGCATGAGAAAATCTCAATCAAAACGATGACAGATTATCATTTGTATGATTTTATGCGTTGTCCGCATAAATTTTATTTTCGTCATATAAAAAGAAGAGAACCTTCTTCATTTGAATGGCAACAAATAGCACAAATGATTGTCAATCAAATTATTAACGAGTATTACACGCTACCTGCGGGTCAACAAACGAAAATTGTACTTTTAATATTAATAGAAAAGTATTGGAAAAAAGTAAGGATTAATATGTTTGCTTCGAAGACGGAGTACTATATTGTATTAGCGAAGCTAACGGATCACTTATTACAGTTTGTTGAAAAGGATGATAGTCAGACACCACCATTGTTTTTATACGAGAAGTTTCAAACATATATGGAAGAGTTAGGTGTCCACATGTCATTGACATTTGAAGTTGGTGAGTGGAGTGCTGAGTCGTTTGTAATTAAAAAGTATGTTGTCGATGCAGATGAGGAAATGCTTGCTCTTTGTCAGAAGCTAATGACAGTATTCAGTTATAAAGCTTTCGGCGTTCTTCCAGGAAAAATTGAAGTTATTAATTTAATAGAAGGAACTAAGTATGAGTACATTCCGAAACAGGAAGATATTATATCTGGAATGGCTGATTTATCTAGAATGAAAGAAATGTTGCAACAACCGGAGCATTATACAGAGCGTCATTTTCGTTCTGAGTGTATAAGTTGTGCGTTTCGTAGTGAATGTCAAGGCGAAGAAGTAAAGAAAGAAGCGAAACAGAAGAAAAATATAGTTCATTAAAGGATGCAACTTTGCATCCTTTTTTGTTATTGACATGAAAAGCTTTTCATCATTTACGGTATATTTGTAGCAGACTTTAATAAAGTGAAACTTTAATCAGTGGGGGGGGCCATCACCCACTGATTATCAGTCCTCACTAATCGGGCTACCCACAAATAGCGGGATAAAGGGAGGAATAATCAATGAAAGATGAAACAAAAGTATTTCAATGGTTAAAAGAACAAAATGCTCCTTTTGAAATTCAACTGCAAATTTTACAGGCATTTCAATTGTATAAAGTTATTGTTGAAATGGATAAAAAGTTAATGATGTATGAGGAGAGAGTATATAGGGAGAGAATGTAATCTCATCCCTGTAATATCGTTTTTAGCTGTTCTGTACCTGTAATGAATTCGAGTTCATTCTCTGACTCAAAGTTATAAATAATATTATGTAGTAAAGGACTGTATTGATAAAAGATAGTAATGCGATGAATGAGTAATGGGTCATGATGAGAAATAAGTGTACTGTACTGTTCATATACAGATGTAGTAAACTCATGTCCGAAATCATAATATAGTCCTGCGAAATCAAAAGCAGGATCGCCAATTTGCGCATCACCAAAATCGATAACACCTGAAATGCTTTTGTTCTGCTTGTTAAATAAAATGTGATGATGTGTAAAATCAGCGTGAATGATTGTGTTTTGAAAAGTGGACGTATCTAAACATGCAAAGAAATTTTCAAATAAGCGATTTAAGGCTAGTTTCTGTAATGAAGTAAGGTTAGTAGTGAGATATTGGTTTAATTTTGTTTGTAGCTCTTTCCAGTAGGTACATGTTTTTTCAATAGAGAAACATAGCGTTGTAACTTGGTGTGAAGGAATACTATGTAGTACCGCAAGGAAAGTAGCTAATTGTGTAATAATTGCTTGAAGCTCCGTATCCTCCAGTTTGGCAACGGTTTCTGTTTTTAATGGTTCACCATGAATGAGAGTATAGTAACTACAAAGAGGAACCTCATCAGATTCATTTTTATAAATTAGCTGATATTGTGGAACTTCGATTTCTTGTAGTGATTGAGTGAGAATTGTGCATAGTTCTTTTTCTAGTGGAATTCGCATTGCATATTCCTGTTTTCGCGGGAAACGAAACAGTAGCTCATCATTTACTATAACTGCTACATTATCCCATCCTTCTTCATTTTGTTTATATGAATGTATAGAAAGATTAGGCAAAGCTTCTTTTATATAATGTTTGTAAGAGTCCATAATTGTTCCTCGTTTCTGAGTTAAGTTATTCTACTTTATGATATCAGAATTTTCTTTCTATATGTTAAAATATAGCTATCATTATGAAGAAGGGCGGGAGTATTACGAAAAAAAGACTGTTAATCATTTCTCTATGTATCGCTTTTGTATTGTTTTGGTCATATAAAGAGGAGGTTTTTGCTACCTTTAAACCGATTGATCAGTACGAATTAAATAAGGAGTTAAAGAACAAAAGTATAGAAAATTTAACTCATAATGAAATGAAAAAGGTAGGAGAGTATTTTGTGACCGAGCAACTATCAGTATTTGAGTTTACTAATAAAGAAGATGTAAAACGAAAAGGTGAAGAAATATTTTTAAATAGAGGGTATGAACAATTAATGGGAAATTATGATCCAAATCGTTTTCAAGATTTAGAGTATAAATTTACAAACGAGGAGATACGTGAAGAGACAGATGAGAGTTTTCTCTATCAAGCTGTAGCGTACGTTGTGGGTACTGAAAATGGTAAGAGAAGCGAAATGAAATTGAATTATGAAGTGAAAATTGTAAAGGTTAATAATATATTTATGGTGCTAGAACAAAAGCAGCGCATACAATAAAGGAAATTCATTGCTGAATAGAACATTTTGGGAGATGTACTACTTAATGCGGAATAAAAAGGCCCTCAAGGAATCAAGGGCCTTTAAAGATTTTCATTTTGTTGACCAAGTTCTTTTTGAGCAATATATAAATTTCCTTGCTCGACTTGTTTAAGGGTATGAACAGAATCTCCTGCATATTCTTTTTGTGCTTTAACAATTCTTTTTGAACGATTGGAATCTTGTTTCTTCATATAATAAGCCACCTTTCATCAAAAATAAACGAAAATGATAAGTATGAGTAATACAGCAGCGAAAATGGTAATGCCCATTAAAAACGAAGTGTTTTTATATTTAGGTGGCTTATGTACATCTTGCCGATACCCAGGTGAAATTTCAGGGGCAAATTCTTCATCGAATGATTGCTTTTTTTCTTTTTCGTCCATATGTATCCACCTTTCTTTTTCATTATCGTATACGTTACAAGAAAAAATATGCATAAAGAAAACAGCCGCTTTATTATTAGCGGCTGTTTTGTGTTATATATTTTCGTTGTACTTGAAAAAGACGGATAAGTAGGAAGGCAGCGCCAAATGCTAGACCGATAATAAGACCGATCCAATAGCCTTTCGCGGCCCATTCTGTATACGTTGCTAATATGTAACCTAGTGGTAGACCAATTATCCAATAAGCAATTAAAGTCATAATTAGAGCAACATTTACATCTTTATAACCACGCAAAGCTCCTTGTACAGGGGTTGCAATTGCATCTGAAATTTGAAATAAAATTGCAAAGATAAGAAATTCTTTTGCTAAATGATGAACTTTTGCATCTGTCGTATAAATAGAAGCAATTTGATCATCAAAAAAGTAGAGAAGAATCGAATATAATAAAGCAAAGGCAAGGGCTAATCCAATTCCAATCAGTCCGTATTGTTTTGCATTATTGTAACGTTTTGCTCCAACTTCGAATCCAACCGCAATAGTCATTGCCATTGCTAAACTTAGCGGAGTCATATATAACAAGGAAGCAAAGTTCATAGCTGCTTGGTGAGCTGCAATAGTTGTCGTACTAAAATTACTCATCATGAGCGTTACCGCAGCGAAAATACTTGTTTCAAAAAAGATAGCAAATCCGATAGGGACGCCAAGTTTTAAGAATGCTGTCCAACTCGAAAGAGAAGGTCGGTATAATTGTTTGAAAATGTTGAAAGAGGCAAAAGGCTCTTTCGTCTGAATAATAATGACTGTAATAATTAAAATGCACCAATATGTTGCAGTGGAAGCAATTGCTGCTCCGACACCACCAAGCTTTGGGAAACCGAAGTTACCAAAAATTAATAGGTAATTCAATATTACGTTAATTGGTAATGATAGTAATGTAATAATCATCGTTGTTCGAGTTTTTCCTAATGCATCAATAAATCCACGTAAAACAGTGTAAGTCAATAAAGGTATAATTCCTATTGCGATAATACTTAAAAATTGCGCTGCAATACGTTCCACAGGTTCTTCTAAGCGCATGCCATTTAAAATAGGTGAAACGACGAAGAAACCGATGAGGATAACAACGAAGCTAGCACAAATTGCTAAATAAACTGCTTGTATGACAACGTGGGGAACGTCCTCTTTTTTCTTGGATCCAACGAGCTGTGCAACAATGGGAGTAGTAGCCATTAAAATTCCTGTTAACCCCGTACTAACTGGAATCCATATACTTGTTCCAATTGCAACACCTGCTAAATCAGTTGGACTTGCATGTCCTGACATTGTTGTATCAAAAAAACTCATCGCAAATAATGACATTTGCGTTACGAAAATCGGAAAAAATAGTAATACAAATTGCTTTAACTTTTGTGAGAATGAAGTAGTTTCTTTCATAAAATCCCCTTTCCGTATAAAAAAACAAACTCTTACTATCATACAATTTAATCAAAGATTAGAAAAGAAATACGCGCCTACAACATATGAAGCCAATAAAAAAAGGATGCACTTTGAAAAGGGATAAGGTATTATGATAAGGTGTGAAAAAATTACATATTATTTGTTATTAAGGAGGCACTACTTGTGGCTGATTGGTTAATTGGTTTAATCATGGGTGCTGTTGAAGGGTTAACAGAGTTTCTACCAGTATCATCAACAGGACATATGATTTTAACAGGACATTTAATTGGATTTAACGATGAGAGAGCGAAAGTTTTTGAAGTTGTTATCCAATTGGGATCGATTTTAGCAGTTGTTGTTATATTTTGGAAGCGTCTATGGTCGTTAGTTGGAATAGGTAAAGTAACAGACGGACCATCGTTAAATTTATTACATATTATTATCGGGATGATTCCTGCCGGGGTACTTGGCGTATTATTCCATAGCACTATTAAAGAGGTTTTATTTGGTCCAGGACCAGTTGTTATTAGCTTAGTAGCCGGTGGTATTTTAATGATTGTTGCTGAGAAGTTTTCGAAACCAAGTACAGCAAGAACGTTAGATGAAATCACATATAAACAGGCATTTACAATTGGAATGTTCCAATGTTTAGCTCTTTGGCCAGGATTTTCTCGTTCTGGTTCTACAATAAGTGGTGGTTTATTAGCTCGCGTGTCGCATACAGCGGCAGCTGAATATACGTTCATTTTAGCGGTACCGATGATGGTAGCTGCAAGTGGCTTAGATTTAATTAAAAGCTGGGATGTATTAAGCTCAGCAGATATAACGCTATTTGTAACAGGATTTGTAACTGCATTCGTTGTTGCGATGCTTGCAATTGTTTCATTCTTGAAATTATTATCTCGTGTAAAACTAACACCGTTCGCTTATTATCGTTTCATTTTAGCTGCGGTATTCTATTTCTTCATTATGTAAGAATAAATTATCGGTAATCCCCTATAGAATAGACACTTGAAAAAAGTCTATTCTATAGGGGATTTCTTTTATAGGAGGAGAAAATAAAATTTTCGCTCTCATTTACTTGTATTTCACTATGTAAAATATGACATAATGATTTTATTAGTTAAACCAATCGGGCTTTTACGGGCAGCCCGCCCCCCACCTAACTTCTTTGCTTACGCTGAATTTTGAGGTGGGGGTCTTACTGCCCGGCAAATAGCGGGATAAATAAAATTTATAGGGTATTTGAGAGGAGCAGTTTAGTGAGTTTTGCAATAGAAATAGTAATTCCAGCACCAATTGATGTCGTTTTTGATTATGTAAATAATGATGAGAAGATATTGGAATGGAGTACCTTTATGGTAGAAAACAGGTATCCTCCAAATGTAGATATAAACAATCCTCGTGAAGGGGATAAATATATATCTGTGCAAAAGATGGGTAAGAAAATATATGAGTTTGAGGCAGAAATTTTAGAGTGTGAAGCACCTTATATCGTATCAATTGGATGTGAAATGAAGCAAGGCTATACAGTCGCAACTTATATGTTAGAAGAGGATGAAGAAGGCACATCACTTACTTTAATTATAGAATTTGAACCGAATAATTTTTTATATAAGATTATGTATAAGTTGACTGGGTGGATGACTCGTGGAGTCTATATGGGGGAGATAGAGCGTCTAGCAGAGTGCGTAGATGCCGCATATTCTCAGAAAAAAGGATTATAATTTTGTAAAATAAAAAACCTGCCGAGCTCGGCAGGTTTTTATTTTACTACTTTTTCCATCATGTTTTCCATTACATGTTCCCAAAGAGAAGTATCATCAGCTAATGTAGCACGGAAATTAGCATACATTTCTTTTTGTTTTTCTTCGAATGTTGGATCTTCTTTTTCAGGTAATGTAGCGCGCATTGAAGTTACTAATTCTTGTACTTTTGGAGCGCGTGGTCCCCAAACAGCTTGTTCATTTCCGTCTTTATCAATGAAAATAAAGATTGGAATCGCACGTGCTGTTCCATTTGTTAAATATTGATCCATTAATTCTAAGTTTTCATCGCGAATTAATAAACTCATATCAATATTTGCAACTTCAGAAATGCGTTTCATAACAGGTACGCATAAAAGAGCATCGCCACACCAATCAGCAGTTAATACGATAACACGCCAGCCATCATTTTGACGTTCTTCTAATACAGGAAGTAATTCATTTGGAATTAAAAAGTTATTGTAAATGTGTAGTAGTTCGTATTGGTTTACTTTCATTTCATTCACATATGTATCAAAGGACATACCTTTATCAGCCCATTGTTGTAAGTTCATAATTAACACCTCTTTAGTAAGATTTGCTTTCATTGTACCAATTTTTATATAGAAAAGCTTGTATTCTTACTCTTTCTTGTCACTTAATAATTTATTTAATAGAAAAAAGAATAGTACGACACATAATTCAGTTAAGTTAGACATTTGTACGCTTTCTATCCAATCATCAGCAGTATGAATGACGAACCAATCTAGTGTAATTTCAATGAATGAGAAAAGAGTGATAGAAATCAAATTTGGCATGTTTTGAGTCAATGGATATAGCAGCGCTTTGAAGAAACTGAAAATAAATAATGTAATACTATCTAAGAAAGTGATTAATAAAAAAAGAGAAGTAAAGTAGTACGTGAACTATACGCTATACCTGTAATTTGAAAGATTCCTACATATACAAAAAATATAAATGCAAAAACTATAATGAGAAAAAGAGCAATAATACTAATGATAATTGTTTTATCTTTTAGGCTGAGATTTGAGAACCTCTCCTTCTCATGCATTAAAATACCCCCTTTTTCTGAAAGGTGACTTCGTTTTATCATGAAATACATATTAAAAAACTACGAATTATGGGAAAATAAGGTGACAAAAAGTAAGATTTCATGTAAAATTATTAATAAGGTTTTTATTTAACTAAATGAAATAAAAGGAGCTGTCAAAGTTGTCTCAAAATCGAGAGCAATTAATGGAAGAACTATCGACAAATGTGTTTGCTATGTTTCGCACGTTGCGTAATGATATTGGAAAAATATTCGGTGGTTACATACCGTGGAATGAATTCATCGTTCTGAGAATATTAAATCGTACGAATAAAGAAATGGTATCGCGTGTAGCAAATGAATTAAATGTGTCGAATAGTCATATTACAGCTGTTACAGAAAAATTAATTAATAAAGGTTTTGTAACTCGTTCACGTTCTACATCAGATCGCCGAGTTGTGTATTTAGAGATTACAGAACAAGGGAAAGATTTAGTTTCGAAAATGGAAGATGCGAAAAAACAATATTTACAAGAAAGATTCTCTGCACTTTCAGAAGATGAAATGAATGTAATGATTTCAATTTCCCAAAAACTTATTTAAGTGATTATAAACAAGAAAACGTTTACGTGATGAAATAGAAGATCTTCCTTATATATGGGAGATCTTCTTTCGTGTGTAATAGATGTTAATAAATAAAATGTGTATGAAAAAAGATAGAGCGCCATACTACTAATACAAGGAAGGAGGGAGAAGTATGACGAATCGTAACGGTAGTAAAGGGAGCGGTAATCAAGGGTCACCAAAGTCCGGCCAATTTAATCAGGAATTTAGCACTGAATTTGAAACTGGTAATGATAATAAAGGAAAAGAATATCGTTCTAAAAAAGGGAGTAAATCAAAAAAGGAGTGAAATAATTCACTCCTTTTTTGATTTAAGATGCTGCCGATTGATCCGTATTATATTTTTCTTCTGATTTTGCGACAATCATTGCGCAAATTGCATCGCCAGAAATGTTTACAGCTGTTCTAGACATATCTAGAATACGGTCAATACCGATAATTAAAGCGATGCCTTCTACTGGCAGATTTACTTGATTTAAAACCATTGTAAGCATTACAAGTCCAACACCAGGTACACCAGCAGTACCGATACTAGCTAGTACAGCAGTTAATACAACCATAGCTAATTGGGGTAATGTAAGTTCAACACCGTATACTTGAGCGATAAATACAGTGGCTACCCCTTGCATAATGGCAGTACCATCCATATTAATAGTTGCCCCTAGTGGTTGTACAAATGAGCTTATCGCTTTTGGAACGCCAAGTTTATCTTGTGCTGTTTTCATTGCAAATGGAAGCGATGCATTAGAGCTAGATGTACTAAATCCAATTGCCATTACTGGTCCGAAATGTTTAAAGAAACGAACAATACTTTCTTTTGCTAATACCTTTAATAAGCCGCCATATACAAAGACCCCGTGAATAATGAGTACTAACATAACGACAATCATATACTTGAACATCGCAGCGACGCCTGTAAGACCCATTTTACCAACGGATGAAGCGAGCAAACCGAATGTTCCAATTGGGGCTAATTTCATAACGATATTAACAAGATACATCATTAATTCGTTGCCCTGTTCAAGTAATGAATGGATACCTTGAACTCGTTTTCCTAAAATAGCTATACCGAGTCCAATCAATACGGCAAAGGCAATGATTTGTAACATGTTTCCGTCAGCCATCGCTTTTGCTGGGTTATCTGGTACGATATTTAGCAATGTGTCGACGAAAGATGTTTCAGTTTTTGCACCTTCATACTTAAGACCTTCTGTTTTAAAATTACCGCCAGCTCCTGGTTTTATAATAAGTGCAAATGTAACCGCTATAGAGATGGCAACCGCAGTTGTTACGAGGAAGAATGAAATTGATTTTAAACCGATTCTTCCAAGTTGTTTCGGATCTCCAAGACCGGCAGCACCAAGTACGATAGAAATGAACACAACGGGAACAACTAGCATTTTAATAAGTCGAATAAACAATTGACCAATTGGGTTGAACACATATTGATTTAGTGGCTCAAAGATAGATGGAGCAGCTAAATTTAGAGTGAGTCCAACAACTAGACCTAGAAATAATGCGATTAAGATTGCTTTTGTTTGTTTCAATAAAATCCCCCTTTTGTTTTTGCGAAATTTCTTTCTAAAGTAATTATACCGAAAAAATACTTAATTTTACAATATTTTCTGAATTTTTTGTTTAAGTGTAGATAGACTTATTTTGTGTTTGGAAAATAAAATAGACCATCACATAGGATGGTCAAGGGAAGGGGACAATTTATGTCAATTTAATTAGGGATGGAAGTTGCTTTAAGACACTGGGGAATGTCTTATAAATTAGGGAGGAACAACTTCGATACATATACTATAAAAGATAGGTGTGACTCTCATGTGAACATAGGGTGAAAGAGAGAGGGAGTTTTAAATAAAAGATAGAAAGACAAAAAAATAAGACCATCATTTATAAGATGGTCAAGGAAGGGGACAATTTATGTCAATTTAATTAGGGATGGAAGCTGTTCAAAGACACTGGGGAATGTCTTATAAATTAGGGAGGAACAACTTCGATACATATACTATAAAAGGTAGATGTGACCTCTGTGTGAACATAGGGTGAAAGAGAGAGGGAGTTTTAAATAAAATGAAAATTTAATGAGTGTTTTTTGTTCATCCCCTGTTAATTATTAGCCTTAACCAATCGGGCGTTTATTGCCCACAAATAGCGGAATAAAAGATAGAGCAAACAAAAAATAAGACCATCACATATAAGATGGTCAAGGAAGGGGACAATTTATGTTAATTTAATTAGGGATGGAAGCTATTCAAAGACACTGGGGAATGTCTTATAAATTAGGGAGGAACAGCTTCGATACATATACTATAAAAGGTGGATGTGATCTCTGCGTGAACATAGAGTGAAAGATATGGGGATTTGAAAAATAGTACATATGAAATTGTTATTGCTAGCAATATTGAGCTAGGATATAGTTTTCCAGCATAAAACGAAAAAGGAATCTGAATATAAATAAAAGTTGTAATCTATAAAAAAAAGGATTATGCTCAACTATATTATGAGAATATAAGGTTTGTCCCAGTTATTTAAGGGCTTTTAAAAAGCTTTTTATTTATGAGGGGAAAGCTTCACTTTAATAAGGGAGTTAGTGATATGGACATAACAAAAAAACAAGGACTTTATAATCGTCTTATACGATTAAACCCACCACAAATATTAGCATTAGGTTTTTTCTGCTTAATTGTGGTTGGCGGTTTGTTATTAAAATTACCATTCGCAACGAAAGTACATATTAGTTGGGTAGATGCTTTCTTTACAGCAACGTCAGCAGCGACCGTAACTGGTTTAGGAGTAGTGGATACAGCAAGTACATTTACGATGTTTGGCGAAATTGTTATTATGTTTTTAATTCAAACAGGTGGTCTAGGTCTTATGACAATTGCCATTTTAATTGTTTGGGTACTAGGTAAAAAAATCGGATTACGTCATCGTTTGTTAATTGGAGAAGCATTTAATCAAACAAATATAGGTGGTCTTGTAAAATTAGTAAAGCGTGTCTTTATATTTTCGATTTGTATTGAACTTATTGGGGTCATCTTTTTATCGTTTCGCTTTATTCCAGAGTTTGGTTTTGGAAAAGGTTTATACTATAGTATTTTTCATGTAATTGCATCTTATAATAATGCAGGCTTTGCTTTATGGCCAGATAATTTAACAAGATATGTAGGGGATCCCATTATTAATATTGGGATTTGCTCTTTAATTGTAATAGGGGGACTCGGTTTTACCGTATTAATTGATATGTGGTATAGCCGTAGTTTTCGAAAATTATCGCTTCATTCGAAAATCATGATTATTGGAACAGTAGTGCTAAATGTTATAGCGATGATTGTTATTTTTGTATTGGAATATAATAATGTGAAGACGTTAGGGAATTTACCTTTAAATGAAAAGTTATGGGCTTCTTTCTTCCAAGGTATAACTCCTCGTACTGCTGGATTTAATACAGTTGACTACGGGGGAATGGAAGAATCATCTATATTATTTACGATGATTTTGATGTTTATTGGTGCAGGAAGTGTATCGACAGGTGGAGGAATTAAATTAACGACGTTTGTTATCTTAATTACATCTGTCCTTTCTTTCTTTAGAAAAAAAGAGGAAATCGTATTATTTCAGCGTACGATAAAAATGTCAACAGTAACGAGAGCATTAGCCATTGCTGTTGCCAGTCAAATACTTATTTTTGCAGCGGTATTTATATTAATGCTGACAGAAAACTTCAGCTTTATTCAATTATTATTTGAGACGATATCAGCGTTTGGCACAGTCGGATTAACGATGGGAATTACTGCAAAGCTATCGGCATTCGGAAAATGTATTATTATGTTTGTTATGTTTTGCGGATTGATTGGACCATTAACACTTGTGTTCTCTTTAGCGCGACCAGCAAAACAAAAAATAAAATATCCATCGGAAGATGTGTTTACAGGATAAGGTATCCCACGTTAAGCGAGATACCTTTTTCTTTTTTAGAACAGAGAGAACAGTAAACCAATTAGTGCTACTCGGAATAAAATTGCAATAAGTGCAGCAATCCCACCAACAACTGCAGCGATACCCCCAGTTACAGTAGCTCCGCGGTTATAAGCGTAAATACCGAGTAAAACAGAAACAAGACCAAATAGTGTTGGGAATGTAAATAGTGATAAGATAGATAGCGCAAGAGCAATAAAACCAGCAGTTGATCCAGCAGCGGAAGATTTTACAGCATCTTTATCGTCTTTATCATCGTAATTATAATCAATGCGTTGTGGTGCAACTTCAGCGGCGTACTCTTCCTTATAATCACTATCTATTCTATCTTTTCTTTTATAATCATCAAATTTCTCAGTCAAAGTCATGACTCCTTTCATAACAAGGTTCAATAGTAGTATGTATCTCTTTTTCTTTTTTATCCCGCATTAACGGGTAGTAAGACCCCATCTCAAAATTCAGCGAAAGCAAAAAAAGTTAGGTGGGGATTGGGCTGCCCGTAAAAGCCCGATTGGTTAGGGCTAATAATCAGTGGGGGATAAACACCCCCCCACTGATTAAAGTTTCACTATACCGGAGCATGTACAGGGAGTAGTATCTTTTAAAAGGAGGAAAATGTTTTCTTGAAATAGGAAAAGTTAGTATGACTTCCTCTATTTTGGAAAGTATAAAAAGGAATAATGAGGAAAGGGTGCAATACATAATGGAACATCCAATTGAAAATTTAATGAAAACGGCAATGACAAATTTAAAAGAGATGGTAGATGTAAATACGATTGTTGGGAGTCCGGTTTCAACAGCTGACGGAAATGTAGTATTAACAGTATCTCAAGTGGCTTTTGGTTTTGGAGCTGGTGGAAGTGATTTTAAAGGGGATTTCATTACTGAAAAACATAACGGTGGGCAAAATCAGCATAAAGAGAACAAGCAAGGGCATCCATTTGGAGGAGGAAGCGGGGCTGGGGTTTCCATTAGTCCAGTGGCTTTTTTAGTAGTTGGTTCTAATGGGGTGCAAGTATTACATCTCAACAGTAGTACACATTTAATTGAAAAGGCTTTAAATACTGTACCAAGCACTGTAGATAAATTTGTAAATGGTCGTCAAAAGTGAACTTGCATTTTTTAGGAATTATGATATATTAGAAAAAGTGCGCTTTAGGATGATCGGAATAATTGAAATGTAAATATATATGATGTATGGAATAAGGGAGAGGACTTTATGATTAATATTAAAAACTTAGTAGTTGGCTTATTTATGTTAGTAAGCGGCTTTGTTGTATATGTAATAAAAGAAAAAGCTCCATTCTAAAACAGACAAACCGTTACTGTCTGTTTTTAATTGGCAGAAAAATGTTGACAAGTTATTGTATTGGTGTTAAAATTTTAATTCGTGTCTCGGTTACAGCTAGTGTAGAGTAAATATTTCTTATGAATGCAATACGAAAAGTTTGCGAAAGATCGGGTAATTTTATCAACAACTTTTGTGAACAAACCCTATAAATTGTATTTATAAGCTATATATGTATACTAGTGAATCAAGGAGCGGTCAGTGGAACCGTAATGATGAGAGAGAGGTAGGGCTTTCATCCAGTATATGTTACTTTCCCGTTAGGTGAATATAAAAAAGAGGACTCCTTTTAAAAGGAGTCCTCTTTCATTTTTTAAGTGCGACTTTCAACTTGTTGACAAATTTCATCCGTTGTTAAACCGTGAGCTGTAATGACTGATCCTTTAATTGATGCATCTGCAATGCCCATCATATTGGAATCTTGCCCAGTTACCACACAACAATCGCACCCTTGTGCATCCTGTTCTGAGTTAAGTGTAACAACTTCATGACCTTGTTGCTGAAGAGCTTGTTGAACGTCTGTTAATGAGTTTTCAACGCCAATTCTAGCCATAATTCTCACCTCCTACCATCTAATTGCTAGTATGCTCAAGTTCACTGCATATATTTATGAAAAGACGGTAGGAAGTAAATCTTTGTTTAGTCGTTATATACGCCAGTAAGCATTTGACTAACGAATTGGTCGTTTAATGTATCTTGTGCTGAAGAAGTATTTGAATGGATGTCAATTGAAGCAATAAAATGATTATGTTCTTTCGTATTTGGTTCTACCTCTACGTAATTATCGAATTTACAAAAACCTTTCGTATCCATTAGATCAAATAATTGCAGCATTTCTACTACCTCTTGTCTCGTTCCTTTAATTTGTACACACGCCATATTTATTTCCTCCTTTATTTTGACAAATTGTTTTTTAAAAATAGGATTATGATTACGAAATGAAAAATATGAATGTTATTTTTAGACAGCGCTATTTTTGTTATTTTCCCCCTTTTTCACCAAAAGTCGTTATATATTCCCGGATTTATAAAATCGGATGTCCGTTTATTGAATACAATAGATTCGTATCAATTGATGAAAATCCTTCTTTTAAACAAATATTTTTTTAGTGGAAATTGGCGAAAAAAATTTTTTGACTTTTTGTAAACGTTAACAATGTTGTTAAATCAATATAATTAAAGAAGTATGTACGATTAAAAATTATAAATTTTCTAAAAATTCACTTGATTTATTTAGAAAGGAGAGTAAACTAGGAAACAATAAAAAATTCATAGAACATAGGAGGCGCTTCTAGTGAATGAGCAATGGATTTTCTTAAATGGAGAATTTGTTCCAAAAGATGAAGCAAAAGTTTCAGTATATGATCATGGCTATTTATATGGCGATGGAGTATTTGAAGGAATTAGAGTTTATAGCGGTAATGTTTTCCGTTTGAGAGAGCATCTTGTCCGGTTGTATGAATCAGCAAAATCAATCCTTTTAGAAATTCCATATTCATTAGATGAAGTAACAAATATTGTTGTTGAGACAATTCAACAAAATAAATTATCTAATGGATACATTCGACTTGTTGTATCAAGAGGAGCAGGAAATCTTGGATTGGATCCCGATTCATGTAAGAAGCCGAATGTAGTAGTAATTGCAGAACAATTATCTTTATTCCCACAAGAATATTATGAGAAAGGGATTCCAGTTGTAACAGTTGCAACGCGCCGAAATCGTCCCGATGTTTTATCCCCTCAAGTAAAATCTTTAAATTACTTAAACAATATTTTAGTTCGTATTGAAGCGAAATTAGCTGGAGTACAAGAAGCACTTATGTTAAATGATCAGGGATATGTAGCTGAAGGATCAGGAGATAACGTGTTTATTGTTAAAGGAAATAAATTAATTACACCACCAAGTTCTGCTGGAGCGTTAGAAGGTATTACACGAAACGCCATTTTAGAAATTGGTGAAAAACTTGGATATGACGTAAGAGAAGAGTTATTTACAAGACATGATGTATATGTAGCTGATGAGGTGTTTTTAACAGGAACAGCTGCTGAAGTTATTGCTGTTACGACAGTAGATGGTAGAACGATTGGCTTAGGGCAAACAGGTCCACATACGAACCGTTTATTAGAAGAGTTTCGTAAGTTAGTTGTAGAAGATGGAGAGAAAATTTACGAAGAAAACAAAGTTGGATAACAACTTTTTTAACATAAGAAAGCGTTGATAGGGAGGAGTAGTTGATTGTGAAGCCTCACAGAGAGTCGGTGGTTGCTGAAAACCGATGGTTCACGTCGACGAACATCGCCCTTGAGTGCTAAGCTAAAGCATTTGTCTAGGCTTAGACGGTAGCTCCGTTATTAGCTAGATCCATTTATGGATCACTGAGGCAAGAGTATTCTTGCAAAGAAGGGTGGTACCGCGAAATCTTTCGTCCCTTCAGCACATAGCTGGAGTGTGGACGTAGGGTTTTTTTATTGTATAAAAGTTTGAAAAAGGGGGCTTATAAGAACAATGTCTTCAAAAACGGAAGAGAAACTGGCAACTGGTGCACAGCTATTGTTAGAAGCGCTAGAAAAGGAAGGCGTAGAAGTGATTTTCGGTTATCCGGGTGGTGCCGTTTTACCTCTCTATGATGCATTGTATGATTGTGAAATTCCACATATTTTAACAAGGCATGAGCAAGGGGCGATTCACGCTGCTGAAGGGTATGCCAGAATTACAGGGAATCCAGGGGTTGTAATTGCAACGAGTGGACCAGGTGCTACAAATGTAATTACGGGTCTAGCTGATGCGATGATTGATTCATTGCCACTTGTAGTATTTACAGGCCAAGTAGCAACAACGTTAATTGGGAGCGATGCTTTTCAAGAGGCAGATATTATGGGACTTACGATGCCAGTGACAAAACATAACTATCAAGTGCGAAAGGCCTCAGATTTACCTCGGATTATTAAAGAAGCATTTCATATTGCTAAAACAGGAAGACCAGGACCAGTCGTTATTGACCTTCCGAAAGATATGGTAGTCGAGAAAGGTGAGCGATGTAGCAATGTACAAATGGATTTACCAGGATATAACCCTAATTATGAACCGAATCTACTTCAAATAAACAAATTACTACAAGTAATTGAAACCGCAAAAAAACCGTTAATTTTAGCTGGAGCGGGTATATTGCACGCGAAAGCGTCGAAAGAATTGACAAGTTTTGCTCGTAAATATGAAATCCCTGTTGTGCATACATTACTTGGACTTGGTGGTTTTCCGCCAGATGATGAACTATTTCTAGGGATGGGGGGAATGCACGGTTCTTATACAGCCAATATGGCATTATATGAATGCGACTTACTCATTAATATAGGCGCGAGATTTGATGATCGTCTTACTGGAAATTTAGCTTTTTTTGCTAAAGGGGCGACTGTTGCACATATCGATATTGATCCAGCAGAAATCGGGAAAAATGTGCCAACAGAGATTCCTATTGTTGCAAGTGCTAAGCAGGCGTTAGAAGTATTGCTTCAATCAGAAGGAAAGAAAGAAAATCATCATGAATGGCTCTTTTTATTAAAGAGTAGAAAAGAAAAATATCCATTCTCTTATAAACGAAATTCTCAACGTATTAAACCTCAATATGCGATTGATATGCTATATGAAATTACGAAGGGAGAAGCGATTGTAACAACAGACGTTGGGCAACACCAAATGTGGGCAGCACAATATTATCCGCTGAAAAATCCAGATAAATGGGTAACTTCTGGCGGATTAGGAACGATGGGGTTCGGATTTCCAGCAGCAATCGGTGCGCAAATTGCAAAGCCTGAAGAATTAGTTATTGCAATTGTTGGTGATGCTGGGTTTCAAATGACTCTGCAAGAATTAAGTGTATTAAAAGAACACGCTTTACCTGTTAAAGTATTTATTTTAAATAATGAAGCTTTAGGAATGGTAAGACAATGGCAAGATGAATTTTACAACCAAAGATATTCGCACTCTTTATTGCCATGCCAACCAGATTTCGTCGCTCTTGCGAATGCATATGGCATAAAAGGTGTTCGTATTGACAATCCACTTCTTGCAAAGAAGCAAATCCAGCATGCAATTGAATTACAAGAGCCAGTCGTAATTGATTGTCGTGTACTTCAATCAGAGAAGGTTATGCCGATGGTTGCACCAGGAAAAGGTGTTCACCAAATGGAGGGAGTGGAAAAAGGGTGAAGAGAATTGTTACAGCGACAGTTCGAAATCAAAGTGGTGTGTTAAACCGAATTACAGGGGTTATGACACGAAGACATTTTAATATTGAAAGTATTTCAGTAGGTCATACGGAATCATCTGACATATCGCGGATGACGATTGTTGTACACGTTGAAAGTGAACAGCAAGTCGAGCAGTTAATTAAACAACTTCATAAGCAAATTGATGTTTTGAAAGTATCAGATATTACAGAAGAAGCGATGATTGCAAGAGAACTTGCACTTATTAAAGTAGCGACTTCAGTAGCAAGAGCTGAATTATACAGTTTAATTGAACCGTTTCGAGCCGCTGTAATAGATGTTGGGAAGGATTCCATAGTTGTGCAAGTAACAGGTACTCAGGAAAAAGTAGAAGCGTTAATTGAATTACTTCGTCCATACGGTTTGAAAGAAATTGCAAGAACAGGTGTAACAGCCTTTACGCGTAGTATGAAAAAACAAGATAAGCAAGTTATGTTAATCCAATAATCATTTAAATATAGGGGGAAATGAAAATGGCAAAAGTTTATTATGAGAAAGATGTAACAGTAAATGTATTAAAAGAAAAGAAAGTAGCAATCATCGGATATGGCTCGCAAGGTCATGCGCATGCGCAAAATTTACGTGATAACGGATTTGATGTAGTAGTAGGTTTAAGAAAGGGTAAGTCTTGGGATAAAGCGAATGAAGATGGGTTTTCTGTATATACAGTAGCAGAAGCAGCGGAAAAAGCTGATGTAGTAATGATTCTACTGCCTGATGAATTACAACCAGAAGTATATGAAGCTGAAATTGCACCAAATTTACAGGCTGGAAACTCTCTAGTGTTCGCACATGGATTTAATGTTCACTTTGATCAAGTAAAACCACCAGCTAATGTAGATGTATTTCTAGTAGCGCCAAAAGGACCGGGGCATCTCGTACGCCGTACGTTCGCCGAGGGAGGGGCTGTTCCTGCATTATTTGCAGTATATCAAGATGCAACAGGAGTTGCGACTGAAAAAGCACTTTCTTATGCTGACGGAATTGGAGCAACGAGAGCTGGTGTACTAGAAACGACGTTTAAAGAAGAAACAGAAACAGATTTATTTGGAGAGCAAGCTGTGCTTTGCGGCGGAGTGACTGCACTTGTAAAAGCAGGGTTTGAAACGTTAGTTGATGCGGGGTATCAGCCTGAACTTGCATATTTTGAATGTTTACATGAACTGAAGCTAATCGTTGACCTTATGTACGAAGGTGGACTTGAAAATATGAGATATTCAGTTTCAGATACAGCGCAGTGGGGAGACTTCGTATCAGGACCACGCGTTGTTACTGAAGATACGAAGAAAGCGATGGGTACAGTGCTAGCAGAAATTCAAGATGGTACATTTGCAAGAGGTTGGATTGCAGAGCATAAAGCAGGAAGACCGAATTTCCATGCGACAAATGAGAAAGAGAATGAACATGAAATCGAAGTAGTTGGACGTAAATTACGTGAAATGATGCCTTTCGTACAGCCGCGAGTAAAGGTAGGGATTAAATAATATGAAGAAGATTTTGTTCATGGATACGACGCTACGTGATGGCGAACAATCACCAGGAGTGAATTTAAATGAACAAGAGAAATTACAAATTGCTAGACAATTAGAGAGGCTTGGTATTCATGTAATGGAAGCTGGATTCGCGGCAGCTTCCGAAGGAGACTTCCAATCGGTAAAGCGCATTGCGAATACAATTCAAAATGCTACGGTTATGAGTTTAGCTAGAGCGAAAGAAAGTGACATTCGAAGAGCATATGAAGCTGTGAAAGGTGCTGTGTCTCCTCGTCTACACGTATTTCTAGCTACGAGTGATATTCATATGAAATATAAACTTTGTATGTCAAAAGAAGATGTGTTAAATAGTATTCATCGCTCGGTTACGCTCGGGAAATCATTATTTCCGACAGTACAATTTTCTGCAGAAGATGCGACAAGAACATCGAGAGCATTTTTAGCTGAAGCAGTAGAAATTGCGATTCGCGCAGGAGCGAATGTAATTAATATTCCGGATACAGTTGGATATACGAATCCGGAAGAGTATTATTCTCTTTTTAAATACTTACAAGAATCCGTTCCTTCATATGAAAAAGCAATTTTTTCTTGTCATTGTCACGATGATCTTGGGATGGCAGTAGCAAATTCGCTAGCCGCAGTTGAAGGGGGAGCACTGCAAGTAGAAGGAACGATTAATGGCATTGGAGAAAGAGCAGGGAATGCGGCGTTAGAAGAAGTCGCAGTTGCTCTTCATATTAGAAAAGATTTCTATAAAGCAGAGCCTTCGATGACTTTAAAAGAAATTAAGGCGACGAGTACATTAGTAAGCAGATTAACAGGTATGGTGGTGCCGAAAAATAAAGCGATTGTTGGAGCGAATGCATTCGCTCATGAATCAGGAATTCATCAAGATGGTGTATTAAAAGAAGTGACAACATATGAAATTATTGAACCAGCACTAGTAGGCGAATCTCAAAACCTATTTGTACTTGGAAAACATTCTGGGCGTCATGCGTTTACAGAAAAAATGAAAGAACTTGGCTATGAATTTACAAACGAAGAGCGGGATACAGTATTTGAAGCATTTAAAAAATTAGCTGATCGTAAAAAGGAAATTACTGAAGAAGATTTACGCGCACTTATGCTTGGTGAAGCAGCATTTGCAGCCCAGCAATATAACATTACGCAATTACAAGTACATTTCGTATCAAATAGTACACAATGCGCGACAGTTGTACTAAAAGATGAGGAAGGAAATGTATATGAAGATGCAGCTACTGGCTCTGGTAGTATTGAAGCGATTTATAATGCAATCCAAAGAATTTTAGGATTAGAATGTGAATTGGCGGATTATCGCATACAATCTATTACACAAGGTCAAGATGCACTTGCTCATGTTCATGTTGAATTAAAAGAAGGTAGTCACCAAATATCAGGTTTCGGAGTTGCGCAAGACGTATTGGAAGCGTCGGCGAGAGCTTATGTCCATGCAGCAGGGAAATTAAAATCTCTTATAGCGCTTGTGAAATAAATATTTGATAGGTGAGAGAAGCTTTCCTCACCTATCAAATTAAAGTTCTGAAAATTCTGTTAAAAGGAGTGTTAAAAATGGAAAAACGTATCGTTTGTTTAGCTGGTGATGGTGTTGGTCCAGAAGTAATGGAAAGTGCGAAGGAAGTATTGCATATGGTAGAAAGGCTATATGGACATCATTTTCATTTGCAAGATGAGTATTTTGGTGGTGTCGCTATCGATTTAACTGGGCAACCATTACCACAGCGAACACTTGCCGCCTGTTTAGCGAGTGATGCGGTTTTGCTTGGAGCAGTAGGTGGACCAAGGTGGGATAGTGCGAAAGAAAGGCCTGAGAAAGGATTATTAGCATTAAGAAAAGGACTCGGTGTATTTGCGAATGTTCGCCCTGTAACGGTAGAAAGTGCAACTGCACATTTATCACCATTAAAAAACGCTGATGAAATTGATTTCGTTGTCGTTCGTGAATTAACAGGCGGAATTTATTTTTCTTATCCGAAAGAGCGAACGGAAGAAGTGGCGACAGATACACTTACGTATCATCGCCATGAAATTGAACGTATCGTTTCGTATGCTTTTCAATTAGCGAATAAGCGGAAGAAAAAAGTAACATCTATTGATAAAGCGAATGTTTTAGAGTCTAGTAAATTATGGAGAACTGTGACAGAAGAAGTAGCACTTCGCTACCCGAATGTGGAAGTAGAACACATTTTAGTAGATGCAGCAGCTATGGAATTAATTCGGAATCCAGGAAGATTTGACGTTATTGTAACGGAAAATTTATTTGGTGATATTTTAAGTGATGAGGCTTCAGTATTAGCTGGATCATTAGGAATGCTTCCATCAGCAAGTCACGCTGAAAAGGGGCCTTCATTATACGAGCCTATTCACGGATCAGCACCGGATATTGCGGGGAAAAATAAGGCAAATCCAATTGCGATGATGCGTTCTGTTGCAATGCTGCTTGGGCAATCGTTCGGATTAACGAGAGAAGGCTATGCAATTGAAGAAGCAGTTTCTGCAGTCCTTAAATCAGGAAAATGTACAGCAGATATCGGGGGGACTGAAACGACAACTTCATTTACAAAGGCAGTTATTCAAGAAATGGAAGAGCAAGCGTTAGTAGGGAGAGGAAGATAATGGCGAAAAGGTTACTAGATAAGCTTTGGGAAAGACATGTAGTTGCGACTAATGAAAATGGATTGGATTTATTATATATCGATCTACATCTTGTTCATGAAGTAACGTCACCGCAAGCCTTTGAAGGCTTGCGGCTTACAAATCGAACAGTCCGCAGACCAGATTTAACATTTGCAACGATGGATCATAATATTCCAACGAAAGATGTTTGGAATATTACCGACCGCATTGCGAAGCAGCAACTAGATACACTTCGGGAAAACTGTAAACAATTTCAGGTGCCATTAGCGGATATCGGAGATGAAGAGCAAGGGATTGTTCATGTTATAGGACCAGAACTTGGACTCACACAGCCAGGAAAAACGATTGTTTGTGGTGATAGTCATACAGCAACACACGGTGCTTTTGGCGCACTAGCGTTTGGTATTGGTACGAGTGAAGTGGAACATGTATTGGCAACGCAAACGTTATGGCAACGAAAGCCGAAAGCGATGGGCATTGAGTTAAAAGGAAAGTTACCGCAAGGTGTTTATGCGAAAGATATTATTTTACACCTTCTTTCAAAGTACGGAGTAGCAGTTGGAACAGGTTACGTAATGGAATTTTACGGAGAGGCCATTCATGCTATGGATATGGAAGAGAGGATGACGCTTTGCAATATGGCAATTGAAGGGGGAGCAAAGGCTGGCATTATTGCACCAGATGAAAAAACAGTTGCTTACGTAAAAGGGCGTAAATATGCACCGAAAGACTATGAATCTATTAAGAAAAAATGGTCAGAACTTTATACAGATTTAGATGCAGTTTATGATTTACATATTCTAGTAGATGTTGCGGATTTAGCGCCGTACGTTACGTGGGGAACAAATCCTAGTATGGGTGTTCGGATCGATGAGGAATTGCCAGAAAAGCATGATGCAAATGACGAAAGAGCGTTTTCTTATATGGGATTGAGTCCCGGACAAAGTACGTATGACATTCCAGTTCAACATGTTTTCATTGGATCTTGTACAAATTCCAGGCTTTCTGACTTAGAAATTGCTGCATCTGTCGTGAAAGGTAAAAAAGTAAAAGAAGGTGTGCGAGCACTTGTTGTACCTGGATCTCAAAGGGTAAGAGAAGCGGCGATGCATAAAGGATTACATCGCATATTTGAAGAAGCTGGATTTGAATGGAGAGAGCCTGGATGCTCAATGTGTCTAGGTATGAATCCAGATCAAGTGCCTGAAGGAGAACATTGTGCCTCTACGTCAAATCGCAATTTTGAAGGAAGACAAGGAAAGGGAGCACGAACGCATTTAGTTAGCCCGGCAATGGCGGCAGCGGCTGCGTTATATGGTCATTTTGTTGATATTAGAAAGGAGAGTTATGATGGAGCCATTTCGTATTCATAAAGGTACTGCCGCAGTACTGATGAATGATAACATTGATACAGATCAAATTATTCCGAAGCAATATTTAAAGAGAATTGAAAGAACTGGGTTTGGAAAGTTTTTATTTGATGAGTGGCGATATGATAATAATCGCCAAGAAAACCCTAATTTCCCGCTGAATGCACAAGAAAGAAAAGGAGCCAGCATATTAATCACAGGTGATAATTTTGGATGTGGCTCGTCTAGAGAACATGCTCCGTGGGCGCTTGCTGATTATGGTTTCCGCGTTATTATCGCTGGAGGATTTGCCGATATCTTTTATATGAATTGTATGAAGAATGGCATGTTACCGATTGTAATGGATAAAGATATGCGTGAACAACTTGCTAAAACAGATGCGAGGGAACAAATCATAGTTGATTTAGAAAATGAAATAATGACAACGAATACGCATAGATTCCATTTTACAATCGAGAAAATGTGGAAAGAGAAGTTATTAAATGGTTTAGATGAAATTAGTATTACAATGCAATATGAAAAAGAAATAAAAGAGTATGAAAGAAAAGTGGCTTTACATTAAAAAAAGTGACGGAATATTAAAAATATATTTACATTCAAAATGAACTGTTATATACTATGTGAAAATCAGAGGAGAAAGGGAGTAAGTATTATGAATATCGTGCAATCTATTACAATGCTTACACAACTACATCATCATACATGAAACCCTTGAACCTAGCGTGAAAACGTGTAGGTACAAGGGTTATTCCCGTTGTACCTACACTCTACTGAAGAGCCTTGTAGGTATTTTGTCTACAAGGCTCTTTTTATTTTCGGCTTAGGTGAATGAAATAGGCATACATTAGAAGGGGAAAGGTGTGAAAATTCAAATGACAAAATGGAAACGGGCAAACCCGAATGGAACGAGAGATTATTTATTCGAAGAATGTACGTTAATTGAAGAAGTGGAGCAAAAATTAAGGCTTACTTTTTTAGAGAGAGGTTATGAGGAAATAAGAACACCTACAATTGAATTTTATGATGTTTTTGCATTTCAAAATAGACCGATAGATGAAGAGAAGATGTATAAATTTTTTGATGAAAAGGGAAGGATTATCGTTTTACGTCCAGATATGACAATTCCTTTAGCGAGAGTTATTGGAACACAGAGATGGGATACGCCACTTAAAGTGACGTATAGCGGGAATGTATTTCGAGCGAATGAATCCCATTCTGGAAAATATAATGAAATCGTACAAAGTGGTATTGAAGTTATTGGGATTGATAATGTAAGAGCTGAAATTGAATGTGTAATAAGTGTCATTCAAGCACTTCAAAAGTTGAAGGTGCAATCTTTTACAATTGAGATTGGGCAAGTCCAGTTATATAAATGTATTGTAAAAAAACTCTCCATCCAGGATGAAGAAGAAAGGGTACTTAGAACGTATATAGAAAGTAAAAATTATGCTGCCCTCTCAAATTTTATCAGAGAAAAGAAATTAGATCGATGCGATGAGACAGTAAGATTACTTGAGAAATTACCAAGGCTATTTGGAAATTTAGAAGTTATTGAGGAAGCAGAAAAGCTTGCTTCAAGTAATGAAATGAAAATGGCAATTGCAAGAGTAAAAGAAATGTATGAAACAATTGAAATGTTAGGATATGGTTCTTACATATCAATTGATTTGGGCATGATTCAACACTTAGATTACTATACGGGTGTTATTTTCAAAGGATATATATATGAAATTGGAGAAGAAATCGTTAGTGGCGGAAGATACGATGAGCTAATTGGGAATTTTGGAGAAATGCTGCCAGCTGTTGGACTCGCGGTACAAGTAAATCAAATTGTGAAGGCGCTGCAAGAGCAGCAAGAAGCATATGAACGAAATCAAATTGATATTGTGATTCATTATGAGTTAAATAGATTAGCGGAAGCAGAAAGGCTACGAAATTTACTTCGAAAGGATGGGAAAAATGCTTGGTTATCTCTATTCTCTAATTTAAGCGATACCTTTCAATTTGCAAGAAAAAATAAAATAGGAACGGTCGTTGAGGCAAAGAATGAATACTTAGTGGAATATGTATGGAATGAGAAATGGGTAGTCCAGAAAGAGGGAGAGGCTTCATGCGTAACATTCAAATTGCGTTAACGAAAGGAAGATTAGAAAAACATGTCATTCCACTTTTTGAGCAGATTGGAATTGATTGTTCCGAGCTCAAAAATAAAGGTCGGAAGCTTGTATTTCAAAGTAAAAATACAAATGTTTCATTTATTTTAGTAAAAGCGGTTGATGTTGCTACTTATGTAGAACATGGGGTAGCTGATATTGGCATCGTTGGAAAAGATATTTTAATGGAAAACGAGAAAGATATTTATGAAATGCTGGATTTAGGAGTGGGGATTTGTAAGTTTTGTGTTGCTTCTATTCCTACGTATAATCCGAAGAGTTACCGGAAGAAAAGAATCGCTACGAAATACCCACATATTACTTCTACTTATTTTCATGATAAGGGAGAGGATGTAGAAATTATTAAAATAGAAGGTTCTGTAGAAATTGCTCCTCTTCTTGGATTGGCAGATGCGATTGTAGATATTGTTGAAACAGGAAAAACATTACAAGAGAATGGACTTATTGTATTTGAGGAAATGCACTTTATATCGGCTCGGATGATCGTAAATAAGGCAGCCTTAAAAACTAAAAAAGACGAAATATTCAGTATTATAAATATGATGGAGCAAGAAATCTTATCAGGGAAATAGGAGGACTTAAAATGGAAATCATTTATGAAGATTTTAAGGAGGCATTATCTAAAATAAAAGTGCTAAGAGAAAACGCTAATATAATAGAAGAAACTGTTCAAAGAAGTGTAAGAAAAATCATTAGAAATGTAAGGGAAGGGAAAGATGAGGCTTTATCTTTCTATACAAAAAAGTTTGATGGTGTAGAGATGAAAGATTTTCGTGTAAGTGAAGAAGAAATACAGCAAGCGAGTATGTTTGTAGAGAATTCATTTTTAGAAGCTTTAAAAGAGGCGAAGAAAAACATTGTTTCGTATCACGAAAAGCAAAAGAAGTACTCAATATTCGATTGTGAAAGTAAAGGCATAATTAGAGGGCAGCTCATTCGGCAGTTAGAAAATGTAGGTGTATATGTACCGGGTGGGACAGCCTCATATCCTTCTTCAGTATTAATGAATGTATTGCCGGCGAAACTCGCAGGTGTGAAAAAGATTGTAATGGTAACACCGCCGAGTAAAGGAGGAATTAATCCTCACATATTAGCTGCTGCAAATCTTGCGGGGGTAGATGAAATTTATACGATAGGTGGCGCGCAAGCAATTGCTGCTTTAGCATACGGGACGGAATCGATTCCGAAAGTGGATAAAATAGTTGGACCGGGAAATTTGTACGTCGCTCTAGCGAAACGAGAAGTATACGGAATAGTAAATATCGATATGATTGCTGGTCCATCAGAAATTGTAGTTGTCGCGGATGAAACAGGTAATGCAAAATATATCGCAGCGGATTTATTATCGCAAGCGGAGCATGATGAGAGAGCAACGGCGATTTGTATTACAACGAATATGGAACTAGCTAAAGAAGTAGAAAAAGAGGTAGAAAGACAGTTAGAAACGTTGCCAAGAAGTGAAATTGCACGTGAATCGATAAATAGAAATGGAGCCATCTTTATCGTTCCTTCTTTAAAGGAGGCACTAAAGTTATCAAATGAAATTGCTCCAGAACATTTAGAGTTACATATAAAAGAACCAATGAATGCTCTAGATTATGTGAAACATGCAGGCTCTATTTTCCTTGGGCCATATGCACCTGAACCGCTCGGGGATTATTTGGCGGGACCGAATCATGTATTACCAACGAGCGGAACGGCAAGATTTTTTTCTCCGTTATCAGTCGATGATTTCGTGAAAAAATCAAGTTTTATTTCTTATACAGAGGAAGCATTAAAAAATGTACAGCATCATATTGTAGAGCTTGCAAATAAAGAAGGGTTACATGCACATGCGAGAGCAATCCAAATAAGGTTTGAGGAGGAAAAATAATGCGTCAGTCCAGTCAAGTACGTGAGACGACAGAAACAAAAATTAAATTAAATTTGCAGCTTGATGAAAGTACGAGTGTATCTATTCAAACGGGGGTTGGTTTTTTCGATCATATGCTGACTTTATTTGCTAGACATGGAAGATTTGGATTGCAAGTTGAAGCAGAAGGTGATGTATTTGTCGATGCACATCACACCGTTGAAGATGTTGGAATTGTACTCGGAAATTGCTTGAAAGGAGCATTGCAAAACAAAGAGGGAATTAATCGTTACGGTTCTGCGTATGTACCGATGGATGAATCTTTAGGATTTGTCGCAATTGATATAAGTGGACGCTCATATTGTGTATTTCAAGGGGAATTAACAAATCCGAAGCTCGGGGATTTTGATACAGAATTGACGGAAGAATTTTTTAGAGCAGTCGCACATGCTGCCAATATTACATTACATGCACGCGTTCTATACGGAAGTAATACACATCACAAAATTGAAGCATTATTTAAAGCTTTTGGTAGAGCGCTTAGAGAAGCGGTCGAAAAAAATGCCAACATTACTGGTGTAAATTCAACGAAAGGGATGTTGTAATTGATTGCCATTATAGATTATGGAATGGGGAATATTCGCAGTGTAGAGCAAGCATTAAAATATATTGGGGCAGAGTACATTGTAACGAGTGATAAAGAAGAGATATTGAGAAGCGATGGCGTGATTCTACCGGGAGTAGGTGCATTTCCGAAAGCGATGGATGTATTAGAAGAAAGAGATTTAGTGTGTGTACTAAAAGAAGTTTGTGACATAGGAAAACCACTCCTCGGTATATGTTTGGGCATGCAACTTTTATTTGAACGAAGTGAGGAACTAAAAGATTGTAGCGGGTTAGGTTTACTACCAGGTGAAATTCGTAAGTTAAAAGTTTCGTATAAAATTCCTCATATGGGATGGAATGAATTAAGGAAGGAAAGAGAATTTTCGCTTTGGAATGGATTAGTGGATGGTTCTTTCGTGTATTATGTTCACTCATATTACGCGGATTGTCCAGATGAAATTGTATGCGGAGTAAGTGATTATGGAATGCAAGTACCAGGGTTTGTCGCGAAAGGAAATGTATTTGGTGCACAGTTTCATCCAGAAAAAAGTGGCGAAATTGGCATGCAAATATTAAAAAATTTTCAAGGAGTGGTAGAAGCATGGAAATCTTCCCAGCTATCGATTTAAAAGAAGGGCGATGCGTTAGACTTTATCAAGGAGAGTTTAGTAAAGAAACGGTGATGAATGAAGATCCGGTAGCGCAGGCGATCATATTTGAAAAGCTTGGAGCGGAAATACTACACATTGTTGATTTAGATGGTGCAATTGCTGGCGAGTCGTTAAATTTGCCCGTCATTGAAAAAATCTGCAAGGCGGTACGTATTCCTGTGCAAGTGGGAGGAGGAATTCGTTCACTTAAAGCGGTGGAGAAGTTATTGTCAGCAGGTGTAGAAAAAGTGATTTTAGGAACAGCAGCTCTTTATAATAAGTCATTTTTAGAGGAAGCAGTTCGTCTATATAAAGAGAAAATCATTGTTGGAATTGATGCGAAAAATGGTTTCGTAGCAACGAGAGGTTGGCTTGATCTGTCTGAAATTTCTTACGTTAGTTTAGCGAAACAAATGGAAAGTTTAGGTGTTCAAACGATTGTGTTTACAGACATTTCGAAAGACGGAACGCTTGCAGGTCCAAATTTTGAACAATTAGCGATACTTCAAAAAAGTGTGGGCATTCGTCTCATCGCCTCTGGAGGAGTGGCATCTATTCAAGATGTGAAAAAGTTAAATGATATGAATATATATGGTGTCATAATTGGAAAGGCGCTTTACGAAAAAACGATTGATTTAGAAGAAGTGTTACAGGTAACGAAGTTATGTTAGCGAAACGAATTATTCCATGTCTAGATGTGAAAGAAGGGAGAGTCGTAAAGGGTGTAAATTTTATAGGATTACAAGATGTCGGTGATCCGGTTGAAATAGCTGAAGCATATAACGAGGCAGGGGCAGATGAAATCGTATTTTTAGATATTACGGCGACTCATGAAGGAAGAAAAACGATTATAGATGTTGTAGAAAAAACAGCAGCTAAAGTATTTATTCCTCTTACGGTTGGCGGGGGGATTTCAAGTGTGAAAGATATGTACAATTTACTAAGAGCTGGAGCAGACAAAGTTTCAATAAACTCAGCGGCAGTGCGAAACCCGAAGTTAATAGAAGAAGGGGCAGAACACTTTGGATCACAATGTATTGTCGTGGCAATTGATGCTAGAAAAGTAGCAGAAGGTAAATGGAACGTATATGTCAACGGCGGAAGAGTTGACACAGGAATGGATGCCATAGAATGGGCGAAGCGTGTTGTTAAACTTGGAGCAGGTGAAATTTTGTTAACGAGTATGGATGCAGATGGAACGAAAAGCGGATATGACCTTCGTTTAACAGAAGAAATTTCAAAAAGTGTTTCCATTCCAGTCATCGCATCAGGGGGCTGTGGTCATACGGATCACATTATAGAAGTTTTTCAAAAGACAACAGTTGATGCAGCGTTAGCGGCATCCATCTTTCATTATGGTGAGGCGACAGTGCAGAGTGTAAAGCGAAAATTAAGAGATGCAAATGTTGAGGTGCGGTTATGAAACCTAATTTTTCAAAAGGATTAATACCAGCAATTGTCATCGAAGAAGGTACGAAAGAAGTTTTAATGCTAGCTTATATGAATGAAGAAGCATATGAAAAAACGTTAGAGACGAAAAGAACATGGTTTTATTCTCGTTCGAGGCAGTCGTTATGGAATAAGGGGGAAACATCAGGGAATGTTCAATATGTGCAATCTTTATATTTAGATTGTGATCAAGATTCAATTGTTGTGAATGTGAAACAAGTAGGACCTGCTTGTCATACGGGAGAGAAGACATGTTTTCACTATCAAATTCTATAGGGGGATACATATGGAAAATGCCTTTAAGTTGCTGTATAAAACAATTGAAGAACGAAAGGAAAGCCCACTTCCTGAATCGTATACAAATTATTTATTTTCAAAAGGAGAAGATAAAATTTTAAAGAAAATTGGTGAAGAGTGTGCTGAAGTAATTATCGCATGTAAAAATAATGATAAAGAAGAAGTAGTGAAAGAAATGGTTGATGTATTTTATCACTGTTTCGTTTTATTAGCTGAAAAAAATATTACATTGGAAGATGTCATGCGAGAGGTGAAAGAACGAAATGGAAAGCTTTCGAGAGTTGGGGATAGAAGGGAAATAGATACATTATAAGGGGGAATGTATATGAAAGTAGATTATCATCTTCACTTAGAAGAAGGACCGTATTCAATAGGATGGCTTGCTAAAATAAATGAAGCGCTGGAATGTTATGAACCGCTTCAAGAAAGGCATTCTATTGATTGGCTTATGAAAACACAAGAGCGTTTGCAAAAGCGTGTGAAGGAAGGGCCATTTACAACAGAATGGATGGACCTCTATTTAGAAGAAGCTGTGCGAAAAGGTATAACAGAAGTTGGGATTGTTGATCATTTATATCGTTTTCATGAAGCGAAAGGATATTATGAAAAATATGTAGATATTAGTGATTCTAAGCTCGGTCGTATACAGAAGGAATGGTTAGATCAAGTAAGGGTAGTTTCACTGTATGATTTTACAAAGGTCATTGAAGAGGCGAAAGAACGATGGAGTAAAAGAGGTGTCACACTTAAACTTGGAATTGAAGCGGATTATTTTATTGGTTGTGAAGGAGAGTTAAAAGAATTATTAGCGCTAGGAGACTTTGATTATATAATTGGTTCCGTTCATTTTCTAAATGGCTGGGGATTCGATAATCCAGATACGAAAGAATATTTTGAGAAGCATGACCTACGCGCATTATATGATATGTTTTTTAAAACAGTTGAGAGTGCGATTCGTACTGAGTTATTTGATATTATCGCTCATCTTGATAATATAAAGGTATTTAATTATCGATTGGATGAGAATGAACAGCTTTCTTATTATGAGGAAATTGCCTGTGCGTTAGTAGAAACGAATACGGCAACAGAAATAAATGCAGGATTATACTATCGTTATCCTGTTCGTGAAATGTGCCCAAGTCCACTATATTTACAAGTATTAGCTAAGTATGGTGTTCCAATTACGATTTCTTCGGATGCCCATTATCCAAATGATTTAGGGAATTATGTACAAGAAAATGTACAAACATTACTAGCTCACGGTGTTACTCAGGTTGCAACATTTACGAAGCGAGCAAGAGTAATGAGGTCGCTTGAAGAAGAAGTAACAAATTCAAAATGAAACGCAATTTTTTGATGAAAACCGTCCTTTTTGTTCAAAATAAGAAAGAATGAAAAGGAGGGTAAGAAATGGCGAAACAACAAAATAAAAAAAATGTACAAGGTACACAGCAACAAGCTTATACTTCTGAAACGAATGCTGCATCTCAATCGGTTATTGAGGAGCAAATTAGCGATACGGTTGCAGAAGGAACTATTGATGTGAAGCTTGGAAAAGAATCGCAGGAAAAAGTGTAAGAAAAGGGGAGAGTTGCATCTCCTCTTTTTTCATGGAAAAGTGTCGATTTTTAAAACTATAATCAAATTCCTTGGTTTTTATATGTGGATTTCTTACAATGAAATATAAGAGATATCTTATTTTCTATAGAAGAGGTGTTAGTAGTGGCAAAAATATTAGTAGCAGGAAAAATTCCGGAAATTGGATTAGAACTATTAAAAGATCATGATGTAGAAATGTACGATAAAGAGGAGTTAATTTCTATAGATGAATTAACAGAGCGTGTAAAAGATAAAGATGCATTGTTAAGTTTACTTTCGACAAAGGTGCCAAAAGAAGTTATTGATGCAGCGCCTCATTTAAAGATTGTTGCAAACTATGGTGCTGGTTACGACAATATTGATTACACGTATGCGGGTGAAAAAGGAATTGCAGTTACGAATACACCGAAAGTATCAACGGAAGCGACTGCAGAATTAACATTTGCACTTCTTTTAGCAGCGGCGCGTAGAATTCCTGAAGGGGATACGTTATGTCGTACGACTGGATTTAACGGATGGGCACCGTTATTTTTCTTAGGACGAGAAGTCCATGGTAAGACAATCGGAATTATAGGTCTTGGAGAAATCGGGAAGGCTGTTGCAAAACGTGCGAAAGCATTTGGAATGGATGTTTTATATACAGGGCCAAATCGTAAGTTTGAAGCTGAAAGTGAACTGGGAGCAACGTATGTGACGTTGGAAGAATTATTACAAACAGCAGACTTTATTACAATTAACTGTGCTTATAATCCAAAATTACATCATATGATTGATGAAGAACAGTTTAAAATGATGAAGAAAACAGCGTATATTGTAAATGCTTCACGTGGACCAATTATGAATGAAGCAGCACTTGCTCATGCATTAAAAACGAATGAAATTGAAGGAGCAGCTCTTGACGTGTTTGAATTTGAACCGAAAATTACAGAAGAGCTAAAAGAATTAAAGAATGTAGTACTTGCTCCACACGTAGGGAATGCAACATTTGAAACTCGTGATGCGATGGCTGAAATGGCTGTCAGAAATATTTTAGCTATATTAAACGGCGAAGAGCCAGTAACACCTGTAAATCAAAAGGTATTAGTTACAAAATAAAAAGAAACCTTCCGGACTCGGAAGGTTTTCTTATTTTTCTTTATTCGCTTTTTTAGACGGTCTTTGTCTAATGAATTGAGATAACATGTACAAAATATATAGTGGAATGGCAATGAATAAGAAAACAGAAAAATTTCCAAATCCTGTTTGATACATTGTAATAATGATTCCAACTAAAAATAGTGTAATAATGATGCTATATCGTGGAATTGGTACATCTTTTAAACTTGGGATACGAATGCGGCTCACCATTAAAAATGCGAACGTTACAAATACGGTAATAAGAACGATTTTTGGAATGGTATGTGAAAATAATGTTAAGAAAGCAACAAGCCCTCCCGCTGCTGTAATCGGTACTCCAGTGAAATATTTCATTGAAGTAGAAGATGGTGTTACATTAAATCGTGCTAAACGATATGCTCCGAAAAGAGGGAATAATCCCGCTATGTATAATCCGATGATTCCGTAGTTTGAGAAAGATGTGTAATACATTAAAACAGCTGGTGCTGCACCAAATGTTACGACATCTGCAAGCGAGTCGAGCTCTTTTCCCATTTGTGAATCAACACGTAATAAACGAGCAACACGACCATCAAGACTATCTAACATCATCCCGATAAGTACTAAAATAGCAGCTGATTTATAATATCCTAAAGATGCATAGCCGATTGATAAAAATCCGCTATATAAATTTCCGAGCGTAAATAAGTTTGGAATAGCTGCTCTATACAAAATCTGATCCCTTGCTTTCTGTAATAAATTCTTAATTAGTGTATGAAAGTTTACTTATTTTATCATACCATAAATTTATTCCTCATACGAAAAAAATTACCAATTTGTGAAAGATTTCATAGAAGGATGGTTTGAAAATTAAGTGAAAATAAAAAGAGGAAGCAACTTGTATAAAGTTGCTTCCTTTACTATTCAAATTTCGTTGTCATCGTTCCGGTTTTATATCGATTATTAGGATCGAAGCGTAACAAATCTCCATAAATTAATTTATCGGAGAGTTTTAATTCTGTTTTTGCTTTTTCAATATACGGCTGACATAGCGCCATGTCAGCTTCTTCACCTGTACTTCTTTTGTAGCACATATTTTTTGTATAAACATACTCTTCAGAAACAAAGCTACCATCACGCATTACCATAAGCGGATCTTTCTCTTTAATAAATAAGTCAGTTCCAAATTCAACGGATTTATTTGTTTTAATACCAAGTAAATGAAAGAGCGTTGGCTTAATATCAATTTGACCGGATACTTTAGAAACAACTTTTCCTTCTTGGCCAGGCACATGAATAATAAGAGGGACTCGTTGTAATTGCATAGAATCAAATGGTGTAATAGTATCTTTTCCTAGGAACTGTGCAATAGCTGCGTTATGGTTTTCGGAAATACCGTAATGATCACCATAGATGACAATAACGGAATTATCATACAATCCTTCTTCTTTTAATTGTTTAATAAATAATTTAAGAGCTTCATCTGTGTAACGAACAGTTGGGAAGTAGCGGTTTACAACACCACTTTCCGAGTTGAATTCATCAACATATTGATCTTCCGGATTTAGAAGAAACGGAAAATGATTTGTTAATGTAATAAATTTTGTATAGAACGGTTGCGGTAAAGATTTTAACTTTGGAATAGATTGTTCAAAGAACTCTTTATCTTTTAATCCCCAACCGACAGACATTTGCTCCGTTCCTGCGTAATCATTTAAATTAAAGTAACGATCATATCCAAGCGCAGGATACATTACATCCCGATTCCAAAACGTTTTATCATTTGAATGGAAGACAGCAGAAGAATATCCGTATTTCTTTAATTGTTCTGGTGTCGCTGTGTATTCATTTGTTGCATGAGTAAAGAATACAGAACCACGATCTAGCGGATAAAGTGAGTTTTCAACGATAAATTCAGCATCAGAAGTTTTACCTTGTCCAGTTTGATGATAGAAGTTATCGAAATAGAAACTATCCTTAATAAATTCATTTAAAAATGGTGTAATTTCTTTTCCATTTATTTTTTTATTAATAACAAAGCTTTGTGTAGATTCCATTGAAATTAAAATTACATTTTTACCTTTTGCAGCTCCAAATAAGTTTTTATCAACTTGTTTGTCTTTTGAGTCTGTATAGTTTTTAATTTCAGAAAACCCATCCCCACTTGCAAATACACGCTCAGCTGAAGACTTGGATTGAAGCGTAATATCAAATAGATGATATGTGTATAAACCTAAATTCTTCACGACAGTTTGACGGTCAAATGAGCGTGAGAACATTTGTGGTTTATAAATAACTGATACAACAATTTGTAGTGCTAATAAAGCTGTTACACCGCTAAAGAAAGTTCGCTTCTCTGAGCGGGAAAGTGGTGTTTTGTCGCCAAATGATGGGGATTTACGCGAAATAAACATTAAAATAATTGCATCTGCAAATAAAAGTAATGTTTTGTACGTAAAGAGTTCTTTTATACTTGTCCCTAAATCAGCCATATTGTTTGTTTGGAATAAAACCGGGAAAGTAACGAAATCGTTATAGAACCCATAAAACATTGCGTTTCCAAATAAAATAAATGACAGTATAAAACTGATTCCAATTATAATTCGGTTTCGGTGCTTAGATGCAAGTAAAGCTAAGCCGAAAAATAAAAGTAACGCAGCTAGTGGATTGATAAAAAGCATGAATTCTTCAAAGAAATTATCAATTTTAATATCAAATGCTAGCTTGTACACAATATATGTTTTAATCCATAGTAAAACGACTGCAACGAGTGCAAATCGCAGTTTTGGAAACAGATGTTGTAGCATAATATACTCCTCTCCTAAAAAGCATGACAGTTCTTGAGAGTCAGTTTGCTTAACGACTCATTTTATATATACGAACAGTCCTTTGTTATTATGATTATTATACTATGAGTATCATTATACGAAAATAAAAGAAGGTTGTGGGCTTTTTTATAATAATCGAGTAGAAAAAGAGTGGTGGGAGACAATAAAACAGAATTTCTATGTATGATAATTATCGTACGCAGAAAGAATCGCGTGATAATACGGAGGTTATAATGCGAAAATTATTATGTTTTATAGCATGCAGTAGTGTTGTACTTTTTACTTCACCGAGTGTGTCGGTAGCCCAATATGATCCACCTCTTATGGAAGATGCACTTTATTCTGTTTTATTTCCAAAAATAAATAAAGCAATTGAAAAACAATATGGAAGTTTGAAACCTTATCAATGTCCTAAAATTATTAGTTTAAAAAAAGTGTATAGCGGTACATATTTATTTCAAGCAAGTATTGAAGTTACAAAGTATGAACGTGTTGCTGGGAAAATTGCTCCACCATTTGAGAAGGTAACGATTACATTTAATAACGAAGAAGGCGAATGGGAAGTGACAAAGATTTCAGTAAAGCGCTTACCAAACGATACCAAACTAAACTGTAAAAAAACAATATAAAAAATTGTTTGACAAATAAAATGGTCCTTTGGTATTGTTAATAGCAACAATTAGATGTTTGAAAATTAAATAGACTTACCTCATCTACTCTCAAAGGTAGAGGCCGCGATAGGAAAGAGTAAGCTATGGGAGATTTAATGGAATCTGTGATTATAGGTTGAAAGGGACTATTGCCGAAATATAAGAATAACCATCTTATTCATATATTGGGACTGCATTGAATAAATGTAGTACTGTCATAAGATTTATTTTATGGAGAGCTATTTGGAGATGTTGATGCGGTTTCTTATTTTGAGGAGATAACAACTCGTTTATTTTTTCAATATATATTTTTCCTAATAAGAAACGCGTGTGAACATTGTTCCGCGCGTTTTTTGTCTATCTAAAAGCGTGCTGCAATGAATAGAAGATTGGGGTTATGAGTTTTAGAGGAAATAAGGGAGGAATTTAAATGTATTTACACGGCACAAGCCGAATTAATGGGCAAGGACACTTAGAAATTGGAGGGTGCGATACGACGCAGCTAGCAAAGCAATACGGAACACCACTTTATGTATACGATGAAGAGTCTATTCGAGGAAAATGCCGAGCGTTTCATCGTGCTTTTAAAGAAAGTGGTTTCTCTTATCAAGTAGCATATGCAAGCAAGGCGTTCTTGTGCATGGAGATGTGCCGAGTAGCTCGTGAAGAGAATATGTCATTAGACGTTGTTTCTGGGGGAGAATTATATACTGCGCTCCAAGCAGGATTTCCAGCATCACGTATTCATTTTCATGGAAATAATAAAACAGAAGAAGAGATAGTGATGGCTCTTCAGGCGAATATTGGTTGTTTTGTCGTAGATAATTTCTTTGAATTAGAAGTTTTACACGATTTAGCGATGCAACATGGAAAATTTGTGAACATATTAATTCGTGTAACGCCTGGAGTAGAGGCGCACACACATGAATATATTACAACAGGCCAAGATGATTCGAAATTTGGATTTGGCGTTTCAAACGGTCAAGCGATGCAGGCAATTGGATTTGCTTTACAAAAATCAAATTATAATGTGCTAGGGATTCATTCACATATCGGATCGCAAATATTTGAAACAGCTGGTTTTGTTCGAGCAATTGAAGTTCTTCGCCAATTTTTAGAAGAAGTGAGAGAGCAAACAAACTATGTAGTAAAAGTGCTAAATGTAGGCGGGGGATTTGGAATACGCTACACAGAGTCGGATACACCATTAACTCTTGAGACATATGTGCGAGCTGTAACAAGTGCAGTGAGAGAACAATTTACTGTATGTGAATATCCATTGCCAGAAATATGGATTGAACCAGGCCGTAGCATTGTAGGTGATGCTGGGACAACAATTTATACAGTTGGATCTGTGAAAGATATTCCTGGTATTCGGAAATATGTATCAGTGGATGGTGGAATGACAGATAATTTAAGACCTGCTTTATATAGTGCGCGTTATGAAGCAATGTTAGCGAATCGAGGGAATGATGAGAATGAGGAACTCGTTTCGATTGCTGGGAAATGCTGTGAGAGTGGAGATATGTTGATTTGGGATATTCATTTACCAAAAGTCGCTTCTGCTGATTTACTAGCAGTTTCCTGTACAGGAGCCTACGGGTATTCGATGGCGAATAATTACAATCGGATTCGAAGACCAGCCGTTGTCTTTGCAAAAGGCGGAACATCGCAAGTAGTTGTGGAACGCGAAACATATGAAAATATTATTGGGAACGATCGCATACGTATTAAAGAGCTTGTCTAAATAGGAAAAGGAGTTGTTCGAATGGGCAATTCCTTTTTTATAAAATAAAATAATTAAAATATATCGGAAAACTAGGATTGAAAAAAATCAGAATTGTGATAAAATACAAATACAAAGCTTATCAAGAGAAGCGGAGGGAACTGGCCCGAAGAAGCTCGGCAACCTGCTTATAGAAAGCAAGGTGCTAAATCCAGCAAAATGGGATCCATTTTGAAAGATAAGGTAAAATATATTACCGAACAGTCTTTTCGAAATGGGAAAGATTTTTTTTATGAATAAAAAGGGGGGGCTGTTCGCGTGAGTTTACGGGAACATTTTGATGAAGTATCCGAGAAGATTGAAGCGATGCTTGCTGATATGAAATATGGTTCAATTACAATTGTTGTGCAAGATGGAAAAGTAATTCAGTTAGAGAAAAGTGAAAAAGTACGTTTAAAGTGAAAAGCGCTGACTAGAAAAACTAGAGGCGGTTTTAACCTATTTTCATTAGGTTAAAACCGTCTTTTTGCTTTTACAGGGGGAAAAAACATGTTGACGTATGAAACGTGGGAAGAAAATGTTGTTTCGTTTTCGGAAGAAGATGAAACAAAAGGCGCGTTATCAGTATTAAATTGGGCTTATAAAGAATATAAAGATGAGGTTGTCTACGCATGTAGCTTTGGGGTGGAAGGTATGGTATTGCTGCACATTATAAACCAAGTAAATCCATCTGCTAAAGTTGTATTTTTGGATACAAATGTTCATTTTCAAGAAACGTATGAATTAATTCAAAAAGTGCGGGAACGATTTCCTTCATTGAATATTATAGAAAAACAGCCAGAACTTACACTTGATGAACAGGCGAAGTTGCATGGTGAAAAACTGTGGGAGAGCAATCCGAATCTTTGTTGTAAGATTAGAAAAATTTTACCTTTAGAAAAATCATTAGTCGTGGAAAAAGCATGGATATCGGGCTTAAGAAGGGAACAATCAGAAACACGTAAGCATACAAAGTTTATAAATCAAGATCATCGTTTTCAATCTATTAAAGTTTGTCCACTCATTCATTGGACGTGGAAAGAAGTTTGGCGATATGTATACAAACATAGCTTGCCGTATAACCCGTTGCATGATGTTGGCTATCCAAGTATTGGGTGTGAGAAATGTACGTTACCTGTAGGGGATGGTGGCGATTCAAGAGATGGTAGATGGGCTGGAAAAGTGAAAACTGAATGTGGTCTTCATTACCAATAAGATGAATCTTGAAATAAAGCTAAGAGAGGATATAGAAAAATGAGCATAGTAAACGAATTAGTAAACCGTATAGATGAGACATATGACGTATCACAAATTGAAAAAGAAATTAAATTAGACAATATTGCGTTAAGTGATTTAGAACTATTGGCGATAGGTGGATATAGCCCCCTTACTGGTTTTTTAGGGAAGGAAGATTATGATTCAGTTGTAGAAACGCTTCGTTTAGCAAATGGTAGTGTGTGGAGTATACCGATTACATTACCGGTAACAGAAAAAGTCGCAGAAAGCCTGAAGACTGGAGAGGAAGTAAAGCTTGTCAACAACGGAAATATATACGGTGTCATTCAAATAGAAGATATTTTTGTACCAGATAAAGAAAAAGAAGCGTTACTTGTATATAAAACAACGGATGAGGCTCATCCAGGAGTGAAAAAATTATATGAACGACCAAACGTTTACGTTGGAGGAACTATTATTCTAACAAAACGCTTTGAAAATAATCAATTTCCTTCTTATCATTTAGACCCAATTGAAACGAGGGAAGCATTTAAAAAACGTGGGTGGAAAACAGTGGTCGGATTTCAAACGAGAAACCCGGTACATCGTGCCCATGAGTATATTCAAAAATCTGCTCTTGAAATTGTAGATGGTCTCTTTTTAAATCCGCTCGTCGGAGAAACGAAATCGGATGATATTCCTGCTGATGTAAGAATGGAAAGCTATGAAGTACTTCTTCAAAACTATTATCCGAAAAATCGTGTCTTTTTAAGTGTATTTCCTGCTGCCATGCGTTACGCAGGACCAAGGGAAGCGATATTTCATGCGTTAGTAAGAAAGAATTTTGGATGTACCCACTTTATAGTAGGGCGTGATCATGCTGGAGTAGGAGATTATTACGGAACGTATGAAGCGCAAGAAATCTTCACAAATTTTACGATAGAAGAGTTAGGAATTACACCACTATTCTTTGAACATAGTTTTTACTGCACGAAATGTGAAGCGATGGCTTCAACGAAAACATGTCCGCACGGAAAAGAAGATCATGTTATTTTATCGGGTACGAAAGTAAGAGAATTATTAAGAAACGGTGAGATTCCGCCAAGTACATTTAGTCGTAAAGAAGTAGTGGAAGTGCTAATTAAAGGTTTGAAAAAAGAAGTAGTAACAGAATAGGGAGAGAACGAGATGGATACGAATATTACTTGGCACACAGCTTCGGTTTCAAAAGATGAGAGAAGAGTGAAGAATGGACATCATAGTTTTGTAATTTGGTTTACTGGTTTATCAGCTTCGGGTAAATCTACAGTAGCGAATGCGGTCGCTCGTAAACTTTTTGAAAAGAATATTGGAAATTATGTGCTGGATGGGGATAACATTCGCCACGGTTTAAATAAAGACTTAGGATTTTCTGAAAGTGATCGCATGGAAAATATAAGACGTATTGGCGAAGTGGCAAAGTTATTTGTAGATCAAGGAGCAGTTGTCCTTACAGCATTTATTTCACCATTTCGAGTAGACCGCAAACAAGTAAGAGATTTATTAGAGGCAGATGAATTTATTGAAATTTTTGTGAAGTGTCCGATTGAACAGTGTGAGAAACGTGATCCGAAAGGACTTTATAAAAAGGCAAGGAAAGGTGATATTAAGGATTTCACAGGTATTGATTCGCCTTATGAAGAGCCAGAGCAAGCGGAATTAATTGTAGAAACGCACAAATATTCTATTGAAGAATGTGCAGAACAAATCGTGAAGTACTTACAAGAGCGTAGTTTTATATAGGGGGATAAACAATGAGTTATGAAAAAGTATGGGCTAACAATGAAAAATTAAATCAGACCGAGAAAAATAAATTAGAAAAAGATGGCTTAGAAATTTTCAATGATATTCCTTACTATGCGGAAAATGGTTTCAAATCTATTCCGAAAGAAGAGTGGGATGCCTTTAAATGGGCAGGCTTGTATTTACAAAGACCGAAAGAAGCTGGTTATTTTATGATGCGGGTAAATATTCCGTCGGGGATTATTACAAATGCACAGGCAGAAGTACTTGCTTCTATCGCTGAAGATTATGGACGTGATGTAATAGATATTACGACGAGACAGGCGATTCAGTTTCACTGGTTAGAAATTCAGCAAATTCCAGATATTTTTAAAAAATTAGCAAGAGTTGGGTTATCTTCAGCGGGGGCTTGTGGTGATATAACGCGGAATATTACAGGTAATCCGCTTGCTGGCATTGATGCAAATGAACTATTCGATACAACGCATATTGTAAAAGAAGTATATGATTACTTCCAACATAATGAAGAGTTTTCTAACTTGCCACGCAAATTTAAAATGTCTATTAGTTCTAATATTTATAATTCAGCAAACGCAGAAATTAACTGTGTTGCATTTACGCCTGCAACGAAAGAAATAGATGGTGAGAAAAAAGTTGGTTTTCATATAAAAGTAGGTGGAGGATTATCAGCTCGACCGTATTTAGCTGATGAATTAGATGTATTCGTTTTACCAGAAGAAGTGAAGGCGGTGGCGATTGCAATTGCTACTATATTCCGTGATTTTGGATATCGTGAAAAACGTCATTTAGCTCGGTTGAAATTTCTTGTTGCGGACTGGGGAGCAGAGAAATTTAAAGAGAAACTAATAGAGTATACAGGGCCTTTACAAAGTAAAGGGGAAAGTGCACTCAAAGGATGGAATGCAGGCTATTTTTATGGTGTTCAAGACCAAAAACAAAAGGGATTAAAATATGTAGGTTTTAATGTACCGGTAGGTCGTTTACATGCAGAAGAAATGTTTGAGATTGCAAGAATTGCAAAGCGATATGGAAATGGACAAATTCGTACATGTAACTCGCAAAACTTCATTATTCCGAACGTTCCTCCGGAAAATGTAAAAGGATTACTTAGTGAACCGCTGTTTGAAGCGATATCTGCTAGCCCGAAATCATTTATTGGTTATGCGGTTTCATGTACCGGTATTGAATATTGTAATCTTGCACTAGTAGAAACGAAAGAAAGATTAAGAAAAATTGCAGAATACTTAGATACACAAATTGCACTCGATGTTCCAGTTCGAATTCATATGGTAGGCTGCCCGAATTCATGTGGTCAACGTCAAATTGCTGACATTGGGTTACAAGGGGTGAAAATGAAAACGAAGGAAAAAGGCATTGTTGAAGCGTTTGAAATATACGTAGGTGGAACATTGTTAGATGGCGGTGCCTACAATCAAAAGTTAAAAGGAAAAATAGATGGCGAGGATCTACCTGATGTACTCGCATCATTTATAAGTTATTTCAAAGAGAACAAATTACCAGCCGAAACATTTTATGATTTTGTAGGTCGTGTTGGTATAGAGACATTACAAATAGCGTTAAATAACGTGTTAGAAGAAGTAATAGCGTCTTAGGAGGGGCAATATGGATTTATATCGATTTGAAGCGGTATTAGTGAGTAGCATTGTTCCAATTGTTGTTGTTGCTGAAAGTGAAGAACAGGCATTTAAGATGGCGGAGATGGAGCTTGAAAAACATTTTTTACCGTTACCAGAGGTAAAGGAGATTGCTTTATTTGAAAAAAAGAAGATTCGAAAAAGCGCGGCCTTTGTTATTCATGAGTAAGGAACATTGAAATATGAAGAAATGAAAACTTCCATTCATATATAAGGATGGAAGTTTCACTTTAATAGTAGAAATGAGGAGAGATGATGGGGAAGGTTTATATTGTTGGAGCGGGTCCTGGTGATCCAGATTTAATTACTGTTAAAGGATTGAAATGTATTGAGAAGGCAGATGTTATTTTATACGACCGTCTTGTGAATAAAGAGCTGCTTTCACACGCAAAGCCTGAAGCGGATTTGATTTATTGCGGGAAACTCCCGAATTATCACACGATGAAGCAAGAAACAATTAATATATTTCTTATTAAGTATGCGAAAAAAGGAAAAGTTGTAACAAGGCTTAAGGGCGGCGATCCATTTGTGTTTGGTAGAGGGGGAGAAGAAGCCGAAGCATTAGCAAAGCAAGGTGTACCATTTGAAATCGTCCCAGGTATTTCGTCTGGAATAGCCGCACCTGCTTATGCTGGTATTCCAGTGACGCACCGTGATGCAAGTGCAAGTTTTGCTATTGTGACTGGGCATAGGAAAGAAGGTGCTGAAGAAGAAGTGAAATGGGAAAGTTTAGCGAAAGGTGTAGAGACTTTAGCGGTATATATGGGGGTTAGTAATTTGCTCTACATATGTGAGCAACTTATGAAGCATGGAAAAGATAAAAGTACGCCAGCTGCTATTATTGAGCAGGGGACGACGTCTATGCAGCGCACAGTTGTTGGAACGTTAGGGACAATTGTAGATGTTGCGAAAAAAGAGCAAATTCAAAATCCGAGCATGATTGTAATTGGAGAAGTTGTCCGTTTTAGAGAAAAAATTCATTGGTTTGAGAAGCAGACAGAAAATGCTTATCAAGTAAGTGGAGTGTTGTAAAATGAAAGCCGTTTTATATATATGTCATGGAAGTCGTTTGAAGACAGCGAAAGAAGAGGCGATTCAATTTATTACATCGTGTATGAGCCGTATAGAAGCGACTATTCAAGAAGTTTGTTTTTTAGAGTTAGCGAATCCTTCTATTGAAGATGGTTTTCGTACATGTGTGAAGCGTGGGGCCACAGAGATTATTGCTATCCCTGTTTTTTTATTAGCGGCAGGTCATGTGAAGAAAGATATTCCGTTTGAATTGGTAAAGCTCAAGAATCAATATCCAAATGTTAAAGTGACTTATGGTAATCCGTTTGGTGTATCAGAAACACTTGTTAAATCGGTGTATAGCGGAAGTGGCATCGAACAGGAAGATAAAAATGAAGTGACGTTACTTCTCGTTGCAAGAGGGAGTAGTGATCCTGAAGTATTAAGAGATATAAACTGGATTGCTTCTTTATTTCAAACAAAAGAGAAGGTTAAAAAAGTAGAAGTTTGTTATTTAGCGGCTGCAGAGCCAAAATTTGAGGAGAAGTTAAAGGAAGTTGTAGAACGAAAAGAAAAGAACATCGTTGTACTGCCTTACTTGTTATTTACAGGTTTACTTATGAAACATATTGAGAAAGAAGTGCGCCAATATGAATTGGAAGAGATAAAAATCAGTCCATATTTAGGGAAGAATGAAGCGTTTCAAGATATGTTAATTCAGAAAACGACGGAGTTATTGAAAGGAGATCAGTATGTATCCACTTACAGTGCGAGTTAATGAGAAACGCGTTGTTGTTATTGGCGGGGGAAAAGTTGCAGGATTTAAAATTATTCCTTTACTCAAACAGGGTGCGGATATAGTTGTGATAAGTCCAGAATTAGATGCGAATTTAGTAAAACTTGTGGAAGAAAAGAAAATTCGTTGGTATCAAAGAGAATATGAAAAAAGTGATATTAAAAGTGCTTTTTTAGTTGTTGCAGCAAGTAGTGATTCAATATTAAATGAACAAGTTGCTGAAGATGCCGCTGAGAATCAATTAGTAAATGTTATTACAAATCCGGAAAGTGGTAATGTTCATTTTCCGGCAGCGATTCATCGTGGTTTACTTAATATAGCAGTTTCTACTGGGGGAGCGAGCCCGAAGCTCGCAAAAAAAATTCGAGATGATATTGCAAATAAATATGATGAGACATATGAATCATATTTAGATTTTTTATATGAAGTAAGGTTGAAGTTAAAAGATTTACAGTTAGAAAAGAGGGAACGAAATATATTGCTCCAAGAAGTGTTGAAATCAGTATATGTGCAAAACGAGGGGAAAAGAGAAAGTTTTTTACGAGAATTAGAGGAAAAGATTTTAAAATAATAAAAGATAAAGTGCGCTTTACAAATATAAAAATATAATTTATAATCACAAGTAACTTCAATAGATGAAATCGATGAGCAAGAAGAGTACGTATATTTGATGCGTTCAGAGAGCTGGGGTTAGGTGGGAGCCCGGTACGATAAAATATACAGAATGGGCTTGCGAGAGGTATGTTGAACATTGTAGTAGGCAACCCGGGTTCTGCCGTTAAAAGGATAGAGTATCGGAATTATTCCTGTACTTGAACAAGTGGGATTTATCAATCCAATTGAGGTGGTACCACGGTATTTACATTACATATATCGTCCTCTACATGCATATTTGCGTGTAGGGGACTTTTTTATTTTCTAAAGGAGGTGTGCGAGTATGAAATGAAAGTGTATAATTAACAAAAGTTTAAATATTCAGAAAAGGAGAATTTATGATGAAAGAAACACAGCAATGGACGTCGAAAATCGGCTTTGTACTCGCAGCAGCCGGAGCCGCAGTAGGTCTTGGTGCGATATGGAAATTTCCATATGTTGCAGGTAATGGCGGGGGAGGCGCATTCTTCCTTGTATTTTTACTATTAACTTTATTTATAGGTATGCCTCTTCTAATAGCGGAGTTTGTTATTGGACGTAGCACGCAAAAAGAGGCGGTTACAGCTTATAAAGTACTAGTGCCAAATAGCAAATTATATCCTTGGATTGGTCGTATGGGAGTTGTTACTTGTTTTAGTGTACTATCTTTTTATAGTGTTGTAGGTGGATGGATTTTACTTTATTTATATTATAGTGTGACAGGAAGTTTCTGGAATGGAGTAGCTGATTATGGACAATTGTTCGGTGAAACGATTTCCAATCCATTAAGTGCGATTGGAGCGCAATTTATCTTTATGCTTTGTACGATTTTTGTTGTAAGTAAAGGTGTAGAGAAAGGTATAGAAAAGGCAAGTAAGTACATGATGCCGCTATTATTTATTTTATTTATTGCGATTATTGTTCGTGCGTTAACACTCGATGGTGCTTTTGCTGGAGTAGAGTTCTTCTTAAAGCCAGATTTTTCAAAGCTTACAGCAGATACGATTTTATATGCGATGGGACAATCTTTCTTCTCGCTAACAGTAGGTGCCTCAGTAATGGTAACGTATAGTTCGTATTTAAAGAAAGAGGAACATTTAGCGAAATCAGCAACATCTATTGTAAGTTTAACTGTTTTTGTTACAGTACTTGCAGGATTAGCGATTTTCCCGGCGATTTTCGCATTAGGAGTTAAACCGACTGAAGGACCAGGATTACTGTTTATCGTCCTTCCAGCAGTATTTGCAAAAATACCATTTGGTCAATTTTTCTTTATTATGTTTTTAATTTTATTCTTCTTTGCGACTTTAACATCAGCAATTTCAATGCTTGAAATAGTAGTAGCATCTGTTGCGAAAGGTAATGAGAAGAAGCGTCCATCAGCATCATTATTAATTGGTATTCTTATTTTTGCAGTCGGTATTCCATCAGCGTTATCATTTGGGATTATGAGTGACGTGAAAATATTTGGGAAAACATTCTTTGATTTAGTCGACTTTTCAGTAAGTAACGTATTGCTACCGTTAGGGGTACTAGCTATTTCATTATTTGTACCAAATAAAATGAGTAAAGAATTGTTGATGAAAGAATTAGAAGTGACGGAAACGAAAGGGGAAACGTTATTTAACATTTGGTTCTTCTTACTTCGTTATGTTATTCCGATAACTGTAATAATTGTATTTTTAAATGCGATAGGTGTATTTAAAATGTTTGCATAAAAAAAGGCGGGGAGCTCCCGTCTTTTTTATGTTGTTGAATGTAATAGAGGATTATATGCTTTATAGGCTGTGGTGACTGCGAGGAATGAACCGATTAAAAATAAAACTGAGCCGCCAAATGTAAATATCCGGCTGATATATGTCGCTCTAGCTTCTTCTATTTTTTGTTGTAATTGCGTATTCATATGAATCACCTCGTAAACTAGAGGCATTTAGTTATGGTCTATGTAGAATGCCTATATTGTGTGAAGTATAAATAAAAAAACCTCGGTAGGCACCGAGGTTTTTTATAATCCGATATAAGGAGATGGGTCAACTGCGTTTGTCTTGCCGACATTCCATTCTCCAAGATGGAGTTCGAAGTGTAAATGTTGTCCGTATGATTGGCCCGTATTCCCCATAAATCCAAGCTGATCGCCTTGTTTTACAGTTTGTCCATTCGATACAGAACGGCTATTCATATGAGCATATACTGTCGTATATGTTTTTCCGTTTATACGGTGAGATAAATACACTACGTTTCCGTAACTAGATGATAATTCTGAGCGAATAACAACGCCATCTGCAGCAGCGATAATTGGAACCGTTCCCGAAGCAGCGATGTCAATTCCTTTATGGTTATCTAAAGAACGTACACCAAATCCGGAAGTTTTTGATCCGGCTGCTGGTTTGATAAAGCCACCGATATTTGTATCATGTGGTGTTGGGGCTGCTTGAGCTTTTTGAGCAGATTTAGTAGCTTGTTGCTTGCGAGCCTCTTCTGCCTGGCGAGCTTCTTCCGCTTTACGAGCTTCTTCGGCACGTTTTTCTTCTTCAATTGCTCTTTGAACAGCTTGACGTTGATTTTCTAAAATGCCTTTGGATTCTTCTAATCCTTCAATCTCTGAATCTACTTTTGCTACTTTCGTATGTAGATCGTTAATAAGGGTTTGTTGCTGTTGTTGGTTATTTTGTAATTCTTGCTGTTTTTGTTCTAGTTTTTGTTCAGATTCTTTCAGTTGTTGTTCTTTTTTCTCAACAGCTTCTTTTTCTGTTGTTACAGCATTTTGATCAGATGTTTGTTTTTTTACAATATCTGTATCGTTGTTTAATATTAAACTTACGGAGTACATATTATCAACAAGATCAGCAATGTTTGTAGAGTTTGTTAATACTTCTGTAATGATATTTGTACGCGGTTTTTCTTGCATAGATTGTAATCGTTGTTTAATAACTTCCTGACGTGTATCTATGTTTGTTTGTAATTGTTCTATATGTTTCTTTTTATCAGTAATTACTTGTTGCGTTTTGCTAATTTCCTTTTTTGTATCGTTTAATTCAGCCTCATTTTTATTAATAGAAGTAGTTAATTCATCGATTTTCTTCTGTAATTCTTGAATTTCTTTTTCTATTTGTTCTTTCTCGACTGATTTATTTTGTAAGTCACTTTGTTTGCCTTCTAATTCAGATTGAATATTAGATAATTTATCTTGATTCGTTTCAGCGTATACGGGTGAAAGTAACGGGGAAGCAAAAATCGTTCCTGCTGCTAAAACACTAAACGCTGCAAATTTCTTTTTCATTGTTGTCTGACTCCTTTCCCTATGAATGTTATATATCATAAGAAGAAGGGTGTCTATCGTTGTAATCATAATGTAAAGAAAAATTTATAAAATTGCTAAGTTTTGTCGGAATTTATCATTTTTCAACTGTAATTGTCATAGTGCTTACATTTTATTCATATGTGTAACAAAGGTATATTTTGGGATTTATCTGTAAAATAAAGGAGGAAAGTAATCGTTTTTATGAGATGAGATATTGCTTGGAAAGCTAATAAAACACTAGTGAGGAATCGTTCTCATGTTAGGTTTTCTGACATGGGTCTGCTTTTTGTCAAGAAAATTATTTGTGTTCGGGCAAAGTTATTTTGTTGTCAGATTTAAATTTTTGATTTATGATTTTTAACAGGGACAAAATGTAGTGAATTGTCGAATAATATGTAATACTCTTAATTTCAAGTTTTATAGAGATAGAATGAGAGATAGAGTGACACATCGAAGAGGGGGTTACAACAAATATGAAAAGAATAGGACTTGCATGGCAAATATTAATAGGACTTGCACTTGGTATTGCGGTTGGGGCGATTTTCTTTGATAATCCAGCTGTTGTGAAGTACTTACAACCAATTGGTGATATTTTTATCCGATTAATTAAAATGATCGTTGTACCGATTGTTGTAGCAAGCATTGTTGTTGGGGTTGCTGGTGTTGGCGATGTTAAAAAACTAGGTCGACTAGGCGGAAAAACAATTATTTACTTTGAAATTATTACAACAATTGCAATTATTGTTGGTCTATTAATAGCGAATATTTTCCAACCAGGAAAAGGCGTAAATATGGAGCAGTTAACAAAGACAGATATTTCGAAATATACACATACGACAGAGCAAGTACAAAGTCATTCATTTGCAGATACATTTGTAAATATTGTTCCAACGAACATTATGAAGTCATTAGCTGACGGAGATATGCTTGCTATTATCTTCTTCTCTGTACTATTTGGTTTAGGTGTAGCGGCAATTGGTGAAAGAGGAAGACCAGTTCTTCAATTTTTCCAAGGTGTAGCTGACGCAATGTTTTACGTAACAAACCAAGTTATGAAATTTGCACCATTTGGTGTGTTTGCACTAATTGGTGTTACAGTTTCTACATTTGGTCTTGCTTCATTAATTCCATTAGGGAAATTACTAATTGTCGTATATGGAGCAATGATTTTCTTCGTAGTAGTTGTCTTAGGACTTACAGCGAAAATATTTGGAATTAATATTTTCCAATTCTTTAAGATTTTAAAAGACGAGCTGATTTTAGCGTATTCTACAGCAAGCTCAGAAACAGTTTTACCAAAAATCATGGAGAAAATGGAGAAATTCGGTTGTCCGAAAGCAATTACATCTTTCGTTATTCCGACAGGTTATTCATTTAACTTAGATGGATCAACTTTATATCAAGCAATTGCGGCTATTTTCTTAGCGCAAATGTACGGTATTGATTTATCTATTACACAACAAATTACATTATTGCTTGTATTAATGGTTACATCAAAAGGTATCGCAGGTGTACCGGGCGTATCATTCGTTGTATTATTAGCGACACTTGGTACAGTAGGTATTCCACCTGAAGGCTTAGCGTTCATTGCTGGTATTGACCGTATTTTAGATATGGCTCGTACAGCAGTTAACGTTGTAGGAAACTCTTTAGCAGCTGTAGTTATGTCTAAGTGGGAAGGTCAATATGACGCTGAAAAAGGACAAGCTTATTTAAAAGAGATTTCTGAAAAGGGTCAAGCGGCTTAATTATAATATGAACAAGCTCTCACATAATATGTGGGAGCTTTTCTGTATATAGAAGAGGAGCAGACATAATGAAACGTAAATATGGTGACGGTTCTTCGTGGAAGAGGGGATGCTCGGAATACTGGATATAAAAAAGGTGAGGAAGCCTAGTTGTAAAGAATATGATGGTGAAGAACTTTGTATTGCAGCGGATCAGTATATGTGGATTCAATATTTCATAGACGGGAAAAACTTTGCGATTACCGCTATGTTAGATGATCAGAAAAAATTAGTGCAATATTATATCGATGTGGCGAAAGAATATAAAATAGACGATCGTGGTTTACCTTATTTTGATGATTTATATTTAGATGTAGTATTATTATCTAGCGGTAAGGTGTATGTATTAGATGAAGAGGAGCTAGAGGATGCTTATAAAAGTGGCGATGTCACGAAGGAAGAGTATGAGTTAGCTTGGTACACTACGAAATGGATATTAGCTGCAATAAAAAATAGTGAATTTTATTGGATTTCAATATTAGAAGAAGAAATCGAAAAGTTAAAATGATTGTTGTATTCACATTTTTGTATAATTACCAAAAAAATCTATACAAAAAACAATTGACTTTTGTTTTGTAAGCGAGTAAAGTTAGGAAAGAAATTATTATTAAAAAATAAATATGAAACCTTCTTATAAAGAGAGGCGGAGGGACTGGCCCTACGATGCCTCGGCAGCGGACTCGATTTCAGAGTGCTGTGCCAAATCCAGCAAGCGTGTGCTTGAAAGATGAGAAGAGCGTTTCTTATAGATGTATAAGACCTCTTCTCATTGGAAGAGGTCTTTTGTTATTCATTAGAAAAAGGTTGAAACTAGGGAGAGATGGTACTTTGAAAGAAACGAGAGGAAATGGTTTAGCTTTATTACCACTTGGGATATTTTTGGCGCTATTTATTGGTTCTGGAATTATTACAGGTGATTTCTATAAATTGCCGATACTTGTAGCGATTTCAATTGCTGTAGGAGTCGCTTTAGTGATGAATCGTAAAGAAAGTTTTAATGTGAAAGTCGAGCGGTTCGCTAAAGGTGCAGGAAATCCGGATATTATGATTATGGTATTAATTTTTGTGCTTGCAGGTGCATTTTCTGAAACTGCTAAAGGAATGGGCGGAGTAGACTCAACTGTTAATTTAGCGTTAACTATTTTACCGCCAGGATTTATCATAGCTGGAATCTTTGTTATTGCTGCGTTTATTTCATTAGCGATGGGAACTTCAATGGGAACAATTGCAGCATTAGCACCGATTGCTGTAGGTATTAGTGGTCAAACTGATATCTCAATTGCGCTTGCGATGGCTACTGTTGTTGGCGGAGCGATGTTTGGTGATAATTTATCATTTATTTCAGATACAACAATCGCAGCTGTTCGTTCACAAGGAACAGAAATGAAAGATAAGTTTAAAACGAACTTTTTAATTGTATTACCAGCAGCTATTATCACAATTGTACTATTAGTAATAGTTACTTCAGGAAGTGATACGCAGGTTAAAGCGCATAGCTTTGATTGGATAAAGATTTTACCGTATGCAGGAGTACTTATTACAGCGCTACTTGGCTGGAATGTACTTATTGTATTAACTGGTGGAACTGTACTATCTGGTGTTATCGGTCTTATAGATGGAAGTTACACGTTAGAAAGTTTCTTTAAAAGTGTAACGACTGGAATGGGCGGTATGATGGAGTTAGTATTACTTGCTATATTAATTGGCGGTATGGTTGAATTAATCCAATATAATGGTGGTATTCAATATTTAATGAATGTATTAACACGTAATATTCGTTCGAAAAAAGGAGCGGAATTTGGTATTGCTGGTTTAGTGAGTATGACAAATATGTGTACAGCGAATAATACGATTTCAATTATCTTTACAGGCCCGCTTGCAAAAAATATTGCAGATCAATATGAAATAGACCCTCGTAAATCAGCGAGTGTATTAGATCTTTTCTCATGTTGTGTGCAAGGATTAATTCCGTACGGTGCCCAAATGTTAACGGCAGCAGGATTTGCAGCGTTATCTCCGGTTGAATTGTTACCATATGCATTTTATCCAATCTTAGTTGGAGTATGTGGGATTGTTTCTATTTTAATTGGGTTTCCAAGGTTTTCGAAAGTAGCTGAGAAAAAAAAGTATCATAAAACAGCTTAATTTAATATGAATGTTAGTAATTAAAAAAACGTGCAGAGAATAGACTCTGCACGTTTTTTTGCGTAAAGGGCTGAATATGACTCGGTCTTAAGTCTGAGTTAAAAACGGTTCTTAAGCTCGTTATGGAAAGATGAAAAAATAGTTAAGATAAGAGTATCAAATCGAAGGGAGGCAAGCACAAGATGAAACAATTTCTAGCGTTTATCGCAGCCGGTATTTTGGCTTTAATTGCTCTTGGTAGTCTTGCTGGTATTGTAGGGTTCGCAATCGGAGCAGGAGTTGTATATTGGAGCTATAAATCATTTGTGCGAGCTAAATCATTTTTTGGAAAGTTAGCTTGGGGTATTGTTGGTTTAATCGGTTTATCCATTGCACTTTCTCATTCGCCAGCATTAATCGGTATCGCTGCTTTAGTGGTTTTATATTACGGATACCGTGAGTGGAAAAAAGAAAAAGATGTAGTTGTTGAATCTGCTCCAGAAAGTTCTAAACCATATAGCAACTTTGAAGATGAGTGGAACAAATTAATGAAAAATTAAAACAATAAATCAAATTATAAATAAAGTAGAAGAGAGGAAGATTTATAATGAAACAATCTTTATTCGGACGTGTACGCGATGCAATTTTAGCTGATTTTCATAACGTGTTAGATGAGAAGGAAAGAAAAAATCCAATTGCGATGTTAAACCAATATTTACGTGATAGTGAGCGCGAAATAACAAAAATTGAGAAGTTAATTGAGCGTCATAAAACATTAAAATCTAACTTTGCTCGTGAGCTTGAGCAAGCGCGTTATTTCGTTAATAAAAGATCAAAGCAAGCTATCATTGCTCAAGAAGCAGGCGAATTACAATTGCATGAACGTGCTTTAGAAGAGGTAGCTTATTATGAAGGGCAAGTAACTCGATTAGAAGAAATGTATGCAGGTGTTGTAGAGCAAATTGATGAGTTAGAGCGTCGTCTTTCTGAAATGAAAAATAAGTTAAAAGAAATGCACGCAAAGCGTATGGAACTAATGGCACGTGAAAATATGGCACATGCAAATCGTCGTATGAATACTGCGATGCATAAAATGGATGAAAATAATCCGTTCTTACGATTTGAAGAAATTGAAGATCACATTCGTGACTTAGAAACTCGTATGAATGAAGAGCATGAGCGTGACACATTTGATATGAAAATTGCAAAACTTGAGCGTGAAATGAAAGAAAAGAATGATATATCGTTAACGAAAGAGTTAACAAAATAATAGTAGTATATTATAAAACAGGCTTATGATATAGTGATAGGAGAAAAGGTGTTGGAAAGCAATGCCTTTTCTTCTATGTATATGTGACAAGAAGGGGGGAGCTGAAATGAAGAAACATTTTTCAAAGACACAATTAATGGGAATGCTCCTCATCATATTTGGATTCGGTCTTTTTCTTGATATGATACTTGGACATTTTGAACCAGGTGGTCTCATTTTTGCATTTATTATGCTTATGTTTGGAAGGCATTATCGTAAAAAGAATCGTTATGTACGGGGAAATGTATTTTTATTTGTTGGTGGTATCGTATTTTTATTTTTCTTATTTTCATCAGCAGCATTTGTTCTTGTCGTATTTGCTTGTTTAGCTTTAATTGGTTATCAATTGATTCAACAAGGACATCAGCAAAAAGCAATGAAGGTTGAAATTAAAGAAAAAGGGATTATAGACGAAGAGAAGCAAATATATCGTACAGAACCATATTTGAAAAATATGTTTGTAGGCAATGTAAGAATGATGGATCATATTTATGAACTTGAGGATATTAATGTTCAATATGGTGCTTGTGATGTGGAAATAGATTTAACAACTGCTATGATTCCAGAAGGGGAAACGGTAATTGTTATTCGGGGTGTCGTTGGTAATATTCGTTTATATGTGCCGTATGATATTGAATTGTCTCTAAATCATTCTGTTATTGTCGGACGTGTGCTCTTGCCAGGTCATGAGGAGACAGGGTTTAACCGCAATGTTACATTTAGAACAGAGCAGTATAAAGAGGCTCCTCGTCGTATAAAAATTATTTCTTCGCTTGTCGTAGGCGATACGGAAGTGAGGAAAGTATAATGAAGAAACAAAAAAATATTTCGTGGATGTATATTCGTTATTCTATGTTGTCCTCAGTTAGTATCGCACTCATTTGTACAATTGTATATGTATGGAAAAGCGAGCAACAAGTATATGATTTATTATGGAAGGAATCCATCGCTTCTGTTCCAATTGGCTTGTTTATTATGACTACAAGTTTACTTATCGGAGGAATTGTAGGATATGCAATCGGTTACTATATAGAGCAGCGTATACAAGGATTAAATACGTTTCTATTTGAAGTAGAGCGAGGGAATTTTCCGAGTGATGTTTCGTTTACTGCAGATGATGAATTTCATGAAGTGGAACGAAAAGTAATCGTTCTGGCTCGCCGATTAGAGGAGCAAGCTGGACTCTTTCAAAAAGTAACGAATGAACGAGCTCATTGGAATGAAGAGATGAGACAAGAAGCAATTTCTCAAGAAAGGCATCGATTGGCGAGGGAGCTGCATGATTCTGTCAGTCAGCAGCTTTTTGCAATGTCGATGATGATGTCGGCTATTAATGAACAAGTAGCTGAATTTCCAGAAACGACGAAAAAGCAGTTGCAACTCGTTGAAAATATGGTCGTAAATGCACAATCAGAAATGAGAGCATTGCTTCTTCATTTACGCCCAGTACAGTTAGAAGGTAAAAAACTAACAGAGGGTATAGAAGAATTATTAACAGAACTGTCTAGAAAGCAACATATGAAAATTGAATGGTTAATTGAACCGATTCAATTAAAAAAAGGTGTAGAAGATCACTTATTCCGTATTGTGCAAGAGGCGCTGTCTAATACTTTACGGCATGCGAAGGCAAAGAAAACGGAAGTGCGCCTTCGAAAAATTGATCAATATGCGATTTTAAAAATCATTGATGACGGCGTTGGGTTTAAAGTAGGGGTTAATAAGGCTGGTTCATATGGTCTAAGATCGATGCAAGAGCGTGTTCATGAAATTGGTGGTACATTAAAAGTGCTTAGTTTTCCAAATAAAGGTACACAGATAGAAGTGAAAGTACCCATTATGATTGAGAGAGGGGGAGAATCATGATAAAAGTATTACTAGTGGATGATCATGAAATGGTTCGAATGGGTGTATCTGCATATTTATCAACGCAGCCAGATATTGAAGTAGTTGGAGAAGCTGAAAATGGAAGAAAAGGTTCAGAGTTAGCTTTGCAATTAAGACCGGATATTATTTTGATGGACCTTGTCATGGACGAGATGGATGGTGTCGAAGCAACACGTGCTATTATTCAAGAATGGCCAGAAGCAAAAATTGTAGTTGTAACAAGTTTTTTAGATGACGAAAAATTGTATCCTGTTATTGAGGCTGGGGCGACCAGTTACTTGTTAAAAACATCAAGAGCAAGTGATATTGCAGATGCTGTACGAGCTACTTATGATGGAGAAACAGTATTAGAGCCGAAAGTTACCGGGAAAATGATGTCCCGTATGCGTCAAAAGAAAGAGCAACCTTTGCATGAGGAGTTAACAGAAAGAGAGTCAGAAATTTTGTTATTAATTGCAGAGGGGAAAAGTAATCAAGAGATTGCAGATGAGTTGTTTATTGCGCTCAAAACAGTAAAGACACATGTGAGTAATATATTGAATAAGCTAAATGTAAGTGATCGGACACAGGCGGTTATTTATGCGTTTAGACATCAATTGACGAAATGATACAGTGAAACTTTAATCAGTGGGGAGCTATCCTCACTGATTATTAATTTGCACCGAATCTTATTATTGACGTCAATATATGTAAGCGTTATCATTAGGTTGTTAACAGTACATACAAAGGGGAGAATGTATATGTTAGTTCAAACTATATTTGGCATGGATAAGTCTAAAAAATTAGGGGATTATGTGAACGTATTACAAGCGCTTTGTGAACAATATAATGTTGAAACAGATAAAATTGCAATTATTGAGGCGACAGAAGAGTACTATTTATTTTTAATAAAGCAAGAAGATTGCTACGATGTTGTCAAAGTAGAAACAGTGGATACAAATATCGATTATTATACGAGAGCGTATAAAATAAGTAGTTTTAATCATACTGCTTCTCAAATGTAAAAAACTCCCTTTTGGGAGTTTTTTTAGGATGCTTTTACTTCATGAGATTCGGTTAGCAAGGGGACTTTTTTCGCACCACTTAGCTTAGCGATTGTAAGGCCGATAAGAGATCCAGCTAATGCAGGTACTAGCCAGCCTATTCCTTCATTATATAAAGGGATAAATTCAAAATATGATGTGATAAATGAAACGGAAATACCACCTTGTTTTAATCCATCAAATACGCTTACGATTGCTGCTCCAATCAAAGCGCCTACATAAACGGAGCGATATCCACCGAAGTATTTATGAAGTAATGATAGTAGTACGAGTACAATCGCAATTGGATACACAACAAGTAGAATTGGAACAGAGATGGCAATGATTTTTGTTAAACCTAAGTTGGCAACTAGTAACCCTAAAGCACAAATGATACTTGCGAACATTTTGTATGAAAATGTAGTTAATAACGTTGAAAAATATTGGCTGCATGCAGATACGAGTCCAACACATGTCGTTAGGCAAGCGAGTGTAACGATAAGAGATAATAGAAGCAAACCGTACGGACCGAATAATTGTTGTACGATAACAGTAAGTAACTGTCCACCATTTTTTGCATATCCGAGAGAGACGCTAGTTGCCCCGAGCCAGCCGAGTGCACCATATACAAGTACGAGCCCTGTAGCGGCAATAAGCCCTGCTTTTGCTGTGGCGATGGCAATGGACTTACGATTATTCACACCTTTAGAGCGAATTGCATTTACAACGATAATTCCGAATGCAAGTGCTGAAATGGTGTCCATTGTTAAGTAGCCTTCCATAAATCCTTTGAAGATTGGAGAAGTTTGATACTCTTGCATTGCTGGTCCTGATTGCCCAAGTGGTGTGAATACACTTTTAACAAACAATAAGAAAATTGAGAGTAATAAAATAGGTGTTAATATATTTCCAATACGATCAACAAGTTTAGATGGATTCAAACTCAGCCAAAATACGATAGTAAAGAAGATGATTGTATATACAAATAGCACTAGGCTGCTAGAGCGGATTGTTTCTGGTAAGAAAGAACTAACACCCATTTCATAAGCGACATTTGCAACACGTGGGATGCCCATGGATGGACCGATGGCAATATATACAACTACCGTAAAGAAAATTCCGAATAATGGATGAACATGACTTGCAAGTTGCTGCATTCCATTTCCTGATAGAGAAATTGCGATAACAGTAAGTAGTGGTAAGCCAACTCCTGTTAGTAAAAATCCAATCATTGCTGGCCAAAAGTTTTCACCTGCGTTTTGTCCAAGCATGGGAGGGAAAATTAAATTACCTGCCCCAAAAAATAAAGAAAATAGCATAAGACCCGTGAAAAAAATATGTTTTTTTGATACAGTGTTCATTGTTTTTCCTCCTTTTTCATTCATTCATTTGTAAGAACACAAAAAAACTCGTCCCTAAAGAAAGGGACGAGTTATATTTACCCGCGATACCACCCTAATTTACACATGTAGAAATAAATCTATATGTATACGGCTTTGCGACGTACAACATGATACGTGTTCCTTGTAACGGGGGACGGCCGGTAAGAACTTACTGTAACATTCGGTTCTACTTCTCGGAGATGATTTTCGGTTACGCACTGAACGTTGGCTTTCAGCAAATCGCCAACTCTCTGGGGAACAGTTCTATAACGTACTCGTTCTCGTCAATGAATTTTTATTCAAGTATTCTGACAGTATTGTTGCATGTTTTTTTTAGAAAGTCAATATGTTTTTTGGAAGATATATTTATATACGAAAATATCGAAAGTGATATTCGTTGTTGTAAAGGGAATGATGAATTGTAAAATTTATAGAGAAAATTGATATTTATAGGAGTGAAGAAGGGATTGTTTGAATTTATAGAGAATAATACAACAATCCACTTGCTGGAAAGAACAAACCAAAAGAGGTGACTGAAATGCTTGCGATGGGAGTATTATTTGGCATTATTGCTATAATTGGTTTTATGTGGTTATATTATTCGCGTTCGTTTAAACAAGCAGAAGTTTTACTCTTTCAAAAAGGTAGTTTGTTGACAAATCAGTCTAGATATTTAGTATGTCCGAAGTGTGGAAGTGCACAGGCTAGAAGTGGAGGATATCAAGAGTGTTGCAAAATTAGATTATGAAAGAAAGGAAGCCTCACATTATTTTGTGAGGCTTCCTTCCTTACAACTTCATCGCGCTCCAAATTGTCCATCGATCTCTTTCAATAATAGGAGAGACGTTTTGTAATGCGGTCTGTATATGATGTAGAAGTTGAGAAAGTTCATCATCTGTTAACTCATATAGAATGGATCGACCTGTTCGAGGAGATAAATCTTGCAATAATGCTTCTACAGAATCATGTATTTTGCGTATTTCCCATTGTGTTTGTGTGGGAAGTACATGAAGAGAATGTTTTTGTAATTCTGTCTGTATAGTGTTGGTTTTTGGACGTCTTTTTGACTCTATTTCAATAAGTTTTGGAAATAGAGAGAAAAAATATCCGCGAATGTGTTCGGGACTTCCTGGAATTGTACAATCTTCAATTGTTCGATCTTGTAAAATAAGTACACCGTTTTTATTTAATATACGAGAAGCTTCACGTAAAAATGTAGGAATGTCTTGTAAATGATGAATAACTGCGCGAGAAATAACTATGTCGAATGTTTCATTAAGGTATGGGAGATTATGTGCATCACTGTGGACGAATGAAATGTTTGGAAAGTTGTTACAATTTTCTTTTGCAGCTTGTAATATTTCTTTTGAAAAATCAAGTCCCACAACATTTTTTGCTCCCATAAGAGCGAGTTCTTTCGTATAAATTCCGCCACCACAGCCGATATCAATTATTTGCTTGTTTTGTATTTCTGTAATGTTTTTTACCATTTCAGCCCAAGAAATATGAGCGTTTCTTGTTGCATATGTGTACTTATTATTTTCATCATGAAAATTAATGGACATGATAAAGACCTCCTTTCAATGATTAGTATAGCGTATTTAATAGGATGTCACGTTTTTGTTTTATGTATGAAGATTATAAGGATTTCTTATCGTAAAAGGAGGATTAATTTGAAAGGGAAATATGTATTGGTGTTGTTGTTTGTTATGTTACTAGCAGCTTGTGGTCAAGTTGAGCCAAAAAAAGAAACAAAAAAAATAGAAGAGACGGTGAATGAAGTGAAAGAAACAATAGGGGTAACCGTTATACAAAGAAAACATAAAGAGAAAAAGTTGCAAGAATCAGAAGCGAAGTTAGTAATAGACATTTTGGATAAAGCTGAAAAACAAGAAATAACAGGAAGCTTCGGTGAACCTGAATATGAAATACACATTAGTAGAGATGGGAAAAAAGAAACTTATTATGCATGGTTAAGGGGAGAAGATAGACGAGGATGGGTGCAATATAAGAAAGCTATGTATATGTTGAATGAAAAAGATACGGAAAAGCTTTTGGATATATTTCCAAATGTCTCAGAACAAAAAGAAGATGAGATGCAGGTAAGCCCTTTAACGGAAGTAACAAAAAAAGATTTGCAGATTACCGCGTTTCATATTAAAACAGGCGATCAAAACGTGAATTATATGGTACGGTATACGATTTCACAATCACTATACAATAAGTTAGTGAAGGAGAAAGAATATTATTTGCAACTCAATTTTCCAGAAAAAGTTCAAAAATTAATTGGCGCAAAAGAGAGTGAAATGATTTTAGGTGAAAAAGTAAAGGAAGGGTATAAGCAATATGAATTGCATGCTACTGTGCAGGTAAAAAGCGCTTCAGAATCACAATTAAAATCATTAGAAACATATTACGAAAATTATGATTTGAAAATATTAAACAGTGAAAAAGAAAAAATAGGTTTGTTTCAAAATATAATTCAGATTGTTAAAGATTATGGTGAAAAAATGAATTTTCAAAGATAAAGTGAGACTTTAATTAGCTCTTACTGATTGGAATGAATGTAAACTCGTCAAATCTATATGGCCTTTCCTAGGAAATGATAATAGAGAGGGGAAAACACCCCTCTCTATTACTTTGCTTTTGTAGATGGCTCATTCATTGATTTTCGTGTAATAAGAAAAGAAATCATAAGAGCGGAAAGGATGACAAGGGCAATAAATACGTGATTGGGCAACAAATCTAATAATAATACGTAACTAACGGTATAAAAAATAAGAGTTGAAGCTAAAAACGATAGAGCACCTATTATAAGAGATTGTAAATTCATTTGTGTACACCTCCTTTTATTTATATTTTTGGCTTAAAATGGATTATATAAACATTATTTCTAATAATAGAAAAAAATATGTCATAATAGAGAAAAGAACAAGCTTTGATGAATGAATATGATTCATTAATGAGAGATAAAGGAGAGGAATATGAAAAATAATAAAAAAGGATTATGGGGAATTATTGTTGCGATAGGTCTATTTTTACTGTCTAAGTTAAAGTGGGTATTTGTATTTTTTAAATTAGCAAAGTTTTCAACGGTATTTAGTATGTTTCTATCGCTTGGCGCATACGCAGTTCTATATGGTTGGAAATTTGGAGTAGCGCTCATTTATTTGTTGTTTGTTCATGAAATGGGCCATTTATGGGCTGCCAAAAGAAAGGGGATTCCAACATCGCCAGCAATCTTTATTCCATTTATGGGGGCCCTTATTGGAATGAAAGAGATGCCGAAAAATGCGAAAGATGAAGCTTACATTGCCTATATGGGTCCGCTTTTCGGACTTCTGTCATTTTTACCAGCGATACCGCTTTATATAATGACGAAAGAGCCATTTTGGGCGCTTGTTATTTTGCTTGGAAGTATGATTAATTTCTTTAATTTAATTCCCGTTTCGCCGCTAGATGGTGGGAGAATTATTTCAGTTGTCAGTACTAAAATTTGGGGAGCAGGCCTTATTTTATTACTTGGCTATTCAATTTACTTTAAAAGTATTTTGGGAGGATTTATTGTTATTATCGGTTGTATGGAGTTATATAGAGTAATAAAGAGAGATGAGCCGATTAAGGAATTAGGGCATAAAATTGATGGGATGAAAGAATATGTTACTAGGCTTGAAGAGGAATTAAAAGAAACGGGTGCTGTACATCGGACTATATATGTGATGCATCATGAGATGCATGCATTAAGACAAAGAGAACGGGAAAAAGAGTTACAAATAGGTGAACTTCAAAAAATGGAAGTGTTAGAGTATCTTTTACCGAAGTTCGAACCGTTAGATTATGTTCCATATGAAGATGAAAAAGATGAGTATACAATTCACATAAGGGAAGCATTTGAAGCGTCAGAAAGAAAATTAAATGAATGGAAAACAGAAAAGGAACAACAAGAAAACTATTATAAAGTGGATGCGAAAACGAAATGGACAGTATTTGCTTGTTATATCGGATTAATGGCTATACTCGGTTACACAGCTTATGAAGGATATATTGTTTTACAAGATTATTTGCCAACGAGAAATGTATAGAAAAACATTGTCGAAATGATAGGAAGAATTAATACAGGAATTATATTTCTACGAGAGAATGTTACATGTATAGTCATACGTTGTAATATTTTTAGTAGAGAAGGAGTTCTGTATATGAAGAAATTGTTAAATGTATTTGGAATTATTATCGTGATGATCATGGCTAGTTATAGTCTTATGAAAGTGCTGTTACATTATGCGAATAAGCCTGCTGAGGTAAATACAATAGCTCAAATAGAAGATGTGCAAGAAGAGACAAAAGTGCTAGATTTTATTCGAATGACACATGAAAGCTATAATAATTTCTTAAATTACGGTAAAGCAGAGAATTATACAGACGGGGATTGGAATCAATTTAAGCAATGGTTTCAACAACAAGAACAATCTTTAAAAAATATACATACGGAAATAAAGAATGAAAAAATAAAACGCGATGTAAATAGAAGCTATGAAATTGTAAAAAAAGGTGTGGAATTTCAAAATATTGAGTATGTAGTGTATGCCCACCGTGTATATCATGACTTGGATATTATCGTAAATAAATATAGAGGTGAAACGAATATCTGGGGGTATACGGAGTTTGGCGATGGGAAAGATATAAAAGTAATTGAACAAGCTATACAAACAAAATAATAAGCTAGCTAGAATTCTAGTTAGCTTATTTTGTTTTGTAAATGCAATGTTCATATATTATTCACAAAAACACCGTGTTAATAGTGATTAAAATCACAATCTGCATTATAAGATTCAGTTAAACTAAAAACAGTTAAGGAAATAGAGGAGTGGGATACAATGTTAAGTGCAAAAACAATTGAAATCGTAAAGTCAACAGTACCATTATTACAAGAAAAAGGTGTTGAAATTACAACGAGATTCTATCAAATTTTATTTTCGGAACATCCGGAGTTGTTGAATATTTTCAACCATACGAATCAGAAAAAGGGAAGACAACAACAAGCGTTAGCGAATGCTGTTTATGCAGCTGCAACGTACATTGATAATTTAGAAGCAATTATTCCAGTTGTAAAACAAATTGGTCATAAGCATAGAAGTTTAGGGATTAAAGCTGAGCATTATCCGATTGTAGGTACATGTTTACTACGTGCCATTAAAGAGGTCGCAGGTGCACCTGATGAAGTTTTAAATGCATGGGGAGAAGCATATGGTGTCATTGCTGATGCATTCATTAGCATTGAAGCAGAGATGTATGAAGAAGCTGCACATAAAGAAGGTGGATGGAAAGACTTCCGCAAATTTGTGATTGTTAAAAAAGTGAAGGAAAGCGATGTTATTACGTCATTTTATTTGAAACCTGAAGATGGAGGGAAAGTTTCTTCATTCATCCCAGGTCAATATGTAACGGTTCAAATCAATATTGAAGGTGAGACATATACACATAATCGTCAATACAGTTTATCCGACGCTCCTGGGAAAGAATATTATCGTATTAGTGTAAAAAAAGAAAAAAGTGTAGATACACCAGACGGTAAAGTGTCTAATTACTTACATGAACATGTAAAAGAAGGAGATGTTTTACCAGTAAGTGCACCAGCAGGAGATTTCGTGTTAAATATGGATTCAACATTACCAGTTGTACTAATTAGTGGTGGAGTAGGGGTTACACCGATGATGAGTATGTTAAATACGTTAATTGAACAAGATTCAAAACGTAATGTATATTTTGTTCATGCAGCAATAAATAGTAATACACATGCAATGAAAGAACACGTTAAGGCAGTAGAAAATGAATATGAACAAGTTAAAGCATATACTTGTTATTCTGCACCGACTGAAAAAGATTTAGAAATGAAGAACTTTGATAAAGAAGGTTACATTGAAAGTGAGTGGTTAAAAACTATTATTCCGACAACTGAAGCAGAATTTTATTTCTGTGGTCCAGTAGCATTTATGAAGCATATAAATGCTGCACTAACTGATTTAGGTGTGAAACAAGAGCATATTCATTATGAATTTTTCGGCCCAGCAACAAGCTTACAATAAGCAAAAAAACGAGGTATTTATTTTACCTCGTTTTTTATTTGTTCTCGTAATAAACGGTTTACTGTTTCACGGCGTATACCTATCAGTTGGCCAATTTCGGTTTGTGTTAATATTTCATATATAGGAATGTCACCTAAATATAGGGTGAACCATTCTTGTAAACGATGAAGACGTTCTTTCGGAGAGACGGTTGTCAATTGATCAATTCGTTGTTGCATCATTCTTAATTTAGATTGCAATTGCATAGCGATGTTAGCATACGATTCGGGATTTGCTTGAAGTCTCTCGTACCATTCATTACTAGTGATCGGTTCCACTTCTGTTTTTATTAAAGCGATAGCTGTACCGTGATATTCTTTCGGCGAAATTAAAGAATGATGAGGTATCGTTTCACCTGGAACGATAATGTTGAATAAAAATGGTGTTCCGTCTTCTTCTAGCCGAACTACTTTTAATAAGCCTGTTTTTATAAAGTATAAAGGACCGTCCTCGCCTTGACGGAATAGTACATCTCCTTTGTGTAGAATCAATGTTAGCCCCCCATTAATATGTTTCTATTTCTTCTATTTTAGCGTATATGTATATAGACAATATGCTATTTCAACAGCAATTTCATTGACGAAATGTATGCTATTACAGTAGTATACTATTTAGTGTGTAATAGTACTAGCAATGAATACGCTGTAGGGGGTTTAGTATATTGTTAGATGCGATGAGAATGACGGATATGAGAATTCCGGCGAATGCTATCATTCATGTAGAAGAGATGAAAGGTGGAGTCGTTTTATCCGTTGAAGTAGACGGCCAAATTATTTATACGATGGCTTATGATGAAGAAACAGATAGTTATGCTGAATTATATGATCGAAACGATAAGAGGGCGTGCCAAGTACATGAAGACTTCATGGGATGGTCACTTCTTCATTAAAAAAGATGTCAATATGACATCTTTTTTTATTAAATCGATAGAATATACAAAGAAATGAAATATAAGGATAAAATTTGTAATAATTGATTTTGCATTGTTAGCGCTCTGTAACTGCAAGTGAACTATTTTTTCGCTATCATAAAGATAACAGTCGCAGTTATAGGAGTGGTCAACTTGAAGAAAGTACATATTTCAAATTATATGTTATTATGTGTTTGTTTAATTTTATTTGTTCTCCTCGGAGGATTTTTATATTCATGTGTATAAGAAAAACGCATTCTAAAAAGAATACGTTATAAAAGGGAAATAATGATTAATCTAGTTCCAAGAATAATTAACGTAATACGTAATAAATTAATTACGGCATTTCCACTTAGTTTTGTATTAATGTAAGCCCCGATTTTTCCGCCGATCCATGCACCCGGAATCAGGATTAATGCATAAATCCAGCTGACATTTCCAAGTGAGATGTGAGTTGCAGAACTTACAATTGCTGATAGAAATACGATGAACATTGAAGTTGCTACTGCAATATGTGCTGGGAATGCAAAAAGAAGCATCATTGCTGGAACAAGTAAGGCACCGCCACCAATTCCAAATAATCCAGATATAAACCCAACTATAAAGGCGATAAAGATAGCAAGAAACGGTGGGAATTGGTAGTGTACAGTATTTCCATCATTATCTGTAAAAGAACGCTTAATTACAGACGTATTTGAGAGGGAAAGAGGTTTTAATTTGTCTCGAAGCATAAGTAGAATTGAGACGAATATAAGGAAAATCCCAAAGTATAAAGAAAATGTGTCTTGGTTTAAAAATTTATTTGCCCATGATCCAATAATACCACCAGGGCCGCTTCCGATAAATAAAATAAGTCCACTTTTATAATCTACTCGCTTATGCTTCATGTAAGTAAGGGTGGAAGATAGTCCTGTGAAAACGACTGTTACCATAGAAGTCCCTACTGCAAGTTGTGGTGATAAACTGTGTAATCCAATTAATAACGGAACAATAATAATTCCGCCTCCAAGCCCAACTAGGCTGCCGACTGTTCCGGCGATTAGTCCGATGAAAAGTAACATGATGTATTCCAAAATTGCCAACTCCTCTAAATAACTTATCCACCAATTATTATACACGCTTTTTAATGAGAAATAGGCTTGTTCACAAAAAAGTCGTCTTCCTAGAAAAATAAGGAAGACGACTTTTGATTAGAAAACAAAATGTAATAGGTAGTAAAACAGAGCAGCTAAAGAAGCTGAAATAGGAAGTGTAATAACCCATGTAATTAACATACGTTTTGCAGTTCCCCATTTTACCCCTTTCACACGGTGAGAAGCACCAACCCCTAAAATAGAAGAAGAGATAACGTGCGTCGTACTAACCGGTAAGTGAATGAATGTTGCACCGAAAATAACAAGTGATGATGATAAATCGGCAGCTACACCATTTACAGGACGGATTTTCATAATTTGTCCACCGACAGTTTTAATAATTTTCCATCCACCGACAGAAGTACCAAGCCCCATTGCGATAGCACAAGATAATTGTACCCAGAACGGGATATCGCTAGAAGTATGATAGTTATTAGCCATAAGAGCCATCGTAATAATTCCCATTGCTTTTTGTGCATCATTCGTACCGTGTGTGTAGGCTTGTAATGCCGCAGTGAAAATCTGGAATATACGGAAGTTCTTATTCGTTTTCGTTAAGTTAAAGTTTTTAAATACTACTTTAAAAATACTGTATACGATATAACCAATAACGAAAGCGATAATCGGTGAAATGATTAAAGCTTCAATAATTTTAATAAATCCTTTAAGATTTAGCGAGCTAATCCCAGCGGCCGCAATTGCTGCACCTGCGATTGAGCCGATAATTGCATGCGAAGAACTACTTGGAATACCGTAGTACCAAGTAATTAAGTTCCAAGCTATTGCCGCAAGCAAAGCAGCTAAAATTACAAGAGAACCATTTTGTAAGGCGAATGGATCAACGATATCTTTTGTAATCGTTTTTGCTACACCTGTAAATGTCATTGCGCCTAAAAAGTTCATAATAGCCGCCATAATAATGGCATGTCTAGGCTTTAGAGCTTTCGTTGAAACAGCCGTTGCAATAGCGTTTGCTGTATCGTGAAATCCATTGATAAAGTCAAAAGCTAAAGCGCAAATGACTACTAAAACGGTCAGTATCAAGAGTGTATCCATGATCAAACTCCTTACGCGTTCTTCATAATAATTGTTTCTAATACGTTTGCAACGCTTTGACAGCTATCAGCTACTTCTTCAAGCTCTTCGTAAATCTCTTTAAATTGAATAATCTTAATCGGATCTTTTTCACGAGAGAATAAGTTCTTAATCGCATGACGGCGAATATCATCACACTGTGATTCATAATCCTTAATCTTAATCGCATTTGTACGAATGTCGACTAATTTTTTGTTAGACATTAATTCAACAGAGTTTGCAATCTCAATCGCACATTGATTAATTGCTTCTACGAATTTAATCATGTATTCATCAGCTTCTGTAATAGAATACATTTCGAACAGACCAGCACTGTGATCTAATCCGTCTAATACATCATCCATACTCATTGCAAGTTGTAGGATGTCCTCACGCTCAATTGGAGTGATAAACGCTTTGTTTAACTCCATAATGATTTCGTGAATAAATGAGTCACCTTTTGACTCATACTCTTTCATGCGCATAGAAAACTCTTTTAAATCGCTAGCATTTTTAATTTTATACTCCACGAAAAACTGCGCGCCTTCTTTTAAATTTTCGGAAACATTCATTAACATTTCAGAAAATTTATCTTTTTTTGATTTAAAGACCATTATTGTTACCCCCACAAAAGTAATATATGTAAAATATATTGGCTAATCAATTCTAACAAAAAACTGTCGTTTTTTAAAACATTTTATCGAAAAGTTTACAAAAACTTAACATAACTCTCGTTGTTCTATTAATAATATTAATATCCAATAGTGAATATCTTACTTGTAGAATGTCCTTTTCTTGCAAAAAGTATGAATGCAAAAGAAAAGCTTTACACTATAGGAATGACTACGTTATTATAATAAATTTAAAAGGCGGTATATTCTTCCTTTTAAAAAGAAGAGTGTAAATAAATGAAGGAAGTGAACGAATGAAATTGAAGAACACTCATTTTAAAAAAATGCTTGAGTGGTTCAATAAGAGGAAGAAACTTCGTAATTCATTAATTGTATTGGGAAGTGTATTCGTTACTCTATTTATTGCTGTAAATATAATAATTTCCATTCAAGACATATCTGAATTAAAACAAGCTGTTCCACAACCGACTTTAATTTATGATGCAAATAATGAGGTTGCAACAAAATTAGCTTCTTCAAAAACAGAAGGCGTTAAAAGAAAAGATATTCCTGATATTATGGTTCAGGCAATTGTTGCAGTAGAAGATAAGGAATTTTTTAACCATCATGGTATTTATTATAGTGGAATTATAAGTGCGGTTTTTAAAAATATTACAGCAGGAGAAGTTGTAGCTGGGGGAAGTACAATTACACAGCAGCTTGCGAAGAATGTATTTCTGACACAAGACCGCACATTTTCGCGTAAAATAAAGGAATATTTTTTAACAAAAAAAATAGAGCGTACGTATACGAAAGATGAAATTATTGAAATGTATATGAACCAAATTTATTTTGGTGAAGGTGCTTGGGGTATAAAAAGGGCGGCTAAATCTTATTTTGATAAAGATGTAAAAAATTTAACAATTTCAGAAGCTGCAACGATTGCGGGCTTAATTAAAGCGCCGTCTGCGTATTCACCTTATAAAAACTTTAACAAGTCAATTGAAAGACGTAATGTTGTATTAAGTTTAATGAAAGAGCAAGGGTATATTTCTGACGAACAGTATAGTAAAGAAAAAGAGAGCGGACTTGTGTTAAAACGAGGCGTTGATGATAAATACAAGGGAAAATACTCTCAATATGTAGACTATATTGTTAGAGAAGCGATGGAAAAGTACGAATTAACACAAAATGAAATTTTAGCGGGTGGTTATCGTATCTATACAGAGCTTGACCCGAAAAAACAACAGGCTGTAGAAGACGTTGTGAATAATGATAGTTATTTCAAAGATAGTGGCTCAGACCAACTTATGCAAACGGGTGTAGTTCTTATGAATCCAAAAACAGGTGGTGTACCAGCTCTAGTTGGAGGCAGAGGGCCGTATCAGTTTTTACAGTTTAACCATGCAACGCAATTAAAAAGACAACCTGGCTCAACGCTAAAGCCTTTGGCTGTATATGTACCAGCGTTAGAACAAGGATATGAAGTATACGATATATTAAAAGATGAACCATTTAACATTAAAGAATATAAACCACAAAATAGCGATCATACTTTTCACGGTGATGTGACAATGTATGAAGCTGTGGCAAAATCGTACAATGTTTCGGCTGTGTGGCTATTAGAACAAATTGGATTAGATAAAGGATTGAAATCTTTAGAGCGATTTGGTATTCCATTAGTACCAGAAGATCGTACGTATCCGATTGCTTTAGGCGGTATGCATGTGGGGACATCTCCATTTGTAATGGCTCAAGCATACAGTACATTTGCAAATGACGGTGTCCAAGTGGAAGCTCATGCAATTAGAGAGATACAAAATGCTGAAGGTGAAACGATTGGAAAGTGGTATAAGAAAGAGACACGAGTGACGAGCGAGAAAATTTCTCAAAAGATGACATATTTATTAAAAGGTGTTGTGGAAAAGGGAACGGGCGAAAAGGCGAAAGTTACTAATGTTGATACAGCAGGTAAGACAGGAACTACTCAAATTGTAAATGGCCCGAGCACCGGTGCAAAGGATTCATGGTTTGTTGGATACACACCAGATTTGGTAGGTGCGATTTGGGTAGGATATGATAAAACAGATAGCGATCATTATGTTCCAGGTGGTAGTCAAATTACGACGACAATGTTCCGGGATATTATGAAAAAAGCGAACGCAAATCCAGCTCAAAAAGCGTTCCAGTTATCGCTCATATCTGAGGCTGATTATAAAAAACAATTGACTACAATAGAAGAGGAAAAACGAAGAAAAGAAGAAGAGAAGAGAAGAAAAGAAGAAGAACAACAACGAAAACAAGAGCAACAAGAGTGGCTTGATAAAGTGAAAGAATGGATTCCTTCATTTTGGTAAAAGAAAGAGGCGAATAAAGAAATTCGCCTCTTTTTTTGTATGAAAACAAAATGAAATTTTAATCGGTAGAGATTTTTGTCTATCTTAATTAGCTATTAATCCATATCCGTTGAGATACATAATATTACTCGTTAAGTATAATATTCGTACTGCCAAAAGATTCGGAATCGTATGTGACGATTATTTTGCCTTTACTAATAGGTTCGTAAGGTAATTCCTCTTCGTAATTACCGTTATTTTCATTGTGGATAGAAAGTGTAATTTCATCGATTTTTTTATTTGTATACTGATCTTTAATCGTTTCAGCAATCTGAAGTAACGCCTCGGAACTAGAAGCTTTTGTAATAAGCATTCCTTTTATAACTTTTTTTTCATTCTTTGTGGCATTGGAATAAGGGATGTTGCTTTGTTTCGTATATAGAAGTTTGTATGGAGTAGTTTTTCTCTCTGCTTTTGATATAGTGGAATATTTTAGAGTTAAAAAACATCCTAAACATAAAATAATGCATACCATAAGTGCAAACCAAATGCGTATTAGTGACATAACTCTCATTTTCATCCCTCTTTCATATCTTTGACTTCACTATTTATCATACAAAATGAGGATTAAGATAGAGTAAATTTGAGGTAAAGAAACGTAAAGAAGGAGCACTTATCCTCCCAAATAAGTGCTCCTTTCTATATAAAGAGAGATTTAATGCACGGTTAAACGATACATATTATTATAAATATAATTTTCAAGCGAAAATTAGTAAATTCGGAATACAGATAGTGTTGCAGTTGTATCGCCCGTGTTAGGAATAGAAATAGTGTTTGCTGTAGGTTGTACAGAAATTGTTGTACCAGCTTGTAAAGTAACGATTGTAGAGAACGATACAGCACTACCGATAACGTTAGTTGAGAAATTACGAGTAGGTGGTTGGCCGTTGAATGAAATACCGAATCCAAACGGTGAAGAGCCTGGGAAAGTTGTAGACGCTGAGAAACTAATATCATATACGCCTGTTTCTAAAATTGTTAAAGTATCTGCAGTGTCATTGAAATTAATGTTATTTATTTCGAAAACTTGATTAAATTGGATATTTGTTCCAGGGGATATTGTTTGAGCATTGGAGTTTCCGATTGCCGCGATCGTTACAGGAATTGGGGTACCCGCTGGTCCAGTAGCACCCGTAGCACCTGCTGGTCCTTGAATACCTTGAGGCCCTTGAGGTCCAGTAGCACCTTGAGCGCCCGCTGGTCCCTGAGCGCCTTGAGGTCCTTGAGGTCCAGTAGCACCAGTAGCACCCGCTGGTCCTGGAGGCCCGGTAGCACCAGTAGCACCCGCTGGTCCTTGAGGCCCGGTAGCACCAGTAGCACCTGTTGCTCCTCCGCCTCCAAGGCAACCTGATCCGTATTGAACTAGGATAGTTTGGATTTCTGTTATGAGTCTAACTAGTTTGTCGATCGTACAACAATCTACTTTGAATAACTTAGCGATATACAATAAATAATTAAGCAAGCTTTGTAGCTCAACGTATAATGCTCCACATGAGAAAGGTGTTGTTCTTAAAATAGTTAATAAATTAGCAATAATAGAATTTCCAATTTGTTTTTGTGCTGGGGATAAATCTAAGCAATTGAGGAATTTTTGTAAGTTATTTAGGGCAGCGATTAAGTTATCTATATTATTTTGAGAAGGGTTTTGAAAGACAGCTTGAATAGCTTGGCCAAGAGCTTGAAGAAGTCTAACGAATTCTGTAAGTTCGGACTTAGAGATGTTAATATGACTACAAGCTCTTACTTCGCAACAATCATTACTATATATTAAAATGAAATTTATACTAAATTCGTAATGGACAAACTACCATTTATAAAAAAATAAGGAATTGGCCCACTTAGCAAAAAGTAAGTAAGGTATAGAAGGATTTATATAACGTAAAGAAGAAAAGTTCAACATAAAAAACTGCATGTCAATTGTTGAAGGATTAACAATTGACATGCAGTTCGTGGATTGGATTTTATTTGTATTGATTTAATCTTTCAAGGGCTGTTTTAGGTAAGATTGGAATTGAAATAGTAAAAGTTGTACCATTTTCATTACTAGTCATTTTTAATGTACCGTTATGATTTTGAATGATTTTTTTCGTTACTGACAAGCCGAGCCCTGTACCGGAATCTTTTGTTGAGAAGAATGGATCAAAGATATATTCTTGAATGGCTCGTGGAATACCAGTTCCATTATCAGTGAAAGTAATACGGACAAAATTATCAAGGCGGTAACTAGCGATTTGTATAGAAAGTTTTTTTTCGCTTTGAGCATCGACAGCGTTCTGGAATAAGTTTAAAAAAACTTGTACAAGTTCATGACGATCAATATGAACTAATATATCATCTAATTCGGTAGAAAAATTATAATCAATTGAAATGTTATGTAAAAAGACTTCACTAGCTAATAACTGTTGAATATACTCACGTAAAAATGTATTAATGGGAAAGGGTTCTCTTTTAAATTCACGTGTTTTTGAAATAGATAAAAATTTTGTAATGATACTATTTGCGCGATCTAATTCAGGAATAAGTAAGTTTTTAAATAGTTCTTTATTAGATGGAGAAACATTTTCTTGTAAAAATTGTAAATATCCTCGTACGGTTGTAAGAGGATTACGTACTTCATGTGCAATACCAGCCGCGATTCGCCCTGCTAACGAAAATTTTTCTGCATCACGTTCTGTATTTAAATAATGAAAGACACTAATAACTCTAAAAATCTCTCCGTTATAATCACGAATAATTCGGTTATTTAAAATGCCATAGTTTTTGTCTAAAACTTCTTCATTGTATATTTCTGTGCCTGTTCTTAATGTTTCTAGAGCTTTAATTTTTTCTTCAGGCAATTTTAGTAATTGTTGAATTGGTTTTCCAATTATATCATTTCGTACTACACCAAAATCATCTGCAGCAGCTTGATTACATAAAGTTATATTTCCTTTATTATCAACAAAGGTTACATGATGTGAAAAAGCATCAAAAATATGAACAAAGTATGTTTCAAGTTGTTTAAATAAAAATAATGAGTCGCAAGTAAGTTGAAAATCGGCCTCTTTATTTTCTTTTTGTATGTTTTGAATGGAATGAGTCGATCTCGTTTTCTTTATTTGTAAACCAATATGTGAATTTTTATATGTGAAATGGTGTGGTAATTGATTTACAAGTTCTTCATAAAAACGTACTTTATTTTCTAGTTCTTCTATTCGTTTTTCATGAGATATAATATCATCGTTTGGAAGCATAAATAACCCCTCAATTTAAAAATTCTTCCATCTAGTATATCATATTTTTATACGGATACTCTTAAAGAAGAGACTACTTAATAAAATTGATTGGTCGAAGTGTTCAGTAATTGAGTAGAATGGATAGAAGGTGAAGTTAAAAAGGGAGGAATATATTTGCTTTTCATTGGAGTAACAGGGTGGGGAGATCATGATTCTTTATATATAGACGCCTATGAAAATAGAAATAAATTACGAACATATAGTGAGTATTTTCCTATTGTAGAAGTGGACAGTTCATTTTATGCGATGCAACCTGCACGAAACTATATAAAATGGGCAATGGAAACACCGAAAGATTTTTCTTTTATAGTAAAAGCATATCAAGGAATGACAGGACATATGAAAGGTGAAATTCCTTTTTCTACGTTCGATGAGATGTTTGATGTATATAAACAATCTATTCTTCCTTTAATTGAAGCTAGTAAATTAAAAACAATTTTATTTCAATATCCGCCATGGTTTGATTGCAAAAAGAAAAATGTAGATTTTCTTCGATATACGAAAGAAAAAATGGAAGGTTTACCATGTGCAATAGAATTTCGAAATCAAACATGGTTTTATCCAGAAATGAGAGATAAGACGTTACAGTTTCTAGAACAGGAGAAATGGATTCATACAATTTGTGATGAACCACAGGCTGGGATAGGTTCTGTGCCACTCGTGTTAGAGGTTACGAATTCAGACATGGCATTAATACGTTTTCACGGTCGAAATGTTCATGGTTGGCTTGATAAAGGGGAAAATTGGAGAGCGGTTCGCTGTTTATATCGCTACAACAATAAAGAACTGGAAGAATGGGTTGAACGATTAGAGCAATTAAAAAAGAAAACAAAGGATATATACGTACTGTTTAACAACAATTCAGGTGGGGATGCAGCAGATAATGCGAAACAGCTTATGAAAATGATGAACATTACATATGGTGAGCCGAAGCCGGAGCAATTAAATTTTTTTGAATGATAATAAACAAGAAAGGCACTGTACAAACAGGGGGAATGTACAGTGCCTTTCTATATGAAAAAGAGGGGTAACAATGTTACTGAGCGTTTGGTTGATTCATCAATTGTTGGCTTCATAATAAATGATAATGGTTATCATTATCATTGTCAATGGTTTTTCTAAAAATATATAAAAAACTTGTATATTTTAAATAGAGATAAAAAAAGAACAGCGATTAATGCTGTTCTTTTCCATTGACGAATTGTTGTAAATCAAAAGGAGTTATCGCTTGGATAAATTCTTTTGAGATAAGTGTTTGAACGAGAGTGCTCTCAGAGATAGAAGCACCTGTTTTCTTTTCATAAGCTTGTTTTAATAAATCAAGTTTTTCAGCCGTTTCTTTTGGTAATTCAATTGTAAGTGTGTTCATAATTTCTCCCCCTTATTATTAGAGTACCACTACAGTATAGGAGAGACAAGAAAAGAGAATATGAAATATAAAAAAGGTTACCAAATTTTCAAATGGTAACCTTTTTTATGTATAAGAGTTATTAAGCAATACCGATATACTTTAAAGTTTTTGATGGAGTACTGTGATCAAAGAAGTGTTGTAAAAACGCAATATCAACACCTGATTTGTATGCACAATAACCCCAAGTTTTTCGAAGTGTATGTGAGCTAATCCCTTCTAATCCAACTTCTTTTGCAGCTTTGTTTAAAATGTACCATGCATGTTGTCTCGTAATAGATTTTGTTCCTTTTTGAGATTTTAGCAATGGTTCATTACGTTTCCAAGTTTTACGTTCTTTCATGTAGTCTTCGATTGCGTGCTGTAAGTCTTCATTTACAGCAAACCATTTATGTTTCTTCACTTTTTCATTGTAAAATAAAATGGAATGGCGAACATTTTCATTTTCATCGATTACATCACTAACTTTTAATTGTAAGATTTCACTTACTTTTAAGCCAGAATTTACAGCTAATACGAATAATAAGCCATCACGTTTCGAAGATTGTAAAAGTATATTTTTGATAGTTTCTAATTGTTTTTCATTTTGAATAGGTTGTCCTGCTTGTTTCATTTCACGCACTCTCCTCTTTTATATGTGTAAAGGAAAGGATTAACTTGTTTCTTACTATAAAGGGAGAGTGTGAATTTCATGTGAACTCCTAGTGAAATTAAGACAAATTATTTGACTTCTTTTACTTTTTGTAAATTGAAATAGAATACAACACTGTTAGTCGTATTATACACACCGTACTCGGCATGATGAAGGTCTAAAATGTTTTTTACGATAGATAATCCAAGACCGGTACCTCCAGTGTGACGGCTACGTGATGCATCTAGACGATAGAAGCGATCCCAAATTTTTTCAAGACTTTCTTCAGGGATAGGGTTTCCTGTATTTTCGATTTCGACTTTTACGGTATCTTCTGCTTCTATAATGGAGACTTGTATCTTTTCTCCATCTGGCGTATAACGGATTGCATTACTTAGTAAGTTCACAACTACTTGCTCAATGCGACTGCGATTTGCTTTAACAAGTATAGAAGGGTCTGCATCGATGTTCACTTGTAAATGTTTTTCTTCCATGCTAAATAATAATTTTGTGTAGACTTGTTGCGTTAATTCACCGATTGAGAACGTCGTCATATCTAGTTTGTAAGTACCAGATTCCAACTTTGCTAATTCTAACATTTCAACAATCAGCCTGTTCATATTTTCTGTTTCTTCTAAAATAACATCAGTATAATACGAAGTATCCTTACTAACACCATCCTTAATTCCTTCTGCAAAACTTCTAATTACACTTAGCGGTGTTTTTAATTCGTGTGATACGCCAGAAATGAATTCTTTTCTTGTTTTTTCTAATTGACGTTCACGTTCAATATCTTGTTGTAACTTTGTATTAGCAACATTTAATCGATCGATTCGATCTTTTAAATTTACAGATAATGTATTGATACTGCCAGAAAGCCCCCCAATTTCATCGTCAGCTGTAACAGGTAATTTCTCGCTGAAATCAAAATTAGCCATTTTTTTTGTAACACGATTTATTTTAATTAATGGCTTAACAATGATTTTTGAGTAGTAGAAGGATAACAAAATAATTACGAGAAACACGATGATTAAGGCATAGACATAATAATCTTTTAAAACGAGCATTGCTTCATTAACAGGCTGCAAAGATGCTATCGCAAAAGCATATTCTGTAATCCTTCCATTTTCTATAATAGGTTTTACAAAGATACTATTTTTTATATTTTCTCCGCCATCTAATATGAAAGTACTTAATTGGTTCGAGTTAGAAGTGCCCTCTCTAATCATATCTGCAAAATATTGAACGGCTTGTAATGTTTCAATATCATTTGCAAGACGAACCTCAGCTTTGGATGGGAGCTGTAACTTAGTTATAACACCTGTAAAGATGATTCGAGTTGTAGATTTGTATCGGCTTGCAAGTCTGTTCTTAGAAGGGTTACCATTAATTGACTGAAAATCCGAATAGAAATGTTCGTTCTGCCATTGATTATAATTCGTTCCTAATTTTTGTGGTGTGATTATATTATTCTCTTGTACGACTCCATCAACATTGATTATTACATCTTTTTTTAAACCTAAATTTTCGAATTTATTATATTCTTCTGGTGTTAAAAGATTATTGAGTGGAATGGAATACTGTTTATTATTGTTGGGATTAAATACATCGATATAGTAATTGTTATCACTTTTAATAATACCGTTAGAATCCAAAAACTGCATATCTGCATTTGTTTTATCATGAAATTCTTGTTTTAGTTTTCTAACCTGCTCATAACTTTTATCACTTTTATCATAATTATCTACGAATTTTTCAAAAGCAGTTTGGACTGTTTTTACTTTTTTATTAATATAAAATTTCTCTAAAAATAGAGATTGTCCTAGGAAAAAAAGTAGGAATATGATTGTAAATAAAGTGGATGTTAATAAAAATAGTTTAAAGACGATACTTCTGTTTTTCACTGCGTCACCTCTTATGAGAAATACTGTAAATGATTTCTTTATTATAACAAACGTTACAAGAAAGTAGAGGGGAGAAATCTGTCTCTTTATAAAGTAGTTATTTATAAAAAGTCACATAAAAAGAACTCGCCAGACGTATGACAAGTTCTTTAGTGTATTATTGTTGAATTGCTGCATCTAAAGCGATTTCAATCATTTCGTTAAATGTAGTTTGACGCTCTTCAGATGTAGTTTCTTCGCCGGTGAAGATGTGATCGCTAACTGTTAATACAGATAATGCATTTACACCGTATTTTGCTGCTAATGTGTAAAGAGCAGTTGTTTCCATTTCTACTGCTAATACACCGTAATCTCCAAGTTTTTTAACCATGTCCATGCTTTCACGATAAAACACATCTGCTGTTAAAACGTTACCGACACGAACGTGTAATCCTTTTTCAGTTCCAGCATCATAAGCTTTCTTTAAAAGGTCAAAGTTTGCAGCTGGTGCAAAATCAAATCCTGGGAATGTTAAACGGTTCATATTAGAATCAGTACAAGCCGTCATTGCGATAATAACATCACGAACTTTTACATCTTTTTGAATTGCACCGCAAGTTCCAACGCGAATTAAATTTTTAACGCCGTAGCTTTGGATTAATTCGTTTACATAAATAGAAATAGAAGGAACACCCATACCTGTACCTTGAACAGATACACGTTTTCCTTTATAAGTTCCAGTGAAACCTAACATACCACGCACATTATTATAGCAAGTAACGTCCTCTAGAAATGTTTCAGCGATATATTTTGCACGTAATGGATCACCAGGTAATAGAATAGATTCAGCGATTTCGCCTTGTTTTGCTTCGATATGTACACTCATAAAAAAGTCCTCCTTATAATGTATTGATAGAAATCAATATCATTTGCATTATACACTACGAATCCTTTCAATTAAAATCTTTTTATTATTTGTAATATGTACAAAATAGGAGGATTTCATAAATCATAATCTAGAATATATATCTTAAGAAGTTTTGTATGAATAGAGACAATAAAAATGGTAGGTGATGTTTTGAAAAATCTTGTCATTGGGCTTATTGCGTTAGTACTTATTGTGGCAGGAGGATTTTACATAAAAAAATATCAAGAAAACGAAGAGACTGTAGGAGATGTTCAGGAAGTAAAGTGGGATGTTTCAAATGGAAAGGGAAATGAGAAAGTAGATATTGTATTTCAGTTGTTAAACAACAAGAATAATGAAATTCTTGGTGTAAATGATCAAATGAGGGCAGTGATTGTAGATGGACAGTTAAAAAACATACAACAAATTAAACCCACATTTGCAGGGAACGGGTCATATAAGTTATCTTCCAAAATAGCGAAAGACGAAGAATATACAATATTTTTATACGAAGACAAAAATAAGTCCGTAGAGTCATTCGCTAGGAAAGATTTTGGTAGAACGAAAGAGGAGAACAATAAGAAAAAAGTGAAATTTCCAATCGACAGTGTACTTACAAAAAAAATAGGAGAGTATGAAGTTTCTCTTTTATTTGGCGCATTACATCCGAATGAACCAGTTACGTTAACATTTCAGTTTCAAGCGAAAAAGGGTGGAAAATTGAAATTACATTCAGAGAGAGGGGAAGTAGAGTCACTCTATATAGTGGATGAAACGAAGGAGAACTTTTTATACGCTATGCCTGTAGATACGGATGAGCAATTACAATACCGGATTACATTTCCTGCCGAGGGCACGTATAAAATGTGGGGGAATTTCTATATAAATGGTAAGAAGTATGAAAAAGAATTTATTGTACAAGTTCAAAAAAGAAAAAACAGCTAAGAATTTAGCTGTTTTTTCTTTTTCCTATTAATTTTGTTACAGAGAGCATTGTAATTGGTAAAGAATGATTCTTCCTAAATGCTAAATATTTACCGCTCCATGCTGGTTTATATTTTTCTTTAAAATGTCGTAATCCGCTGAAACTATACGTATAGCGAACATTATTAAAGATCGCAGCAGCCACTCGTTCAGACCAGAAAGACTGTGTGGATAAACCAACATTTGAAAGTGGTGCCATACCAATATTAAAGGAGTGGTATTCATTTTCTTTTGCCCACTGGAATAAGTGGATGAAAATTGCGTCCATAATGCCGCTAGGCGCATCTGGGTAATATCGCATTAAATCGACAGATAATGATCCGTTTTGATATACGGGCATGAATGTTGTGAATGCAATGATTTTTCCATCCGCATCAGATAATGTTGCGATAGGAGCGCGACTAATATATTCACGATCGAAGTATCCGAGTGAAAAACCTTTCTCTTTTTTTCCACCAAGCCATGCATCTGAAACTTTTCTTAACTCTTCATATAATTCGGCGGAGAAAGGTGGCTCATGAATAGAGAATGTATAGCCTTCTCTTTCAAAACGGTTGAAAGTAGCTCGCATGCCAGCGCGTTTCTTTCCTGTTATTGTAAAGGTATTTAAATCAACAACAGCTTCTTCACCAAGCTTAAAGAAGTTATAACCAAAATCGTGGTATAAACTCATCCATTTACTTTCAATTTGATAGAATACACAAATGTATCCAAATCGATCAGCCTCAGCTAAAAACTCTTGCAATACAGTACGATAGGAGGAAGGGTCTCCAATTGGATCACCTAGTACAATAAGTCGTTTTCCAGTTATTGAGAAGAGAATGAGTGCTTTTCCATCACTACTGAAAAAGAACTGTTTATCTCCTAAAAAACCTAAATGACTAAGTACATTTCCACCATGTTCATCTAAGAAGTTTTGTAATCGTTTATCATTAGCTGGTTGCCCGGGAAATTCATTTCGATAACGATTTGCAATGAGTGAACCAATTAGTAAAAAAGTAGGAACAAAAAAGGCAGCTGCTAATGCACTTCGTTTCACTTGTGTAATATTACGAACGACAAAATCAGGTTTGAAAGCTTCTTTTGCACCTGCAAATAAAATACCTAAGTTTTTATATAAATATAACGTTACAAGTAGGAATATAAAAACTTTTACGATATCGGAAAGTGAGACTTCCATTTTCTCACGTACAAACCTTTTACGAAGCATATACAATACGGCGAGTACGATTAATAAAATAAAAGTTTCTTCAACATCAATTCCTTTTAGTGTGTTAAAAATAGCCGCTCCAATTAAAGAAACAATCGTCATATAATAAGAACGTTTTGTTCCGTAATATATCCCCCGCGAAAGAATGAGGAGGAGAATACCGAATGTTAGCGATAAGCTAAAAGAAAATTGAATAAGATGTTTTGGAGCTAGAATATGTAAGGCGTGTGCCCGATTTATACTTGTTGGTAGAATGGTTGATAAAATAACCATTAAGCCAGCAAATACTGTTAAAGCAGCAGATGCCCAAGAACCTAACTTTCCTAGAAAGTCACGCTGCAAAGTCCATATAACACCAGTTGTCTCTAATGCAGGCGCAATAAAAGGTTTATCTTCAAACTTTTTAATGGCTACTCCTGTCATTTCAAAAGCTGCAAAAATGAGACCAAGGCAGAAGGGCAAGATGTAATAGACGAGACGATATAATAACATAGCAGGGAGTAAAACACCTGTATCGATGCCGTATTGCCCAAGCCCAGTTAAGAAGACAAGATCAAATGATCCAAGGCCACCAGGAACAAGACTAACGACACCAGCTAAAGCAGCAATAACATATACGCCTAAAAACTTTTGGAATTCGATTTCAATGCCAAATAATAGTAATATGACGTACATAACAATACCAGCAGATACCCATTCGACTAATGAAACTAATGAGTATAAAACAGTTGGGTTTTTCTCCTCTTCTTCTTGTTCCTCTGTTTGCGTCGCTTTTCTATTTTTTAATTTAGAAAATCCGATATATATAGGGACGAAAAGAGCGAAGAAGATAAGAACAGGCCATAGCCATGGTTTTTCATGCAGAATAAATCTCGTGTCTAATATTCCGATAAGACCAAGAAATGAAAGAATGGCTAATCCATTAATAAAGGCAGTTGTCATCCAAGCGATACTTTTAATAAGTTTTCCATTTTCTTTTATATATGGACGATAAAGCATTGTGCGTACGCCGGCCCCAACAAGACCACCAAACCCGATAAATCCATTTAAAGTATTAGCAATCCACGAGATACGGAAAATCTTTTGGACAGGGATATCAGCTTTTAAGTAACGAAGCATAACATAGTCATAAAAGAACATTGTTGATACAGCGAATGCACCAAGTGTAATTGCTAAAAAGACTCCTCCGGTTGGAATGTTTTTAATTGTATCAATCGCTTCTAAAAAAGAAATGCCCGCTAGTTCTTTTTTTGCTTGAAAGAATACAATTGTTAATACAACAAATGGGAAGATAATTTTCCCGATTTGTAAGAAACGTTTCCATGAAAACGACATAAATACAACTCTCCTTGTATAAGAAAACTGAGACAATAATATTATTATGACAAACTTCAAGAAAAATAAAAAGGTAAAATCCTGTATAGGCGAGCTATTTTTTATATAGGTATATTTAAAGGAATATTTTGTTTGTCAGAAAATTAAGTTAGAATAAAATGAAAGAAAGGGGAGGGGAGTATATGATTATAAAAAGTTACGTAGGGTATGAGTTAGAAAAAGCGAAACCTAATACATCAGAAGATTTTTTTAACAGATCTGAAGTGACATATATATTAAATGATAAAGAGAAAACTTTTTCGGTTTTATACGTTCGATATTTTGAAGAAGTTTTACAAGAAATTAATCCTTTTGAAGGAAATCCAGTGTATAAAGTAGAAGAACAAAACATATATTTGCGCGATATTGTAGCGATATGTTGTTTAGTGAAAGACAGGGAGCTTCGTGCGCAAAAACGTTTGTATTTAAATAATATGGAAGAATTTCAACAATATTTTGATGAGGGAACGGTGTCGAAAGTACAAGAAATATTAACTGAATTACATAAAAATAAAAGAGTAGAAATAGCGTGAAATGGCAAAGGAGAGAGAAAAAATGTCTAATTTGATGGTTGAAAATCAAACAGAACAAGTTTCTATATTTTTAGAAGATGCTATTAATTTGATAACCAATTATGTGAATTATCATACGTTACCTTCTTTATTAGAGGAAACACCAGCAGGGAATGAGCGATATTATAAAGGGTTATTAGCATCAATGAGACGACTTCTCGTTTTTTGCGAAGAAGGACAGGATGCATGTCTTGTTTTGTTGAATAGTCAGCCATTTCGAAAAACAGCAGCTGAAAAAATTTTATATAAGATTTACCATCAAGTAATTGCAGAGTTTTTTTCACCGAAGAGTGATCATTGGTATGAAAATAGTCGGTCTGCATATACAGGGAAAAATTCTATCGTTTTTCAACAAACACCACCTGTATCTTTAGAGCAAGTGATGAAGAGTTTAGAAGGTAAATTTCAATTGATGCGTGAAGAACTAGAATATTATGAGACCGATTATCAGACAAAGATGTTACACAAATATTGATTGAGGAAAAGAAGCTAAGGTGACTTAGCTTCTTTTCCTTTTGTACAGTTATATAAGGGATTTTCATTGAATATAGTTAAGTGGATAGCATTAGGGAGGTGCAACATGAATCAACCAGGTGTATTTACAGATTACTTTCATGAAGTAGAAAATTGGTGTGAAAGTGTTCTTCACGTATTAGATAGCCGTGCAATGGAAGTGTATGATGTCCATATGCTTGCTTATAAAATTCAGACGTTATTAGAGCGTATGAAAGAGCATGAGTATGAAACAGATGCAGAGTTTATGTATGAAATAAGCGATGATGTAGAACATATTCAGCATCACTTGCAGGAAGTATTTATGCAAGAAGAAGAATATGAATTATACGAAAGAGGGGATAGTGAACGAGCTGTCCCAATTGGAGGACATACACTCCCGCCATTACCTTATCCGTATAATGCATTAGAACCGTATATTTCTAAAGAAATTATGATATTACATCATGATAAACATCATCGGAGTTACGTGGAAGGGTTAAATAAAGCAGAGAAGATGATGGAAGAAGCGAGAAAAACAAATAAATTTGATTTAATTAAGCATTGGGAAAGGGAAGCGGCTTTTCATGGGTCAGGTCATTACTTACACACGATATTTTGGAATAACATGAAAAAAGACGGTGGTGGAAGTCCAAGAGGAGCTTTTTCACAACAAATTGAAAAAGATTTTGGGAGCTTTTTACGTTTTCAAAAACATTTTACAGAAGCGGCCTCTAAAGTAGAAGGTTCAGGCTGGGCAATTCTCGTTTGGGTGCCCCGGTCTGGAAGGTTAGAAATTTTGCAAAGTACACTTCATCAATTATTTACACAATGGGATACGATACCGCTCCTTGTACTAGATGTCTGGGAACATGCGTATTATTTACAATACCAAAATCGAAAAGATGAATATATTAAAAACTGGTGGAATGTTGTAAATTGGCCTGATGTAGAAAAAAGGTTTGAAACTGCGAAACAAATTGAATGGACACCATATTAGACGCAAATTCTCTGCGTCTTTTTTAATGGAAGTAGAAGGAAGATTTCGTTCATATTTTAAAAGGCCAAGCATACACTTGTACAAAAAGTGCCAAAAGGACGTGGGGGGAAATATGAGACGAATTTGTATAATCATTACGCTTCTTATGATGTATGCAAGCGTTATGCCGATTCCTACATATGCAAAGATGAACAGCAATGTCAGTGCTCGAAATGCTGTATTAATGGAGCAACAGTCTGGTCGAGTATTATACGGAAAAGCAGAACATGAGCCTCAAAAAATTGCTAGTATAACAAAAATTATGACCGCTTTGTTAGCTGCTCAATCAGGGAAGATGAAAGAAATGGTATCAGTTAGTAATGAAGCGGTGAGGGTGGAAGGATCGGCAATCTATTTAAAGCCTGGACAAAAAGTGAAGTTAGAAGATTTAGTATACGGACTCATGCTTAGATCTGGTAATGACGCAGCGCAAGTAATTGCTGAAAGTGTGGGTGGGAGTATAGATGGATTCGTATATTTAATGAATCAAAAAGCGAAAGAAATTGGAATGAAAGATACGCACTTCTCAAACCCCCATGGCTTAGATGGAGATGGATCACATTATTCATCGGCTTACGATATGGCATTATTAACGAAATATGCAATGGGAAACGAGACATTTAAGAAAATTTTCGGAACTAAAACGTATAAATCAGATTCTTGGGATTACCCGTGGAAAAATAAACATAAGCTGGTAACGTCTTATTATGAATTTGCAACAGGAGGAAAAACAGGCTTTACGAAGAAAGCTGGGCGAACGCTTGTGACAACGGCATCAAAAGGTGGACTAGATTTAATTGTCGTAACTTTGAGTGCTTCTAGTGATTGGGATGATCATATGAATTTGTTTGATAAAGGTTTTGAACGTTTTAAACAAACGAAAGTTTTAGGACAAGGAGCAATTGCTGAAATAAATGAAAAGAAGTATGCCAACCATGTTTATACGAAAAATAGTTTTTCCGTGCCGTTAACTGAAGAGGAAAGAAAGAACGTATTATTAAAAGTTGAACTCGATAAAAGTATAAAGCTTGAGGATGGAGTAAAGGTTGGAAAGACAGATGTTTATGTTGGCAATGAGAAAGTTGGGGAACGGAATTTATTTTATAGTAAACGGAAGTTAGTAGCTACAACAGGACTTTACTGGAATAATGTGAAAGAAATTTTTTCTTACATGATAGGTGTTGGGAACGATGGTTAATCTCGTATGGGTAGCGATGGCTGTCATTGGGATTGTATACGCCATGATAAATGGAACGATGGAAGAAGTGAATAAAGCTGTATTTGACGGAGCAAAAGATGCGGTAACGATTTGTATAGGACTTATTAGTGTTTTAGTATTTTGGCTCGGTTTAATGAAAATTGCAGAGGAAGCCGGATTGTTAAAAAAATTAGTTACACTTTTTATGCCGATAGTAAAAAGGTTGTTTCCAGAAATACCAAAGGATCATCCGTCCATGGGATTTATTCTATCAAATATGATGGCAAACTTTTTTGGTCTAGGTAATGCAGCAACCCCTCTTGGCATTAAAGCGATGGAACAACTGAAAGAGTTAAATGGAGGAAAGGATTCGGCGAGCCGTTCTATGGTGACGTTTCTAGCATTAAATACATCAGCTATTACATTAATTCCTACGACAGTCATTTCGATTCGAATGACGTATGAATCAGCGAATCCTACTGAAATTGTTGGGGTAACATTTATTGCACAAGTACTTTCTATGATTGGAGCAATTTGGATTGACCGCTATTTTTACCGAAGAAGGAGTAGAAAGGGGCGGAAAAAATGAGTATTGTAAATACAATTTCCTTATGGGTAATCCCTTGTGTAATTGGTTTTATCCTTTTATATGGCACGATAAAGAAAGTGCCGACGTATGAATCGTTCGTTGAGGGAGGAAAAGAAGGGATTCAAATTGCAATTTCTATCTTACCATTTATGGTTGGAATGCTTGTGTCTATTTCTATATTCCGGTCTTCAGGTGCGTTAGACGCAATGATATCGGTAATGAAGCCAATGTTAGATTTAATCCATGTTCCAGCAGAAATTGTACCATTAGCACTTATACGCCCTATTTCAGGCTCTGCTGGTTTAAGTATTACGACCGATTTAATTGCTACATATGGGCCAGATTCTTTTATTGGGAGATTGGCTTCTACGATGCAAGGGAGCACAGATACGACTTTCTATATTTTAACTGTATATTTTGGAGCGGTTGGGATTAGAAAAATGGGGGATGCACTAAAAGTAGGACTTTTTGCAGATTTAATCGGGATTATATGCTCAATTGTATTCGTTTCTTTATTGTTTCAGTAATACTATTCATTTTTTACACTATTTCGCTTATAATACGTATACGACCACTATTAAGGTGTAGAGCTTAATAGTGGTTTTTTTATGTGGTGTTTTTGACAAAATGATGAACTTTTATTGTGAGAAATATGAAAAATATGGACAATAATAAAGGGTAAAAACATGATTTGACCTTTATATGTTTATTATCATCGCTATGTTGTTTAAGTAAGATGAAGCGAATAGCCGTAAAGCGTATGCGGTTGCCAAGTCTTTCTAATGTAAGGTAAGATAAATTCGAGGTGAAAAAAAGAAATGGAACGATTACAAAAAGTGATTGCGCAAGCAGGTATTGCATCGAGAAGAAAGGCTGAGGAATTAATTCAGCAAGGAAAAGTGAAAGTTAATGGGAAAATAGTGAAGGAGTTAGGGACAAAAGTAACTCCTCAAGATAAAGTAGAAGTAAATAACATCCCTCTTGAAAAAGAAGAACCTGTTTATTTTTTACTATATAAACCAACTGGCGTAATTTCAAGTGTATCAGATGATAAAGGAAGAAGTGTTGTAACGGACTTTTTCCCGGAAATTACACAACGTTTATTCCCAATCGGACGCTTAGATTATGATACGTCTGGCGTATTATTAATGACAAACGATGGGGACTTCGCAAACGTATTAATGCATCCTAGATATAAAGTTGAAAAAACGTATGTTGCAAAAATAAAAGGTCCATTAACAGGTGAGAAAATTCGCATGTTAGAACGCGGTGTTACGTTAGAAGACGGTAAAACAGCACCAGCACGTGTGAAAATTATTTCTTGGGACAAGCGTAAAGAGATGGCTATTGTACAATTAACAATTCATGAAGGACGTAATCGTCAAGTACGTCGTATGTTTGAAGCGTTAGACTGTAAAGTAGTGAAATTAAAACGTGAACGTTATGCTTTCTTAGAAGTAGGAAGCCTGCGACCTGGTGATGCGAGAGAATTGACACCACATGAGGTGAAACAATTACGCGCACTTGCTTCTACAAAGCCAAGATAAGCTATAGAGTTAAAAATTCACCAGTGGAGTGCTCTGCTGGTGATTTATTCATACAACATTTACAGAAGATAATACATAACATGTACCGAGGAGAGGTAATATGAAGAAAAATCGCTTATTATTTCGCGTTACTATTCTACTCATTTTATGTGGTGCTGTAGGATTTACCCTTTATCAAGGATTCTTTGCTAATAAAGAGAAAATGCAAATCGGAAAAGAAGCACCTAACTTTGTTGTGACGGATTTAGAAGGGAAGAAAATTGAACTAAAAGATTTAAAGGGAAAAGGTGTATTTTTAAACTTTTGGGGCACGTGGTGTAAACCTTGTGAAAAAGAAATGCCTTATATGAATGAATTATATCCAAAGTATAAAGAAAAAGGCGTTGAAATCATAGCGTTAGATGCAGATGAAACGGATATTGCAGTAAAGAACTTTGTGAACCAATATGGTTTGAAATTCCCAGTTGCCATTGATAAAGGACAAAAGATTATAGGAACATATGGCGTAGGTCCATTACCGACAAGTTTTTTGATTGATAAAGATGGAAAAGTAGTGGAGCAAATTATAGGGGAACAAACGAAAGAACAGTTAGAAGGGTATTTAAAGAAAATTACTCCGTAATAAAGAAAGCCTTTACATAAGAGGTGCGTGTCTGTAGCGCCTCTGGTTTAAAAATTCTGAGTATTGCGGTAACTTGAGGTTAGAATATACAATAGTACATATAGATACAGGGGCGGTGAGAGTGTTGAAAGAAATTAAATGTGAATGTGGACATGTTAATCCGATAGGAACCGTTTTTTGTGAAGCTTGCGGGAAACCATTTGAAAGCAATGAAAATACAAAACTATTGGATATGCGCTATGAGGGGAGTGCACGGAGATCTCTCACGCAGACAAAAACGATAGTCGATAAAATTTGGAGTTTTTTCTCTTCTGTAAAAGTGGGTGTATGGCTAATCGTAATAACTTTAGCTGCATCAGCGATAGGAACTATTTTTCCGCAAGAAATGTACATAACTCCAGGGATTGCACCAGCTGAATATTATAAACAAGAATACGGATTTTTAGGACAATTATACTATCAATTAGGGTTTAATAATTTATACGGTTCATGGTGGTATATGATTTTGATTGCTTCTATCGGTATTTCTCTTGTGATATGTAGTTTAGACCGCGTTATTCCACTTTATAAAGCTTTAAAAAAGCAAGGCGTAAAAAGACATCCTAGCTTTTTAAAGAGACAGAGATTATATGGGACTGGTACACCGCAAGATGGTGACCTGGAAAGAGTGCAAAAGAATTTAAAGAAAAGAAACTATAACGTGAAAGTGGAAGACGGAAACGTTTTAGCAGAAAAGGGACGCTTCTCGCGTTGGGGTCCATATGTGAATCATATCGGTCTTATTATCTTTTTATTCGGTGCGATGCTTCGTTTTTTACCGAGTATGTACGTAGACGAAGCACTTTGGTTACGTGACGGTGAAACGAAAGAAATACCAGGGACGGATGGACAATACTACTTAAAAAACGAAAAATTTATAAAAGAAGTTTATGATAAAAGTAAGGACAAGGAAGTTTTTGAGGAAGCGATTGATCGTGTAGGCGATAAAATGATTGCGAAAAACTTCCAAACGAATGCCGTATTATATAAAGCAGTAGGAGAAAATATAGCAGGACAAAAACCGAAGTTAGAAAAAGTAAAAGAAGCGGAAATTCGAGTGAATGAACCACTGAAATTTGATCAATTTGCAGTGTATCAAGTGGATTATAAAGAAAGTGAATTTAAAAGTATGTCCTTTCACTTGCAAAATAAAGAAAATAATCAAAAGTGGGGACCGATTAAAGTAGATTTAACGAACCCTAAGGAAAAATATGATTTAGGAAATAGTTATTCTTTAGAACTATTAAGCTATTTTCCTGATTTTTATTTTGATGAGAATGGAAAACCAAATACAAAAACGAAATTACCAAACAATCCTGCATTTGTATTTAAAATGTTTACACCTGAAACGCCAGATGGTGAAGTGAGTTTTGTTGGTATTCAGCAAAATATAGAACCAGATGGGAATAACAAATATAAAATGTCCTTCGCAGGTGTGGAAATGCAAAATGCAACAGCACTTACTGTAAGAAAAGATTTAACGCTTTGGATTCTCGGCATTGGAGGATTTATATTTATGGTTGGTGTCATTCAAGGTATGTATTGGAATCATCGCCGTATTTGGATACAACGTGTTAATGATGAATGGTGGATTGCAGGGCATACAAATAAAAATTGGTTCGGTTTAAAGAAAGATATTGAAAGAGTAATAGAAGGTACAGCAATTCCACAGCCAAATGATAAAGTAATTGATAAAAAAATTAGTTAAGGTGGGGAAACGATATGGTGCAAATAAGTAGTAACTTTCTCTTTACCGCATTTATTTTATATTTAATTGCGACTCTATTTTTTGGGGGAGCCATTAAAGAAAAGGGTCATAAATGGGCAAATGTAGGAATAACGATTACAATTTTAGGGTTTATAGCACAAACAGTATATTTTGTTACAAGGTGGATTGCATCAGGGCATGCGCCAGTTAGTAACTTTTTTGAATTCGGTACATTTTTCGGCATGATGCTTGTAGGAGCATTTATTGTCATGTATTTTATGTACCGTGTAAGTATAATCGGACTATTTGCATTACCAGTTGCGCTTTTATTAATTGCCTATGCAAGTATGTTTCCGAGGGAAATATCTCCGCTCATTCCATCTTTAAAAAGTAATTGGTTACATATTCACGTGACGACTGCAGCAGCAGGACAAGCAATCTTAGCGATTAGTTTTATTACGGGCGTTATGTATTTATTGAAAAATGTAGATCAATCAACGAGAAGCAAACGTACATTTTGGTTAGAAACGGTCGTATTCACGCTTGTTTGTACGGTTGGGTTTATTGGAGTGACAACGGTATTTTCTAGTATGAAATATGAAGCGAAGTTTCAATGGATTGATAAAAATGAACAACAACTGGAAATGAAGTACAATCTTCCGGCCTTAGTTGGACCGCATGAAGGGAAGTTACTGACAGAAAATAAATTAGAACCGGCAGTTGAAGTTCCAGCGATTGTAAATGCGAAAAAATTAAATACTGTTATTTGGTCAGTGTTAGTAGGAACGTTACTGTATATTGTATTAAGACTTGTTTTACGGAAGCGAGTATCGGCGGCACTTCAGCCGTTAGTAAAGAATACGAATAGTGATCTACTAGATGAAATCGGATATCGATCTATTGCAATTGGATTCCCAGTTTTCACATTAGGTGCATTAATTTTTGCGATGATTTGGGCACAAATAGCGTGGACACGTTTTTGGGGCTGGGATCCAAAAGAGGTTTGGGCACTTATCACTTGGCTCTTTTATGCAGCAGTATTACATTTACGCCTATCAAAAGGATGGCATGGAGAGAAATCAGCTTGGCTTGCAGTAATTGGTTTTGCAATAATTATGTTTAACTTTATTGTAGTAAACTTAATTATTGCCGGTTTACATTCATATGCATAGAGAAATAAAATAGGAGAGTGCATGTCACTTTCCTATTTTATTTTTGTCAACTTTTCTTCTTTTTTGAGAAAAACATGACAAAGTAGCGGTTGATTTTGTAAAATGATGTCGAGGACATTATATGCTGTTCAAAAAAAATACATAGTTTTGGAAAAAAATTGAACAAAATTTATTATTCTTGTGAAGCATAATATGGGAAGTGAAACATTTAGAAGATTGCTTAAATAAACGAGAATAGCGCAACATAATAGTTAAAGAAGGGTAGGTGTGAACCGCTGAGGTGAGAGTGCGCAGCGGGTAGAGATGGAAAATGAATCAAGAATTTTAATTGTAGATGATGAGGATCGCATTCGTCGTTTATTGAAAATGTACTTAGAAAGAGAACAATATACGATTGAAGAAGCAGATAATGGTGATACAGCTTTAGAAATGGCGTTGCAAAATGATTACGATTTAATCTTATTAGATCTTATGATGCCTGGTAAAGATGGCATTGAAGTATGTAAAGGGGTTCGTGAGAAGAAAGCGACACCAATTATTATGCTGACAGCAAAAGGTGAAGAAGTAAATAGAGTACAAGGATTTGAAGTTGGAACAGATGATTATATTGTAAAGCCATTTAGTCCACGTGAGGTCGTACTACGTGTGAAAGCGGTATTACGCCGTGCTGTACCAACAACATTCTTTACACAAGATACAACGACAAAAGATGTTACTGTATTCCCGCACTTAACAATTGATAACGATGCACACCGTGTTACTGCAGATGGTAATGAAGTAAACTTAACGCCGAAAGAATATGAGTTACTATTATTTTTAGCGAAAGCTCCTGATAAAGTATTCGATCGTGAGCAACTGTTAAAAGAAGTATGGCAATATGAATTCTTCGGAGATTTACGTACAGTTGATACACATGTAAAACGTTTACGTGAGAAGTTAAGCAAAAAATCACCAGATGCAGCGAAAATGATTGTTACTGTTTGGGGTGTAGGTTACAAATTTGAGGTTGTGAACGACTGATGCTTTGGAGAAGTGTAGTAGGGAAGTTATGGATGACCATATTACTTCTCGTTTCGTTCGTGCTTGGATTTGTTGCGATTTTACTTTCACAGTTTTTTAGAACATACTATGTTGATATGAGTGAAGCTAGGCTTCAAAAAGTCGCAACAAGTGTTTCAGAGTTAATTGAAGAAGGTGCCGATGTAAAAACGATTGAGAATATCGCTTACAAATTCTCTGATCCACTTTCAAGGATTATTATTGTAGAAGATGGTAAAGAAATTTCTTCTTCACCGAAACAAGAAGGATTAGTCACTCTTACAATGGATGACTTAAAAGAAGATAAAGAATTAGCGGCTGTTTTTACAGACAAAAAAGAAATTAAGAATAACATTAGAAAAGCGTCTAATAGTAGGAAGAATAAAAACACCGAAAATGATATTATGATCGTCGGAAAACCAGTGCAATCAAAAAATCAAAGTGCAGTGTTCGTATATGAATCTTTACAAGTACCGATACAAGGTATGGAAAGAACGACTGATTTTATTTTCTTATCGGCTGGAATTGCGATTATATTAACAACTTTCTTTGCGTTCTTCTTATCTACTCGAATTACAGCACCACTTCGTAAAATGCGTGAGGTTGCTTTTGAAGTGTCGCGTGGGAAGTTTGATGCGAAAGCTCCTATGGTATCTCAGGATGAGATTGGTGAGCTTGCAACGGCCTTAAATCAAATGGGAAAACAGTTGAAGTTTAATATGAACGCCTTGCAACAAGAGAAAGAACAGTTAGCTAGTATTTTAAGTAGTATGGCAGATGGGGTTATTACATTAAATCAAGAAGGTGAAGTTGTAGTAATCAATCCGCCGGCCGAACATTTCTTACAAGTTTGGCAAGAAGAAAAAGAGATAGAGCTAAGTAAAAAACTACCTTCTGAACTTGTGGAACTATTCCATCTTGTTGTAGAAAGTGAACAACAACAAGTTGTTGAAATTAATTTACAAAAAGGGAACTATGTAGTTCTTATGACGCCGCTTTACAATCAAACGAAAATTCGTGGAGCTGTAGCTGTACTGCGAGATATGACGGAAGAACGCCGTCTTGAAAAGATGCGTCAAGACTTTATTGCGAATGTATCGCATGAACTTCGTACACCAATGGTAATGCTGCAAGGGTATAGTGAAGCGATTTTAGATGATATTGTGCAAACGAAAGAAGAAATTAATGAGTTTGTTCAAATCATTTATGATGAATCCGTTCGTTTAGGTAAACTTGTAAATGAATTATTAGATTTAGCACGCATGGAAAGTGGTAATGTAGAGTTACATATAGGTGAAGTTGATATTCATCCTTTCGTTGAAAAAATAGGTCGTAAATTCCAAGGGATTGCAAAGGATAAAGAGGTCGCGTTAACGGTTGATTTCAAAGATCCAATTGAACAATACCCGTTTGATGCAGATCGTATGGAACAAGTATTGACGAATTTAATTGATAACGCAATACGTCATACAAACGCAGGCGGACATGTAACGCTTGTAATTGATACGAAAAATAATGGCCTCATTTTTGAAGTACAAGATTCGGGTGCAGGCATTCCAGAAGAGGATATTCCATTTTTATTTGATCGTTTCTATAAAGCTGATAAAGCAAGAACACGTGGGAAAAAGGGTGGAACAGGACTCGGGCTTGCGATTGCGAAAAATATTGTGCAAGGCCATGATGGTAAAATTTCTGTATCAAGTGTTGTTGGAGAAGGAACTACATTTTCTGTCTATTTACCGAATCGTATAATTTAGATATGTGTTTTTAAAGTTGATAATGAATAAAGTTCTGCTGTTTTTTATTTTTTTGTAAACTCAATTAAATAAAGAATGGTAGAACTTTTTTCTATGTTGCTCGAATAAAGAATAACAATAGAGGTGCTGTGAAGAAATGAAATTATATACAAAAACAGGAGATAAAGGAACGACAAGTGTAATAGGCGGTAGGGTTGATAAAGATGATATCCGTGTGGAAGCGTATGGAACAATAGACGAGGCGAATTCTCATATCGGATATGCAATGACTAAGCTTCAAGGCGGGACTTATAGAGATATTTACAATGAGCTCGAAAATATTCAACATGAGCTATTTGATTGCGGAGGAGACTTGGCAATAGTGGAACAAAAAATTCCTTATAAGGTGACAATTGAGATGGTTGAAAGCTTAGAAAGAAAGATTGATTTGTATATAGAAGAAGCCCCGCCATTAGAACGCTTTATTTTGCCAGGAGGTAGCGAGGCGGCGGCTACTATTCATATTGCACGTACTGTTGTAAGGAGAGCAGAACGCTCTATAGTATCATTGCAAAAAGAAGTGAAAATAAATGAAGTTGTCTTAAAGTATGTAAATAGATTATCTGATTATTTGTTTGCAATAGCTCGAGTAATAAATGCTCGATTACAAGTGAAAGATGTGGAGTATAACCGTAGTGCATTAGTTTTTCGTGATAAGAAAGAGAAGGAAGTGGAGTAATTCACTTTCTTTTTTTTTGTATACTTTTTTCTGTAATATACCAAAATAGAGAAGGTATAGTGGTAATTAGAAAACGGAGGATGTATATGAAAGTTTTAAAATGCGGCGTCATGCTATTGAGTATACTGTTTGTATCTCAATTACATGTTTATGCAGAAGAAAATCGATGGACATGGCCTGTTGAAGGTCAGATAAGTGATTATTTTGGGACAAGGCATGGAAAACACTATGGTATTGATGTAGCTGCGCCAATTGGAACGCCTGTGGCAGCTATCCAAGATGGTAAGGTAACGAGGTCTTATTATTCGAGTAGTTATGGAAATGTTGTATTTATTAAACACGGAGAATATGAGGCTGTATATGCACATTTAAATAAGAGATATGTGGGACAAGGAGATTATATTTCAAAAGGAGAAAAAATTGGAGAAGTAGGGAACACGGGAGAATCGCGAGGTGCACACTTACATTTAGAACTTCATCAAGGAAGATGGACGATGGCGAAAAAGAATGCGATGAACCCATTGCTTGTTTTAAGTGAACAAAGAAATGAAGTTGTTTCTTCGTCATTATATGTCGTACAAAAAGGGGATACTTTAGTTAGTATTGCACGGAAATTTAGTATGACACTTAAGGAAATTAAAGAAAAAAATGGATTGCAGCAAGAGCTAATTTATCCTAATCAACAATTATATGTTAAGTAAAGGAAACGTCTCAAAAATTAAACTTTGAACAAATTTATGTTCTTCTTAAATAATGTTCAATGTAAATGAAATTATATGGGCGCTTTTGCTAGAACTATTGAGTGAATCAGAGCATCTATATCTAAAAGAAAACCGTCCCAAAGTTTATTTTGGGACGGCTTCTTTTACCAAAAAATAAAGACACATATAAATCCAGAAATAGCTAAATAGCTATACAAGTAAAAAACTTTTGTTCTTGTTTTCTCTTTTGTTCGAAACAGTACGATAGTCGGTTCAATTAAACCGATTGTCAAACAAAGTAGGCCAAGAAGCATACAACCAATCGAAATAGAATACAGGGCGATTTGTGGTGCTTGAAATGGAATCATCCATTTTAATAAAAATGCAATAAGTGCAGTGTAACAAATACTACCGATGTATTTATTCAGTGGTGTATTAGAACGAAAACCAGGAAGTTTTTTTAAGAAAGAGCGGGAAACAACTTCTGTTTGTAAAGATGTATGCTCTTCAATAATTTTTTGGGCTTCTTTTCCTTTTTGAAAAAGAGATAAGATCCAATTTCGCTCACCCTGAAAAATAAATTGAGAAGTTGTCAAATAGTGATCAATCTTCACTTTATTCCAACTCTTCCACGGATGACGCTCACACAATTTTAATTTACTTTCTGTTTTTTTATCATACTGATAAATACTTATGCCATCTTCATCGAAAGTAGCATAGTATGTCTCATTTGAGAATGTGCCTAAATCAATTGGGCAGTAGAAAAGTAATTCTTTTTTTAAGTAAAAGTATTCTTTTCTTAAGTTTTTTTTCATTGCTTCTCGAATAGAATGTCTCTTTTCTTTTTTCATGACATTTCCTCCATAACTCAGAAAATGTTCTTATCTTAACAATTCAATATCTTATCACTTTTAATTATATATGACTAGGTAACCCAAAAGAGAAATGCCGAATAATAAAAAAATATGGATTGTATTGTAAAATATCTCGCAATTTATTTGTTGTTATGAAAAATAAATAACTAATTTTAAATAAGTTACAATTTTTTAGTTCACAATGTTATGAGGTTGTTGTATAATGAAGGGGAAAATAGAATATCGGTCTATCTTCGGGGCAGGGTGAAAATCCCGACCGGCGGTGATGAACTATTTATGATTTTGTTCTAAGCCCGCGAGCCGTTAAGGCAGGATTTGGTGTGATTCCAAAGCCGACAGTATAGTCTGGATGGGAGAAGATGGAGGTTCAAGCGTTCAAAAAAGATATGGATTTGAACGTCTGTTTGATGTGCCTTAAATTCTCCCTTTGTGTAAAACACAAAGGGTTTTTTCGTTCTATGAAAAACAGGCATAGCAGAACCTTTCCACTTTCCATGAGATGATCGATGGAAAAGGAGAGAGAAAGATGAAACAAAAAAACAGTGTAGTGCAGATGGTGAGTGTAGCGATGCTAAGTAGTATTGCATATTTACTAATGATGTTGGATTTCCCGTTCCCAGGGCTTCCGCCATTTTTGAAAATTGATTTTAGTGATGTACCAGCTTTAATTGCAGCAATTATCTTTGGACCAGTAGCAGGAGTGATTGTAGAGGCGATAAAGAACATTTTACATTACGGGATTCAAGGGAGTTTAACGGGAGTACCAGTTGGAGAAATTGCAAACTTTATTGCAGGATGTTTATTTATTGGACCAGCAGCTTTCTTATTTAGAAAGTATCGTACTGTGAAGAGTTTAACTACAGGATTAATGCTAGGGACAATTACAATGGCACTTATTATGAGTGTATTAAACTACATCATCATATTCCCGGCTTACACTTGGTTTTTAAATTCACCGGCTATGTCTAGCGAAACCATAAGAACAACGGTTGTAACGGCAATCTTACCATTTAATTTAATTAAAGGGATTGTTGTAACAATTGTATTTGTAGCATTATTCTCACGCCTGAAAGTATGGGTGTTTGCAAAAATGAAAAATGCATAATATATATTAAAACCATTAGTAGTGTGAAACTACTAATGGTTTTTTATTAAGGAAAATAAAATTTAGATACAAAAAATGCCCCTCATCAATATGAGGGGCATTTTTTGAAGTTAATAAAAGACTATTCGAATTTTAAAGCGTCTCCGTCGAATGATTCGTCAGCAACTTTAATTGAGTCAGTTGGACAGCCTTCGAATGCATCCATCATATCTTCAATTAATACATCTGGAATTTCAACGATACCTTGGTTATCATCTAATGTTACAAATGCAATACCTTCATCATCATAGTCATAAATGTCTGGTGCAGCAGCGCCACAAGCACCACATGCAATACAAGTATCTTTATCAACGATTGTATATTTTGCCATCTTTTTTCCCTCCTGATAATATGTATGTGAAAAGCTCGCCATAAAAATTATAACCTTATTGTAAAACGGTTTGTAAAACTTTTCAACATAAAATTATAATGATAATGCTTATCAATTAGAGTGTCAACTTATTTTTGAATTATGTCATAAGATTTTCAAAATACGTAAATATGATTTCGTTTGATACAATAGACTATATACAAGTATATAGTTCTTATATGATAAGTTTAATGAGCGACAGTAGATAGTGTAATTGTACTGAAAAGAATGAAGTTAAGATTGGAAGGTGGAAGCGGTCATGCAAATACAATATACTTTGTTGCATTGTTTAAAACAATTGAATGGTGAGAGAACCGTTTCTTCTATTTATTATTTACTAAAGGGCAAACGTTCTTCGCAAACTTTACAAGATGGAAATATGTTCCGAATTTCATTTTTGTTCGGAATATATAAATCATTGAATAGAAATGACTATGATGGTGAAGTTGCAAAGTTGTTGCAAGCGGATTTTATTCAAGAAATACATGAAAATACATATGTGTTAACACCTACGGGTAAAATGCAGTTACATAAATGGGAGGAAGTTTATGCTTTTCCAGCACATTTGCATGGTTTACATTACGGTGAATTAGGTGAAACATTTTGGAAAAGATTATCATTGATTATTCAAACCATATCAAATTTACAACAGAATAATACGAGGTTTATTCCAATTCAGCAAGATACAGAAATAATGATGTGGGTGAAACGTTTTCTAACAGGAAGGCCATATAAGAGAAGTGAGTTGGCGAGAAAACTATGGACGGAAGTACAGAATCTTTTAGAAAAGAGTAATGCGATAGAAGCGACGATTGTAACATATCGATTAACGGGTTATGAACGTATTGGTTGTACATTGCAACAATTAGCAGAAATTACGAAACAAGATATATTCAGGGTGTATTTTTTATTTTGGGGTACAATGCATTTCTTTATACAAGAAGTTCGTGATAAAGAAAATGAATTTCCACTATTAGCTGAAATTATATCTTATCCAAATGAGAGAGCTGAATTATTTAGTTTATCCACGAAAAAAACATATAATTTTTGGAGGCAAGGACGTTCTTTAGAAGAAATAGCGACGATTCGGAATTTAAAGGTTGCAACGATAGAAGATCATTTTGTTGAAATTGCTTTGCGAGAAAAAGATTTTTCTATTGAAATGTTTATGGAAAAAGAAAAGATAGACAAAGTAATAAAAGTAATTGAAGCATTGCAAACGCGGAAGTTACGTGTTTTGAAACAAGCGGTTGGAGAAGATATTTCTTATTTTGAAGTTCGTCTTGTATTAGCGCGGATGGAGGGTGTAAATGAAACTTGAAGAATATTTATATAAGTGGTTTGGATATTCTGAATTTCGTCCAGGTCAAAAAGGAGTAATTACAGATTTATTAGAAGGAAAAGATGTGATAGCAATGCTTCCGACTGGAAGAGGGAAATCTATGTGCTATCAGTTTCCAGGGCTTATGCGAGAAGGAACAGTGCTTGTTGTATCACCGTTATTATCTTTAATGGAAGATCAAGTGACACAATTAAAGTATGTTGTGAAAAACCGAGTAATAGCATTTAATAGTTTTCGGACATTAAATGAAAAAAGAGAAGCGATGAAAAAATTATCTTCATATAAATTTATTTTTGTTTCACCAGAGATGTTACAGTCGGAGTTATTAATTAGGGAATTGAAGAAAATTCATATTTCATTATTTGTTGTTGATGAGGCTCATTGTATTTCTCAATGGGGTTATGATTTTAGACCGGACTATAAAAGACTAAATGTAGTTATTAAAAATATTGGTTCTCCTACAGTATTAGCATTGACAGCCACAGCGACAAAAGGGGTACTGCAGGATATCGCAGATAGTTTAAATTTAAAGGGTGCTGCGGAACATGTATACTCTATTGACCGTCCTAATATTGCAATGGATGTGCAATTTGTAGAGACGATAGAAGAAAAGAAAGAGACGCTTTTAGAGCAGGTGATGTATTTACAAGGGCCGGGGATTGTATATTGCTCAAGTAGAGCGTGGACAGAAAGGTTAACGGAATACTTGAGAGGGAAAGGTGTTACTGGTGTAGCTTTTTATCATGGTGGTATGGAACATGAAGAGCGTATGTTAATTCAACAGCAGTTTATGAACGATCAATTGCAACTTGTAATATGTACAAGTGCATTTGGTATGGGGGTAAATAAGGCGAATACGCGATATATTATTCATTTTCATTATCCAACTAATATAGCTTCTTACTTACAAGAAATCGGAAGAGCTGGAAGAGATGGCGAACCGAGTATAGCTATTTTATTATGTAGTCCGTTGGATCATGATTTACCAATTTCAATCATTGAGGATGAATTGCCAAGTAAGTCACAAATACAATTTTTATTTTCTTTACTACAAGAAAGAATGTTTCAAACGAAAGAATTACCAATAGAAGATGTAGAAGAAATTTGTTATAATGCAGCAAGATTTAATGAGCAATATTGGCGTTTCGTTCGTTATCATCTCGAACAGGTTGGAATTATACAACAACGAAGATTATTATTAGAAGGTTTGTCAGATGAAATCATGAACCGATTAATAGCTGAAGTAGAAATAAGGTTGCGTAATAAATATAGTGAGCTAGAAAATATGAAGTCATGGATACAAGTTAAAGGATGTAGACGTGAATATGTGCTGCAACAGTTCGGTTATAGGAAAGAGCAAGAGTTAATTAATTGCTGCGATTATTGCGGTATTACAAAAGAAGATTATAAAAAAAGACGAGCGCAACAATCGGATTTCGACTATAATTGGGAAACAGAGTTACAAAAGCTTTTCGGCCTAGAAAAGATGGAGGAATGATGAACATTCAAAGGCATAATGTTGAAGATATGAGTCCGCAGGAAATAAGGCTGAATCTATATATAACACAGTTAATTATTATCGGTATTGGCTGTTTACTGGCATATATATTATTTCAAGATGTAAAAGAAGTCTTTAATTTATGGAAATGGGAACCAGTATCTATACTTATTATAGGTGGTTTGTTAGCGATTGGTATTGTGTTATTAGATTATGTTGCAATGCGAGTGTTTCCGGAGTCTTGGTTTGATGATGGTGGTATTAACGATAAGATGTTTCGAGGAATGTCCGTTCTGCATTTACTCGTTATTACGTTCTTAATTGGTTTTGCAGAAGAGTTTTTATTTAGAGGTGTAGTGCAGACTCATTTTGGAATTGTAATTGCGAGCTTCGTATTTGCAGTGTTACATATTCGTTATATAACAAAGCCATTTTTGTTTTGTTTCGTCTGTTTCATTAGTTTTGTCTTTGGTTATGTATTTGAATGGACAGGAAATTTGTTTATAACAATCTTTGCACACTTTCTTGTTGATTTTATAATGGGACTCCAATTAAGAAAATAAATGGAAGGTGGTGGTGAACAACATGAGGAAACGAATTCCTGATTTTGAAGAGGAATTAGAAGTTGAGCGAGTGGAAGAAAAAGAAAGTTTACCGCCGCGTAGTGAAATTCATAGAAATAAAGAGAAAAAACAAAAGTTTAAAATAAATCACATTTTCGTCCGGGTTTTAACATTTCTATTCATTCTGCTGCCAATTAGTATTTTGTGGTACACGGATAAATATATTCAGGTGAAGGGTGATAGTAATAATGCCGGAAAAAGTGCGTTTGAAGTAATCTTCTTTGATTCAGCTAAATCTGAGTCGCAGAAACAGTCTGAAAAAGTAATAACGCATACTGTGAAAGAGGGAGAAACTTTAGAAAGTATAGCGAAGCAATATTTTTCAGATGGAAATGGAATTGAAGTAATTAAAAAGTATAATAACTTGCAAGAAGATGAAGTGAGTGCAGGTCAAGAATTAAAAATTCCGATAAAAGATAAGTCCACAAAGCAAGAAAGCTAGTGAGTTAAGCGATCACAGTTTGTTATAAAAGCCTAGGATTATCTTTATGAGGAGGGGAGTCAAAAATATGATATGGATTATATTATTCAGTACTCTCATAGGCATGGGGATTTTATTACTTCTTGTGATGTATAAAGAAGCGATGCGTAATAAGGTGTTGGAACATACTTTAGTATTTAAAGAATTTCCGAAAAGTTTTCAAAAAGTAAATGTGTTTTTTATTTCTGATATTCATAGAAGAGTCATTTCGAATTTGTTAATTGAACAAGTAAAAGGAAAAGTAGATATTGTAATTATCGGAGGAGATTTAGCAGAGAAAGGTGTCTCTTTATCAAAAATCTCTGCGAATATTCAAAAGTTAAGAGAGATAGGTCCTGTATATTTTGTGTGGGGAAACAATGATTATGAGATAGAATATCATGAATTAGATGCGTTATTATTAGAAAATAACGTAAAAGTTTTAGATAATACAAGAGTGGTATTTGAGTCTGAATTAGGAGAGAAAATTTGTTTGCTCGGTATCGATGATGTTGGATTGCACCGTGATCGTCTAGATTTGGCATTGGCGGATTGTAAAGAAGATGGTTTTCGTATCCTAGTTAGTCACAACCCTGATATAATAAAAAAAATGTCTGGAAATGAACAGATTTCACTTGTGTTAAGTGGACATACGCATGGAGGACAAATCCGATTATTCCCATCTAAAAAATATTTAAAAGGTGGCGTATATAAGCATTTGAATACGATTCTCTTTGTTAGTAATGGGTACGGAACAACATTGATACCACTTCGTTTCCGAGCACCTGCTCAAACACATATCATTACATTGTGCGGAGGGAAATGATGCCAACTCTTAGTGGGAAATATAATATAAAAGCTGTTTCGAATATAATTGGAGTTCAGCCGAGCACGCTTCGTGCATGGGAAAGACGATATCAAATTATTGCCCCAAAGCGAAATCAAGCTGGGCATCGTTTATATACAGAAGAGCATATTCAAATTTTAAAATGGTTAATGGAAAAAGTTTCCTCCGGCATGATGATTGGACAAGCAGTTCAGTTATTAGAAGAGAATCGTTTGCCGAGTACAGTTCAAAAAGAGATACATTTCGATAAAGAAGTTGTTTTAGTGGACGATTTGCTACAAGCTTTGTTAAAATTTGATGAAATTACAATTGCTGCATTATTAAACGAAGCTTTTAGTATATATTCAACAGAAAAGGTTGTTGCCAGTATCGTTCTTCGAGTGACAGACAAATTATTAACGTCAAAAAATAATAATGAGATTTCAATGGTGCAATTCCAATATGCATTATCATTTTTACAAACGCGTCTAGGGATGGTGTATCACAATGCCTCAATGTTTTCCTCTTTACACAAAGTTATTGTGTTAGAAAAGAATGCATTGAAAGGATTTATTTTTTCAACTTATTTACGCTTAAAAGGATATGAGGCGATATATATTAGGACAAGCTTAGCTGAAGATGGTATGTTGTCAGCGGTAGAGGAAATACAGCCGAAATATGTATTTGTATCTTTTGCTGACGAACAAGATATGAAAAAGACGATGAACTTTATAAATTTATTACAAGAAAAAAGGGAATCTCTTTCTGTTGGATTTATCGGAAAGCTAGGCGTTCTAAAGCAGTTGGACATTGAAACAATCTTAATTGGTGATACGAAAGAAGAATGGGATGAATGGTTAAAAATATCGGAATAGTTGTTCGAAAAGAACCATCTATTTTCTATTTCATATAATAAAATTAGATGCATTGGTTACGTAGGGAGGGTATGAGATGAGGCTGGAACGATTAAATTACAATAAGATAAAAATTTTTCTAACATTTGATGATTTATCTGAACGAGGATTAACGAAAGAAGATTTATGGAGAAATGCGCCGAAAGTACAGCAATTATTTCGTGATATGATGCAAGAAGCAAATAAGGAATTAGGATTTGAAGCAGATGGTCCGATTGCAGTTGAAGTGTTTTCTCTACAAGCACAAGGGATGGTTGTAATTGTAACGAAAGAAAATCAAGAAATGGATACAGATGATGAGTTCCGTGACGAGTTTATTGAAATGCAAGTGACTCTAGATGAAAGTGAGCATATATTATATGAGTTTGCTACGCTAGATGACGTAATTAACCTGTCGAATCGCTTATATAACCTTGGTGTAACTGGCGGAAAGCTATATACGTGGGATGAGCGCTTCTATCTTTGGGTGGAAGAAGAGGAACAAATTCAATTGTTAAAGGCGGATTTTATAGCTATTTTAGCGGAATACGGTAATCCGTCTACAGCAACCATTTATCGCATCATGGAGTACGGTAAAGAATTAATGGATGTTAACGCGATAGAACAAATACACAATTACTTTGTGAAAAAACAAAACCTCAGCTAATACAACAAAGCTGAGGTTTTGTTTTTATTTGGATAAGGGAAGGGATGATTGTAAATACTCGAACATACTTTTTGAAAATAAAATATGCAGTTTTATGGGAGTATGGTTGATGAAAATAAAAAACATTTAAATATTTAAGTATTTTACTTTTCTAAAAGTAATAAAAGGACTATAATAATAGTGAAAACGCTTGCAATATAAAATAGTTTGTATATATTTGTTAGCGTTTTCTATTGCATTCCAAATTTAAGGGTGTATACTAGGCAATGAAGGTTTACTAAACAAGTGAAATTACAGGGGGTTTACTTACTATGGTAGCCGAAAAGGGAACTCAAACAAAAACACAACAACAAAGGGAACAACATTTTGAACTATTGAATTCAACACAAATTGTTATTAGTGAAGCGTTAGAAAAATTGGGTTATCCAAACGAAGTATATGAATTATTAAAAGAACCAATTCGTATGATGACAGTGAAAATACCAGTTCGTATGGATGACGGGACTGTTAAAATATTTACAGGATATCGTGCACAACATAATGATGCTGTTGGTCCAACGAAAGGTGGAATTCGCTTCCATCCGAATGTAACAGAAAATGAAGTGAAAGCACTTTCAATCTGGATGAGTTTAAAATGTGGTATTGTTGATTTACCATATGGTGGAGGTAAGGGTGGAATTATCTGTGATCCACGTGAAATGTCATTCCGTGAGTTAGAAAGATTAAGCCGCGGTTATGTACGAGCAATTAGCCAAATCGTAGGTCCGACGAAAGATATTCCAGCTCCAGATGTATTCACAAACTCTCAAATTATGGCATGGATGATGGATGAGTATAGCCGTATTGATGAATTTAATTCACCAGGATTTATTACAGGTAAACCGCTTGTATTAGGTGGATCACATGGACGTGAAACAGCAACAGCGAAAGGTGTAACAATTTGTATTCGCGAAGCTGCGAAAAAACGTGGCATTGATATTAAGGGTGCACGCGTTGTTGTTCAAGGATTCGGTAATGCTGGTAGCTTCTTAGCTAAATTTATGCATGATGCAGGTGCGAAAGTTATTGCAATCTCAGATGCTTACGGCGCGTTACATGATCCAAACGGATTAGATATTGATTATTTATTAGACCGTCGTGATAGCTTCGGTACAGTAACAAAGCTATTTAACAATACAATTTCAAACAAAGAATTGTTAGAGCTTGATTGCGATATTTTAGTTCCAGCTGCAATTGAGAACCAAATTACAGAAGAAAATGCTAATGATATTAAAGCGAAAATCGTTGTTGAAGCTGCAAATGGTCCAACAACATTAGAAGCGACTAAAATTTTAACAGATCGCGGAATTTTACTTGTTCCAGACGTGTTAGCAAGTGCTGGTGGTGTAACAGTATCTTACTTTGAGTGGGTACAAAATAACCAAGGTTACTACTGGACTGAAGAAGAAGTAGAACAACGTTTAGAAAAAGTAATGGTAAGATCATTTGATTCTATTTATGAAACAGCACAAGTTCGTAAAGTGAACATGCGCTTAGCGGCGTACATGGTTGGTGTTCGTAAAATGGCTGAAGCAAGCCGCTTCAGAGGTTGGGTATAAAATATTATATCTTGAGAAAACGTGATTTCCTTTCGAGGAAATCACGTTTTTTTGTTGAAATATTGAATGAGGTGTTGTATATGGAGAATGAAATGCTGGAACGAGTAGAACAATTAGAAGAAAAGGTTAAGAGGTTAGAGGGAGAACTTGCAAGAACGATGAAAGCTCGAAAAATAAGTATCGTTCGGATGTTCGGGGAAGGGCTACTGTTTTTGATATTTGGTGTGGTTGTAGTAGGGCCGATTATTGCCGTTGTAATCTCAATTTTTACTTGGATTGCTGAAAAATAAAATAAAAACAAAAAAGAACGCTTGTTCTATACGAACAAACGTGCTATACTCTCCTTAGATAAACAAAACGGAAATGATTTTAAGGAGAGATAAATGATGAAAATGACAGTAGACCAAAGATTTATGATGCCAGCAGATGTTGTAGAGCGAGTGGAAGTATTACGAAACAAACAAAGCAAGCGTGGCACATTATTACAATCGGTAAATAAATTTTTCGGTTTAGATACGAAAGAAGATTGTGTTTGGTTTTACGGTTTTTATGGAGTGGCTGTAAGTATCTTGTTGTTTATGGTGTTCACTTCAAATATTTTCGATTTTCTCTTCGCGTAAGAAATATGCGATAAGGACATTGTTACCGAATACATATATAAGGAAGTAAGGTAACCTTCTAGAGCGGGAGTTGGTAGCAATGGCAATGTTTCCTATAGAGCGCAACTATATTGGATATGGAAGTTCACGACCAGGGATTCCTCTGACTAAAGTTAGATTTATTGTAAGCCATGATACGGGGAATCCTGGAAGCAATGCGATAGGAAATCGAGATTACTTTAATGAATTACAACCGAAAGCTTCGGCGCATACATTTATAGATGATAAAACAATATTGGAGATTATTCCTATAAATGAAGTTGCGTATCATGTTCGATATGGTGTGCCGACGGATAATGACTTATATGGCTATGACGCGAATAAGGCGGCCATTGGAGTGGAACTTTGTTATGGCGGTGATGTTAACTTTTGGGAAGCATATAATCGTTTTACATGGTATCATGCGTATTTATGCCAAAACTTTGGCTTAAATCCGAAAAAAGATATCGTGTCACATAAAACGCTTGATCCAGCTAGAAAGATTGATCCTGAGAATGTATTAGGGAAACAAGGTATTAAATTTCAGCAGTTTTTAGCAGATGTCTATCGGATGTACGTTTCGTTTAGATGACAAATATATGAAAAATGAATACAATAAAGATAGGTGCCTACTGCTGTAAGTAGGTTTTTTCTTGTTTTTATAAATAGTGTATTGGTAGAAGACTAGGAGTGGACGAGTATGCAGAAAGAAACAGTTATTATAATCGGAGGCGGTCCGTGCGGATTAGCGGCTGCAATTTCGTTGCAAAAGGTTGGGATAAATCCGTTAGTAATTGAAAAAGGAAACATTGTAAATGCTATTTATAATTATCCAACTCATCAAACATTTTTCTCTTCGAGTGAAAAATTAGAAATTGGTGATGTAGCTTTTATTACAGAAAATCGTAAGCCAGTTCGAAATCAAGCGCTTGCGTATTATCGTGAAGTAGTAAAACGTAAATCTGTACGTGTAAATGCTTTTGAGCGAGTGGAGAAAGTTCAAAAAGATGGAGAAGTTTTTCAGGTTGAGACGACAAAGCGTGACGGAAGTAAAGAAATATATATAGCGAAATATATTGTTGTAGCAACTGGATATTATGATAATCCAAATTATATGAATGTTCCAGGTGAGGAATTGAAGAAAGTAGCTCACTATTTTAAAGAGGGGCATCCTTATTTTGATCGAGATGTAGTAGTTATAGGTGGGAAAAACTCGAGTGTAGATGCCGCGTTAGAACTTGTTAAATCTGGTGCACGTGTAACGGTACTGTATCGTGGAAGTGAGTATTCACCAAGCATAAAGCCTTGGATTTTGCCGGAATTTGAGGCGTTAGTACGAAATGGTACAATTCAAATGCATTTTGGGGCTCATGTGAAAGAAATTACTGAGCATACATTAACGTTTACAGTTGATGGTGAAGCTTTTACAATCAAAAACAATTTTGTATTTGCGATGACTGGTTATCATCCTGATCATAGCTTCTTAACGAAGATGGGTGTTCAGATTGATGAAGAAACAGGACGTCCAATTTATACAGAGGATAGAATGGAAACGAGTGCTGAAAATATTTTCATTGCAGGTGTCATTGCTGCTGGAAATAATGCAAATGAAATATTTATCGAGAACGGTAGATTTCATGGAGATGCGATTGCGCAAACCATTGCATTAAGAGAAAAATAAAAAGGAGCTGTCGGGAAAACCTCGACAGCTTCTTTTTATTCGTGCATAAACATATTTTGAATGGATTCATGAGAATTTGTATTCTCTAATGCAACAAGCAATTTAATGCGTGCTTTTTGTGCATTTAAGCCGTATGTGAATACAATGCCCATATCTTTTAAGTGTTTACCGCCACCTTCATACGAATATACGTCTTGAACGATACCGTTGAAACAGCGAGAAACTAATACGACAGGAATACCTTTATTTAATAATCTTTCTAGGCTAGGTAGTGTTCTCGGAGGGAGATTACCTTGTCCAAGAGCTTCGATAACAATGCCGTCTACAGGAAGATTTTCGATTGCTGCTAATAATGTATCATCCATGCCAGCATATGCTTTTAGAACAACTACATTTTTAGACACTTTGTTTATCGTATATGTTTCGTGATGTACTAAAGCGTGATGGAAGACAACGCCGCGTTTTGTTACCATTCCAATTGGTCCGTATTGTGGGCTTTGGAATGTTGCGACATTACTTGTATGTGTTTTCGTTACATTTGTAGCGCAATGAATTTCGTCATTTAATACGACTAAAACACCTTTTTCTGCAGCTTCATCACAACTAGCAACTTTTACAGCTGATAAGAAGTTATATAGACCATCAGCACCTAACTCATTGCTAGAGCGCATTGCACCTGTCACTACGATCGGAATAGTTGCTTGTACTGTTAAATCTAAGAAATAAGCTGTTTCTTCTAATGTATCCGTGCCATGCGTAATGACTACGCCATGAATGTTGTCTTGTTTTACTCTTTCATCAATGATGACTTGTAATTGTAACATTTCGCTCGGTGTCATATGAGGAGATGGTAGATGGAACACATCTTCAACGATTAAATCAACATCGCCTTCTAAATCAGGAATGAATTTTAAAAGAGGATTTTTTTCACCTGGTTGTACGACCCCAGTTTCTTTATCTTCCTCCATTGCAATTGTTCCACCTGTGTGTAAAACTAGGATTCTTTTCAATGCTTATACCCCTTTCAAGTAAAAAAATACATTTAGAACATAACATGTTTTGAGTAAATTCGACAATGGAAATGTATAAAAGTATGCCTCGAAAATGACAATAAAATTAACCGCTATATGTATGATGTATAAAATCACGAAACGAAATGGGCAAATATAGTATAGGAGGGAGGGATTGCGGTGAAAAAGATGGAGAGAATTTTTATTCGTATATTAATAATACAATTCATTTGTCTTTCTGTTGTGCAATTGTTATTTATACATAAGTCATCAGTGAAATATTTATCTAAAATTGTTTATTATGAGGGTGTCATGGTAAAAAACAAAATGGAAATCTTGCAGGTGAATAGGTAGTTTTCATTTTCTTCTATGAAGGATTATGCTACAATAATTGAGGATTTAATGACGTGAAGCAAATGAGAAGAAGCAGGGTGAACACCTGCTTTTCGTTTTGTTTTATAAGTGAAAAAATGAGGTGTTACGATGGATAAACGAATTTCAATTGCTATAGATGGTCCAGCAGCTGCTGGGAAAAGTACAGTGGCAAAAGTTGTTGCGAAGGAACTTTCTTACGTTTATATTGATACAGGCGCAATGTACCGTACGCTTACATATGCAGCCCTTGAACAAAAAGTAGACATTGAAAATGAAGAGCAGTTAATGGAAGTTGTAAAGAATGTAAATATTGAGTTTCAGCAAGGAGACAATACACAGCTTGTATTTTTAAATGGACAAGATGTTTCTGAAGTAATTCGTACACCTGATGTGACGAATCGAGTATCTATTGTAGCGAAACATCGCCTTGTTCGTGAAGAAATGGTACGTCGTCAGCAAGAGTTAGCGAAAAAAGGCGGCGTTGTAATGGACGGCCGTGATATTGGTACACATGTATTACCGGATGCTGAAGTGAAAATCTTTATGCTTGCTTCTGTTGAAGAAAGAGCGGAAAGAAGACATTTAGAAAATTTAAATAAAGGTTTCGATTCTAATTTAGAGCAGTTAAAAGAAGAAATTGCTCAGCGTGATAAATTAGATTCAGAACGCGAAGTTTCTCCACTAAAAAAGGCTGATGATGCATTGGAATTAGATACGACTTCTTTATCAATTGAAGAAGTTGTCCAAAAAATTATGAGCATTGTTTCTGGAGTGTTTGCGAAATAAAGAAAGGGGATAATCCTCTTTCTTTTTTTTGTTTAAATAGAAATGTAAAGGATACGTGAATTGTGAGTCTCTTTCCTTGACAAATGAGCTGATTTGTAAGAAGTTAGTTAAAGAGGAATAAAACTGTCAGAATATATTCGCTATTATATTTCAAAACATACTTTTTTCAAGCTAGTTTTGCTGTATACTATTTATATAGGTTTAATATATTTTCTTGTGAATGGTATTGAAAAAGAGTATGTGATGAGAAATTCTTAAACGTGCAAATGAAAACTTTGTTTTCATTTCGTATATACATAAAAAATGCTTTGTCAATTCTGTAGGGAGGTATTTCCATGGTAGAGAAAATGAATGAAGAAGTTATGGATTCAAAAGAATTACAAGTTGGTGACGTTGTTACAGGTTCTGTAACGAAGGTTGAAGAGAAACAAGTGCTTGTAAATGTTGGATACAAAACAGATGGCGTAATTCCAATTAGTGAATTAGCTAACGTTCATATTGAAAAAGCAAGCGATGTTGTAGAATTAGATCAAACACTAGAGTTGAAAATTATTAAATTAGAAGAAGATGATCTTGTCTTATCTAAACGTGCTGTTGATGCAGAAAAAGCATGGGTAGAACTACAAGAGAAATTTACTTCTGGTCATGTATTTGATGTTACTGTAAAAGATATTGTGAATGGCGGATTAGTTGTGGACCTTGGTGTTCGCGGTTTTATTCCAGCTTCACTTGTAGAAGTACATTATGTAGAAGACTTTACTGACTATAAAGGTAAAACATTAGCGGTGAAAATTGTTGAATTAGACCGTGAAAAAAATCGTGTAATCCTTTCGCATAAAGCGGTAGTAGAATTAGAACTGGATTCTAAGAAAAAAGAAGCAATTTCTTCATTAAAAGAAGGGGACGTTGTTGAAGGAACAGTGCAACGATTAACTGACTTTGGCGCATTCGTTAACGTTGGTGGAGTGGACGGCTTAGTTCACATTTCACAAATTTCACACGAACGTGTAGAGCAACCTTCTGAAGTGTTGGAGCAAGGTCAAAAAGTTAAGGTAAAGGTGTTATCTGTTGATGCTGATACACAACGTATTTCTTTATCAATTAAAGCAGCTCAACCAGGACCTTGGGAAAACGTTGCTGGCGAAATAAAAGCTGGAGATATTCGTGAGGGAGTAGTAAAACGCCTTGTTACATTTGGTGCATTCGTTGAGATTTTACCTGGTGTTGAAGGACTTGTACACGTATCTCAAATTGCAAATCGTCACGTGAAAAATCCGAATGAAGTATTGGAAATGGGACAAGAAGTAAAAGTGAAAGTACTTGAAGTTCACGTAGCAGAGAAACGTATTTCTTTAAGTATAAAAGAAGCGCTTGAGGAAAATAATGTAACTGAAGATTATAGTCAGTATGAGCCAAATGCTGATTCTGCTACTTTCCAATTAAGTGATATTATTGGTGAACAACTGAAAAAATTAAAGAAATAATGAGGGGTACAAGTGGTAAGGGCAAAACGTAAATTAGATCATATTGAATATGCTCTTTCTACTGGTCAGTCTCGTACGCATGGCTTTCATGATATTGATTTTGTGCATCAAAGCTTGCCAAATTCAAATTATGACACAATAACATGTGAAACAAAAATCGGCGAACTTTCACTAAGTTCGCCGATTTTTATCAATGCGATGACTGGTGGTGGAGGAGAGAAAACGTTACATATTAATGAGCAATTAGCATATGTAGCGAAACATCATAACCTTGCTATGGCTGTAGGTTCGCAAATGGCGGCGTTAAAAGATGAAAGTGAAGTTGCTTCTTATAAGGTGATTAGAAAGGTAAACCCAAATGGTATTTTCTTTGCTAATTTAGGTAGTGAGGCAACTATCGAGCAGGCAGAGCGCGCCGTTGATATGATTGAAGCGAATGCATTGCAAATTCATTTAAATGTCATACAAGAGTTAACGATGCCAGAAGGAGACCGTGATTTTACTGGAGTACTTCAGCGCATTGAGAAAATTGTTTTAAATAGTAAAGTTCCTATCATTGTAAAAGAAGTTGGATTTGGGATGAGTAAGGAAACGATGCAACAGTTAGCGAACGTAGGTGTAACAGCCATTGATATTGGTGGGCAAGGTGGTACGAATTTTGCTGCTGTTGAAAATGAAAGAAGACAGCGAATGCTTTCTTATTTTAATAACTGGGGCATACAAACAGCAACCTCGATTATTGAAGCAACCTCTACAAATAATAACCTCTCTTTTATTGCATCTGGGGGTATACAAACAGCTCTTGACGTAGCGAAAGCAATCGCATTAGGGGCGAATACAACTGCGTTTGCTGGTTACTTTTTACGTATTTTAATGCAAGATGGTATCGAGAAGTTAGTGGATGAAATTGAGCTTCTACATACAGATTTGAAATTTATTATGACAGCTCTTGGTGCGAAGACGATAGAAGAGTTGCAATCTGTACCTCTTGTTGTAAAGGGTGAAACATATCATTGGTTAATGCAACGTGGTATTGATACTGCGCATTATAGTAGGAGATAAAAAATCAACCGTTCGGTTGATTTTTTTGTTCTATTCTTTTTCGTAATATAAAGTGGAGAATGGAACTAGTATTATATGAAAATATCATTTCGTGAAAATTACAATTGAAAAAGGGTTGAAAATGTAGATGGTGTGTTGTCGAATTACTGGAGAGAACTTAATTTTTAATGGGAATAGGTGAAGGTAAAAAGAAGTAGTGGAAGGATATAGTGCGCAAAATATTATTTTGATATAAATTTAAAACATTAAAATGATTATGTAAAAGACGGTTTCGTACAATATCGAAACCGTCTTTTTGTATTAATTAGTGCTGGTTTTGTTTTCGAGCCTGTTCTGGTGTATCAAGTCCAGTCGCACCTGGATATTGTAGTGATTGATCACGATCGGATTCAACGCGGCGTGATTCTCGTAGTTTTCGTTCTTGGCGATCTTTACCCATAATGAATAACACCTCCTTGTTAAAAGTGTTGCTGTTATAAGAAAAAACTATGCGTAAATAAAGTGGATTAACTTTCATAAAAAGTTCCCATAATGGAAAACATAGGAGGTGAAGTTGATGGATGGAAGTACTTTTTATTTTGTAGCTTGGATAGGGTGGGTCATCGCAACCTTTTTTATGAAAAAGGACCCTATTCGGTGGAAGTTAGGCGCTTGTATACTGATTTTTATAATTTGCTCTCCGTTACATGTAACGATTGCCTCATTCGTGGTATCGGTAAATGCTCTTCTACTTTGTATTATTTCTTTTATAGGGATCACGCTATATTCTGTCTGGAAAAAATTGTATAGCTTACTTTCGGCACTTATTATCGCAATGTTATATACAAGTTTTCATCTGTTAGAAATATATGATCCGATTTGGATTGTGGTGGATAGAGTGTTTCTGCTAAGTAGTGCTCTTGTGTATGCATCGGTGTTATTGCATGGGGATCGCGTATTACGATTATGTTCCCTATATGTAGGAATGTTACAAGGAGAGTTGCTAGTGACATTTATTTTTAGGAAATTGAATTTTCCATATGATTACGGTAGTTTAGCATTTTTTGATATCGTCGCCGTTTCTACATTATTCATGGCAGTATTGTTTTTGATTGCAAAAGCATCAGTATACAGGGAACAGTTTAAGAGAAAAACACGTAAAAGAAAGGCGAGGGTAATACATGACTGAATATACACCAGCCATTTTATGCGGCGTAATAGCAGGGACAGTTACAAGGGTGCTAATGCTGCGGACGGATACGCGGCAATATCCGACGAGGCTGCATGGGAAAATCATTCATATTGCAATGGGTTTAATTGCAGCTGCTTTAGGAGCGATTGCAATCCCGTCTATTTTGAAAAAAGATTTTTCTGCCATTACATTTCTTACGTTAGCAGCGACACAATTTCGTGATGTACGTAATATGGAAAGAAATACGCTTCAACAATTAGATGGGTATGAGCTCGTACCGCGTGGAAATACATACATTGAAGGAATTGCATTGGTTTTTGAAAGTCGCAACTATTTGGCAATGTTAACGTCGTTTGCAACGACGTTTGCGTATATAGGGTTCCGTTCATGGATTGCAGGAGTAATTATGGCTATAATTGCATTTTTTATCGCGAAAAAATTAATGTCTGGTAAAAGGCTGCATGATCTTGTTGAAATTGAGCACGTTCCGCTTCGTTTTGAAGGAGCAGGGCTTTATATTGACAATATTTACATTATGAATATTGGATTGCCAGCAAGACAAGAAGAAATTATGAAATATGGTATGGGTTTTATTTTAAAGCCGAAATCAATTGATGCGATGGTTACAATCTCAAATTTAGGGCAACGACAAGCTATTTTACACGATGTTTCAGTAGCGTTAGGGATTTATAGAGATTCTGGTACACCAGCGCTTGTACCGTTAGCAAAGCGTGATTTAGAGGATGGCAGGGTTGGGATTTTTGTCCTGCCGCAAGATCAAGATGCAGAGAAAGCGATAGGTGTCATAGGAAATGTACCAACGTTAGAAAGTGCTGTCCATATGTCATCGGAAGCCCCGAAAGGAAGGGGAGATAAGAGATGATGTTAGAAAGTGTTATTCTGGCAGTTATAACAACGACTCCAGAAAAATTTGCAGGTGGTGCTCCTTTATTCGTTTGCGAATCGACAGAGGAACTAGAATTTGTTGCAAATAATTTAGAGGCAATTTTAGATGGTATTGCACATCGCTTACAAGAGAATGTATATATTATTGTGAAACATTAGCAACGTGTGTTATAATGTGAGGTGTTTTGATACGTTGAGAAATATTCTGGAATGCAAATCCCTTCTTGCACAAAGAAGGGTTTTTTACATAATAAACAGAAGCAAATTGAAAGGATGAAAGTATATGCCGAAACCAGTAATAGCGATAGTAGGTCGCCCGAACGTAGGGAAATCTACTATTTTCAATAGAATTGTTGGAGAAAGAGTTTCAATCGTAGAAGATATTCCAGGTGTAACGCGTGATCGTATTTATAGCGCTGGAGAATGGTTAAATCATGAATTTAACATTATTGATACGGGCGGAATTGATATTGGAGACGAGCCGTTTTTGACACAAATTCGTCAACAAGCTGAAGTAGCAATTGATGAAGCGGATGTTATCATTTTTATGACAAACGGTCGTGACGGTGTAACAGCAGCTGATGAAGAAGTTGCAAAAATTTTATATCGTTCAAATAAACCGGTTGTACTTGCGGTAAATAAAGTGGACAATCCGGAAATGCGCAGTGACATTTATGACTTTTATGCATTAGGATTTGGCGAACCATTCCCAATTTCAGGTACACACGGATTAGGATTAGGTGACTTACTAGACGAAGCTGCACAACATTTCCCAAAGATTGAAGAAGACGGATATGATGAAGACACAATTCGTTTCTCTTTAATTGGACGTCCAAATGTAGGGAAATCATCACTTGTAAATGCTCTTCTTGGTCAAGAGCGTGTAATTGTTAGTAATGTAGCAGGAACAACTCGTGATGCTGTCGATACACCATATAGTAAAGATGGAAAAGATTATGTAATTATTGATACAGCTGGTATGCGTAAAAAAGGAAAAGTGTATGAAAGTACAGAAAAATATAGTGTACTTCGTGCTCTAAGAGCGATTGAACGTTCTGACGTTGTTTTAGTTGTTTTAGATGGTGAAGAAGGAATTATTGAGCAAGATAAAAAAATCGCTGGATATGCTCATGATTCAGGGCGAGCTGTTGTTATCGTTGTAAATAAATGGGATGCAGTGAAAAAAGACGAGAAAACAATGAAAGCATTTGAAGAAAATATCCGTGCTCATTTCCAATTCTTAGAATACGCACCAATTGTTTTCTTATCTGCAAAAACGAGAAAACGTACACAAACATTAATACCGGTTATCGATGAGGTAAATGAAAGTCATAGTATCCGTATTCAAACGAACGTATTAAACGATGTAATTATGGATGCGGTAGCGATGAATCCGACACCAACTCATAATGGTAGCCGTCTGAAAATTTTCTATGCAACACAAGTTGCGGTAAAACCACCAACATTTGTTGTGTTTGTAAACGATCCAGAATTATTGCACTTCTCATATGAGCGTTTCTTAAAGAATCGCTTACGTGAATCATTTGGCTTCGTAGGAACGCCGATTCACATTATCGCTAGAGCAAGAGACTAATGGAGAGGATGTGATTTTATGACAAAAATCACAGTAGTAGGAGCAGGTAGCTGGGGAACAGCGTTAGCGATGGTATTAGCTGACAATGGACATGATGTACGTATTTGGGGGAATCGCCCAGAACTTATGGATGAAATTAATACGAAACATGAGAATAGTCGATATCTCCCAGGCATTACATTGCCAAGCACAATCGTAGCCTACTCTTCTTTAGAAGAAGCATTAGTAGATGTAAATACAGTACTGCTAGTAGTACCAACGAAAGCGTACAGAGATGTATTACAAGAGATGAAAGAAATTGTTACTGAACCAATTACTTGGATTCATGCGAGCAAAGGAATTGAACCTGGTACGTCAAAACGTATTTCGGAAGTGATTGAGGAAGAAATTCCAGAGCACTTAATTAAAGATGTTGTTGTACTGTCTGGACCGAGTCATGCTGAAGAAGTCGGTTTACGACAAGCGACAACAGTTACGTCTGCAGCAAAGCGTATGGAAGCGGCTGAGGAAGTACAAGATTTATTTATGAATAGTTATTTCCGTGTATACACAAATCCAGATATCGTTGGAGTTGAACTTGGTGGTGCGTTAAAAAATATTATCGCATTAGCTGCTGGTATAACTGATGGTCTTGGATTAGGTGATAATGCAAAAGCAGCATTGATGACACGTGGTTTAACAGAGATTGCTCGTTTAGGAAGAAAGATGGGCGGGAATCCGTTAACGTTTGCTGGTCTAACTGGTATGGGAGACTTAATTGTAACTTGTACAAGTGTTCATAGCCGAAATTGGCGAGCTGGAAATATGCTTGGAAAAGGACACTCTTTAGAAGAAGTGTTAGAAAGTATGGGTATGGTCGTGGAAGGTGTAAGAACAACGAAAGCTGCTCATGAATTGGCAGAGAAAATGGAAGTTGAAATGCCGATTACAGCTGCTTTATATGACGTGCTGTTCAATGGGAATAACGTAAAAGATGCGGTAGGCTCATTGATGGGACGTGTTCGAAAACATGAAGTGGAAGCTATACCTGATTTACTGTAAAGAAAAGCGCCAGAAGTACATTTGTACTTCTGGCGCTTTTTTTATTTTTTGGGTCTTTTCACCATTTTTTCATTTTTGCATAGGATGAAGAGTAACTTGAGGAGAGGGTGAAAAGAATGGATAATAACATTTTTAATAATATTGAGAAGGAAGCGAAAGTAAATAAAGAGGATATTTTTAAATTAGCATCATCCGTGCAAAATGCGAATTTACGTGATGAAACTGTACTTCGTCAATTAATTCATCAAGTGGCTCTTATGGCGGGACGTGAAGTGCCGAAAGAGCAAGAGGATCAAATTGTAAAAGCGATTATTAATAATAATATGCCAACAGATTTTGGCTCGTTAAGCAAGATGTTTAAAAAATAAATTATGAGAAACAAAGAGTTTGTAGATTGCATATGATAGCCATGAAAGAATGGGAATAGAGCTGTTTTTGGGCATATTTGGTCAACCGAAGCGAGAGATACAATCGCTTCGGCTTTATTTTTGCCTAGATTGGTGAGAAATGCTGAAAAAACCTATTGATTAAAGTTACATATTCGCAATTTGTAGTAAAATGTTCTTTTTGTATTTGTTTAAAGATTTTAATTTGTTAAAATAGTATAAAAATAGATTAATAAAAAGGGGTGTGTATATGTCAGAAGGGCTTATGAAAATGTGGTTGGCTTTAGGGGCAATTGGATTTATGTTTTTTGCAGTAAGTTTTATTTTATTAAGTAGACATAAAATAAAGAATAAATTTTTGAAAGGGATTACAGCGTTAGTAGCCTACACCCTTATGATTGTGTCAGGAATTGTTATTTTTCTTGTTGTATTTAGTGGACCTGTACAGCAGTAAATGGAATGGTCTCGAAAATACTATATACGGAGCAAGTTATATTAGTATGAAAAGGTGATGCTAGTGAAAAAAGTCTATATTATTTTAATATTTTGTTGTATGAGCCTTTTAACGGGGTGTCTGTATCCGAAAGAAAATATAAAGCAAAATGCGGTTCCTTATGAAGATCAACTACAGGTTGTTCAAAAAGCTGTTGTGACATTTAAGGAGCAAAATGATGGGATATTGCCAATTAAGACGAGGGATATGAGTACACCTATTTATCAAAAGTATCCAATCGATTTTCAACAGATTGCCCCGCGTTACATACAAGAAGCGCCAGGGAATGCGTATGAAAGTGGAGGAGTATATCAATACGTATTAATAGACGTTGAAACAAATCCAACAGTAAAGTTAATTGATGTTAGGATGGCTGAACAAATTCAGGAACTCTCTTTAAAGCTTAGGATGTATCGTGATGAACATCAATATCCACCTTTTAAAAAAGTAATTTCAGATGGTGTATATGAATTGGATTTCAAAAAACTAGGATATAAAGATGTACCACAAGTGACAAGTCCATATTCTGGTAAAGGACTTCCTTTTGTAATTAATGAAAAAGGAGAAGTTTTTGTTGATTATAGAATTGACTTATATGACGCTTTGAAAAAAAATGAAGGGCAGTTTACAGAGGGAGAAGATATTCGAAATATACTTTTGAAAGCTTCCCCGTTTGTACCAGCTTATTCTTTACCGTACACAGTAAAGGACGGAGAACCAATTTTTTTAAAATGATAAGTCATGAACCTTTCTTTTAGTGAATAAGTTCTAGAAGAAAGGTTTTTTATGTTATACAACTTACGATGCAAACAAAAGATATTTTTTAATAGTCATATGAAATTGGACAAAATTATATGATATATTGTCCGAACTTCTAGAATACCATTATATTATATCAGATATTATAGGCAACGTTAGAGAAGGTATTAGTTGACTATAAACGCGGAATTATTCCCAAAAATTTTGAGGGAGGGAATCACTTGGAAAAGGTAGATATTTTTAAAGATATTGCAGAACGAACAGGCGGTGATATTTATTTTGGAGTTGTAGGAGCTGTTCGAACAGGGAAATCAACATTCATTAAAAAATTTATGGAACTTGTAGTTATTCCAAATATTGAGAATGAGTCTGACCGTCAAAGAGCGCAGGATGAATTGCCTCAAAGTGCTGCTGGTCGTACAATTATGACGACGGAACCGAAGTTTGTTCCAAACCAAGCGGTTTCTATCGAAGTAGATGAAGGACTTGAAGTGAATATTCGATTAGTAGATTGTGTTGGATATACGGTTCCTGGAGCGAAGGGCTATGAAGATGAGAATGGCCCGCGCATGATTAATACCCCTTGGTATGAAGAACCTATTCCATTCCATGAAGCTGCAGAAATTGGCACGCGTAAAGTAATTCAAGAACATTCAACAATTGGTGTTGTAATTACAACAGATGGAACAATTGGTGAAATTCCAAGAAGAGATTATATAGAGGCAGAAGAACGCGTTGTAAATGAGTTGAAAGAAGTAGGAAAACCTTTCATTATGATAATTAATACGGTACAGCCGTATCATCCAGATACAGAGCAATTACGCCAAAGTTTATCAGAAGAATATGATATCCCGGTTATTGCAATGAGTGTGGAGAGTTTAAGAGAAACAGATGTATATAATGTACTTCGTGAAGCGTTATTTGAATTCCCTGTATTAGAAGTGAATGTGAACCTTCCAAGCTGGGTAATGGTGCTAAATGAAGGGCATTGGTTGCGTCAAAGTTATCAAGAAGCAGTTCAAGAAACTGTGAAGGATATAAAACGTCTTCGTGATGTGGATCGCGTTGTTTGGCAGTTTAGTCAATATGAATTTATTGATCGAGCGAGCCTAGCTGGCATTGATATGGGGCAAGGTGTGGCGGAGATTGATTTATATGCGCCAGATGAATTATATGATCAGATTTTAAAAGAAGTAGTAGGAGTAGAAATTCGAGGGAAAGATCATTTATTAAAGCTTATGCTCGATTTATCTCATGCGAAAATAGAGTACGATCAAGTGGCGGATGCACTGCGTATGGTTAAGCAAACAGGATATGGTGTAGCAGCGCCTGCATTAGCGGATATGAGCTTAGATGAGCCAGAAATTATTCGTCACGGTTCAAGGTTTGGTGTGAAGTTAAAAGCGGTAGCGCCATCTATTCATATGATTAAAGTAGATGTAGAGTCAACGTTTGAGCCGATTATAGGTACTGAAAAGCAAAGTGAAGAATTAGTTCGTTATTTAATGCAAGATTTTGAAGATGACCCGTTATCAATTTGGAATTCTGATATATTTGGACGTTCACTTAGCTCGATTGTTCGAGAAGGAATTCAGGCAAAATTATCTTTAATGCCAGAAAATGCTAGATATAAATTAAAAGAAACGCTAGAAAGAATTATTAATGAAGGATCTGGCGGATTAATTGCGATTATACTATAATAAAAAATCCCTCTCATTGTAGAGGGATTTTTTATTTTTTTTGATTGTAAAATAGAAAAATAAACAGTCATTATCTAATACATTGTTGTAAATTGTCAAGTTTCATCAGATTTTCACATTTTCAGAGTAACAATTTCCTTAAAAATATTGAATTATAAAGGAGAATCGTATAATATAGGCGTTGATAATGATTTATCTACATCTTTGTAGTATAGAATTTGCAAAAATTGCCTACAAATGAAAGTAAGACTCATTTTATGATCATTATACAGTCTTATCTTTGGGAGGAGGTGAATGGCATGAACAAGACAGATTTAATCAATGCTGTTGCAGAAGCAAGTTCCCTTTCTAAAAAGGACGCAACAAAAGCAGTAGACGCTGTTTTTGATTCTATCTTAGAAGCTTTAAAACAAGGTGATAAAGTACAACTGATCGGATTCGGTAACTTCGAAGTTCGTGAGCGTGCGGCTCGTAAAGGTCGTAACCCACAAACAGGTGAGGAGATTGAAATCGCTGCAAGTAAAGTACCTGCATTCAAACCTGGTAAAGCGTTAAAAGATGCGGTTAAATAATCCTTACATATTAACAGGGAAGAAGAGTTTCCTTTTTGGGAACTCTTCTTTTTGCTTTTAAAAACATAAATATGCTAGAATGTGTTCGTATCACTTTTAGGTTTTCGGGAGGGCTAGCGGATGGCAAAAGTTAATTTAGAACAAATTGAACATGCAGTACGCCTTATTTTAGAGGCGATTGGGGATGACCCAAATCGTGAGGGAGTACTTGATACACCAAAGCGTGTTGCAAAAATGTACGCAGAAGTGTTCTCAGGTATGCATGAAGATCCGAAAGAGCATTTGCATAAAGTATTCGGAGAAGATCACGAAGAGCTTGTACTAGTAAAAGATATACCATTTTATTCGATGTGTGAGCATCATTTAGTTCCATTCTATGGAGTTGCTCACGTTGCATATATTCCGCAAGGTGGAAAGGTGACAGGGTTAAGTAAATTAGCTCGTACTGTAGATACAATTGCACGTCGTCCACAACTGCAAGAACGTATTACATCAACAGTAGCGAACTCTATTATGGAAGTACTAGAGCCTCATGGTGTAATGGTAGTAGTAGAAGCAGAACATATGTGTATGACGATGCGTGGTGTGAAAAAACCAGGTGCGAAAACAGTAACGACAGCAGTACGTGGTGTGCTTGAAAATGATGCTGCAGCACGCAGTGAAATTTTATCGTTTATTAAAACGAAGTAAAGAAAAGCGGGAAACTGCTTTTCTTTTTTTTTTTAGTAAATAAATGATATAGTTTTAACTAGACAGAGTGAGATTAGAAAGATTGCTTACATGAATGGTAGGTGTAGCCAAGTTTTGGTTATAGAAAATAGAGTGTATGTGTTATAATAAGTTTTATGAATTAGAAAACAAGGGTGATTTTTTGTGTGTGACATCTACGGAGGGTATGCGGGTATAAAAGAAAAATTGATGGAGAAATTACGCCATCCTTATTTTATAAACTATATTGAAGAACCATTTATTGATGAAGAAAAGATAGCATTGTTATATGGTGCTTTAAAGAGTGCAAACTTACATATAGAACAAATTGAGCATTACGTAGTAACAATTATGCTTGTACAAATTGCGCTTGATACACATGAAAGGGTATCAAATAAAGTAGGCGAGGAAGAAATTGAATCGCATAAATGTCGTCAATTAACAGTACTTGCAGGCGATTACTATAGTGGACTATATTATTATTTATTGTCTATGAACCGTGATATTGTTTTAATTCGTGCACTTGCTGAAGGAATTAAAGAGATAAATGAACACAAAATTATGTTATACCAAAAAGCGCATGAAACGATGAATGACATAATGAAAAGCATAGTAACGATTGAGTCTGCACTCCTTCAAAAAACATGTGATCATTTTCATTTATCACATTGGAAGCCATTTATCACATACGTATTAGGTGGAAATCGCCTTCAAAAAGAAATTCAATTGTATGCTGATAAACAACATTCACCTGTTTTTCAAGCTATGCAAGATGCTTTAGGGGATAAAGCAGAAGTAGTGATTAATGGTTGGATGAAGGACTTGAGAAAGAAAGAAAAACAATTTTTAGAAAATCACACAGATATAAATAAAATAAATTCTGTGTTAAGGAATAAATAGAAGACATAAGCAATTTTACATTGGAAGAAGGTACGAGCATGCAACAATCAAAAGAAGAAAGAGTACATGACGTATTTGAAAAGATTTCTGATAAATACGATGTGATGAATTCTGTAATTAGTTTTCAAAGACATAAAGCGTGGCGTAAAGAAACGATGCGAATTATGGATGTACAACCAGGCAGTCAAGCGCTTGATGTATGCTGTGGAACCGCGGATTGGACAATTGCGCTAGCTGGAGCCGTAGGTGAACAAGGAAAGGTTGTTGGCTTAGACTTCAGTGAAAATATGTTATCTGTCGGTAAGCAAAAGGTAGAGGCGTTACAATTAAAACAAGTAGAACTTCTACATGGGAATGCAATGGAACTTCCGTTTGAAGATAATACGTTTGATTATGTGACGATTGGGTTTGGTTTACGTAACGTGCCGGATTATATGCACGTATTAAAAGAAATGACGCGTGTAGTAAAACCAGGTGGAAAAGTAATCTGTTTAGAAACATCTCAACCAACAATGATTGGTTTTCGACAAGGGTATATTTTATACTTTAAATATATCATGCCGTTATTTGGAAAGATGTTTGCGAAAAGTTATAAAGAATATTCATGGCTTCAAGAATCTGCTAGTACGTTCCCAGGAATGAAAGAATTGGCTCAAATGTTTGAGCAAGCTGGACTTGAACGTGTGCAAGTGAAACCATTTACTTTTGGGGTAGCAGCGATGCATTTAGGTATTAAACCAGAATCAAAATAGAAAAAAGAAGTTTTAGGTTAAGGTGAACAATATGAAGTTACAACTTATGTACTCTTTTTTACGATCGGATATTAATGTGATAGAAAAAGAATTAAAAAAGACAGTCGCTTCTGAACAGCCATTAGTAGAAGAGGCAGCATTACAGCTTATTGAAGCTGGTGGGAAACGAATTCGTCCTGTATTTGTGTTGCTTGCAGGGAAATTTGGAGATTATAAGTTAGATGCGATTAAGCATGTTGCTGTTGCGTTAGAACTTATTCATATGGCTTCTCTTGTTCACGATGATGTTATTGATGCTGCATTTTTACGACGCGGCAGTGCGACTGTGAATGCGAAATGGGGAGATCGTATTGCGATGTATACAGGGGACTATCTGTTCGCTAAGTCTCTTGAATGTATAACAAATATCGAAATTCCAGAGGCGCATCAAGCGTTATCACATACTATTTTAGAAGTCTGTAAAGGTGAAATTGAACAAATTAAAGATAAATACAATTATGACCAAAATTTAAGAACGTATTTAAGAAGAATAAAGCGAAAAACAGCATTATTAATTGCCGCGAGTTGTCAATTGGGAGCGATTGCTGCTGGTGCTAATCGTGATACGGTAAATCGTCTATTTTGGTATGGGTATTTTGTAGGGATGTCTTATCAAATTATTGATGACATTTTAGACTTCGTTTCCACAGAAGAGAAACTTGGAAAACCTGCTGGCGGAGATTTACTACAAGGGAATATTACACTTCCTGCTTTATATGCGATGGAAGATCCAGTACTTCGTCAGAAAATCACATCTGTACATGAAAATTCAACAGCAAGTGAAATGCAAGAAATTATTGATGCTGTAAAAAATAGTACAGCAATTGATCAAGCATTTGCGTTTAGTGAACGTTATTTACATAAAGCTTTAGAAATAATAAAACCACTTCCACGTGGAAAAGCAAAGTACGCATTACAAAATGTTGCAAAGTATATTGGAAAACGAAAATTTTAATGTTTATTCTAAAAAATAAAATAATCTCTCTATTTCAAAACTATTGCACAATTGTGATAAGGGTGATAATATGTGTGTGGGGATATACAATTACATACATAATTCAGAAGTGGAGAGATTTTTTATGGAAAAAACATTTCTAATGGTAAAACCAGACGGTGTACAACGTGCCTTCATTGGGGAAATTGTAGCTCGTTTTGAGAAAAAAGGCTTTCAATTAGTTGGTGCAAAATTAATGCAAGTCACTCCGGAAATTGCTGGACAACACTACGCTGAGCATAAGGAAAAACCTTTCTTTGGTGAGTTAGTAGAGTTTATTACATCTGGACCTGTATTCGCAATGGTATGGCAAGGTGAAGGTGTAGTAGATACAGCGCGTAACATGATGGGGAAAACAAGACCACATGAAGCAGCTCCTGGAACAATTCGTGGAGATTTCGGTGTAACTGTTGCGAAAAACATTATCCATGGTTCTGATTCTTTAGAAAGCGCAGAGCGCGAGATTGCTATTTTCTTTAAAGAAGAAGAATTAGTTGACTACTCAAAATTAATGAATGAATGGATTTACTAATTATTTTGAAATAATTTGTAAACGCTTTAATCACTGTGATAATAGTAAAAAGTGCAAGGAGAATAGGGGTATTCTTCTTGCACTTTTTTTATTTTCAGTTAGTTACGAAGTTTGAGCTGTTATGATATGTTGATATTTAAATTAGGCCTATCGGAAATATAGAATAAGAAAATGGTCGATTTATGATATAATTTCTTTAATATTTTTAGAATGATAAAAGTTAATATAGTGAGATAAATACATATACGAAAAGAGGAATAACGTATGCGATATATTACAGCTGGTGAATCTCATGGTCCACAACTTACAACGATTATAGAAGGTGTTCCGGCAGGATTGTCTTTAGTAGCAGATGATATAAACGAAGAGTTAGCTAGAAGGCAAAAGGGATATGGGCGCGGTAGACGCATGCAAATTGAAACGGATCAAGTGCAAATTTTAAGTGGTGTTAGACATGGAGAAACATTAGGTTCCCCTATTGCACTTGTTGTTGAAAATCGTGATTTTGCACACTGGACAAAAATTATGGGGGCGGAGCCTTTAACTGAGCAAGAAGAAAAAGAGATGAAAAGGAAAGTGACAAAACCAAGGCCTGGGCATGCTGATTTAAATGGTGCGATTAAATATGGTCATAGAGATATGAGGAATGTACTGGAACGCTCGTCAGCGCGCGAAACGACGGTACGTGTTGCTGCTGGTGCGGTTGCTAAAAAGGTGTTAGCAGAACTTGGTATTAAAGTGGCGGGCCATGTAATTGAAATTGGCGGTGTACAAGCTAAGGAGATTACGTATAGTTCAATTGAAGAATTAAAGAGTATTACAGAAGCATCTTCTGTACGTTGCTTAGATGAAGAAGCTGGTAACCAAATGATGAAAGCGATTGATGATGCGAAAGCAAATGGTGATTCAATTGGTGGAATCGTTGAAGTAATTGTGGAAGGGATGCCAATTGGAGTAGGTAGCTACGTGCATTATGATCGAAAACTGGATGCGAAATTAGCAGCTGCAATTATGAGTATTAATGCTTTTAAAGGTGTCGAGATTGGAATTGGTTTTGAAGCAGCGCATAGACCAGGAAGTGAAGTTCATGATGAAATTCTGTGGGATGAGGAGCATGGATATACACGAAGAACAAATAATGCAGGTGGACTAGAAGGCGGTATGACGACTGGAATGCCAATTGTTGTGCGCGGTGTGATGAAACCGATACCTACACTTTATAAACCTCTTCAAAGTGTAGATATTGATACGAAAGAGCCTTTTACAGCGAGTATTGAACGTTCAGATAGTTGTGCAGTGCCAGCAGCTAGTGTCGTTGCAGAAGCGGTTGTGGCTTGGGAATTAGCGACAGCTTTAATAGAACAATTCGGATTAGATCGTATGGAACTAATTCGTGAAAATATTGAGAAACATAATGAATATGCGAGGGGATTTTAATGGGAAACATACATATTCAAACGAAATCAAAAGAATATGATGTACATGTTGGTAAAGAAGCGTTGTCAAACTTAACAATGATCGTTCAAAATATGCAGCCAGCGGTATCTAACGTAATGATCATTTCAGATGAAGCTGTTGCATCACTACATTTACAGACAGTTATCGATGCATTACAAGTAGAGCAGCACGTGTTTTCGTTTGTTGTACCAAGTGGCGAAAAAGAGAAGTCTTTCGAAAATTTCTATGCGGCTCATACGTCAGCTCTTGAAAATAAATTAGATAGAAATTCTTTAATTCTTGCACTTGGAGGCGGAATGATTGGAGATTTAGCTGGTTTTGTTGCTGCATCGTTTATGCGTGGTATTCGCTTTGTGCAGGTTCCGACAACTTTATTAGCGCACGATAGCGCAGTGGGTGGGAAAGTAGCGATTAACCATCCGTTAGGTAAAAATATGATTGGTGCATTCCATCAGCCAGAAGCAGTTGTATATCATACACCGTTTTTACAGTCTCTTCCTGAAAAAGAGTGGCGTTCAGGTTATGCAGAGGTGATAAAGCATGCTCTTATCGGTGATGTGGAGCTATACCATTGGTTAAAAGAAGAAGTGCAAACATTAGCGGATCTTCATGATGAGAAGTTAATCCATATATTAACGAAGGCGATTCCTGTAAAGGCAAATGTTGTGTCACAAGATGAAACAGAGAAGGGTATACGTGCTCATTTGAACTTTGGACATACGTTAGGACATGCTCTTGAAAAAGAGCTAGGGTATGGAAATATTACTCACGGTGACGGTGTAGCGGTTGGAATGTTATTCGCCATATTTTTAAGTGAGCAAGTGTACAAGGTTGATCTTGCTTATGAAGATATGAAGCAGTGGTTCTTGAAATACGGCTATCCAAAAATGCCAAGAGATTTGAATGTAGAGCGCCTCGTTCAATTGATGAAACAAGATAAGAAAGCAAATGCAGGAGCAATTCATATGGTGCTTATGCAGGAATATGGGGTAGTGAATGTCGTATCTATTTCAGATGAGACTGTTCATATTGCGTTAGAGGCATTTCAAAAAGATATGGTTTAAAATGATAGCGAAGTGCTGTGAAGTGCTCATTTAGAGGTATTCTCGTAATAGTGACGGTTATGACAAAAGATTACAGTAAGGGGCTATAACCGTATTGTAATCAAATTGAATGAAATGACTGGGGGAAGAAAAATGAGAGTGAAAGAGCAATTGTTAACTTTGAGAGCGTATGTGCCTGGGAAAAACATTGAAGAAGTAAAAAGGGAATATGGTTTATCAAAAATTGTGAAATTAGCATCCAACGAAAATCCATTCGGTTGTTCAGCACGTGTGACAGAAGCATTAACTTCTTTAGCGAGCCAATATGCCCTTTATCCAGATGGATATGCCTTTGAACTTCGGACAAAAGTAGCGGAACATTTAGGTGTAAAAGCAGAACAACTACTATTTGGTAGTGGATTAGATGAAGTCATTCAAATGATTAGCCGAGCGTTACTACATGAAGGAACAAACGTTGTAATGGCGAATCCTACGTTTTCACAATATCATCACCATGCTGTTATTGAAGGAGCAGAAGTTCGTGAAGTATCACTTAAAGATGGTATTCACGATTTAGATGCAATGCTAGAGCAAGTAGATGAGAAAACGAAAATTGTATGGATTTGTAATCCGAATAATCCAACAGGTACATATGTTGAGAAACAAAAATTACTTTCATTTTTAGAATCAGTTCCTAAGTCGGCTCTCGTTATTATGGACGAAGCATATTATGAATACGCGGAAGCAGAAGATTATCCGCAAACATTACCACTTCTTGAAAAGTATGAAAATCTTATGGTTTTACGCACGTTTTCAAAAGCATATGGTTTAGCTGCTTTTCGTATTGGATATGTGATTGGGGATGCGAAGTTAATCGGACAGTTAGAAGTAGCTAGGTTACCATTCAATACGTCAACTGTAGCTCAATCTGTAGCACTCGCTGCATTAGAAGATCAAGCCTTTTTACAAGATTGTGTGCAAAAGAATGCTGAAGGTTTAAATCAGTATTATGCATTTTGTAAAGAATATAACGTATTCTATTATCCATCTCAAACAAATTTCATTTTCTTAAAACTTGGTATACCGGGTAATGAAGCTTTCGAACGATTAATGAAAAAAGGATATATCGTTCGTTCTGGTGCTGCATTTGGTATCGATGATGGTATTCGTATTACTGTCGGTTTGAAGGAAGAAAATGATGAAATTATAGAGTTGCTGAAAGAGCTTGTAAATGAGCAAGTACAGAAAGAAGAAACATATTCTTAAGAGATTGTGAAGGCTCCTAGTATAGGAGCCTTTTTTATCGCATTAAAAATAAAGGTTGAAGACTGCTAATTAAGTTGTTCTGTAAACCATAGTTTGTATGGCTCGATAATTAGTGAGAGAAGTTATTTGCACGGTCATAAAAGAAAGCGGTACAATAGAAGATGAGGATAAGGTATCGGTGTCATATTCGAACCGTTTGAACAATTACCTACTCTGTAAGAAGAAGTATAAGAAGATGCATGCTCATTCTAAAGGTTGCGTTCTAACAGTGAGTTGCTTATGATAAAGTGAAACTTTAATCAGTGGGGGGATGTTTATCCCCCGCTGATTATTAGTTGAACCAATCGGGCTTTTACGGGCAGTTGATCCCCAAACTAACTTCTTTGCCTTAGCTGAATTTTGAGGTGGGGGTCTTACTGCCCGTTAATAGCGGGGTAAATGAACAGAAGAGAATATTTTTTAGAATTAAAGGAGACGTTTATGCAAAAGTTTGAACAAGCTGTTTCATATATTGAAAATGGTGAAGCGGAAAAAGGATTACAATTATTAAAAGAACAATTAAAAATTGCGAATGATGAAGAGAAGTATGATATCGCTCGTTACTATCATACGCTTGGATTTACAGATGAGGCATTAGCAATTACTGAAGACTTACGTTTACTGTATCCAGAAGAAAGTGAATTCACTGTATTTTTAGCAGAATTATATATTGATCTAGATAAAGAAGATGAAGCGATTGAAGTGCTTCATGATATTCCAGAAAATGACGATTTATATGTTCAATCGTTATTACTTGTTGCAGATTTATTCCAAATGCAAGGTTTTGATGATGTAGCAGAGCAAAAACTATTAAAGGCGAAAGAAATGATGCCTGATGAACCTGTTATTACGTTTGGGTTAGCAGAATTATATAGTAGTAAAGGTGAAGAACAAAAGGCAATTACTTATTATGAATCGCTATTAGCGGAACATAAAGTAATGGGTGGTGTTGTGATTGCACTTCGCCTCGCAGAAACGTTAAGCGCGATCGGAAACTGGGAAGAAGCGATTTCTTATTATGAAGCAGGCCTAGAGGAACAAAAAGATATTCACTCATTATTTGGATATGCCTTTACATTATACCAAGGTGAAGAATATCAGAGAGCAATTGGTGCTTGGCAAGAACTAAAAGAATTAGACCCTGAGTACGCATCACTGTACATGTATTTAGCGAAAAGCTATGAAAAAGAAGGAATGCTTCAAGAAAGCTATGAAACGCTTCATGAAGGAATTAAAGTAGATGAGCTTTCAGTTCCATTTTATGTAGAGTTAGCGAACATTGCGGCGAAATTAGGAAAAATAGTAGAAGCAGAGGAAGTTCTTCAAAAAGCGCTTGAGTTAGATCCAGGGCATTTAGGTGCAACATTAAAATATGCATATATCTTAAAAGAACAAGAAAAGTACGAAGAGTTAATTGCAATTGTAGAGCGTGCTATTGATAGTGGAGAACCAGATACACAACTACTTTGGGATCTTGCGTATGCAAAAAAACAATTAGAAATGTATTCGGATGCATTAAAACACTATGAAAGTGCATATACTTCTTTTAAGAATCATCCAGACTTCTTAGAAGAGTACGGTTATTTCTTATTGGAAGAAGGAAAACGAAAAGAGGCGAAAGAAGTATTTACCCAGTTATTACAACTAGACCCGACACAAATTCATATTGAAGAGTTGTTATATAATTTAGAGGATTTTTCATAAGTTGGAAGGAAACTGAATGCCGCTTCTTGAATCTAAAAAGAAAAGAGAAAGACAGAGGAGGGACTTAATTGCTATGAATACCCCTGTTTCTGTAAACGAGAAGAAGGATTTTGTAAAATGGTTTTTGAATAATTACCAACTGAAACAGCGTGAATGTGTATGGATTCTGAATTATTTAATGAGTCACGACCAATTGATGCATAAAGTCCACTTCGTAGAGCATGCAAAATATTGTCCGCGTGGCTTAGTAATGTCAGCGAATTGTGTGAAAGACACACCGTTTCACTTTTTTAAACAAAATGTTATGACAACAGATGCTGAAAAATCGTTTCATGATATTCGTTTAAATCGAGATGAGGATATTTATATTCAACTCAACTTTAAATCATCGTTTCAAAATGCGAATTATGTAGCTGTATTAGAAGAAAATCCATATCTACCAAAGCATATTGAAGTAAATGAAAAAGATCGTTTACTTGCAGAAAGGTTTTTGGAAGAAAGTGTATTTTCGTTTAGGAGAGAACGCCTTTTGAAACAAATTGATGAAGCGTTAGATAAGCAAGATAAGGAAGCGTTTCATAGATTAACGGCAGAGTTAAAGACTTTATAGAATTTATTTGGATTAATTAATTTTTACAAATTTCAGACTTTTATTAAGAAAAACTACCTATATTAGGTAGTTTTTCTTTTTTTACCTCTTTTAGTGTGGTTTAATATATATAAAGTGAAAGTTCTGTCATTTGTAAGTGAAGGAGGGAAGGGATTTGAAGTGGATTGTAAAAGATGTAGAACAGTTTGAGCAAGCAAGAGAGTATGTTGATACAGGAGTAATACCGCTGTTATCAATTTCAGCAGCAAAAGAAATGAAAATGATTGTAGAACAAGGTGAATTTATCGAATTATTGAGCACGGAATTGGAAAGAGAGTATAAAGGAAGAGTGCTTTTACTGCCTGCGTTTACGTATTTGGTAGAAAGTCAAAAGAATGAAAAAGGTCGTTTGCAAGAATGGACAAATCATTTACGAAGTGAAGGTTTTAAGCATATTGCTTATGTTACAAGTGATTTTTCATGGAAAGAGGATATGCAAGAGTTACAGGGAGATTTATTTTGGTTTCCTTCATTAGCGTTAGAACAATTTAGTGATCAAGCAAAAAGAGAAGTTATTCATGCGCATATAAAAAATATAATGGTGATGTTGGAAGAGAAATGGGGAAACTCGCAATAAACAGAAAGTTCTTATTATTATGAGTAGTATGATATTGACCTGTGCATGAGCGTATTATATCATGATAGTGTCCTAGTTTTTATTTTTTATATAATTTATCACGAGGGGACAATTTCTGATAGAGGGGGGAAATTTTCGTGAGCGACAAAGAACATCGCGTGTCAAGAAGACAATTTTTAAATTACACACTCACAGGGGTAGGAGGCTTTATGGCTGCCGGTATTTTAATGCCGATGACGCGATTTGCGCTTGATCCGGTGTTAAGAAAAGAAGCGGGAACAGATATGGTTGCTGTTGCGCAAGTAAAGGATATTACAACAGAGCCGAAGCGTTTCGATTTTAAAGTGAAGCAGGTTGATGGTTGGTACAAGTCTGAAGAACCAAAATCGGCTTGGGTTCATAAAGATGAAAGCGGAGACATTGTTGCGTTCTCTCCAGTATGTAAACATTTAGGATGTACAGTTAACTGGAATTCGGACAAAGCACATCCGAATCAATTCTTTTGCCCATGTCACGGGGGGCGTTATACAAAAGATGGGATTAACATTAAAGGTACGCCACCCCTTGCTCCGCTTGATGTGTACGAGTCTAAAGTGAAAGATGGAACGCTGTATCTAGGAAAAGCGAAGCCAAGAGGGGGTGCAAAGTAGATGTTAAATAAAATTTATGATTGGGTGGATGAAAGATTGGATATTACACCAATATGGCGTGATATCGCTGATCATGAAGTACCTGAACATGTAAACCCGGCACATCACTTTTCTGCATTCGTCTATTGCTTTGGAGGACTTACCTTTTTCGTTACTGTAATTCAAATTTTATCTGGAATGTTTTTGACGATGTATTATGTGCCTGATATTAAAAATGCTTGGGAATCAGTTTACTATTTACAAAATGAAGTTGCTTATGGGCAAATTGTTCGTGGTATGCACCACTGGGGTGCTAGTCTCGTAATTGTAATGATGTTTTTACATACACTCAGAGTTTTCTTCCAAGGTGCGTATAAAAAGCCCCGTGAGTTAAACTGGATTGTTGGTGTTCTTATTTTCTTTGTTATGTTAGGTCTTGGTTTTACCGGATATTTATTGCCGTGGGATATGAAAGCTTTATTTGCTACAAAAGTAGGGATTCAAATTGCAGAGCAAACACCGCTCATTGGTCCTTATATTAAAACATTACTCGCTGGTCATTCCGAAATTGTTGGCGCTCAAACATTAACTCGCTTCTTTGCTATTCACGTCTTCTTCTTACCAGCAGCACTTCTAGGTTTAATGGCCTTCCACTTCATCATGATTCGCAAACAAGGTATTTCCGGTCCACTATAAGAGATTGCTAAATTAAAGGGGAAAGAACTAAAGGAGGGAGATTATGCATCGCGGTAAAGGGATGAAGTTTGTAGGAGATTCTCGGGTACCAGTAGCTCGGAAACCAAATATTCCAAAAGACTATTCTGAATACCCAGGGAAAACAGAAGCATTTTGGCCGAACTTCTTGTTAAAAGAATGGATGGTTGGTGCAGTTTTTTTAATCGGTTATTTATGTTTAACAGTGGCGCATCCGTCGCCGCTTGAGAGAATGGCGGACCCAACTGATGCTGGATATATACCACTTCCAGATTGGTATTTCTTATTCTTGTATCAATTATTAAAGTATTCTTATGCTTCCGGTTCATTTACTGTAATTGGAGCATTTATTATGCCAGGGATTGCGTTTGGAGCATTACTGTTAGCTCCATTTCTTGATCGAGGTCCAGAAAGACGTCCATTGAAGCGTCCTGTGGCAACTGGATTTATGCTTTTAGCAATTGCATCGATTATTTTTTTAACTTGGGAATCTGTAGCACACCACGACTGGGAAGCTGCAAAAAAACAAGGAGCAATTGTAAAAACAGCGCCAGTTGATAAAAATGATGATGGCTATAAATTAATGCAAAAAAATACTTGTTTAACATGTCATGGTGACAATTTACAGGGCGGGGCAGCAGCACCGGCACTGCAAAACTTAACTTTAAAGCCAGAAGAAATTGCTAAAATTGCGAAAGAGGGAAAAGGTTCAATGCCTAAAGGTGTATTTAAAGGTACGGATGAGGAACTGAAGAAGCTTTCGGAATTCATTGCAAAGTATAATAAAAAATAATAAAAAGCTGACTACAAAATTTGTAGTCAGCTTTTCTATTTAGTTGGATGAAGTTTGTTATAATAGAGTAGGATTTAATGAATGAATTACTTTGCTTGAAAGGTGTTGGACATACGGATTGGTGTACTTGTATGCAATGTTAAGACAACGCTCGGTATTATTATTTTTATTAATTGTTAACATATTAGGTACAATTTACGGATTTATATGGTACGGAAATCAATTGAAAGAAACGTCACCTATATTTTGGCCGTTTGTACCAGATAGTCCTATGGCGAGTCTCTTTTTTGTCTTTGTTTTAATTGCTTTTTTGGCAAAGAGAAACTGGGGATTAATAGAAGCGTTAGCGATTGTAACTTTAATAAAATATGGTATTTGGGCTGTTGTTGTAAACGGGATTATGATTTACGTAAAAGGGCCTATTGGCCTTATGGGCTACATGTTAATGCTTTCGCACTTTGCGATGGCAGTACAAGGATTTTTATATGCCCCATTTTATCGTATAAAAAAATGGCATTTTATAGTAGCAGCTGTGTGGACGTTGCATAACGATGCAATTGATTATTTATTTTGGCAAATGCCGCGATATGGAATTATGCATTTGTTTGTAGAGGAAATTGGTTATTTTACGTTTTGGTTAAGCATTGCTGTATTATGTATTACATATTATTGTTGTTTAAGTGAGCAAAGGAAACAATTTTCTTTATGATGGTTAGAACATTTTAGGGGGGAGAACATGGAGAAAAATAAGAGTGGTACAAAAATATTGGATCGATTGATTACTTTAGTTGTTTCATATAGCATAGCATTTTCTATTTTTGCACTCTCAACAATGGCAGTTGTATATGGAAAATGGCTGTATTATTTTGAAATTGATTTTTTAAATATTCCTGATTTAGCGGATATGACGAAGGATGAAATTAAAAGAAATTACGATGTGCTTATTACATATTTATCCCCGTTTTATGACGGAGCATTACATTTGCCAACATTAGGTATGTCTACAAATGGCCGTATTCATTTTGTAGATGTTAAAAATATTTTAGTAAACATTCAATATGTGATGTATGCGACAATTATGATTGCAGTGATAGGCGGAATTTATTTATTAAAAAAGAAAAATGAAAAGTTTTTACTGCACGGATCGATTTTAACAATCATTTTTCCGATAGCGCTTATGTTACCAATTGCTATTAATTTTGAAAAGAGTTTTGTATTATTCCATAAGCTTTTATTTAGTAATGATTATTGGGTTTTTGATCCTGAAAAGGATCCAATTATATTAATGTTACCAGAAGAGTTCTTTATGCATGCTGCGTGTGCTATTTTATTATTCATTTTAGGTGGTAGTATACTTTGTTACAGTTTATATAGATATTTCGTAAAAAAGAAAAGGATGTCACAGAAAAAATTCTCTGCTTAAAGAGAATTTTTTTCTTTGTAAAATGATAATATATTTTTCGGTCTAGTTCTGTTCTATTCTTGTCCAAATTAACATATTTTGTACTAGTAGTTATAGGGGGGACCGGGATGAAGAGAACATTAATTGGATTGATAGCATTTCTAATTATAATGTTTCCGTTACGTATATATGCTGAAGAGTGGAATGAGCTAACAGGGTTGTTAGACGATTCGTTACAGTTAGTGAAGCGTAATGAAGATGAAAAAGCGGTACAAGTATTACAACATTTCTCGGAGCAGTTTTTAATAAAGGGGAATGAAAAGAAGCAGGAAGTAACACCAGATCAAGTTAGAGTTATTTCTTTAGCTTACGATAAGGCGCAACAATCGCTCTCTGAAGAAGGTTTAGGTAAGCAAGCTAAAATTGATAATGTGCTGGCATTACAACTTGCTGTTGATGCACAAGTATCGAAATATCAACCACTTTGGATGGAAAGAGAAAGGAAAGTAATGGATGCCTTTTCTCAAATGGAAAAAGCGATGGAAAAAGAAGATGCTGGGCAGTTTCAACAAACGTTAAATACGTTTTTAAATGAATTCAATATTATTTATCCAAGCTTAATGATTGCTTTGCCAGAAAACGAGGTTCAGCGTGTAAATGTTCATTTATCTTATTTAGATGAATTTCGTAACGTTATGTTAAAAACGAAAGGCGGCCAAATGCAATTAGGGATTATTAAAGGGGATTTGCAAAAGATATTTCACACAGTAAAAAAAGATGAAATTGCACCCTCTCTCATTTGGTTTATGACAATTACTGGGGGACTTATTTTATTCACATTAACTTATGTTGGATGGAGAAAGTATAAAGGAGAGAGAGAGAAAAGAAAAAGTAATGTACATTCTAAAAATAGATAATGCAATAAATAAAGATATGGATTGTAAGGTTTATTCATTGACAATAGTGGCAGAAGAAAATAGAATGAGAAGTACTATAATTAAAACTTCAATGGAGGTTCATGATGTTTTATTTAATTTACTTCGCGATCATAATGATCATACCGTTGTATGCACAGTCAAGAGTACGTAGTGCCTATAGCAAGTATTCACAAGTTTATTCAACATCAGGTATGACAGGAGCGGAAGTGGCTCGAAAAATTTTAGATGAAAATGGATTATACAACGTAGCTGTAGAAGAAACACCAGGTCATTTATCAGACCATTATGATCCAACCGCTAAGACGGTTCGATTATCAACAGATAACTATTATGGACATTCAGTTGCTGGTACAGCAGTTGCAGCACACGAAGTAGGACACGCAATTCAAGATGCAAAAGATTATAAATTTATGCGCGTTCGTCATTCGTTAGTGCCAGTTGCAAACTTTGGTTCGAATATGTCTTGGATTTTCGTCCTAATCGGTATATTTGCACAAATGTCTGGTTTGTTGTTATTAGGTATCATTTTAATGGCAGCAGGTGTTGTGTTCCAGCTCGTTACATTGCCAGTTGAGTTTGATGCGTCAAAGCGCGCAATGCAACAAATTGAAGCGCTAGGTATTGTATCAACAGATGAATATGGGCAAGCTCGTAAAGTATTAAATGCGGCAGCATTAACATATGTAGCAGCTGCAGCTGTAGCGGTATTTGAATTATTACGTCTCGTATTAATGTATACTGGTATGCAGCGTAGCGACGACTAAAGACTATCAATTTTGATAGTCTTTTTTTGTTGTATGGATTGAATTATATAATGTATTGCAAATAGAAATAATAGAAGTAATGCGGAAAGGCGGTGGGGGGAAATGAAATATCCAGACCATTTAGTAAAACAAGTGCAAGAGCGCAGTGCTCCTTATCAACTAGAAGGTTTTTTAAGTGGACAAGGTCCTGAAAATCCCAAATTTATGTTATTAGGAGAAGCGCCTGGTGAAACAGAAATTCATAATGGGATTCCGTTTAGCGGGAGGGCGGGGAAACAATTAATGGATTTTTTAGAGCGTATTGATGTTACAAGGGAAGAAGTATATATTACGAGCGCTGTTCGGAGTAGACCTTATAAATGGCGAGAGAAAAAAGAACGAAATGGTGAAGTCATGCAAAAAAAATATAATAGAACGCCAAATCAGGGAGAAATAGTTGCCCATGCGCCTTTGTTAGATTATGAATTAGAGAAAATAAATCCGAAGCTTATCGTCACGCTTGGAAATATCGGTCTTCAACGTTTAACAGGAAAAAATAAAAAAATCACAGATGTACACGGGCAATTATTAAAACAGCCCATTCAAAAATTAAAGGATATGCAAAGTGCAGAGTTTACATGGTCAGAGAAAGAATACGAAGTTTTTCCGACTTTTCATCCAGCTTCCATTTTTTATAATCGGGGTTTATTGGAGCTTATTTATGAGGATTTAGAGAAGCTTAAAAGACTTGTAATAAAAAACTAGAAAAGCTAAGGCGCTTTTCTAGTTACATTTAATTATGTAAAGGGTTTTTATTTTCATCTAACGTAAATCCTTCACCAACTACATCATGTACATCACATACAGCGACAAAAGCATGAGGATCTACAGAAGTAATGATATTTTTTAATTTCACGATTTCATTTTTAGCAACAACGCAATACAATACGTTACGTTCCACTTTTGTATACGATCCAACAGCTTTTAAAAAGGTTGCTCCGCGCTCCATTTCAGATAAAATTTTGGCAGCAATTTCATCGTTTTTCTCTGAAATAATAGTCGCTCCTTTGGCAGCATAAGCTCCTTCTTGCATAAAATCAATGACTTTAGCCCCGATAAAAACAGCAACTAGCGTATACATGCCCTCGCGGTATGATAAATAGGTAAGAATAGAGACGACGATAACGACAGCATCAAACATAAACATTGTTTTCCCCATACTCCAGCCAACATATTTGTGAGCTAGTCGTGCGATAATATCTACACCGCCAGTAGTCCCGCCATATTTAAATATTATTCCAAGGCCGATACCGATAAATGCCCCGGCGAATAAAGCTGCGAGTGTCATATCATTTTGCAAGTTTAAATGTAAGTTGAGTACTTCGTAACGCTGGAAAATCCATAGAAATAAAGATACGCTAAAGGTGCCAATTAATGTATATAAAAATGTCGCTCTGCCAAGTAACCTCCAACCAATAAAAAATATAGGGATATTTAAAATTAAGTTTGAGTAGGAAGGATCAAACTTAAATAAAAAATACAATAATAGTGTAATACCAGTAAAGCCACCCTCTGCAAGGTGATTTTCAATATTGATATTGACAATACCGAAAGAAAATATAGCGGAACCAATTAAAATAAAAATAATATTTCGCATCTTCAATTTTGATGTCATATAGAAATCCCCCTAATTATGTAATGATTGCATTGCTCCGCTGAAACGGTAAACCATAATAATAAGTAATTTCTAATTGCTAGTGAAAATAGTAAGAACCTGCACCAACGGCTGATAGGAGATGAAGCAAAGAAGAGGGGCAAACCAGCCGTAGGAACCCGATTGGTACGGGCTAATCTTTTGCAAAAAACGCAAAAGAAGTTTCACTTTACCCCGTACCAACGGCTGGTAGGAGATAAAGCTCTGAAGAAAGGCGAACCAGCCGTAGGAACCCGATTGGTACGGGCTAATCTTTTGCAAAAAAACGCAAAAGAAGTTTCACTTTACCCCGTACCAACGGCTGGTAGGAGATAAAGCTCTGAAGAAAGGCGAACCAGCCGTAGGAACCCGATTAGTTCAACTAATCTTTTGCAAAAAAACGCAAAAGAAGTTTCACTTTATTATAGTCTATCCAAAAATGGGTCGCAAATAGGTGTTTGGCGGGGAATAATATTTGTCAAATCGCGATGAATTGGCTAACATGAAAGAGGAAGGATTAGAGGTGAATAGTATGGAAGCAAAAACGATGAAAGATATGCAGAAAGAAGTAGATGCATATATTGGTCAGTTTAAAGAAGGTTATTTCAGTCCGCTTGCAATGATGGCTCGTTTAACGGAAGAAATGGGAGAGCTTGCAAGAGAGGTAAATCATTATTATGGTGAGAAACCGAAGAAAACAACTGAAAAAGAAAGAAGTATTGAAGAAGAGCTTGGAGATGTATTATTTGTTATGATTTGTATGGCAAATAGTTTAAATATTGATTTAGAGACAGCACATAACATTGTAATGAATAAATTTAATACACGTGATAAAGATCGCTGGACACGTATTGATGAGGGAGAGAAAGAATAATGAAAGAAATTAAAGTAATTATCGCCGGACCAAGAGGACGTATGGGACATGAAGCAGTTCTTCTTATGGAAAGAACGGAACATTTTAATTTAGTAGCAGCAGTGGATTATAAGCATGGTGGTGAGAAGATTTCTGATTTACCTGGCATGCCAGCATTACATGCACCGATTTACGCTGATTTACATACTTGTTTAGATGAAGTAGAAGCAGATGTGTTGTTAGATTTAACAACACCAGAAGTGGGGAAACAACACGTTACACTTGCAGTTGAGCGTGGACTTCGTTCGGTTATTGGTACAACTGGATTTACAGAAGAAGAATTGGCACGTTTAACAGAGAATGCAAAAGAAAAAGCAGTAGGAACAATTATTGCTCCAAACTTTGCAATTGGTGCAGTTCTTATGATGAAATTCTCACAAATGGCAGCGAAATATTTCCAAGATGTTGAGGTAATTGAATTACATCATGATCAAAAATTAGACGCACCATCTGGTACAGCTGTAAAAACGGTAGAGTTAATTCGTCAAAATCGTGAATCAAAGCAGCAAGGTCATCCAAATGAAGTAGAGCAACTAGCAGGTGCACGTGGTGCAAATGTAGACGGTATTCACATTCATAGTGTACGTTTGCCAGGGCTTATTGCACACCAAGAAGTAATGTTCGGTGGAGATGGACAAATGTTAACAGTTCGTCATGATTCATTCAATCGTGCATCATTTATGTCAGGTGTAAAACTATCAATTGAGACAGTAATGAACCTTGATCATCTTGTGTACGGTTTAGAAAATATTATCGACTAAAGGGGAGACAACGGATGAAAATTGCCTTAATCGCACATGACAAAAAGAAAAATGATATGGTTTCGTTTGCATACGCATATAAACCAATTTTTGAACAACATGAATTATTTGCAACAGGAACGACAGGGCTTCGTATTATGGAAGCGACTGGATTAGTTGTAACAAGATATCAATCTGGCCCTCTTGGTGGAGATCAAGAAATTGGTGCAATGATTGCAAAGAACGATTTAGATATGGTGATTTTCTTCCGCGATCCATTAACAGCACAGCCGCATGAACCGGATGTGAATGCATTGCTTCGTTTATGTGATGTATATGCGATTCCACTTGCAACGAATATGGCAAGTGCTGAAATGTTAATGCACGCATTAGAGCGAGGAGATTTAGATTATCGTAAGTTAAGAAAATGAGGGGAACAATTATGAGTGGATTACATATATTAGCGTTTGGTGCTCATGCCGATGATGTTGAAATCGGCATGGCTGGTACCATCGCTAAATATACAAAGCAAGGGTATGAAGTAGGTATTTGTGATTTAACAGAAGCTGATCTTTCTTCAAATGGAACGATAGAGTTGAGAAAAGAAGAAGCGAAGGTCGCAGCTCGTATAATGGGAGTAAAAACGAGGCTGAATTTAGCGATGCCAGACCGTGGTTTGTATATGAAAGAAGAGTATATACGTGAAATTGTCAAGGTGATCCGTACATATAAACCAAAACTAGTTTTTGCGCCGTACTATGAAGATCGCCATCCAGATCATGCAAATTGTGCAAAGCTTGTGGAAGAGGCTATTTTTTCAGCAGGAATCCGTAAATATATGCCGGAACTTTCACCACATCGTGTGGAGTCTTTTTATAATTATATGATTAATGGTTTTCATAAACCGAATTTTTGTATAGATATAAGTGAGTACCTCTCTATAAAGGTGGAAGCATTAGAAGCGTATGAAAGTCAGTTTTCAACAGGGAGCGATGGTGTTAAGACACCGTTAACAGAAGGTTACGTTGAAACTGTGATCGCTCGTGAGAAGATGTTTGGAAAAGAAGTTGGAGTCTTGTATGCCGAGGGATTTATGAGTAAGAAACCGGTTTTATTACATGCTGATTTATTAGGGGGATGTAAATGAAATTAAAAATAGGTATTACATGTTATCCTTCTGTAGGTGGTTCTGGAGTTGTTGGAACAGAATTAGGAAAGCAATTGGCGGAACGTGGGCATGAAATTCACTTTATTACATCGGGTTTACCATTCCGGTTAAATAAAGTATATCCAAACATTTATTTTCATGAAGTGACGGTAAATCAATACTCTGTATTTCAACATCCACCATACGATTTAGCGTTAGCAAGTAAAATGGCCGAGGTTGCACAAAGAGAAAACTTAGACATTTTACATGTGCATTACGCAATACCACATGCAATTTGTGCATATTTAGCAAAACAAATGATCGGAGAGCGTATTAAAATTGTTACAACCTTACATGGAACAGATATTACTGTGTTAGGTTCCGACCCTTCGTTAAATAATTTAATTCGTTTTGGTATTGAGCAATCAGATGTTGTCACTGCTGTCTCGCATTCATTAATTAATGAAACACATGAGCTTGTAAAACCAAGTAAAGAAATTCAAACGGTATATAACTTTATAGACGAACGTGTATATTTCAAGCGTAATATGTCTCAATTAAAGAAAGAATATGGTATAAGTGAGAGTGAAAAAGTACTTATTCATATTTCGAATTTCCGTAAAGTGAAACGTGTGCAGGATGTTGTTCAGGCATTTGCTAAAATTGTTAAAGAAGTAGATGCGAAGTTGCTTCTTGTTGGAGACGGACCAGAATTCTGTACGATTTTACAGATAGTGAAAAATTTACATATTGAAGATCGCGTTTTATTCTTAGGGAAGCAAGATAATGTTGCAGAACTACTCGCGATGAGTGATTTAATGTTGCTTCTATCAGAGAAGGAAAGTTTTGGTCTTGTTTTATTAGAAGCAATGGCGTGTGGTGTACCTTGTATCGGAACGCGGGTTGGAGGTATTCCAGAGGTTATTCAACACGGGGAAACAGGATATTTATGTGAAGTTGGCGATACAACAGGAGTGGCAAATCAAGCTATTCAGCTATTAAAGGACGAGGAACTTCACCGTAATATGGGAGAGCGAGCAAGAGAAAGTGTTTATGAGCAATTTCGCTCAGAAAAAATTGTTTCACAATATGAAACGATTTACTATGACGTACTAAGGGATGACAAAAATGGAAAGATTTAAAAAAGCTAGTTCTATTATTGAGACATTAAAGCAACAAGGACATGAGGCTTACTTTGTTGGTGGGAGCGTACGAGATCTTATTATCGATAGGCCGATTGGAGATATTGATATTGCGACATCCGCTCTACCAGAAGAAGTGATGGCTATATTCCCAAGAAATGTTCCTGTTGGTCTTGAGCATGGAACTGTAATTGTTGTAGAAAATGGTGAGCCTTATGAGGTAACTACTTTTCGAACAGAAAGCGAATATGAAGATTTTCGAAGACCTAGTAGTGTTCAATTTGTTCGTTCATTAGAAGAGGATTTAAAACGTCGTGATTTCACGATGAATGCAATTGCTATGACAGAAGAAGGCAAAATGGTTGATTTATTTGCTGGACAGGAAGCCATTCAACAGAGAGAAATTGTGACAGTTGGAAATGCTGCGGATCGTTTTCAAGAAGATGCCCTGCGAATGATGCGTGGTATTCGGTTTGTAAGCACGTTAGGTTTTTCATTAGAAATGAAAACGAAGCAAGCGATTGAAACGCATGGGCATTTGCTAGAACATATAGCAATTGAGCGTATTACAGTAGAGTTTGAGAAACTGTTAACTGGTACATATTGTGTGAAAGGTCTCAAAGAATTAGTAGAGACGAAGCTATTTTCTCATTTGCCATATTTACAAATGTCAGAAGAGAGACTGTTAAAAGCTACGCAGTATAAATGGGATTCTTTCGAAACGGATATTGAGGCGTGGGCATTTTTCTTATATTGTATCGGAGAAGAACATCCATCTGTCTTTTTACGTCAATGGAAGTTTTCGAATAAAAAAATAAAAGATATTGTTGCAGTTTTATTGGCAATTCGTACTAGAAAGGAGAAGGATTGGGATACAGTCCTTCTTTATAAAACGGGAATTCATATCGCTGAAATGGCAGAGAGAGTATATGAAGCGATGATTGAAAGCTATGATCCTACATCTGTTGAACGAGTACAATCAATGTTTCATGCATTGCCAATCCAGGAGCGTCAAGAAATGAATGTGACTGGTAATGATTTATTAAACTGGGCAAACAAAAAGCCTGGTCCGTGGGTTGCTGAAATGCTTCAGAAAATCGAAGAAGCAATCGTACAAGGAAACGTAGTTAATGAGAAAGAGCGTATAAGGGAGTGGCTGCAAGGATGCAATCTACTATAAGAAAGCAGTTATTGCAAGTTTTTTCTGAAGCGGATGGCGAGTTTGTATCCGGCCAAACAATTAGTGATAAACTTGGTTGTTCAAGAACTGCTGTGTGGAAACATATGGAGGATCTCCGGAGTGAGGGATATGAACTTGAAGCTGTGCGCCGATTAGGTTACCGAATTGCAAGTAAGCCAGACAAAGTGACTGCTAATGAAATTCAGTTAGGGCTACAAACGAAGCGAATTGGTAGAACAGTGTATTTTGAAGAAACTGTTGAATCAACGCAGCACATTGCAGCAAAACTTGCTTATGAAGGTGCAGAAGAAGGAACTGTCGTTGTAGCAGAAGAACAAACAGCGGGAAGAGGTCGTTTAAGCAGAAAATGGCATTCACCAAAAGGAACAGGGATTTGGATGAGTATTATTTTACGCCCATCAATCCCAGTTCATCATGCACCGCAACTTACTTTGTTAGCGGCTGTTAGTGTTGCACAGGCAATTGAAAAATGTACAGGTGTAAACGTAGGAATAAAATGGCCAAATGATATTTTAATTCAAGGTAAAAAGGCTGTAGGTATATTAACAGAAATGCAAGCGGATCCTGATAAAATTAATGCTGTCATTATGGGCATCGGTATTAATGCGAATCAAAAGCAAGAACATTTTGATGAAGAAATTCAGCACATTGCTACTTCATTAGCGATTGAATCAGGTAAGCCGATTGTTCGTGCAGAACTTATGCAACAAATCTATTTACAACTAGAAAAATTATATGAAGAGTATTTACAAAATGGTTTCTCTGTCATTAAAATTCTTTGGGAAAGTTACGCTGTGAGCATCGGGAAAGAAATTACCGCTCGAACAATGAGAGAGACGATTACGGGTGTAGCAAAAGGAATTACAGAGGATGGTGTATTGCTTCTAGAAGACCATGAAGGAAAAGTACATCATATTCATTCTGCAGATATCGAAATTAAGTAAAAGAAGTTCCTCTTTTGGAACTTCTTTTTATTTCAATAGTTTTGAGTTGAATTTGTAACATGATAATAAATTCTTTTCATCTGCAATTCTCCTTTTTTAAGTGCTTTCTTCAATTAACCTGCATCATTAGTTTAAGAGTTATACTATACAGTTAAATGGATTACAGAAAAAATTAACTTGGACTTTTTTTAACATGCGTTGAAAAACATGTATCTTTTCAGGATTGAATTATCCATAAAAACTGTATAGCATATATACTCTCGTATTAAATTTCATATACCGTAATAAGAATAAAAAATTATTTTTTCAAAAAAATGTAGTAATTCCTTTTTGTAGTTTGCTATAATTAGTTCGAATGTGGGCAGTATCAGAGCGAACTGCACCATGATTCGAAGTCATACGAAAAATAATAACTTGGATTCTGCCTTGATCCAATAACGGACTGGGACAGAGGGATGAATAATGCCGACTAACACACAACCCTTCTGCCCTTTTATGGCCAGAGGGGTTTTTTATATGATTTCGGCCATCTCCTCTCTCCTGCATAAAGGAGGAGTAGTTTTTGAAAACAAAAACAGATTTTTTGAAGATGAAAGAGCAAGGTGAGCCGATTACAATGCTAACGGCGTATGATTATCCATCTGCTAAATTAGCAGAAGAAGCTGAAGTTGATATGATTCTAGTTGGAGATTCTCTTGGAATGGTTGTACTCGGATACGATTCAACAGTACCTGTAACAGTAGAGGATATGATTCATCATACGAAAGCTGTACGCCGTGGAGCGAAAGAGACGTTTATTGTAACTGATATGCCATTTATGTCGTATCACGTATCATTACAAGAAACGATGGTGAATGCACGCCGCATCGTTCAAGAGAGCGGGGCACACGCACTGAAGGTAGAAGGTGCTGGAGAAGTTATATCGACGATTCAATATTTGACGAACGCAGGAATTCCTGTTGTAGCGCATTTAGGTTTAACCCCTCAATCTGTAGGAGTGTTGGGTGGATATAAAGTGCAAGGAAAAGATGCGGAGAGTGCAAAAAAATTAATAGAAGATGCAAAGAAATGTGAAGAAGCTGGTGCAATAGCGCTTGTGTTAGAATGTGTACCAATGCAGCTAGCAGAACTTATTTCAGAGCAACTAACAATACCGACAATTGGGATTGGTGCAGGACAAAAAGTAGATGGGCAAGTGCTTGTTTATCATGATCTTATCTCATACGGCGTAAATCGTGTTCCGAAATTTGTGAAGCAATATACGTCTGTTCAAGAGGAGATTGTACGCGGGATTTCACAATATGTTACTGAAGTAAAGACAAGGAAATTTCCTGAAGAAAAACATTCGTTCACAATGAAAGAGGAAGAATGCTTAGCGTTATACGGAGGAAAACAATAATGAAAATCGTAACTACAGTGCAAGAGATGCAGCAAATTACAAACGAACTTCGTGCAAGTGGAAAGAGTATTGGTTTTGTTCCAACAATGGGTTATTTACATGAAGGCCATGCTACTTTATTACGTAAGGCAAGAGAAGAAAATGAAATTGTAGTTTTAAGTGTATTTGTAAACCCACTACAATTTGGCCCAAATGAAGATTTAGATCGATATCCTCGTGATATTGATAGAGATGAAAATGTAGCAAAAGAAAACGGTGTAGATTATTTATTTTATCCGAGTGTAGAAGAAATGTATCCAGCAGAACAAACGACAACAGTTGAAGTTGTAAAGCGTACCGATGTATTATGTGGCAAACAAAGACCTGGTCATTTTGCTGGTGTTGCAACTGTACTAATGAAACTATTTAATATTACGCTGCCAATGCGTGCTTATTTCGGTATGAAAGATGCTCAACAAGTTGCTGTCATTGAAGGATTTGTAACTGATTTCAATATTCCAGTTACAATCGTACCAGTTGATATTGTAAGGGAAGAAGATGGTTTAGCGAAAAGTTCTCGTAACGTGTACCTATCACAAGATGAACGTGAAGAAGCTCTTCATTTATACCGAAGCCTATGTATAGCGAAAGAAAGAATTGAGGCAGGTGAACGTAATCCGGAAATCATTACAAATCTTGTGAAAGAGTATATTGAGACGCATACGAAAGGCACTGTAGATTATGTGGATTTATATGCATATCCGTCATTAACAATGGTAGAGAAAGTCGAAGGAAGGATCATTTTAGCTATTGCAGTTAAGTTTGAAAATGTAAGATTAATTGACAATATAACATTAACGGTTAAATAAGGGGGAGCATCTATGTTTCGCACAATGATGAGAGCAAAGTTACATCGTGCAACTGTAACGGAGGCAAATTTAAATTATGTAGGTAGTATTACAATTGATGAAGACTTAATGGATGCGGTAAATATTGTAGAAAACGAAAAAGTCCAAATTGTAAATAATAATAATGGTGCTCGCTTAGAGACATATGTTATTAAAGGGGAACGCGGTAGTGGTGTTGTTTGTTTAAACGGTGCTGCGGCAAGGCTTGTACAACCAGGGGACAAAGTAATTATTATTTGTTATGGGCTAGTTACGGAAGAAGAGATTCATAAACAAGAACCAAAAATTGCAGTACTAGACGATAATAATCAAATTATTGAAATGTTAGGTGCTGAAAAAGCGGGTACGATATTATAAGTAGAAAAGCTATCTCCATTGCGGAGATAGCTTTTTTGTGCATCTTTTCATTAAGATGAGATAAAACGTGGTATAGTAACATTATATAAATTATTGTTGTTTGAAAGGTAAGAAATTGAGGTGTTACATATATGAGTAAGCGTTATGTCGTTGTTGATTTAGAGACGACAGGGAACTCCTGGAAAGATGGGAAGGATAAAATTACCCAAATTGCAGCTGTTGTAGTAGAAGATGGAGAGATATTGGAGATTTTTTCGTCTTTTGTTAATCCAAAGAGAGAGATCCCACCATTTATTACAGAATTAACAGGGATTGATGAAAGTCTTGTAAAACAAGCCCCGTTATTTCAAGATGTAGCCCCGATGATTGTTGAGCTATTACAAGGTGCGGCTTTCGTTGCGCATAATGTTCACTTTGATTGGAATTTTTTAAATGAAGAATTAAGGCAAGCTGGATATACAGAAATACATTGTCCGAAAATCGACACGGTTGAATTGGCTCAAATTCTTTTGCCGACAGCCGATAGTTATAAATTACGTGATTTAGCTAAGAAGCATGAACTAGAGCACGATCAACCACATCGTGCGGATAGTGATGCTCTTGCAACAGCGGAATTATTTTTACAATTTTTAAATGAAATTGAAAAGTTACCACTTGTCACGTTGCAATCGCTTTATGAATTAAGCGATGTGTTCCAAAGTGATATAGCTGATGTGCTTTCTGAAAATATTTTAAAGAAAGTAATGCACGGTAAAGAAGATATAGCGGAGTATGAAATACATCGAAATATTGCGCTGAAAAAGCGGAACTATTCCTTAAACCTTGGAGAAACGTGTTCATCAAAGTTTGATGCTTTCTTGAATAAAACGATGGATAAATTGGAATCACATATGCCAAAGTTTGAAAGAAGAGAAAGTCAACAATTGATGATGAAAGAGATATATACGGCGTTAAGAGATTCTCGTTTTTCACTAATTGAAGCCGGTACAGGAACAGGAAAGACTCTTGCTTATTTGCTTCCTAGTCTTTATTTTGCAAAGAGAAATGAAGAACCTGTCATTATAAGTACACAAACGGTACAACTCCAACAACAAATATTAGAAAAAGAAATTCCGTTATTACAAAAAATAATGCCATTTTCATTTGAGGTAGCTCTTCTAAAAGGAAGAAAGCATTATTTATGCTTACATAAATTTGAGTATGCTTTGCAAGAGGAAGAAAAAAATTATGATATGGCACTTACGAAAGCGAAGATTTTAGTTTGGCTATTGCAAACTGAAACAGGTGATCGAGACGAATTAAATATTCCTGAGGGTGGAAAGTTACTTTGGAATCGGATTTGTAGCGATGCGTATAGTCCAGGCGGTATGCAAAGTAATTGGTATAGTCGTTGTTTTTACCAGCGAGCGAAGAATAAAGCTTTATTTGCAGATATCGTTATTACAAATCATGCGTTATTATTTCAAGATTTTTCAAGTGAAGAACCGTTGTTTGCTTCATGCGAACATATTATTTTTGATGAAGCTCACCATATTGAAGAAGCTGCGAGTAGAACATTGGGTGAACAGTTCTCTTGTATGTATTTTCAATTGGTTATATCTCGTCTTGGGACGCTAGAAACAGAAGATGTACTCTCCAAAGTATATAAAATGATGAAAAAATCAGAGCAAGCATCTCGTTCAACTTTCCGTATGATAAGTTATAGTTTGAAGGAACTTAAGTTTGATGCGGATGAACTCTTCCAAATGTTACGTACTTTTATATTTAAACAAACAAAGCAAGAACAAGGAACGAATAATATGCCGCTCATCTATAGGTATAACCCAGAACTAGAAAAAGGTAAGTTGTGGGATAGTATTGTCGAATTAACAAATCGTTTTATATATGAATTAAGAAGGGTAGTAACTGCTCTTGAGAAGCAAGTGAATATATTGCAAAGTAAGTTAGAATGGGAGATGCATGTTGTAACAGGTGAATTTATGCATTTAATTGAGTTGCTGAGAAAGATGGCAGAATCATTACAATTACTCATATTAGAAAAGAATTCGTATGTAACTTGGATGGAGACTGAAACGAAAGGGACGATTCATTCAACAGTTCTATATGCACAGCCTGTTCATATTGGTGAAAGATTTGCGGATGAATTTTTAACAGAAAAAAAGAGTGTTATTTTTACATCTGCAACACTAACAATTAACGATACGTTTGATTATATAAAAGAGGAACTTGGTTTACATGATTTCGCTCCAAATACTTTAAAGGTTCCGTCACCATTTCGTTATGATGAACAGATGAAATTAATGGTTTCAACGGATGTACCTTTTATTAAGCAAGTAAGTAATGAACGATATATTGAATCTGTATCGGAACATATTGCAAAGATAGCGAAAACCACAAAAGGCAGAATGCTCGTTTTATTCACTTCGTATGAAATGTTAAAAGAAGCGTATGCGAATTTAAAAAATAATGATGAATTAGAGGGTTATTTATTACTCACACAAAGTGTGAATAATAGAAGTAGAAGCCGTTTAATTCGAAAGTTTCAAGAGTTCGACAAATCAATTTTATTAGGGACGAGCAGTTTCTGGGAAGGAATAGATATTCCAGGAGATGCCTTAAGTTGTCTTGTTATAGTCCGTCTACCATTTACACCTCCTCATCAGCCGATGATGGAAGCGAAAGGTGAGTGGCTAAAAAATCAAGGTGAAGATGTATTCGCTAAATTAGCGCTCCCACAAGCAATATTACGTTTCAAACAAGGATTTGGCCGTTTAATTCGAACGAATACAGACACAGGAACGGTAGTAGTGTTAGATCGTCGTTTGACGAGTTCTTCTTATGGAAAACGATTTCTACAATCGATTCCTAACGTACCTCTTTATGAAGGACCATTAGAAGAATTATTAGTACAATTAGAAGAACCACCAAATGAATAAAAATGGAAGAAAAATACGCCTGAAGTATTTATAAACTTCGGGCGTAAAAAATGTGGGTAGGAGGAATTTTATTTTTCTTACTTCTTGTATACAAAATGTGTTGGTTTTCGACTTGAAACCTTTTTTTGCTGTACATGTCCTGCTATAATAGATGGGTGATGAAGCAGGGGTTGTAAAGAATGTACTCTTATTGTAACCGCATTGCGTTCTTCTATAATTAGAAATTTTTGTGTAACGGAGGAGTTTTTTCATGGAGAAGAAAATCGAAGTACTATCAACGACACGTATTAAATATTCGTCTGATTTGTATAAAATTGTTGATAGTTTGAATCGTACGTTAAAAGAGCAGGACCTCATGTTCGGACTAGCATTAGACGAAAAAGATAAAGAAACAGCTGTATTTACGATTTACAGAACGTAGTGATACAATGAAAAAGTGGATCTTTGCAATCATTATTGTTATCGTTGCTAGCGGAATATATGGGGCGTATGTTTATAATAAAGCGATGGGAAAGAAAATTCCCAAAGAGTCGAAATTTGTAGAAATTGCTAAAGAAAAAGCAAAGCTTACAAAGGTCAAATCTGTTGATTATTACAATGGAAAATCTGCATATATAGTCGTGCAAGGTACAGATGAAAAGGGAGAACAACTTATCGTTTGGGTGCCTGAGAAAAAAGGGGATACTGTAGTAAGGAAAAAGAGCGAAGGTATTTCTGAAAAAGAGGCTATACAAAGAACAATAGAGCAAGTCGGCAATGAAAGTAAGGAATCAAAAAGTAAGCCGAAAGAGATTATGAAAGTGAAATTAGGCTTTGAAAATGATGTACCACTATGGGAAGTTACATATATTGATGATGACAATCGTTATAGCTATTACTATCTTGAATTTAAAGATGGAAAATTTTTAAGACGATATAGCATTGAAAAATAGATGTAGGGGGAACTACAAATGAAATTAGCAAAGCGAGTAGCTGCTTTAACACCGTCTTCAACTTTAGAAATTACAGCAAAGGCACAAGCATTAAAAGCAGAGGGTCATGATGTAATTGCATTAGGGGCAGGGGAACCTGACTTTAATACACCAGAGCATATTATGGATGCTGCACATAAAGCGATGTTAGAAGGGCATACGAAGTATACACCAACAGGTGGATTACAATCGTTAAAACAAGAAATTGTGAAAAAGTTTACTCGCGATCAAGGTATTGCGTATGATCCATCTGAAATTATTGTATGTAATGGTGCAAAGCATGCATTATATACATTATTCCAAGTATTACTTGATGAGGGAGATGAAGTTATCATCCCAACTCCTTACTGGGTAAGCTATCCAGAGCAAGTGAAGCTTGCTGGCGGTAAGCCGGTTTATGTAGAAGGTTTAGAAGACAATGAGTACAAAATTACAGCAAAGCAGCTGCGTGAGGCAATTACAGAGAAAACGAAAGCGGTTATTATTAATTCACCGAGCAATCCAACAGGAATGATTTATAGCAAAGAAGAATTACAACAGCTTGGAGAAGTGTGTTTAGAACATGATATTTTAATCGTTTCTGATGAAATTTATGAAAAATTAATTTATGGTGGCGTAGAATATACTTCAATTGCCCAGCTTTCTAATGCATTAAAAGAACAAACACTTATTATTAATGGTGTATCTAAATCTCATTCTATGACAGGATGGCGTATTGGATATGCAGCAGGGAATAAGCAGCTTATTAAAGCGATGACGAACTTAGCGAGTCATAGTACGTCAAACCCTACTTCAATCGCTCAATACGGCGCAATTGCGGCATATGCAGGCTCACAAGAACCTGTAGAAACAATGCGTCAAGCCTTTGAAGAGAGATTAAACATCATTTATGATAAATTAATTCAAATCCCTGGCTTTACTTGTATTAAACCGCAAGGTGCATTTTACTTATTCCCTAACGTAAAAGAAGCTGTAGCTTTATCAGGATATGCAACAGTTGATGAGTGGGCAAAAGCTCTATTAGAAGAGGAAAAAGTGGCTCTTGTACCCGGTACAGGATTTGGGGCTCCAAATAATGTTCGTTTATCATATGCGACATCTCTTGAACAAGTAGAGAAAGCATTAGAGCGCATCCATACATTTATGAAAAGTAAAGTGCAAGCTTAATTTTATATTTCATTCATGTAATATAAAAAACCTCCCTATTAATGGGGAGGTTTTTTTGACGAATTGTGGCAAAAAGAAATAGCTAAAGGTGTGTTATACTAGAGAGCGAGGTGTTTGGTGATGAAAAAGAAAATAATGTTACAGTGGTTTGAGCAGGGAAGCATTGCAATTCCAAAATTGCTTATGATGCATTATAAAAAATTAGGTTTAAATGAGACGGAATTTATGGTGGTACTTCATGTACACACATTTTTAGAATCAGGTAATTCGTTTCCGACTCCTTCAGAGATTTCTGAACGGATGACGATAACGGAAATGAAATGTATGGAAGTAATTCAAGTATTGATTCAAAAAGGGTTTTTATCACTAGAAGGTGGACAAAGATCAGAAGCGATGATGTGCGAAAGTTATTCTTTACAACCGTTATGGGAAAAAATATTACATTTCTTAATGGATGAATCAATAGAGGAAGAGCAAAAAGAAAAAAAACAGCTGCAAGTAAATTTATATACAGTATTTGAAAAAGAATTTGGAAGACCACTTTCGCCGTTCGAATGTGAAACGTTAGGAATGTGGGAGGACCAAGATCAACATCATCCAAATTTAATTCAAGCGGCTCTTAGAGAAGCTGTAATGAGTGGAAAACTAAATTTCCGATATATTGATCGTATTTTATTTGAGTGGAAAAAGAATGGAATTAAAACGGTAGATCAGGCTCAAAATCAAGGTCAAAAATTTAGAGCGAATCAACAAAGAACACAACAAATGACAAAACAAGAGACGAAATTTACTGGAAAAGTGCCTTTTTATAATTGGTTGGAGCAGTAATATAGGAGGAAAAATATGCTTAACAAAACGCAAATCCGTTATTGTTTAGACACAATGGCGGATATGTATCCAGAAGCACATTGTGAATTGGTTCATGATAATCCATTTGAACTTGTAATCGCGGTGGCGTTATCTGCACAATGTACGGATGTACTTGTAAATAAAGTGACAAGAAATTTATTTCAAAAATATAAAACACCAGAAGATTATTTAAGTGTTTCTCTAGAAGAATTACAACAAGATATACGCTCTATCGGATTGTATAGAAATAAAGCAAAAAACATTCAAAAATTATGCCGAATGTTATTAGATGACTATAATGGAGAAGTACCGAGCGATCGAGATGAACTTACGAAATTACCAGGTGTAGGAAGGAAAACAGCGAATGTTGTAGTTTCCGTAGCGTTTGGAATTCCGGCAATTGCTGTTGATACACATGTGGAGCGAGTGAGTAAACGATTAGCTATGTGTAGATGGAAAGACTCTGTGTTAGAAGTAGAAAAAACATTAATGAAAAAAGTACCGATGGATGAGTGGGGAGTTACACATCATCGTATGATTTTCTTTGGACGTTATCACTGTAAAGCACAACGACCGCAATGTGAGGAGTGCAGACTGTTAGAAGTATGTCGTGAAGGAAAGAAGCGAATGAAGGTGAAATAAAGGATGGAGCGAGTTATAGAAATACCGAAAGAATTTCACTGTTTACCATTTTTTGAAGAAAGTGTAAATTTAATTAAGTATCATACAGACAATTCTTTTGAAGAGATAATACAAAATACTTACTTTATATTTGATATTGAAAGACAGTATGAGCCATGGAAGGAAATTGAAAACAGTATTCCAGCGATGTTGAATGTATGGAAAAATAAGCATGAAGACATTGCTATACTGTTTCGAAATAGAAATAAGCAAGAGGCTGAGGGACCAATGATTCTTTTTGCAGCTCACTTGTTATCGGTTGTCTATTGGCTAAATGAACAACCTGTTCATAGTTTGAATGAAATGCAAATAAATACGAATAAATTAAAAGTACAACCTGTTAATTTTATGGAAAGATATTCATTCATTATAAAGAAACCGAGTAATTATCATTCTTATATTCAATTAGCGCAGTTGTATATCGAAATAGAAAAGCTGTATGTAAAGAAAATGATAACAAAAAAGAAGTCCGCTTCTCGTTAAGAGAAACGGACTTCTTTTTTTGTATATTAGGACTCTGTTGTAACAACAGCACCGTCTGCGTGAGGTGTATCTCCTCCGGTATTTTGGTGTTGCTGTTCTTGTTGTTTCTTAGCTTCTTCTTCAGCTTTTTTCTTGGCCTCTTCTTCAGCTTTCTTCTTAGCTTCTTCTTCAGCTTGTTTCTTAGCTTCTTCTTCAGCTTTCCTTCTAGCTTCCTCATCTGCTTTCTTCTGAGCTTCTTCTTGCTGTTTACGTTGTTGTTCTTGTTGCTGTTCTTGTTGTTTTTTAGCCTCTTCTTCAGCCTTTTTCTTAGCTTCGTCTTGTTTTACTTTATCTTCATTAGCCTTTTTCTGGGCTTCTTCATCAGCTTTTTTCTTAGCTTCTTCATCGGCCTTTTTCTTAGCCTCTTCTTCAGCTTTTTTCGCATCTGGAGTTCCGCCAGGCGCAGTGAAGGATGCACCAACTGCTGGGCTTGTGCCAGTGCCTTTTTTCGCTACTACAGAGAAGCTATAAGTAACACCTGGTTTAATACCACCAAGAGTAGCTGTCGTACCACTTACTGATAGGCTGCCACTTGAACCGTCAGTTGCTTTATAGCTGGCTGCATATGCATCAACTTCTGCTGGTCCAGACCAGTTTAGTGTAACTGTGCTAGCGCCATCAAAAGTGACATTCAGACCACTAGGGGCATCTACTTTAATTTGTTTAATTGCATCTTTTTTCGCACCTTTTACATATAATTCTCCGTTTATTTCTTGAACAGAAGAAGGACGTTCAAAGCGTGATTTATCTGTAGCGAATTTGCTCATCATTACTTGGAACATTTGCTGTGCAATTTTAGTATAACGATCACTAATGTAGTTTTCTGGACCGTTCTTTACGTAACCCGTCCATACAGCCATCGTATATTGTGGTGTATATCCAGCGAACCAGCTATCTCTGTTTGCATCAGCTGGAATGCCGTATTTCTTTAAATCTTTTGCATCAAAGTTTTGCGTTCCAGTTTTACCCGCTACGTCAACACCTGAAACATATGCTGTTGGTCCTGTACCACCAGAACCAGGTTTTACTACGTCACGAAGAACGTCAGTTACCATGTAAGCTGTATAGTCTTGCATAGCACGTTGTTCTTTCGGTTTAAAGCTTTTCTTTTTCCCGTCCGGGAAGGTTACTTCTTTTACGAAGTGTGGTTTATTGTAGTTACCACTATTACCAAAGGTTGCATATGCACCTGCTACTGCTAAGGGAGAACTATCGTTACTACCAATTGCAGTAGATTCATGTACTCCATTTTCAAATGTCATGCCTAAACCTTCAGCAAACTCTTTTGATTTATTAAGTCCAACTGTTTGAGCTGTCTTTAAAGCCGGGATGTTTAATGACTTCTTCAATGCTTCACGAAGTGAAACGTCACCTTTAAAACTCCCTGTAGCATTTTTAATCTTTGTGCCATCAGAATAAGTATATTCAGAGTCATTTAATTGATGATAAGTAGACCACTGAAGATTCTCAATCGCTGGACCGTAGTCGAAAATTGGTTTCATTGTTGAACCAACTTGGCGTTTTAAATCAGTTGCCATATTATGACCTTTGAAAGTGGACTTATTTTCTTTACGTCCAGCACCAATTGCTCGAACTTCTCCAGATTGTGTATCCATAAATACGAATGATCCTTGGAATTGATCGTTTGGATACTTAATAAGATTGCCATCCATAATTTTTTCAGCATAATCTTGAGCATCTTGATCAAGCGTTGTATGAATCGTTAAACCATCTGAACCGATATTTACATCAGGATATTCTTTTTCAACTTCTTTTACAACTGCATCTAAAAATGCTTGATACTTCATCTCAGTTATTTCTGAAGACGGTTGAAGGCCCTCTGTTACTGGGATTTTAACTGCATTATTCATTTCTTCTTTTGTTATATAACCATGTCGATTCATTAATGACAATACGACATTACGACGATTTGTTGCTCGTTCAACATTTTCCTTTTTGGTTGGATCATAAATGTTTGGACCTTGGGGTAAACCAGCGAGCATAGCAGCTTCATGTAATTGCAAGTCTTTTAAATCTTTACCATAATATTTTTGCGCTGCTGTCGCAATACCGTATGAACGGTTACCTAAATTAATCTTATTTAAGTACATTTCTAAAATCTCATGTTTAGAGTATTGTTGCTCTAATTTGTAAGATAAGTACCATTCTTGTACTTTTCTCTTAGCGGTTTTATCCATCGTTAGAAAGTAGTTTTTAACGACTTGCTGTGTAATCGTACTACCACCTTGGGAACCGAAACCACCAGTGACATTTTCCATAACTGCTTTTGTAGTTCGTTTAAAATCAATTCCATTATGATCATAGAAACGCGAATCCTCAGTTGCAAGGAATGCATTTTCAACTACTTTTGGAATTTGATCATAAGTAACATGTGTTCGTTTTTCAGCACCGTATTCATAGAAGAAATTTCCGTTTTTATCAAGAAACTTTGTTGATAAAGGATTAACAAGTTTGGATTTGTCTAATTTTGGAGCGTCCTTTACCATAACAAAGAAAGCGGAAACGCCGGCTACAAGACCAACGATACCAAGAAGTAGACAACCTATAAGGAATTTCTTGAAAAAGGAGCCTTTTTTCTTTGGTTTTTCTTCTTTATGTGTTTTTTTCTCTTGATTTTTCACATGATTTCGTTCTGTACGAGAACGATAATTATCTGACATTATACTTTCTCCTACCTTTCATTCTCTCCCCCAAAAGTCGAAAAAAGAGCCTTAGTGATGACTCTATCACGAAAAATAAACCATGTCTAGTACACGGATATAGTCAATCCGAGGGTGATAACCGCATGATAATAAGGATCCATGCTCTTCTATTTCTTCTTTCGTAATCGACTTGCGTCCACCAGTATTTTGACGATTCCAAAATGCAATAATATGTTTTGCATCTAGTAAATAAAATTCATCAAAAAGTGTAAATTTAATAATAACAAATGCAATTCCATTATGAGCAACCACTTGCTTCATATGTTCAATTTGATGAAGGTGGAAGTTTTGAAGTGGGAAACTAGTTTTATTTTTTGTTTCCTTTGCTTCAAAATCGATGTATTTCCCTTTGTATACACCGTTGTAATCTGTTGTAGAAGGTTGTTTAAAATACGCTTCTTTTACCACTGCAGCACTTCGAGCGGGGTAATCTACTTTTACAATTTGAAGAGGTGTAGGCTTTTTATGTACACATGCAATATTATGGGTTAAGTAATATTGATTTGTTTCATTCAATTCCTCTTCAAGGGACATACCTCTATTACTATAAGTATGTGTTTTTATAGGTGTTTTTTGAGGTTGTGAAGCTTGATTATACCTTTTTCCATTTGGGTAACGAATGGTCATAGTGTGTCCACTCCCAACTTGCTAAGAATTACTTACAAAGGTGATTATATCAAAAAATGAAAAAAGATGTGACCTTTTTGATGAAAGGTATGATGACTTATTTATGTTTACATGGAATGATTATATGAAAATTAAACAAAATCGAGAAAAAAAGTTTTGTACAGAGGAAGAAAGAGCAATCATTCGCAATATTAAAAAGAAAACAGAAATAGCTAATGTGGACAATATTTCTCGAACACAATCTTATCAAGAATATTATTTAAGAAATAGTGAAATCAGGTGGGCCTTTTTAGCGAGTATGGTTTCGAGAAATGCGGGCTGGAATATGACTGATTTAGAAGGGAGATATTATGCTACTGTTTTACCTAAAACGGTAAAAAAACATTTATTTATTCTGTACGAACAGGCTAATTGGATTATTTTTTTAGATGCATTTCCACAGCTATTATTGTATGAGGAAAGTAAGAAGAGACGTGCACCTCTCTTTCATTTGTTGCAATATTTCAGCGTATCAATTTTTATGGAAAAAGAATGGCTATTTTTCTGGGAAAGAAGAGATATAAATAGGCTTATGACAGCGCTTATTATAAATGAACAAAATAAAATTCAAAAACCAGTCATTGAGAACACATATTTTAAAAAACATGTATTCCATACTGCACTTTTTAAAGTACAAGAAAGATTTCATATTAGTGCAGTTATCTTCCCAACAATTGAAGGGAGAATGTATGGATTTTCGGTTTATCAATTTGAAACGTTACAACAGCGTATAGAACTAGGAAAAAAATTAGCATGGTTATTGTTTCATCCAATTTATAATGGTTCGTTTTATAAGTTTGCATTGCAAACTACACATACTGGGTCTAGAGAAGATTATGAAGTTTACGCAAAGGAAACTCGAAAGTCTTATACGCCAACACTTAGAGATATTTATCCTGTTATTTTACATGAAGAAATAAAAATGAGAGATTGGTTTTGTGCAAATATGAAAATGAATGTGCTATTTGTACTTGAAGAACCTAAAGGGGAAGTTAATATAACAGAATGGTATAGAAGAAAGAGAGAACAAATCTATAGGCTATCTATCGTAAATCGTTTTGCTAAAAGGATGGATGAGTTCATGATATAATAAAAAAGAAGTCCCGTCTTCCATTTTGAAGACGGGACTTCTTAATTTGAAACAATCCTGCTATGTGTGCTACAACTTTAATCTCAAAACGTAATGCTAGTAGGAGATTAAGGGTGACTTGAAATTTAACTGTTCGTAATAAAGTCTCGCTTTATGTAGCAGGGAAGTTTGGACCATCTAGCTTTGGATTGCCAGTCTCGGGTTTATTTTGTTGTTTGTTTTGGTTTTTCTTTTTTTCATTTTTGTTCTTTGCCATTGTAATACACCTCCTTTTTGTATTGTTACCATTTCTATAAATGACATACGAAATGATTTCTTTGACGAATAACAACTAGTTTTGTCATGTGGGCAGGAGTGGTGAATCATTCGGCGAAAATACATGACAAAGGAAAAGCAAAGAAGGAGGCGTTTTGTATATGGCGATGGTTCAAAAGGAAGATGTAATGAAAAAAATGGATCAAATGTTAAGTTCTCTCGATTTGCTGGAAATGAATATAGGGATTAGAATGAATCATGCATTAAAGGATGCGAGTGAAAAAATATGCAATAAGATAGAAATAACAGAAATGCATATTGAACATATGGAAAATAAATTAGTGCATCACGAAGAGAAAGGGAATTGGGTAAAGGCATTTCAAAACGTCGTAGTGAGTGCATAATAAGGTGGGAAAGTAATGAAGAATGAAGCGTTAATACAGTCTTCAGAAAAACTCATGCAGTATAATAATGAAGCGAATGTAAAAAAGAGAGAACTAACCGAATACGACTTTTATAAGGATATGAAACCGTTTGTAGATATGGTAGATGAGGAATTAAAGAAGTGGAAAGAATTAGCTTATACGTGGATTAAAGAAGAAAAGCCAAAATATATACATGTACAGCAAATTGATCAAGTATACGATAATTTACAAACGAATGTGTTACAATGCTTTGTAAATAAAGGTAAAGGTAAACGATTCTTTGAAACACACCAAGCCATTTCGTATACTTTGCAAAATATAGTTGAGCAATGTAAATAACAAGAGGGAGAGCCCTCTTGTTATTTTTATGCTTCTGTCATTGTTGTGGGTTTTGTTGCGCCGTTTATTTCTAATTCTTTTATTAATGTTCGATAATCTGATATGCATATTTTTCCTTCGAGATACCAATGTCTCGCAAAGTCTAATAATTCATTTACATTCTCTGTGCAATACCCCTTTTTTTGAGAAAACGCTTGTTTTAAATCCCCTAATACCATGTTGATTCCTCCCCCATGAGAATCTTCTTCTTCATTATCATAGCATGGAAGGGTTTTCTTTTTTAATTTTTTAAAAATTTAAACTTCCGACAAAAATAGACAGATACTCCATCACACATATTATTTTATAGGTACATATTATATATGTAGAAACTTATGTGAAGGAGGAGAGAATGCATGTTTCAACAACCTAACGTATATCAGCAAACGAATCCATATGTACAGCAAAATATGTACCAATATAATACGGATACATATTTACGGTATAATATGTATCCTTTCGAGCCTTATTATGGAAATCAAAATTATTATCAACCGTTTGAAGTGTCCTTTATGAATCAAGCTCAACAACCACAACAGCAGCAACCTTATGTGAATCAAGCTCAACAACCACAAGCTCAGCAACCATACATGAATCAACAACAGCAGCAGCCTTATATGAATTCGCAATATTATATGCCACCACCACCATCGCCGTATGCTAATCAACAAGCGATGTTTTATCCACCAAAACAACCGTATCCGACGCAGGGTAAGCAAAAGCAACAACAGCCAAGTCAGTTTTCTAGTTTTGTTTCTCAATTTAAAACATCAGATGGTAACTATGATGTAAATAAAATGATGAATACAGCTGGACAAATGATGAATGCGATGAATCAAGTGACAGGTATTGTAAAGCAAGTTGGAGGCTTTTTTGGTAAGTAATGTTGAAGGATTGTCTATAAAAACAATGTAGATGAAATAAAGGACTAGACAAATTTCCTTGTAATAAATGGGTATATATAACAAACGGCTTTCTCTCTTTTCTCATACTGTAAAGTGTAATCAGATTTTTTTTAACGAGAGAGGAGAGAAAAAACTATGCATCATTGTCATCCTTGCTTTGGAGGGCATAAGCCTACAGGACCTATTTGTACGACTGCTCCTGTCATTCATCCGACGAAACAATGCGTAACACACTCTTTTTCAACAACGGTGGTGCCACACATTTTCCCAACACATACAACACATGTACATCATCAACAAATTAAAAACCAAAACTTCTTCCCACAAACAAATTCAAATGTAAATGTTGTGGACCCAATCGACCCAGGATTCGGCGGCGGATGTGGACCGTGTGGTCATGGTCATCATCATCATCATCACCACGGTCATCAAATATCTCCATTTGGGCCGGGACCGAATGTATCACCGTTTGGACCAGGACCAAATGTATCACCGTTTTTACCAAACAATGTATCACCAGTAGGTCCAAATATCGGACCAAACGTTGGTGGAATATTTAAAAAGTAAATGATATGTTAGAACTAGCGAAATGCTAGTTCTTTTTTTGTAATTGGAGTGTTGATATGAAAGTTATTTCAGTAACAGGATATAAGCCATTTGAACTTGGAATATTTAAAAATGATCATCCAGGAGTGGAGTGTATAAAGAAAGCATTACACCGTAAATTACTCACTTTTGTAGAAGATGGTTTAGAGTGGGTTATAATAAGCGGCCAATTAGGTGTAGAATTATGGGCTGCTGAAGTTGTTTTTGAAATGCAAGTAGAATATCCAGATTTAAAATTAGGGGTATTCACTCCGTTTTTAGAACAAGAAGAAAATTGGAAAGAAGATAATCGTGAATATTACGAATTTATTCTTTCTCAAGCAGACCATGTTGATAGTATCACGAAACGGAAGTATGAAAGCCCAGAGCAATTTAAATTAAAAAATCAATTTTTTATTGAAAAAAGTGATGCGCTTTTAGCGGTATACGATGAAGAAAAACCAGGAACTCCCAAATATATTGTAGAATCAGCAAAGAAAAAAGGGGAAATAGAAAATTATCACAGTTATTTCATTCTTTTTTCTGATTTACAAGATATAATAGAAGAGGAACAGTGGAATAATGCAGAGTAATATGTAATATAGTACTCGTATATATGATTGACAAAAAGCATTGTTTCTGAAAAAATTTAGTTAATGAAAGTTTTGGTAAAAATTTGAGGTGAAGAAAATGATTTCGGATAAAATTAAATTAACAGCGAAAGATATTTTAGAAAAAGAATTTAAAACAGGTATGAGAGGTTATCAGCAAGAAGAAGTAGACAAGTTTCTTGATATGATCATTAAAGACTATGAAGCTTTCCACAAAGAGTTTGAGCAATTAAAGCAACAAAATGCTCGTTTAAAGCGTGAATTAGAGGAACAAAAACTAGCTGTAACGCAAGTTCCACAACAACCTGTACAAACACCAGTTGCACAACCAGTTTATAACAACACGAATACGGATATTTTAAAACGCTTATCTAACTTAGAAAAAGCTGTATTTGGAAGTAAGTTATACGAATGATGTAAGGTGGGAAAAGGTTTAAGCATTTTACATAGAAAAAAACGTTGCAAAATCTTTTTGTTTCCACTATACTAATGGATGTCATAACGTTTGGGTAATCGCTGCAACGCCAACGTTGTAGAGGAAAGTCCATGCTCGCACGGCCTGAGATGGCTGTAGTGTTCGTGCCTAGCCAATTCATAAGCTAGGGTATTCTGGCTGTAAGGCTGGTTTAACGGCAGGGAAAAAACCTAAGTCCTTTCGGATATGGTTTGACTACCTTTAAAGTGCCACAGTGACGAAGTCCTTGAAGAAATGATAGGAGTGGAACGAGGTAAACCCCACGAGCGAGAAACCCAAATAATGGTAGGGGAATCTTTTCCAAGGAAATGAACGATGGGAAAGGACAGGTTTTATAACCTGTAGATAGATGATTGCCACCGGAGTACGAGGCGTGGGCCGTTTGTAGTACAAAGGAACAGAACATGGCTTACAGAACGTTATGAACCAACTATGAAATAACTCAGCTCTCCTTTGTTAGAGGAGGGCTTTTTATTTGTATGAAGTTATAAAGTATGAGTTAAAATGGTTAATGAGAAAATTTTTCGTAAAATGTAATGATTAATAGGACCAATTGCTATTAATTATTGTTTGAATATACATAAGAGGTGAATGCAAATGGGAAAAGTTACTTTAATTGCAACAGCGGCAATGGGTATTGAAGCGTTAGTTGCCCGAGAAGTTCGCGATCTTGGTTATGAATGTCAAGTAGAAAACAGCAAAGTAACATTTGAAGCAGATGAAAAGGCGATTTGTCGCACGAATTTATGGTTACGTACTGCGGACCGTGTAAAAATTAAAGTTGGCGAATTTAAAGCAACAACATTTGATGAGCTATTTGAAAAAACGAAAGCATTAAACTGGGGAGATTATATTCCAGAGAATGGCGAATTCCCTGTTATCGGTAAATCTTTAAAATCTGAATTATTCAGTGTTTCGGATTGCCAACGTATCGTTAAAAAAGCTGTCGTTGAAAAATTAAAAACAACATATAAACGTACAACTTGGTTTGAAGAAGATGGTCCATTATTCCGTATCGAGATTGCAATGCTCAAGGATATTGCAACATTAACAATTGATGCGAGTGGTGTTGGACTTCATAAACGTGGATACCGTATGGATCAAGGGGAAGCTCCGTTAAAAGAAACATTAGCTGCGTCTTTAATTAAATTAACAAACTGGAAGCCAGATCGTCCATTTGTTGATCCATTCTGTGGATCAGGTACAATTCCGATTGAAGCAGCATTAATTGGACAAAACATTGCGCCAGGATTTAACCGTGGTTTCGCATCTGACGAGTGGGGCTGGGTAGGTAAACAAAACTGGCGTGAAGCTCGTCAAGAAGCTGAAGATTTAGCGAACTATGATCAACGATTACAAATCATTGGATCAGATATTGATCATCGTATGATTCGAGTTGCTCAAGATAACGCAGAAGAAGTAGGCTTAGGCGATTTAATTACATTTAAACAAATGCAAGTAAAAGATTTCACAACAAAAGAGGATTATGGCTACGTTGTAACGAATCCTCCATACGGAGAACGTTTAAGTGAAAAAGCACTTGTTGAACAATTGTACAAAGAAATGGGACAAGTATTCCGTCCGTTAGATACATGGTCAGCATATGTATTAACAAGTTACGAAGCATTTGAGAAGTGTTACGGAAAAGATGCATCGAAGAAACGTAAACTATTTAACGGATTTATCCGTACAGATTACTACCAATACTTCGGAAAACGTCCACCGCGTAATTCATAGTATAAAACTCCTCTAGCACGCATATACTGGCTATTATGTAATGCGTAAAGGAGGAACTAATATGGATAGTTTCCAATTATCAATGATTCAAAAAGCTATTCACCGTACGTATGATGAGCTCGGAAAAGAAGTGGATAGCCAAGGTGTGATTGTAGATGAAATACAAAAAGCACAAGAAGAATATTTGTCAGCTCTTTCACATGAAACAGCGATTGATAAACGGTATTTAAAGTCATTAATATAGAAGAAAATTTTCCTTTTTCGAAAGGAAAATTTTTTTTCGTGCATTTCTATGTATTGTAACAGGGGAAAGTGACTGCATACAAATGAGTAGCGGTTGCTATATCTTTTTATAGAAAAACTTTTTGGTTGGAGGCTAAGGATGTTTACTGAGAAGAGATTACCATTTGAAGTAGGAAAACAAGATAATTTTTATGATAAGTTGAATGAGTGGATTGGAGATGTGTTTTACGACATCCTTCCAGAAAAAGGATTTGAAGAGCGTGATGAACAAATTTTTATGGCGTTTCAATTAGAGCGTGCTTTCCAAGAAAAGAAAGTAATGTTCGCAGAAGCGGGTGTAGGAACAGGGAAAACAATTGTATATCTTCTATATGCAATTTGTTATGCGCGTTATACTGGGAAACCAGCTATTATTGCTTGTGCAGATGAAACGTTAATTGAGCAGCTTGTGAAAGAAGAAGGGGACATTGCTAAGTTATCTGAAGCATTAGGGCTATCTGTTGATGTAAGGCTTGCAAAATCAATGGATAATTATTTATGCTTACGTAAACTTGAAGATGTTATGAGTGGACGAGCTCCAGAAGTAATTGAAGACGTATATTACGAGTTACCACAGTTTGTATTCGATCATGGTACGATGCAAAACTTTACGCACTATGGTGACAGAAAAGAATTTCCACTTTTAAATGACGAAGAATGGTCAAAAGTAAATTGGGATTACTTCCAAGATTGCTTTACTTGTGATTCTCGTCATCGTTGTGGACAAACTCTTTCTCGTGAACATTATCGTAAAGCAGCAGATTTAATTATTTGTTCTCAAGATTTCTATATGGATCATATTTGGACGTACGATGCTCGTAAGCGTGAAGGGCAAATTCCGTTATTACCAGAAAGTAGCTGCGTTGTATTCGATGAAGGACATCTTGTAGAATATGCAGCTCAAAAAGCTTTAACATACCGTTTAAAGCAAACGATGATGGAGCAACTATTAACGAGATTATTACAAAATGATATTCGTGAAGAGTTTGCACATTTAGTAGAAGAAACAATTTGGCAAACAGAGCGATTCTTTGATGTGTTACAAGAAAATAAAAAGGAAATTGCCGGTTCGGATCGTTTAGAAATTACTGTGACAGAAAAAGTAACAGCTGAAGCAAAACGACTTTATGCGAAAATTGGTGAAGTCGGTGATGCATTAGTATTTGAAAGTGAAATGCATACAGTAAATACGTATGATTTAAATATCGTTGATGAACATTTAGATGTGTTAGAACATTCACTTCGTCTGTTCATGCACGAGAAAAATGTAATTACATGGGGCGAAGAAGGTGATGGAGCCTTCACGTTAGTCATTATGCCACGTGCAGTTGAAGAAGTGTTACAAGAGAAAGTATTCTCGAAGAAAATCCCGTATATCTTCTCGTCTGCTACATTATCTAATAACGATTCATTCGCGTTTACAGCAAATAGCTTAGGGGTAAAAGATTACTTATCATTCTCAGTTGCCTCACCGTTTGATTATGAGGAGCAAATGGCAGTAAACTTACTATCGCATACGAAAGAAAATGAATGGGAAAGAAAGTGTCAATATACACTTGAAAATATACAAAAAACAAATGGACGTACACTTGTACTATTCCGTACAACGCAAGAGCTTGCAGCGTTTAAAGAATATGTAAGTAAAGAACAAATGTCAGTTCCGTTCCTATATGAAGGGGATCAAGAAATTAGTCAGCTCGTTTCTCGCTTCCAAAATGAAGAAGAGACTGTACTTTGTGCCGTTCATTTATGGGAAGGTTTAGACATTCCTGGTTCATCATTATCACATGTTATCATTTGGTCATTACCATTCCCTCCAAACGATCCGGTGTTTGAAGCGAAGCGTAAACATGTTAATGATCCGTTCTGGGATGTAGATGTACCATATATGATTTTACGTCTTCGTCAAGGCATCGGTCGTTTAATTCGTACGAGTGACGATAAAGGTGCTATTTCAATCTTCTTATCTGATACAGAAGATGAGAAAGTGATAGAAGCGGTGAAAAACGTACTACCGGTAGAAGGTAAAGAATTATAAGGAGAAAGCTTGGCGCTTGCCAAGCTTTTTTTCTATTATAAAAGGAATTTAGATTTTCATGTCGAATTAAGTTTGAGGTAGAAAAGGGAGGTTTTTATACGATGACAGTAGCTACATATGAAGTAGAAAAACAATTTTTAACATATGTGAAGAAGATACAAAATTACGGAGAAGCATTAAGCTTAATGTTTTGGGACTTAAGAACAGGTGCGCCTAAAAAAGGTGTGGACCAGCGTTCAGAAGTAATTGGTATGCTTTCATCAGAAGTGTTTGCTATGTCGACTTCAGATGAGATGGGAAATTATTTAACAGAGCTTGAAGCTTTAATAAGTGAAGACAAACTTTCTGAAACGACGAAGAAAATGGTTGAAGAGTGTCGTAAAGAATATGATAGAAATAAAAAAATTCCACAAGCTGAATATGAAGCGTATGTGAAATTAGAAGCGAAAGCGGAAAGTGTGTGGGAAGAAGCCCGCGAAAAATCTGATTTCGAAATGTTCCGTCCGTATTTAGAACAAATAGTTGAATTTAAAAAGAAATTTATTACATATTGGGGTTACGAAACATACAAATATAATACATTATTAGATATGTATGAGCCGGGTATTACAGTAGAAGTGTTAGATCACGTATTTGGTCAACTTCGTGAGCGTATCGTTCCGCTTGTAAAAGAAATATCGGAGTCACAAAAGAGATTAAAGACAAGTGCTTTATCAGAACATTTTTCAAAAGAAAAACAAAAGAACTTTACATTAGAGCTATTAAAGCAGTTGAATTATGACTTTGAAGCAGGTCGTCTTGATGAAACGGTGCATCCATTCGAGATTACATTAAATAGAGGGGATGTTCGTATTACGACACGCTATGACGAAAAGGATTTCCGTATGGCTGTGTTTGGAACAATTCATGAATGTGGTCATGCTGTATATGAACAAAATATTGCAGGAAAATTTGAAGGTACACCGCTATGTAGTGGAACATCTATGGGTATTCATGAGTCACAATCGTTATTCTTTGAGAACTTTATCGGTCGTAATAAATCATTCTGGAAGAAAAATTATGATTTATTAAAAGAGTATAGCAATGGTCAATTCAATGATATATCAGTAGATGAGTTTTATGATGCGATTAACGAATCGAAGCCATCGTTCATTCGTATAGAAGCAGATGAGCTCACATATCCGCTTCACGTTATGGTTCGTTATGAGCTTGAGAAAGAATTATTTGATGGTACATTACAAGTGAAAGATTTGCCAGCGGCTTGGAATGATAAGATGGAAGCATATTTAGGAATTCGTCCGGAGAACAATGCACAAGGTGTATTGCAAGATGTTCACTGGGCTGGTGGTTCATTTGGATACTTCCCATCTTATGCGCTTGGTTATATGTACGCAGCGCAGTTTAAGCAAAGAATGTTAAAAGATATTCCGAACTTTGATGCATTATTAGAAGAAGGAAACGTAACGCCAATTCGTGAATGGCTAACTGAACATATTCACCAATATGGTAAAACGAAAAAGCCACTTGAAATTTTAGAAGATGTAACAGGCGAAGGGTTAAATGCAAATTACTTAGCAGATTATTTAGAAGCGAAGTATAAAGAAATTTATGAGTTGTAAAAAAAGAGCTGCTTACTTGCAGCTTTTTTTTATAGGGGGATAGAAGAATGGTTTATACATATACAGTAATGACGCAAGAAGAGGCGGAAGAGATTGCATATAACTGGCATTATAAAGGGGAATATTCCTTTTACGATATAGAGGCAGATGAAGAAGATTTAGCTGGATTTTTACATGATGAGAGTAGAGGGAATCATACATTTTCAGTGAAGGAAAATGGCATTCTCGTTGGTTTTTTTACTATTTGTAAAATAAATAATGGAACGGTTGATATAGGTCTTGGAATGAAACCTGATATAACTGGAAATGGATTTGGTTTACAGTTCGTAAATGCTGGACTAGCTTTTATTAAAGAAAAATACGGATGCAATTATATAACGTTATCAGTAGCGACATTTAATAAAAGAGCTATTAAAGTATATAAAAGGGCAGGATTTGAAGCAGTTGGAACGTTTATACAGAAGACGAATGGTAGTTGTTTTGAGTTTTTGAAAATGAATTATATATGTGAAAAATAACAAAAAACAGAAGAGGGTTCTTCTGTTTTTTGCAACTTCATTAACTTTCAGTTGATAGCATGTGTACAGCTATTTCATGCATGTCTTTCAAACCTGACACTTGAGCGTATTCAGCAACAGTAATACTACTCGTTGTTAGAAGTTCGATAATATGTTCATCCATTCTTGACCAAGTTTTACCGCCAGCGTTATCATAAGAGTGAATTAACTTTGTTAGTCCATCCTTTCCAAAGAGTAGATAATGCGATGTGAAATCTATAGATACATCACCTATCCCTACTTCTGTCCAATCGATTAAGCCAGTTACCTTATTTTTATTATCAATCAGGATATGACCTGGATGGATATCCCCATGCTTTACTCCTACGTGAGATGGCCAAAAAGAGTCTTCAGCTAGCCATGCTTGCCAACGATCCCATAAGTTTTGATTGATGTGGTATTGTTCCTTCACTCGATTCATCCTTTGTTTCATAGAAGTTCTTAATTCATTAGCAGTAAGAATTTCAACACCTATACTATTAAATTTTTGCTGAGGTAATGAGTGTAAATTCGCTAAAACTTTTCCTAAGGAAATATAGTATTCAGTTGGTACATCCTTTTCGTTAAAGGTCGATATATAACCTTGTTGTTCTATATCGATAGTAGCGGCAGGAACGCCACTTAGTTGTTTATAAGCAATTAGTTCCTCAGAAAATATAGACCAATCAGGAACTTGGAATTCTGCATGTTTTTTCATGATTTCTAATGCTTCTTTTTCACGTAGAGCATGTCTCATAGATTCTCGTCTACGAGGAATTCGTAGTATCCATTTATCCCCGTTTTGTTCTTTGACGTGTGCTACTTGAAAGTCAACGCCAGATTCATTGATTTCTATTGAATCTTCTAATATATTTAGTCCTTCCTTATTTGCTAATTGTTTCACTTTAAGTGTATTCATTTTGATTTCCTCCAAATGTTTATTTAGATTTCAATGTTTTCATACGTTTTCTGTTACGAATTGTTTCTAACTACATCCATATGATTGAAGTAGCAAGATATAAGAAAATGTAATCATAAAAAAACCACAGACGGGCTTCTGTCTGTGGTTAAGAGTAAACGAGGATATAATGAAAAAACGTCTCTTTTTGTATCAAAAAAATATACGAAAAAAAGACAGATGTATATCTGCCTTTCTTCATATGGAAAGTGTATTCTTCCGTTGAAGATTATTAAAAATGTGCAGACTAATCCCGTTTACTCTGCTTTATGAAAACAGAGCCTTTGAACATATTAAGTTACTTATTGTTCAAAGTTTGCTGACGTAGTCTTCCTGCATGCATCATCTTTAACAATCCTCCTTTTAATAGTATAGTGTTACTATACTTTGTTTATAAGTAAACATCAACAAAAAATACTAGATGTAATATGTAAAAACGAATTAAATAAAAATTTACATTCGGAAAATAGAAGAAATGATGTTAGCTTTTATAATTGGAAGTTTTGGAAGAGGATTTGTATTAGTAGCAAATAGTAAGTTTAGCAAGGAAGGTAGAGGTAAGCATGGTTACAATTAAAACGAAAAATGAAATAGATTTGATGCACGAATCCGGGAAGTTACTTGCTTCATGTCATAGGGAAATTGCAAAAATGATGAAACCAGGTATTACGACAAAAGAAATTAATACGTTTGTTGAAGCATATTTAGAAAAGCATGGTGCAATATCTCAGCAGAAAGGATATAACGGGTATCCATATGCGATATGTGCATCTATAAACGATGAAATGTGCCATGGGTTTCCGGTGGATGTACCTTTAACTGAGGGCGATATTGTAACAATTGACACGGTAGTAAACTTAAATGGTGGTCTTTCAGATTCTGCTTGGACGTATAGAGTTGGAAATGTTTCTGATGAAGCAGAAAAGTTGTTGTTAGTAGCTGAGAATGCTTTGTATAAAGGGATTGATCAGGCGGTAATTGGTAATCATGTAGGAGACATTGGCTATGCAATTGAAAATTATGTAACAAATGAAGGTTTTTCTGTCGCAAGAGACTTTACGGGACATGGAATCGGTAAAGAGATTCATGAAGAACCAGCAATTTTTCATTTTGGGAAACAAGGACAAGGGCCTGAGCTGCAAGAAGGAATGGTAATTACAATTGAGCCAATTGTAAATGTAGGTATGCGATATTCGAAAGTAGATTTAAATGGATGGGCTGCAAGAACGATGGACGGGAAATTATCAGCGCAATATGAGCATACAATTGCGATTACAAAAGATGGGCCAATCGTTTTAACGGCGCTTTGAAATAATATGTAAGAGTTTACAAAACTCGAACGAAAATGATATTTTGATAAAATTTGTACGTGTTTTGTTAATAAATACTTTTCAAAGTATAAAAAGTGCGTTATAATCCATCTATAAAATAAATAGTTAGCTACACTCATATAATCGCGGGGATATGGCCTGCAAGTTTCTACCGAAGTACCGTAAATACTTTGACTATGAGTGAGGACGAATATATTTGCTTGTTTAGCATTCTTTTTTGCGAAACTCCAAAAGCGCGTCTCTCACTTGTAACGAGTGGTGGCGGCTTTTGGAGTTTTTTTATTGCATAAGAGGGGGAACAAACATGAAAGTATTACAAGAAAAGATTTTGAACGAAGGAAAGGTTTTATCTGGTGACGTATTAAAGGTAGATGCTTTTTTAAACCATCAAATTGACCCAGTACTTATGCAAGAAATCGGAAAAGAATTTGCTAAACGTTTTAAAGAAGAGAACATTACAAAGATCGTGACGATTGAATCTTCAGGCATTGCACCAGCTGTTATGGCTGCATTAGAGCTTGGTGTAAAAGTAATTTTTGCAAGAAAACGTAAATCGTTAACGTTACAAGATAATATGTACGTTGCAAACGTATATTCATTTACGAAACAAGAAACGAATGAAATTTCATTATCTCGAAATCATATTGATGAAAGTGATCGCGTTTTAATTATCGATGACTTTTTAGCAAACGGTCAGGCTGCTTTAGGGTTAATGAGTTTAGTAGAGCAAGCAGGAGCCAGTATTGCAGGAATTGGGATTGTTATTGAAAAAGCATTTCAAGATGGAGGAAAGAAGCTTCGTGAACAAGGAGTTCGTGTTGAATCACTAGCAGAAATTGCATCATTTGATAACGGCACAGTTACATTTGTACAGCAAGAAACTGCGGAGGTGAAATAAACGATGAAGCAGCATCCATTTAAAATTGCATCGCTTGGTATGCAGCATATGCTTGCAATGTATGCTGGAGCAATTATCGTTCCGCTTATTGTGGGCGGCGGACTTGGTTTAAATCAAAAAGAGTTAACATATTTAGTCTCAATTGATTTATTAATGTGCGGCGTTGCGACAATTTTACAAGCATTATCAAATCGCTTTTTTGGTATAGGACTTCCCGTTGTACTTGGTTGTACATTTACAGCGGTTGGACCGATGATTGCGATTGGAAAACAATACGGTGTGTCTTCAATTTATGGAGCAATTATTGCTGCTGGGTTATTTGTTGTTATTTTTGCGAAATTATTTGGAAAACTTGTAAAACTGTTTCCACCTGTTGTAACAGGATCTGTAGTTACAGTAATTGGAGTTACACTTGTTCCAGCTGCTATTAATGATATGGCTGGTGGAGTAGGAAGCAAAGATTTCGGAAGTCTTGAAAACTTAGCGTTAGCATTTGGAGTGTTATTATTTATCATCGTTATGTATCGTTTCTTTGATGGATTTATCCGTTCCATTTCTATTCTATTAGGTTTGTTGTTCGGTACTATCGTTGCAGCGTTTATGGGGAAAGTAAGTTTGCAAGCGGTTGGAGAGGCTGATTGGTTCCACGGTATTCAACCATTTTACTTTGGTACACCAACCTTTGAATTAACACCAATTATTACGATGATTCTTGTTGCTTGTGTAGGGATTGTAGAAGCAACGGGTGTATACTTTGCATTATCTGATATTTGCAATAAAAAAATCGGTGAAAAAGAATTAACAAAAGGCTATCGTGCAGAAGGATTAGCGATGGTGTTAGGTGGCATTTTCAACGCATTCCCATATACAACATACTCTCAAAACGTAGGACTTGTTCAATTAACTGGAGTAAGAAATCGCGTTATTATTTACACGTGTGGTGGTATGTTAATCGTTCTTGGTTTCATTCCTAAAATCGCAGCTATTACAACAATTATTCCGAAATCAGTACTGGGTGGTGCGATGTTAGCGATGTTCGGTATGGTTATGGCATATGGTATTAAAATGTTAAGTAGCGTTGATTTTGGTAAACAAGAAAACTTATTAATCGTTGCATGTTCTGTTGGAATTGGGCTTGGCGTAACAGTCGTTCCTACATTATTTTCACAACTTCCAGAAAGCATTCGTATTTTAACAGATAACGGAATTGTACTTGGAAGTGCGTCAGCAGTACTTTTAAATATCGTATTTAATATGGTGCCGCAGCGCAAAGTGAAAGTAGAAGAAGAGCCAGTATCTATGCAAAATGCAGTAAGAGAAGCGTAAAAAAGCAAGGTCTCGTTATGAGACCTTGCTTTTCTTTTTAAGTGGCATCATTTTCCCGTAAGTACCAAGACGCCAAATGTACTCAAGTGGCCCGTATTGGTAATGTGAAAGCCACCAGCGGCTAATAAAGATTTGTAACGTGTAGAAACTAATGCAGAATATTGGTCCAACCCATAATGGAGAAGGATAATCATTTTTAAATAATAGCCCGAATACAAGCAATATAACAATTGTATGCGAGATGTAATTTGTTAATGCCATTCGTCCAACGTATTGGAATGGACGTAATACTGTTTGCCATTTTTCTTTTTGTAATAAACGCATTAACGTGACAATGTAGAAGATGAACAATGTCTTTCCGCTAAACATTGTAAAGACCTGCATATAAATTGGTTCATAAAATGGTTTTGATAAGAAGTAACGGACCATGAAGAACCACATTGGTAATGTTAAAATGAACATAATAATTTGCCATTTTTTAAGCTTTGGATCTAACTCTTTCGCGCGGCGGAAAATATCCTTTTTGCCGGCGTATAAACCAAGTAAAAACAGCCCAACTGTTTCTGGGAGCATGAATACGTTGAGTCCAATTCCATCAGCATAAAATGCATGGAAACGATTTTGGATTTGTGACACCCAGTCTTCAAGTGGCATGATAGGTAAGGAGAATCCTAATTCTGCCTTTGTAACGAATGCAATCATAATACCTACGATTAGCATGAAAAACTGAAAAATACTCAATAAAACGATAGCCCATATTAAAATAGTACGAGGTTCTCTCTTATAAAATAAAAATAAGAAAAATCCAGCAATCGCATAAGTATGTAAAATGTCTCCGTCCCATAAAAGAACGTAATGTAAGAAACCGAATAATAATAAAATAAGTAAGCGGCGAACAAATAAAATTTTCGGATGATCTGTTTTCGCTTCAGCACGACTCATAAAAATATAAAAACCTAATCCGAATAAAAACGAAAAAATTGTATAAAATTTCGTTTGAATAAACATATCGTAAAATAGGCGAATGTAGCTGTCTATCCCTTCGTAAATTCCTGAAAGATCACGTGAGTCAACCCCAGCGATAACAGGCCAATTCACAAGAAAAATACCTAGTACAGCTATTCCTCTAATAATATCAATGGAGTGTATCCTCTCGCCTTGTGTGAGATTTTGTGTCATTTTTTTCCTCCTTGTTAAGTAATTCCCTTTTATTATACAAAATGTAAGATGGAGGGGATAGGGGATATTTCCATTTTTTTAAACTGTTAAGTTATGTAGGATGAGATATAATAAGATTGCACAACAAGTTTTAACCTTCTTCAAAACAGGCGGTAAAGCTCCTTCTTATAAGGAGCTTTCTTTATGAAAAGTGTTGATAATGATTCTCTTTAATGATACACTGTATTCAAAAGTGATAATCATTATCAAAAAAAGGTTGGTGCGTAAGTATGGTATATGCATTAGTAGCAGGTACAGTCGCTGTATATGCAGTTATTGCGAAGTATGTTTTAAATGGAGTAGGAACAGCAAAATGAGTGATATGACATAAAATCCCTTTCATTTGTAAAAAGAATGAAAGGGATTTTTTATTTTTAATGAGAATATGCTGAAAATTTAGTATGATAGTAAAGTGAAACTGTAATCATTGGGTAGGTGTAACTCTCACTGGTTATGAGCTCGCAAATAGCGGGGAAAAGTATATACATCTTGGATAAAGGGGAACAAGGGGATGACAAACATAGTACAGACAAACGGTATGAAAAAACTTGTTTGTTTTTATGAAGAGTGGCAAAAACACGGCGATGCAGAGAATAGTTTAAAGTTGTTTGAGGTAATTCAAAAATATAAACAAGAACAGCTTATGATAGCGTTCTGCGGTCACTTCTCTGCAGGGAAATCAACGATGATGAATCATCTATATAAAGCGCAGTTGTTACCGACAAGTCCAATTCCGACAAGCGCTAACGTTGTCAAAATTGAAAAAGGAATGGATCGTGTTGTTGTAACGGTTAAATCTGGAGAGCAGTACGAATATGACGGTGCATATTCAGCAGAAGAATTAAAACAAATTTGTAAAGACGGCGATGAAGTAATTGGTGTTCATATTTATCGAAACGACGCGCCAATTCCTGAAGGGGTTATGTTAGTTGATACACCAGGGATCGATTCAACAGATGATGCCCATCAATTAGCGACAGAATCGACACTTCATCTGGCAGATGTCATTTTTTATATGATGGATTATAATCACGTCCAATCGGAAGTGAATTTACAATTTGTTAAAGAATTGAAACAACGTAATAAAACGGTTTATCTCGTTGTAAATCAAATAGATAAACATAAAGAAAATGAATTATCGTTTGAGAATTATAAAGATAGTGTAAAACAATCATTCTCTAACTGGGATATTGAAGTAGATGGTGTTTATTATACGTCATTACGAATGATGAACCATCCACATAATGAAATTAGAAGCTTAGAAGCGTTAATTACTTCTATTATGAAGGAAAAAGAGCAGTGTGTAAGGACTGGAATGGAGCGAGAAACAGAATATTTAATGGGGGAACATTTCTCGTTTATTGTTTCTGAAAATGAAAAAGCTCTTTTGAAATATGAGGAAGAGTTAGCATCACCACTTTCTATTTCAGAGGTAGTTGAAAAGAAGGAAGAGCTAACGGAAGCGAAAAATCGTGAGGCAAGTAAAGAATCTCATGTGAGAAACGAATTTATAAAAGGTTTACAAGCTATATTAGATAATGCTTATTTAATGCCATTTGAAATGAGAGAATTGGCAAATGCATATTTAGAAACGAAATTAACAAAATTTAAGGTCGGTTTGCTATTTTCGAAAGGAAAGACGGAGCAAGAAAAACAAAGACGTGTAGAGGCGTTTTATTCTGCCCTTCAAAAAACTGTTGAAACGCAACTTGATTTTCATGTGAAGGAATTTATTGTAGCCTTCTTAAAAGAAGAAGGATTGTTCACGGAGGAAATTGGGAAAGACATATATGGGTTAGAAATTGCTTTCGGACCAGAAATGTTGGCCGAGGTAATTAAACAAGGTGCAGGTTTCACAGGTGATTACTTACTTCTTTATACAGCGGATGTAGCGAATGAACTGAAGAAACGTTATTTTATAAAAGCACAGCAAATTTTTGATAAAAGTGCGGTCGTTTTGAAGCAAAAGGTGAGGGAAGCAGTTGCTCGTATTGAAGAAGAGATTGAAACATATACGATGTTGCAAACGGCGAAAGAAACACAATTACAATACAGTAACAATTTGGAGGCATATGAAGACTATTTACGAAATGTTTGGCACGATCATGTTGCTACGCCTGAAGGGTTGCAAATAGATGAGATATTGCAAAGGGAGACACAAATTGTTAGTGAGAAATTTACACTACAAGAACAGGAAATCGTAAACGATAACGTAGCGGTTCATGAGGAAGAGCTAAAAGGAACGGCAGCTTTAAATATTCAACGTATATTAGAGAAAGTGAAAAAAGCCGAAACGATATTAGAGCCATTACCAGCGTTGAAACATGTACAGCAAGAGGTAATAGAGAAAAGAAGACGTGTGGAAACAAAACAATTTACAGTAGCGTTATTCGGGGCATTTAGTGCTGGGAAATCATCATTTGCCAATGCCTTACTCGGTGACAAAGTACTTCCTGTATCACCAAACCCGACGACGGCAACGATTAATCAAATTTTGCCGGTTACAGAGGAAAAACCACATGGAACAGTAATTGTTCAGTTTAAATCAAAGCAAGCGTTATTAGAAGATATGAAAGCTGTTTATAAGCTGTTTCATTATGAGATTGCTACGTTAGATGAAGCGTTAGCACAAATTGATAAAGTTATGAAATATCCTTCACCAACTGGGAAGCAAAAAACAACATTTAGCTTTTTACGAGCGGTACAAAAAGGGTATGATGCAGTTTCTACTTATTTAGGAGAACAAGTACAAGTTACATTAGAAGAGTTCTCTGATTATGTAGCGAATGAAGAGAAATCATGCTTCGTTGAGTATATGGAACTTTATTATGATTGTGCTTTAACAAGGCAGGGAGTAGCGCTTGTAGACACACCTGGAGCGGATTCTATTAATGCTCGCCATACGGATGTTGCATTTCAGTATATTAAAAACGCAGATGCTATTTTATTTGTTACATATTATAACCATGTATTCTCTCGTGCTGACCGTGAATTTTTAATTCAACTTGGTCGTGTAAAGGATACTTTTGCCCTTGATAAAATGTTCTTCTTAATTAATGCGGCGGATTTAGCAGAGTCTGAAGAAGAACTTGAAATGGTAAAAGGTTATATCGCAGATCAGCTACTGCAATACGGTATTAGAAATCCGCGTTTATTTGCAATTTCAAGTTTATGTGCGCTTGAAGAGAAACAAGGAAAGAATGTTGAAAAAGAGAAGTATGGTATTTTACAAAACTCTGGGATTACTAAGTTTGAGGAATCATTTACGTCCTTTATGATGAGAGATTTAATGCTTGTTTCTGTGCATGCTCTATACGGTGCTTTGCAAGGGGCAGATCAGCTTTTAGTAAACATGATAAAGGGTGCAAAGCAGGGGAATGAAGAGAAAGAGAAGCAAACGAAAAAATATGAAGCAGAGCGTGATCAACTACTTCATATCATTTCATCATATAGTGTACTTGCTGAAGAACAGGCGATGCAAAATGAAGTGAAAGAGTTGCTTTATTACGTGCAACAGCGCCTATTCCTACGCTATAACGATGTGTTTACTGAATTTATTAATCCGGCTTCACTTCGAACGGATGGAAATGTGAAAACACAATTGCAACAGTGTGTTATGGAATTAGTAGCATTTATTCAGCATGATTTATTGCAAGAAATGCGTGCGACATCATTACGCCTTGAAAAATGGATAGACGAAGCGATGAAGCGTGCAAAGGACGAAATTGTAGTGAACTGTAAAGTGGAAAATGAATCAATTTCTATGAATGGAACAGTGGAGTATGAATATAAAGATATTACACATAAAGAACCGTTCCCTTCAGTTGAAATAAAAGATTTCAAAAAAGCACTGGCACATTTTAAAAATGAGAAAAGCTTTTTTGAAAAGAATGACAAAGCTTTTATGCAAGAAGACGCTAAATCTGTATTAGAACCGCTCGTATCAAACTATGTAGCTGATGAAAAAGATTTATTTGTTCATCATTATAAGCAAGAGTGGGATATGAAGTGGAACTTATTCCAAAAAGTGATGCAGCAAGATGTGATGAACTATTATGAAAGTATATTGTTTGCATTGGCTGAAACGATCGATGTATCTCTATATGAGCAAAGTAAAGAACAATTGCAAAAGCAGTTAGTAGAGATTGAAAAAGAAATTTATGTTATATAGTCGTTATGAGAAAAAGATTCGTTCAATTTTCTTTTGCAGTACAGTATCTAAAGATTTTACAAATCCAGCAAATTCATCGGTAGAAATCATATGAGTAAGAACGAGTCGTCTGCCATCTGGTGTTTCACCGCATAAGACGAATGAAGAAAATTCATATGTTTTGTTTTCAACTACTAATTTTGGATAGGAATACGTGTCGCTTTTCTTCTTCTTTCCATCAATAGAGATGACGTTGCATTTTTTCTCATTGTTGTCCATGGTGAATCCCTCCTTTCTATTACTTATGGTAGACAAGGAGGGTTTAGAACAATAGAGAAGGGGGAATTTTTTATGTCTGTTGTAATAGAACGTATTCCAAAAGAGGCTATACCGAAGTCTTTATTGCTACTTGCTGATCCAAGTGAACGGCAAATAGCTACATATGTACAAAGAGGATTAACATATGTAGCTAAGCAGGGGGGGAGCGTTATCGGTGTATATGTTCTTTTGGAAACAAGGCCAAAGACGATGGAAATCATGAATATTGCGGTTGCAGAGCATTTACAAGGAAAAGGGATTGGGAAGAAGCTATTAAGGCATGCTGTAGAAACTGCTAAAGGATATGGTATGTCAAAACTTGAAGTTGGTACAGGCAATTCTAGTGTTTCACAACTTGCTTTATATCAAAAATGTGGATTTCGTATTTTTTCTATTGATTTTGATTACTTTTCGAAGCATTATGAAGAAGAGATTATTGAAAATGGGATTGTATGTCGTGATATGATCCGGCTTGCAATGGAATTGAATAAAAACGTATAACTATTTAGGGGGAAGAGAAGATGGAAGTACATAAAGCAATTACAGCACATTCTCGTAAACAAAATGAAAGTGTAAAAGCATGTTTACAATTAGATGCACAGCGTGAAGCAGCTATTGAAGCTGCTGTATCTCTTGCGTCAAATGGGAAAGAATTTTCGGTTGATGTCATTAATGTTGTAACGAAGCAAATTAATGATCTTGCAAAAAATGGTGTTACACTAGAGCGTAAATATGTTACAGAAGAAATGGTTATGGAGTATGTAAGTCGTTTGAAAGAGAAAGAAGGTCGTTAAAGATGATAGTTACAGTCGAATGGTTACGTGAGCATATAGAAGATGAGAATGTCCGTATAATCGATTGTCGTTTTGATTTAGCGAATCCTAATTGGGGTAGAGAAGAGTATGAAGAAGGACATATTCCTCATGCTTTATATTTTGATTTGAATTTAGATTTATCAAGTCCTATAGCAGAACATGGTGGCCGCCATCCTTTACCAAATATTGAGGAGTTTGCAGACAAGCTTTCGGAGGCTGGTATTGATGAACATACGACAGTAATTGCGTATGATAGTCAAGCCGGTGCAAATGCTGCTCGTTTATGGTGGTTATGTAACTATGTAGGACATGAGAAAGTATATATATTAGATGGTGGTTTCCCGGCTTGGAAAGAGAATGGACTACCGACAACAACGGAAATTCCTGTTGTTATACGAAGAACATTCAAAACAAACATACAAGATCATATGCTTGTATCGATGGAAACAGTAAGAGAGAATATCCAGGCAGGTGCAGATGTTACATTAATTGATTCAAGAGAGCCAAAACGTTATGCTGGTGTAGAGGAACTTGTCGATCATAAAGCAGGTCATATTCCGACAGCAGCAAACTATTTTTGGAAGGATGGAATGTTACAATCAGGACAATTTAAGAATGAAGCTGAGCAACAAGAACGATTCCAAAATCTGTCGAAAGATAAGGAAACCATTGTATATTGTGGTTCTGGTGTTACGGCATGTCCAAATATCATTGCGTTAAAATTGGCTGGATTCCAAAATGTTAAATTGTATGTAGGTAGCTGGAGTGATTGGATTTCTTATCCAGAAAATCAAATTGCAAAAGAAGAAGATTAATCACTTGCATGCAAAAATAATTTGTATTAAAATAAGGTCACAAGCAAGAGATTGCTCGAAAAACTTTGTATTTTACACATTAGAAACAATGTGATAATATAACGACAAGTAAATAATACATCCTGCGGTGTGCGTAACTTATTTATGTCTAAAACCGATGTTAGTTATACGGAAGCTCAATATTTAGCGACCATCATCAAGCCTTCCTTGTGGAGGAAGATGTACGGTAACTGTGAGGGCATCCACCTGCGAGTAGCGGGTTTTTGGACATTTACGAGGAGCGGCACGTGCGGGGGTCTTATTTCAACTAACCTTATATCTAATTCCTACGGTGTACGTAGCTTATGCATGTCTTAAACCAATAAGTTTAATATGGAAGTTCAATATTTAAATGTAGCTAACATGCCATCTTTTTAAGAAGGAAGTTACAAACATTTGTGAGAGCATCCACCTGTGAGAGCAGGTTTATGGACATCTAGAGAGAACGGCATATGTGGGGCTATATAAAAACCTTACGTTTTATACGTAAGGTTTTTTTGTTGTATAGATATATCAATATTATCTTGATTCACCTGTGAAGTTTCCGTAATAAATGTAGCACTTTCTGTCTTCATCAATCTCTCTAGAATCCAAGGAGAATTCCATAGACATGCCGTCTCGTTGAATATATATAATATCTGAATGAAGAGATGGTAAAATTTCTTCATAGTTCCATACATCTTGACTATCTACTATGTTTGAACTCGTTTCACTTAGTTCTCTAATTTCAAATCCGATGTGGGAGTATGTAGGGTCTGAAGGGTCATTGGCGAAAACTTCTTTTTGAATATAAATAACTGCTGTTCCGTCTGGATCAACCGAAGTTGCAGTAACAACATAAGTATTTTTCTCTTTAATAAAATATTCACAAGTCATGCGTGCGATAATTTCAGAATTAGAAATATTGGCGTAGTTCCATAAAGCAGGATACCCTTTCGTTTCATCATTAAGTCGATATTCTAAGCGCATTTTATCCCTCTTCTTCCTTTTTCTTCTACTTTATCATGCTATCCTATATAATAGGAATAGAAATTAAAAAGGGGAGTGCGAAAGTGACAAAAACGAAATGGCTAGTAGGTGGTGTCGTAACGTCTTTAATGACTGGCACTTTATTTGGTTGCGCACAAGATCTTCCCCCAAAACCGAATGATAATAGTTGTTCTGATTGGGATTGGGATGATGAACTTGGGGTATGGCAGTGTGATGATAGTAGTTCAGGTTATCGTGGGCATTATTTCTATGGTGGGCGATACTATCAAAATAAATCCTCTTTTAAAAATTCATCGGCGTTTAAATCGTATCAATCGTCTGCTGAATTTAAAGGTGGAATTGGGAGCGGTTCAAAGGGAGGATTTGGGGGCTAAAATATGTCGCAATACATAAGGGATCGAAAAGAGTTTTATTTGAAATATCCAAATTTTTGGTCGGATTTATATGAATGTGAGTATAGTTTGTTTCATGTTTTTTCTATAACAAATCAGACTTTGGAACAATTACAATTGGCGACTGAACGAATGGGAAAAATATTTTTTAAGACTGCTAGACTTTTGCGTAATTTAAGTGACGAACAGCTTCTTGAGCTTGGTTTTCCTCCTGTGAGCTTATCTTTCATTAGAATGAAAGGGCTTTATCCTGAATCTGTAATTTCGCGATTTGATTTTGCTGTAACAGAGGATAACCAAATCAAAATGCTTGAGTTTAATAGTGATACACCAACTTTTATTGTGGAATGTTTTCAAATGAATGGGAAAGTATGTGAAAATCTAGGTTATGATGATCCAAACTCGGATCAAGAACGATTACTATCTTCTGGTGTTACGAAAGCTGTAATGGAAGCGACAAAGGGATTAGACAATCCAAATGTTGTTTTTACAGCACATCATGAACATATTGAGGATTGGAATACGACTATGTATTTGAGTCAGTTATGCCATGTTGAAAATAAAGTAGTGCCAATGTCAGAACTTAGAATTACAAAAGATGCTCTAATCGATAAAGATGGGGCGAAGATTGACGTTTTATATCGCCAAACATATCCGATAGAAGATTTAATTGAGGATCAAGATTCTGAAACAGGAGATTTGGTAGGTGTGGAACTGCTGCAACTTGTAAAAGCCGGAAAGCTTTTTATAATAAATCCTTTGTCAGCATTTTTACTTCAGCCAAAATCAATTCAGTGTCTTATTTGGGGGTTAGCAGAAGAAGAGGCCTTTTATACAAACGAGGAACAACAGTGGATTAAAGAATATATGTTACCTACATATTTAGAACCAGATTTATTTTTAGGAAAAGGTTCTTTCGTTCAAAAACCTTCATTTGGTAGAGAAGGAGATACAATTACGATTCGCGATAAGGATGAAAATATTATGCTTCAAAATGCACATCAAACATATAAAACGTCACTGCCAATATTTCAAAAGTATACAGAACTTCCAGTCGTATTCTTGGAAACAGAAAAAGGGATGGAGAAACTGTCGTATGTGTTTGGTTCTTTTTTAATTGCTGGAAAAGCGAGTAGTATCGGTATTCGCGCGGGAGAAAAGATTACAGGAAATGAATCGTACTATTTACCGGTAGGTATAAAAAGGAGGAGGAAAAATGATTAATTTTTTATTATATTTAGCAGTAACACTCGGACTTTTATGTATTGGTCTGTTCTTGATGGAAGTGACAACGAAAGTTAAGGAATTTAAGTTAATGGCTCAAGGGAATAAGGCGGTAAGCTATGTGCTTGGAGGACGATTACTTGGGTTAGCTATTGTTTTATATTCGACAGCAGCTAATTCAATTTCACTTCTTGATATGATTTCGTGGGGGGCAATTGGGATTTTGGCTCAAATTATTGTCTTTTATTTAGCTGAGTGGCTTACACCACGCTTTAATATAAACAAAAGTCTCGAAGAAGATAATCAAGCAGTCGGTCTTTTTCTTATGTTTTTATCGCTTTCAATTGGGATTGTAATTGCTGGTTGTATAACTTATTAAAAACTTTACGTTTAAACGTAAAGTTTTTTATTTTATCCCGCTATTTACAGGACAGCCCGATTGGTGAGGGCTAATAAACAGTGGGGATAAACACCCCCCCACTGATTAAAGTTTCACTTTATATATGTTAGTTTGCCATACCTTTTGAAAAAATTGTAGGCTACGGTTGACATCTATTTTAAATAAGAGTAACATTTTCAATGTAATGAAAATAAGTCTCTGTTAGGTGAGGCTCCTGTATAGAGAAATGCTACTGCCCAAAAATGTCGAGAGACGCCAATGGGTCAACAGGAATGATCGAATTAAGGTTTTTCTTAACGTAGCTGGTAATGTACCTATGCTATACAGTGCTAAAACTCGGTGAGGGAGAGGTCCGTAGATTTCTAATCATATTAGAAATCGTTTATTTGTGTATGTAATGGCCGCTACTCTCTTAAGGGTAGGGGTCTTTTTTGTTACCAAGCTATGAGTAATTTCATAGTATAAACTATAAAATTAAACGAGGAGGTGAGGAGCATGTCAAATTCTGACTCGGTTCCGTTACCCATATACTTCAAATCAAAAATATATGATGTAGGCAGGAAACGATTTGTTCCTCCCTCTATATTTATCACGATGTAGCGTTTATAAAGCGCGAGACACTTTCACAGTAAAGTGGATAAATTGAGAAACAAAGCGTTTCTTCCTATGTTGTAAAGGAGGAGACGATAATATGTTATATGCAAACAAAACTGTGGGTAACACGTCATATAAACTAAGTAAAAAATCAATAAAAGAACAAACAATGCTCCAAAAAAATAAAGATTTATTAATTGAAATTGCAACAAGAGATGTCAAATCTGTATTTGCATATTTTAAAACAACAAGAGACGGACTATCAATGAAAGAGGCACAAAAACGTATTCAAGTATATGGCCGAAATGAACTAACTTCCAAAAGAGCACTTCTTACAGAAGTCATGATGAAGCTTGGTGGCATGATTCCAGGTTTTTCAAAACAACGTGTGTGTGATGAATTACAACGTGAAACGATTACTGTATCTAGAGTAGAATGTTCTAGTAGTACAGGGCTAAATAGTGAACTGAAAATGATGGAGATACCAGTGCGAGAACTTGTACCTGGAGATATGATTTTTCTTTCGGCTGGAGATGCTGTGCCAGCTGATGTACGTATTATTTATGCAGATGACTTATTAGTGAATGAGTCTGTGTTAACGGGAAACGAAGCGAATATAGAGAAGTTTGAGAGCTGCTATCACCTTGAACGTAAACGATTTATTCCATTAAAACGGATGAAAGATTATAATCCACTTGAGCTTGAAAATGTATGTTTTAAAGGTTCGTATATCGTTAGTGGAAATGCAAAAGCTGTCGTTGTTTCTACTGGGAAAAATACGTATTCAGGCATATTGCATACTTGTTGTAGTAGAACGTCTTAATGTGTTAATGATGCTAAATATACAAAAACAATGTATAATAGACAAAGTTGAGCAAAAACGTAGAATGGTAATCTATTTATATAACCTTACGTGATAACGTAAGGTTATTATTTTTTTAATAGGAGAGGAATTATGAAAAAAGTATTATTAGTTGATGGTATGGCACTATTATTTCGTGCTTTTTACGCAACAAGTGTCTACGGACAATTTATGAAACGACAAGATGGAACCCCTACCAACGGAATTCATGGTTATATGAAACACTTATTAACAGCTACGCAAGCGATCGAACCAACACATATCGTTACATGCTGGGATATGGGAAGTACGACATTTAGAACAGAATCGTTCTCGAATTATAAAGCAAATCGTGCAGCGCCACCAGAAGAATTAATTCCTCAATTCGATTTAGTGCAAGAAATGACTGCGAAATTATCCATTCCAGTTATCGGTATGAAAGGCTACGAAGCGGATGATTGTATCGGTACGCTTGCAAAACAATACTGCAATGAAGCTGAAGTTTATATTTTAACAGGTGATACAGATTTACTTCAACTTGTTGATAAGAACGTTACAGTTATGCTTCTGCGTAAAGGAATTGGAAATTACGAATATTACACACCGGAGAAAATCATGGAAGAAAAAGGTGTAGAGCCGTGGCAAATCGTCCATGCAAAAGCTTTCATGGGAGATACAAGTGATAATTATCCAGGTGTAAAAGGTATCGGTGAAAAAACAGCGTATAAGCTTATTCAAGAGCACGGAACAGTATCCGCTGTACTAGAAAATGTAGAATCATTAACAAAAGCGCAGCGTACGAAGATTGAAAGTGATTTAGAGAACTTAAATATTTCGTTACAATTAGCCCAAATTCACTGTGAAGTTCCAATTTCATGTTCACTAGAAGAAGGATTACACACAATGGATGCAGAAAAAATTAGATTTGTTTGTGAAGAAATGAATTGGGGAAGACCTGAAATATTAATAAATATGCTATAAATAGCTTGGAAAGAGGGATGTTGCATAAGTCGAACTTTGACTTGGTAACACCTTCTTTTTGTTTTTGTAAACAGTATTATAGTAAATAAAATTATGTCGAACTCAATTTTAAATATATAAATGTTTCGACAAAATATAATGAAGTAAATTAATTTCAATATAGTTTTAGATAGTCTCTTTTTGCGTGTTCACAAAGTTGTCAGAAAATAAATAGAATTTTCATATGAAGTTCAAATAGAATTCACAACAATCAATTATTATAAGAACACACAGATAATTCTTTATCTTTTATATAAACCATCCCCCAAGGAGGACAATGAAAATGAGAAAAAAAGTGAGAAAATCTTTTAAACAATTATTAATTGAAAATAAACAATCACTATTAAATAATAAAGAAAATATGAAAGAAATTGAAGAGAGAATTGAGAAACGACATGTAGCATATAGTGGTGCCAGTAATTAAATAAAATAAAAAAGATAGCCTATGTAGGCTATCTTTTTTATTTTATATTGAAAAAACGCTATTCAGCTCTTTAATTTTGTAAATATGCAAGATATTTTTATAGTGTTTTTCTATCAATATTACTCATTTTTCGAGGTTGAAATTGGTATATACCAATTTTTAGGATTCGCTATTCATAATATTACAAAAAATGTTACAATACACTCAAATTTATACTATAAAATCATTTTAATATGAAAAATTGGAATGAAAAGAAAGGAGAGGAATATGAATAAAGATGTCGCTTTGAAATGATTATTATCATTTCATTAGGAGTTGATGTAAAAAGATGAAGAGATACGAGGAATTGGATTCTATAAGAGGGATTTCTTCATTAATAGTAATGATCGGTCATCATTTAATGATTTTTTTAGCATTTCAAAATTACAGTTATGGAGATAATAAACCATTTGTTGTGTACCTATTAAAAGAAACGCCTGCTCGTCTTATTTTTAGTAGTGGTAACGAATCTGTTATTATCTTTTTTGTTTTGAGCGGATTTGTTTTGTACGAATCTATTCAAAAAAACTATAGTAGTTATGGGGCATACCTTTTAAAACGTATATGCAGAATATATATTCCCTATATTGTAGCACTAATTATAGCTATTATATGCCAGGCTACAATTAGTGAATATGGTATTTCTTATTTAAGTGAATGGTTTAATCGCTCATGGACGATTGAAAGCTCTTCAAGCTTAATAGCGCAACATATTTTATTGGTTGGGAAATACAATACAGATGCATATAACGGTGTGATTTGGTCACTTGTCCATGAAATGCGAATATCAATAATTTTTCCGTTAATTTTGATGATTTGTTTACGAAAAACGTTGAGGTGTTCATTACTATTATTGTTTAGTTTAAGTATATGTTCTGTTGTAATATTATTTTTGTTTCGTTCGGGCTTAACATTGACAAGCTATGCATTAACAGTGCATTACACGGTGCTGTTTTTACTAGGAGCACTAGTTGCGAAGTATAAAAACAATTTAATAGTTTTTTATAGTAATTGTACTAAAAACACGAAAATTGCATGGTTTTTATTTGCGATTTTACTTTTTATGTATGAAGGACTTATTGGAGAAATTAAAGTGCTCAATAATTTTATATTTCGAGACTACGTAGTGGCGATAAGTGCAAGTCTATTTGTCATATTAAGTTTGTCAATATCAACTTTGTCGTCCTTGCTACGTAATAAATACTTGTTATATTTGGGGAAGATTTCTTACAGTCTTTATTTATACCATATTATATCGTTGTTCTCCCTTATATACATGCTCCATGAAATATTACCATTGCCTATTATTTTAATTTTTTCACTTGTTTTTTCGTTTATACTTGCAATACTTTCGTATGTATATGTAGAAAAGTTTGCATTCAGAGTCGGAAACTATGTAACAAAACAAGTGGACAGAAAGAAGAGAGAGTTATCTGTAAAGAGTGACTTGCAGGATGTTATTCAGAAAAGGGCGGTGAAATAATTGAAGCAAGAAATGAGTATAAAAGATTTTCAACAATTATTGAAAAGAAGATTCGTAACGATTATTTTAACGATGTGTTGTTTAACCGCTTCTTTAGTTCTTATCTCAATGTATGTTCTAAAGCCGTCATATCAATATTCAACGCAAATTCTTGTTGGGAATTTAGATGAGTTTAATAAGGAAAATTCAACAAATAAAACACAAGAAAATAAGCAACTAGTAACATCGTATGTTGATATTTTAAAAAGCCCATTAATTATTTCAACAGTCAAAAAAACTTTGAAATTAGAGCAATCAAGTCATGAATTAGCACAAAAAATCTCGGTTGTGAATACGGATAACTCACAAATTGTAACTGTTACAGTAAAAGATTCCAATCCGAAAGTCGTGAAAGACATTGTAAAGACATTGGCAGAGCAATCACAACAAAGTTTTCAACAGTACACAAATGTACAAGGTGTGAAAGTGTTGACGGATCCTGAGTTACAGGAACAGGCTGAAAAATTGTTTCCAAAATTTCAACTAATCATTCCTATTTCTTTAATTGTTAGTTTTTTTGTTGGGGTAGGTTTAGCTGTATTTCGAGATTATTTTGATGAACGTATATACACGGAACAAGATTTAGAGAAAATAACAACAGTCTCTGTTATTGGTCACATAAATATGAAACCGAATAGAAAAAAGAAACCTACAGAGGTTGATAAACAATCATCTATATATCGAGGTGAACATGTTGATGTTTAGGACAAAGAAACAGCTGCCATTCGATCTGCATGATGATCTGATGAAAGAACAGTTTTATACGGTGTATCACGAGCTAAAAAAATCTGGAAAACAACTGTTCACAGTTAGTTCAACGAAGGACAGAGGGGTTGTTGCCTCGCTTATAGTAAATATGGGTCTAGTGTTTGCGGAAATGAAGAAAAAGGTGTTACTTATTGATGTGAATTTTTCTGATCCTAAATTACATGTATTATTACAAAGTGATCACATGATAACAGTAAACGATATAATAAGCTCTTCCCCCTGCAATTATGAATCTTTTTCTAGTAATTTGTCTAAATACTTATATTGTATTCCTGCAAAAAAAACAGTACACACAGGGACCCCCTTAGTTGCTATGGATGAATTTGATAATGCGATTGCTAAGTGGAAAGAAGATTTTGATTACATTTTCTTTTATTCTTCTGAAGTATTTGATCTTCCTGCTACGCACATTATTGCAGGGAAATGCGATGGAGTGGTCTTAGCAGTTAAAAAGCGAAAAGATTCACTACGTACAGTGCAAAAAGTAATAGCGGATATAAAGAGGAAAGAATGTGAATTAATAGGTATAATTTTATATTCTTGAATGTGGGGGTAACGATCCATGATTCGTGAAACAAATCAAGCCAAGTTGTATACGATTCCGGCTCAAGAAAAGCCTAGTATATTGAATCGAAGTGTAAAACGCTTGTTTGATATTATATTTTCAATCATATTGTTACTATTAACAATACCAATTATGTTGTTCTTTTGTATTATGATTACTTTAGAAACATCAGGTGCTCCATTTTACTTTCAAGAACGTTTAGGTATAAACGGGAAGAAGTTTAATGTATTTAAATTAAGGTCGATGGTAAAGGATGCTGAAATGAACGGACCACAATGGGCAAAAGAACATGATCAAAGAATTACAAAAGTTGGATTGTTTATAAGAAAAACGAGAATTGATGAATTACCGCAACTTTTAAATATTTTAAGAGGAGATATGTCTTTTGTAGGCCCTAGACCAGAGAGAGAGTTTTTTTATAATGAGTTTGATGCGTATATTCCAGAGTTTAAGGAACGTTTAATAGTAAAACCAGGATTAACAGGATGGGCACAAATAAATGGAGGGTATAATCTTGATCCAAAGGAAAAGTTGAGGCTGGATATGGAGTATATTGAAATGAAAACATTTCGGATGGACATCCGTATTTTATGTAAAACCGTTTTAATTGTATTGAATGGTAATGGTGCAAGATAAATATATATGTAAACAAACAACATATGTAAGTAGGTTACTTGCAAAGGAGAACTGGTATGGGTAGATCTATTCTAAACAATATTATCCATCTATTTTATAGTACGATTTTAGCTAACCTTCTTCAGGCCGTCAGTTTAATTGTTTTAGCAAACTTTTTTAACACACAACATTATGGGATGTTTAGTGTTGCCATAGCAGTGACGTTTGTTATGTTATTTTTTACAGACTTAGGACTTAGTAATACGTTTCTTCGAGAAGGGGCAAAGGATGGAGCAGATTTAGAGCAGATTTTATCATCGTATATAAAAATAAGGATGATTCTACTTATTTTTATTTCTATCATCGGTTATATTGCTATTCATTATATGTATGCGGATAAAAATTTAATTTATATGATGATAAACGTAATGTTTTTCATGTTAATAGGATTAACTTGGCAAAACATAGGGGTTGCCTATTTTCAACTGACGGAACGAATGAAGTATATAGCGCTCATAAAAGTTGTATCAGCATCAGTTGTCATTATAATTACATGTTTTTGTATTTTCGGAGAGTTACCGGTGTATGTAACAGCTCGCTTATATGCTTTTGGGTATATGATCGGTGGTGTATTCAGTATATATATCATGAGAAGAAAGACAAAAATGAATATGAAAGTCGTAATTCATAAAGCGTTATTTTGGCAATTAACTCCCTTTATTATTAGCGGTTTTTTAATAATGAGTACGCCACAATTAGCGCCTATCTTGCTTAACTATACATTGCCATTAAGTATGGTAGGTGTTTTTGCAGTGGCGTACCGGATGCCGGCAGCTTTATATCAAGTACCAGGGGTAATTGCAGGTGCATTTTTTCCAGTGCTCTTTAAGCATTATAACCAGAATAATTTAGAAGCGCATACGAAATTAAATTTGCTTCAAATTAAATCAATGGCGATTGTAGGAATATGTATGACGATTGGTTTATATCATTTAGCACCATACTTTATTTCTATATTTTTTCATGAAGAATGGAGCAATGCAGTAGAACCACTCCAAATATTATCATTTCTTATTGTGCTACAAAGTTTAAATATTGCCATTGCTGACGGTTTAACGACGAGTGGATGCCAAAATAAGAGAACTGTTGTGCAGTGTGTAGCATTGGTGATAGGTGGGGTTATGCTTTATAGCTTTAGTAGTCTTGGTGGAGTGATAGGAGCGGCATACGCTATGGTTTTATTTGAAATTGTCGCTTTAGTGGGATATATAGCGGTAAGTGTAGTGAAGAAAAAAATTGTATTCCAAATTGTAATGCCGTATACAATTTATTTTGGTGTAACCTTTATTGGAGTGCAATATATATTGCATACATATCATTTAATTGCGCTTGTTCTTAATATACTAATTGTAGTAGCTGCCATATTCCTATATGATTATGAGCTAAAAAAACTTCTTCTTTCTTTTATAAGAAAAATACGCAAAAAGGATTATATTACGAAACAGGGGATATAGCCTATGGAAAATAGTATGAAAGTATCGATGGGATGGATTATTCTTCTAATATTATTTGTTATGTTAAGTAAATACAATTTATATATTGGATTTTCATTGAAAATATATATGATTTTTTTAGTCATATATTTTTGTTTAACAATTAAAAACTTTCATATTCAAAAGTTATATTTTCATGAAGTTATATTTTTACTGTTTTATTTCATTTATTGTTTAAGTGGAATTCTTTCTATGTATTTAAATGCTAGTATTCGTATGATTTTTGGCGTGCTACTCGTTTTAGGATGCTATTTTATAATGAGGAATTTATTGGGGAATACTGAAATAGTGGTACTTGAATCATCTATTGCTTATGTAGGAGTAGTATTTAATATTGTAAGTCTAATACTCTATATAATCGGTTTACAATACTTTAGTTTATACGGTGGAGAAGAGAGAGAAATTTTTGCTGGTTTATTAGTTGATAGAGGATATCCACGGTTAATTGGATTGCTAGATGATCCTAACATTTTTATTTTCTATAATACAATATTTTTTATGTACTATATGACTAATTTACAAAATATCACTAACATCCTAGGGTTAATTTTATGTGTTACGACGAGTCTATTAACCTTTTCAAGGGGTGGTATATTAGCGCTTGTGCTTGTCGTTTTTGTATATATATGTATGTCTAGTTTCGCTAAAAAAATAAAAATAATTATGAGTTTAGTATTGTTTAGTGTAGTTATTTTTAGTTTATCGAATAGTGTAATGGGGGGGCAATTAGATGACATATTAAATAAACGAATCTCTGATTTTTCCCATGATAATGGAAGTGGTAGATTTACATTATGGGAAGCTGCTTTTAAATATTATTTATCCAATGCATATATCGGAATCGGTGCTTTTAACTTTTCGAATTATTATGAGTATCAATTTAATGAAAAATTGTATGTACACAATACATTTTTAGAAATTTTGTCTGAATCGGGTACAATTGGTTTTCTTCTATATAGCGCGTTTTTATTCATATTAATATTCAAGCTAGCGCAGCATACTTTGTTTCGTGAAAAACCATACCTTCTATTGACTATGATTGCATTTTTATTTCAGATGATGTCATTGTCACTCATTATTAACGAAGCGTTCTTTTTATTTTTAGCAGTTGTTGTGAAGTATATTTCAATATATGAAGGAAGGGGAAAGATAGATGGTAAAATGTCTATCAGCACATAACGAGCCGCCTTATGTTTCTGTAATAACACCTTCTTATAATAGTATACGATTTATAGGTGAGACAATTTTATCTGTACAGAATCAATCGTATGAAAACTGGGAAATGATTATCGTTGATGACGGTTCAACCGACCAATCTGCGGAAAAAATTAAAGAGATAATAGAAGGAGACTCACGAATTAGATTATTATCATTAAAAGAAAATGTTGGTGCTGCTAAAGCTCGGAATTTAGCGATCCAAGAGGCAAGAGGAAGGTATATTGCCTTTTTAGATAGTGATGATATATGGTTGCCGCATAAATTGAAGACACAATTGTTATTTATGGAAGAAATGAATATTGCTTTTTCATATGCGTCGTATAGTTTAATTGATGAAAATGGTAATGAACTAAATTGCGAAGTGAGTGTACCAAAATCTGTTGACTATCATTATTTAGTAGGAAATACAATTATCGGGTGTTTAACAGTGATGATTGATCGTGAAAAAATTCCGTATGTAGAAATGCCTAGTATACAGCCGGAAGATACAGCGTTATGGCTGAACTTATTACATAAAGGGTATGAAGCAAAAGGGATACAGCAAGTGTTAGCAAAATATAGAATTGTTACAAATTCTGTTTCTAGAAATAAAATTAGAGCAGCTTTCCGGTATTGGAAATTGTTAAGGGAACAAGAAAGACTGAATTCGGTACAAATTTTTTACTATTTCAGCAAGTATGCTTATCATGCTTATAAAAAAAATAAAATCAATGTAGTTGGGAAGACGCAATTATGAATATACTGTTGATGACAGATAAATTGATAACTGGCGGAGCCGAGAGCTATTTCTGTAAATTGGAAAGTAATTTGCGTTATGAGGATTTTAAGATTTATACAGCTGCAGGTGATGGAGAACTATATGAATCTCTTACTAGAAAAGAAAATTTCATCTTACTTAGTCGATGGAATCATTTGAGGAATATTTATTATTTACGAAACGAAATTTGTAAACGAAAGATAGAACTTATTCATGCAAATAGTTTGCGAATGGTATTATATGCTTTGCTACTTCAAAAGTTTATTAAAAAAAAGATGAAAATTGTTTATACGAAACATAATGTAACGATATTAGAAAAGAAAATGCCAACGCTTTTTCGTTATTTCATGAATAAATATGTAAACAATATTATTACAGTAAGTGAGTTTGAAAAGAATAATTTAATTTCAATTCATGTAGCAGAAGAAAAAATAAATACAATTTATAACGGTGTCGATATTGAAAAGTTTTTATTCCAGCAGAAAAAGAAAGAATCTACATATAAAATAGGGATATTAGCTAGATTATCCAAAGAGAAAAACCATCTACTATTTGTCAAAATTGCAAATGTGTTGAAAAAGAGAAATGATTTTATGTTTTATATTGCTGGTGATGGACCAGAGAAAGAACCGATTATGAAAGAAATAGAAAAATATGGATTGCAACAGAGTGTAAAGATGCTAGGAAATATTTCTGAGCCGCATGAGTTTATAGGGAATATGGATGCCTTACTTTTATTATCTTTTCGTGAAGTGTTTCCAATGGTAGTAATTGAAGCAATGGCTACAGGGACACCAATAGTTTCAATAGATGTTGGTGGAATACATGAAGCAGTAATAGATGGAGAATCAGGTGTTTTGATATCTGAATATTGCGAATATGAATTCGCGAGTGCGCTTGAGGAACTACAAGGGAATGAAGAAAAGGTAATTGCTATTAGACTAAAAGCACGAGAGAAAGCAATGATGTATTTCTCGTTAACTAAAATGATAGAGGAAACGAAAAATATATATGAATTAAACAAATGACCGGGTAGGTCGTTTGTTTTTTTTATTATAGAAACTTTTAAGAGACAACTCACATATTATATGAAAAAGGTAATATGAGGAGTGAATTTATTTTGTCACAATATATTTCTTCCCAAGAAGATTGTGTGCCAGAAAGTAGCGTTCACATTAATTGTTTTGGCGCAGTTCCAAACTCGGGAAATGATAGCTCATTAGCAATTCAGCAAGCTATTGATTATTGTGTAGCGAATCGAATTTCGACGGTTAGAATTACCGGGGTAAATACGTACAAAATTGTAAAGCCGATTGTTATTAAATCAAACGTAAGATTAGAGTTAGATCCTACCGTAACGCTGCAAATTGATGGAGATTTTAATGCATTTGAGCTACAAAGTAACGCTTCGATAGTTGGTGGTACTCTTCAAGTTATAAATCCATTGTTTCAATCTGTTGTTATTTATGTTTCTGGTTCACAACAAATCGAAGTACCTAATCAATCTGTTATATCAAATATAAATATAGTAAATGCAACCCCATCGTATAAAGGAAAAGCTATACATTTTTATTGTCAAAAGGCATGGGATTTTATTAGTTTCTTTCAAGTTAAATTTATTCAAATTAAAAACTTTCAAACTGCAATACATTTGAAGACAGAATATATAAATGATATCAATACACCTTGTTGGATTAACGCCAATGTATTTCAATCTATATTTATTGATGGATGTGTGTATGGGATTGAAGTAGATGGAAATAGTGATTTACCAAATGAAAGTTCAGGAAATACGTTTCATGATATTCAAGTACAATGTAGACAACAAACGAAAAAAGTAATTCGTTGCTCAGGTGCGTATAATACATTTGATTGTATGATCTGGGATACGTACCGGATGAGTAGTGAACAAATTGTCATTGAATTTTCTTCTAATTCTCATCGTAACTACCTTTTTTCAAATCTGCTTTCGACAACTATTGTAGATAAAGGGCAATATAATGTTTGTAAGTCTACCTATGAAGAATCTCTTCGAATTCAGTTACCGATTACGTTAAATAAACCTCACTTAATAGGCAATCAAGATGATATATTAGTAAATGCTCAGCAAAAGTATATTGTTAAGCAAGTAAGTGGGAAAGTACCGTACGGTGGAAATCTAGCAAATTGCTTTAATTTAATAGATGAACAAAGTGTAAACTATATTGACGTTCTAGATAGTAATCCAGTTGTTATTGAACTGGATTTTACGAAAAAACCAATACAAATGTTAAATTGTTTCGGAATGTATTTTGGATGGGGAGAGAGTCCAAAAAAAATTAAAATTGAATATGCATTAAGCGCAACTGGAAATTGGGTTATCGCATCGGATGTTCCATTAAATGTAGGCGATACAATTATATCGAATATGAAGGCGAATCAACTATATAAAGTAAGAATTACATTAAGTGGTTATTCTCAAGATCATAAGCGTTTTCGAATTAATCGTATCTTTGCAAGATCTTCTCTGGAAAACGGGAATGCTTGGTTAGCGACAACTGGTGGCAGAATGTTTGGAGATATTGAAATAGAGGCAAGTAAAGGTATAATCATGAAGACTGCTAGTGGAGCGAAATGGAAAGTTACTATTAATGAAGCTGGTCAACTTATTACGACTAAAATAACTTGAGAGGGTGTTTAAGTGTATATTCTTAGACAAGTTACAACGTAGTGGGATATAGGTAATGAAAAAGAGATTGTAATTTGGTTTCAACCAAACTACAATCTCTTTTTTGTTTAAATTACTTCCACCAAATCCAAGTCCAAAGGTAATTTCGTACATTTCGAGGAGTAATGCGAATGAAGCGTTCACCGTCAAAGAAGCAATTTAAATTTGGAAGTGTTTCATCTGGATTTTCTGGAACAAAGGTGACGATGTTTTCGTTACTTGTAACGGTTACTGTAATTGGTGGGTCGGTAGGCGATACTTGAAGTTGTAACGAAATATTGGCCGTATTTTTAAATTCTTTATTAACAGGTGGGCTTATTACTTGTACTGTGAATGACACGATAATTGTTTCGTTTGGTTCCAAATTAGTAGCGACTAGGAAACCGATATTCGGATTCGCTAGTGGAGAGCGTTCACCGTTAATAAAGACAGTGCCGTTTATAAATTGTAAACCTGCTGGAATGGTATCTTGTAAAGAAATATTTGAGAGTGAAATTTCGGAAGTATTTGTAACACGTACCATATAATCAAAATATTGATTTAAATAAACTGAGCTGACGGAAGCGTTTTTCGTGACTGTTGCAGTTACAAATTGAACTGGTATACGAACGATATTTGAATTAACAATGAAAGTAACAATTGGATCCTGTGGTGTCAATTGAAAAGCAGCGGTAACTGTTGCAGAATTTATAATTGTACTGTTTGAAGGAATAGAAGTTACGAGAACTTGAAATGTTATAGTTGCTACTGAATCTGCGGGTAAAGAGCCAATATTAATACCAGTATCTGGTCGAATGTTTGGAACGGGAGTACCGTTAATTGTTACACTGTTTTCTATTAATGTTGTACCAGCTGGAATCATATCTAAAACGGAAGTACTTAATGTAGGAATTGGAGAATCATTAAATGCCTCTAATGTGAATGTAATAACATCTCCTATAATGACGATAGATTTGTCTGCTGTTTTCTCAATGCGAACTATTGGATTAATGATTATCGTTGTAACAATATTTGTTTGTTTTGTAACAGTATTTATTTGCCTTCTAATCGTAATAGGTGGTTCGGTTGGACCGACAATAGACGTATAGGAAATAGTCGCATCGTTATTGATTCTAGATTGAAGAGTAGAAGAAGAAATTTTCACTTGGAACGTAATAATAACAGATTCATTAGGAGCAAGATTTCCTAACGTAATACCATTTTCAGGGTTCTCATTAGGCTGATTGATTCCGTTAATCGTAACACTACCAATAACGAATGTCGTATCTACTGGTGCCGTGTCTACTAGAAGAAGATCTTCAATAGTGATATTACCATTATTCGTAATAGTAATGGTGTACGTTAAAGTTTGACCAGGCAAGGCGCTCGTGAAATCAACAACCTTTATCGCAACGACATTATCATTTTGGACAGTTGTAGTGACAGTATTTGTTGTAGTTGTATTCGTAACAGGTGCGTTATTTGGGTTGACTATATAGTTAAAGGTAGTAATTGCATTGTTGTTGAGTTCATTTGGTGTTGGGATAGAAGTTACAGTTACTTGGAATGAAACTATTGCGTCTCCACCAATAGGTATAGTACCAATTGGTATGCCGCTTACTGGATTCACTCCTGGAAGGATTTCTCCGTTTACAATGACGCTATTTTCTATAAACGTAGTACCTTGAGGAATAATATCTTGAATAATTACATCATTTACTGCAACATTACCGGTTTGATTTAGTGTAATCGTATACGTTAACGTATCACCAACCGTTGCAAATGCAAGATCAACAGTTTTATTACTATTCAAATTCGCATGATTAATTTCTGTTGCTGCAGCTGATGAAATAATGGTTTCCGTAATAGGTGGTCGATCTGGTAACGTGTATTCATATTCAATTGTACTCGTGTTAGAGATAGGATTGGTTTGTGGAATCGAGGTGACCCGTACTTGGAATAGAACAGTTGCTCTCGTATTAGGCGGAATGTTATCAATTTGTATACCGTTAAGTGGATTGTCATTTGGACGAGCGTTTCCGTTCACAATAACACTATTCTCTATAAAGTTCGTATTTCCTGGGATGCTATCTGTAACAATAATGTTTTCTATTTGTATATTTCCGTTATTTATAATGGAAATTGTATAAGGGATGATTGTTTGTAGGTCAGCATATTGGATAGGTGTTGTTTTTGTCGCAATTACATTAGCAGAAATAACTTCAGTGAAAGTAATATTACTAGTCGATAGTTGTTCCTCGCCAGTAATTGTATAACGAGAAGTTGATTGATTTTGAACATAGCCGCTGGCTGGAAGAGCTGCGACAGTAACAGAAAATGTGACTGGGATAGAAGTGTTAGGAGCAATCGTTCCTACAAGTATACCAGCACTTGGATTGGCATTAAGCTGAGGAATGTTATTTACTAAAACGCTACTGTCAATAAAGGTTGTTCCATCAGGTATATTGTCTGTAAATACAACAGCAGTTGCATCCGTATTCCCCGTATTCGTTAAAGTTGTTGTATAAGTTAAAATGTCACCAATCGTTACAGAGGTCAAATCAACAGTTTTAAGTGAAACGATATCAGCATCATTAATTTGAACGAAAGTAGTATTGGAAGTAGTCGATTTTTGAATTGGTGCAAAGTCAGGATTGAAAATAAAGTCGTAGACGATGTTTGCAGTATTAGGTGTTGGATTTACAGCAGGTAAATTCGTAACTGAAACTTGGAATGTTATTGTAGCTATTTGACCTGATGCGATATTAGGAATGGAAAAGCCGATATTCGGATCTGCTGCAGGAAGTACAGTGTTGTTAACTGTTACACTTCCCGGAATAAATACCGTTCCATCTTCTATAATATCAGTAAAAAAGATGGAGTTAGTTGTAGTGGATCCGTTATTTTGAATGGATACTGTATATTCAATGGTTTCATCAATGTTAGCTAATACAGTATTAGCAGATTTTGTAGCAATAAGAATAGCATCAATAAATTGTATATTTGTACTATTGGAAGAGGTCGTTTCTGAAATTGGTGGGGCGCTTGGGTCTGGTCGATACTCATAGTGAATGACAGCGATATTATTAATGTTATTTTGTGGCGGTATAGAGACTACGCTTACTTGAAAAGTAACAATAATCGTGTTATTTGGAAGAATTATATCAAGATTGATACCGGTAATTGGATTTTCATTAGGCCTTGGTATGCCATCTACAAGTATGCTATTTGGAACGAATGTGGTGCCAGCGGCAATTGCGTCAATGAGGAGAGTATTTGTAATAGGTACTGTACCAGCGTTTGTAACTGCGATTGTATATGTGATGATTTGACCTATGCGTGTAATAGATCTGTTAGCGGATTTAATTGCACTAACATTTGCCGTCCGCACTTCAGTATTTACTGCATTTGATAACGATATGCGCTGAATAATAGGAGAACTAGGATCAATTTGGTATTCGTACGAAGTGTCTGAAATATTAATGACTGCATTGCCCTCTGGTATATTTGTAAGTTGTACTTGGAATGAAATAGTGATTGTTTCATTTGGTTGTATCGTGCCGAGAGTTACTCCGTTTTCAGGATTCACGCCAGGCTGAATTACATTATTTATTGTTAAGCTATCTTCAATGAATATAGTACCTTCTGGAATATTATCAACGAACACGGTATTGTTAGCTGGAACGGTTCCTATATTTTGTAGTGTATTTGTGTAGGTAATCATTTGCCCGATTGATACGAAAGTTACATCCGCGCTTTTAACAGAAATAATATTTGCATTTTGAAGTGATGTTGTAACAATGTTAGAATTTGCAGAGCGATTTACTGGTGGGGCTGTAGGAATGCTTACATATTGGTAAATTGCTGAAGATTGATTTGCAATTTCGGTTTCAGTAGGTGGATTATTTGTTTGCACTTGAAATAGTATCGTTTTGGAACTGTTAGCAGGAATGGTTCCAATCGGTATTCCATTTTCAGGATTTACACCTGGCTGCAGGACGCCGTTAATTGTGACACTATCGGGAACAAATGTAGTCCCAGCTGGAATAGAGTCTGTGAAAATAATATTTATTGCGTCAACATTACCGATATTTTTCACTTCAGAAATATAAAGTATAGTTCCGCCAATATCTACAGTTGTTGGATTGGATGTTTTTATAATTACCAATTGTGCTTGCACGAAATTTGTAATGACGATATTACTAGTAGATGTTTCAGTAATAGGCGGTTGCCCTGGGTCTGGCTGAATTGTATAAGTTGTGTTGGATTGATTTGTAATTGATTCTTGCGAGAATGGATCGTTAATAAGAATTTGGAAAGAAATAAGGTGAGTAGCGTTTGCTGATAAGGTAGGTAAAGTAACACCAGCATTTGGATTGGCACCAAGCATAGCTGTTCCATTAAGTGTAAAACTATTTTCTACGAATGTAGTACCTTCCGGAAGAGTATCTGAAAATATGAGATTTGTAGCTGGAATATTTCCGGTATTTTCTAGTGTTATCGTATAAGTCAAAATATCTCCTGTTGTTGCTTGTTGTGCATTGACTGCTTTTAAAGAAAGAATAGTCGCGTCCGAAATTTGTGTGAAAACTGGATTGGACGTAATTGTTCGAGAGATGATAGGAGCAGTTGGATCAGCGATAAAAGTATAGTCAATACGGGCTGTATTAGAAATAGGATTCACGTTTGGAATGAATTGAACGATAACTTGAAATGTGACGGTGACGATTTCTGAAGGTGAAACGGAGTTTAATGGTATTCCTATGTTAGGATCGGTACCTGGAACAGAAACGCCATTAATGGTAACACTATTCGGAATAAATGCGGTTCCTTCTGGGACCAAGTCTATTAAAGTAACTGTATTTGCAGTAGTATTTCCGTTATTTTGAACGACTACTGTGTAAGTGATTGTACCGTCAGTAGATTGTACGAGAGAATCTGTACTTTTAATTACGGATAACGATGCATCAACAACAGCTGTATTAACTGTATTAGACGAGGATGTTGCTGTAACTGGAGGTTGATTTGGATCGACGATATACGTGTAACTTGTAATGGCTTGATTGATAATTGCTCCTTGCGGTGGAATAGAACTAGCGACAAATTGGAACGTAATAGTAGCAGAATCACCTGGCGCGATAATACCAACTGGAATACCGAGAGTTGGACTTGCATCAGGAAGTGAAATTCCATTTAGCGTAACACTATTTGGAACAAATAATGCGCCCTCAGGAATGCCATTAATGAGTAATACAGAGTTTGCAGGGAAGTTTCCAGTATTCGTTAATGTTGCTGTATACGTAATTACTTCCTCGATAGATACAATTGAACGATTTGCTTGTAAGACAGTTGTAACAGTTGCGTTATTAATTTGTGTTGAAGCGCTATTAGAATTTATCGTGCCTGTAACAGGAGGAGAGGCCGGATCAACGATGAAAGCGTATTGAATAGATGCTACGTTTGTAATCGGATTTGAAGGTGGGGTTGATGTAACTATGACTTGGAAAGTAACAGTTAAGGAGCTACTCACGCTAACTGTTCCGATATTAACTCCGTTATTTGGATCTGCCCCTGGAATGGTACTTCCATTTACAGTAAAACTATTTTCTACAAAAGTTGTTCCTGCTGGAATCGTATCTGAGAAATTTACATTCGTAGCGTTTGTATTACCGCTATTTTGAATTAAAACTGTATAAGTGATCGTATCGCCAATATTCGCAAAGGCAGTATTAGCAGTTTTTACAGCTGAAAGGATTGCTGAATTAATAGAAGTAACGAAGACGTTCGTTTCCACATTTCCAGGTTGAGCCTGTAATGCATTTCCTACGTTATATTGGAAGTTTACAAATCCTAAGTTTTGGAGCTCTGGTGTGAATGTTGTTGGGTTACTTACAATTTGAACTTGGAATACAATTGTTACAGTTTGATTTGGAATGATCGTATTTATGCCAATACCGTCAATGATAGAAGCGGATGGTAACGGAGTGCCATCAACAATAACTGATCCTGCAACAAATTGTGTCCACAATGGTATCGGGTCTGAGAAAATAACGTTATTGGCAGGAATATTTCCAGTATTCGTGATCGTAGTTGTATACGTAATCGTATCACCAATCGTTGCAAAAGCTTTATCTCCAATTTTAGTGGTAGTTAAAATAGCACTTTCAATTGTTGTTGTAACACTATTTGAAGTAATGTTTTTTGAAACTGGAGGGTTAGCTGGATTGACGATATGTTGGAAATTAACGCTAGCTTGATTAGTAATTGGATTTATAGGCGGAATTTTATCGGCACTAATATGAAAAGCTACGATGACAGACTGGTTTGGCGCGATATCACCAATTGGAACGCCTGTAATTAGGTCTGCATTTGGGATAGTAGTTCCATTGAGTGTAAAACTATTCGGTTCAAAGGAAGTTCCGTCTGGAATCATATCGGTAAAAATAACATTCGTCGCACTAACATTTCCGCTATTTGTAATCGTAACGGAGTAGATAATATCTTGCCCAATATCTACCGTTGATACATTTGAATTTTTTTGTGCAGTAAGGATAGCGCTATTAATTTGTGTTGTCGTTGTATTAGATTGATTAGAAGTTGAAATGAACGGCTGGTCGGGATCAACAATATAACGATAAGTGGTAAGAGCTGAATTAGAAATAGGGTTGTTGATTGGTAGGGTTGTAACGGTAGCTTGGAATGTGATAATGGCTGCAGTACCACCGTTAATTGAACCGATATTTACACCAGTAGATAAATCAGCATTTGGAATGGTTTGCCCATTAACCGTGAAACTGTTTGGAACAAAAGTTAAATTGCTATCAAGTATATCGATAACGGTAACATCAGTTGCAGTCACATTTCCTGTATTCGGGAGGTTAAGTGTAAATGTTATTGTATTACCAACATCCGCAAAAGTAAGATCTGTTGTTTTTGTACTTATAATATTTGCGTTGTTTATTTGAAGAAGCGTAGTGTTGGAAGTAGCCGCACTTAATACTGGAGGATTAACAGGATCAACAGTAAACTCATATGTCGTTGATGCAGTATTTGGTGCTGGATTAATAGGTGGAATGCTGTTCACTGTAACTTGAAAGGTGATACTATATATTTCATTTGGTGGAAGTGCTGCAAGAAATACACCGTTATTCGGATTCGCGTCAGGTTGCAAAACACCATCGACAGTTAATGTGTTAGGAACAAATGTGATTCCACTTGGTAATACATCTTTGAATACAATGTTGGCTGCATCTGTATTCCCTATATTTGAAATAGAAGTAGTGTAAAAAGCAGTTTGCCCGATACCTGCAAACGATACACTTTCATTTTTCGTCATGGATAATAGTGCTTCTTTAATTTGCGTTGAAACAGGATTGCTAATTGAAGTTTCTGCATCAGGCGGTGAGACTAATTGGTACGATGTTAATGAGAAATTTACAATGGGGTTTTCCGTTGGTAATGACGTTACAGTAACTTGGAATGAAATTGTTACTGTAGTCCCAGCTGTTATAGTTCCGATATTTACACCGTTCACTGGATTTGCGCCACTTTGAGGAATTCCATTAATAGAAAATGTGTCTGCAATAAATGCTGTTCCGTTCGGTACGGTATCTGTGAATATAACATTTTGTGCGGATGAGTTTCCATTGTTTGTTAAAGCGACAGTATAAGTGAGTGTGTCTCCAATACGACTAAAGGATTTATCGACTTGTTTTAATGAAAGAATGGTAGCTGCATTAATCGTAGTGAACACTGTGTTTGAAGTAACCGTCCTTGAAACAATAGGGGCATTAGGATCAGCGATAAATGTGTAAGAAGCAGTAGCGGAATTGGCAATAGGATTTTGGGCTGGTGTAGAAGTAGCAGTAACTTGAAATGCTATAGATATTGAGCTGTTAGGAGCAATTGATCCAATCGTTATACCGGTATTAGGATTGAGTCCAATTTGCTTGATATCATCTATTGTAACGCTATCAGTAATAAACGTTGTTCCATCTGGTATAAGGTCAATGAAAGCAATATCTGTAGCGTTTGTATTACCACTATTCGTTAAAATGGTCGTATAGGTAATGGTATCACCTAGTGTTACAAGTGTTTGATCGACGGATTTCATCATTGTTATGATAGCATCTAATACAGGGTTTGTAACGATATTCGTTGAAGTAGAAGTTGTAACAGGAGTTCCGTTTGGATCGACAGTATAAGAATATAAAATGGTATCATTCCCCATAATTGAACTTGAAGGGGGAACAGAAAGAACATTTACTTGGAAAGTAATGGTTACTGTTTCACCAGGAGTAATATTTGGTATGTTTACTCCAAGTGCTGGTTGCACACCAGACTGCTGAATTCCATTTATTGTAACTGAATTTGGTATAAATGTAGTACTAGCTGGAATGGTACTTGTAAAAGTTACATTTGTAGCTGGTGTATTTCCTGTATTCGTAATAGTCGTTGTATACGTAAGTGTATCCCCGACGGAAATAACCGATTTATCAACAGTTTTTGTTGTAGTTAATATTGCGCTATTAATGGTCGTTGAAACCGTATTTGATATAGTTGTTTGTAATACAGAAGGTTGGCTAGGATCAACTACATGTTCAAATTGTACGGAACTAAAATTAGAAATTGGATTTATACTTGGAATATTTGTAACAAGAACATTGAGAGTAATAACAGTCGTTCCACTTGGATTTATATTTCCAATCTGTATTCCGTTCCCAGGATTTCCAATTTGCTGTGTACCAGAATCATTTGTTAAAGTTCCGGAAATAAATGTTGTTCCTTCAGGTAAAATATCCGTAAAAATTATATTTTGTGAAGTGACATTTCCAGGATTACTTAATGTAATTGTATAAGAAATTGTATCGCCAATCGTAGCGAAAGTTTTATCTACAGATTTGATTGCCACAACTTCCCCAGAATTTATTTGTGTCGAAACAGAATTAGATGTCGTACTTCGTGAAACAAGTGGTAAATTAGGTCCTGTCATAAATTGATAATCAATGAAAGCACCGTTTACAACTGGTGAATTTGGCCCTCCAGGTCCGATTGTAAAAATAGGATTTGGAATACTAACTACTTGCACGCGGAAGGTAACGTTTATAAAATCTCCTGCAATAATATCCCCAATTGGTATCCCGTTTGCTGGATTTACTCCAGGTAATAAAACCCCGCCTACTCGAACGCTATCTTCTATGAATACTGTATTATTTGGAATCGAATCTGTAAACATGATATTCGTAGCAGTCGTGTTTCCTATATTTTCTAATAAAACTGTATACGTTAAAAATGAATTTCCAGGTGCGATGTCAGAAAATAGTCGATCCACACTTTTCGTTGCTTGGATAATTGCTTCATTAATTTGCACTAAAGTTGGATTACTAGTAGCTGTTTCTGTCACTGGTGGCTGGTTAGGATCAACAATGATAGAGTATGTCGTACTAGATTGATTTAAAGTTGGATTTGTAGCTGGTATTGAGCCGACGATCGCTTGAAAACTAACTATTGTCGTTCCTCCAACCGGAATTGCGTCTAAAGAAATCCCGCTATCTGGTCTAAATCCAAGTTGTGGGATAGTGTTAATTTGTACGCTATCAGGAACGAATGAAAGTTCAGGTGGTAATATATCGATAAAAACAGGTGTGTTTGCGGTAGTATTTCCGCTATTAATGAGCGTAGTTGTATACGTAATTGTATCTCCAACAGCAGCAAAAGCACTGCTTGCAGTTTTTGTTGCGATAACGGACGCAGTATTTACTTGTGTAAAAGTTGTATTGGATTGAACTGTTCGTGAAACAGGCGACTCATTTATATCAACAATAAAGCTATATTGAAGCGATGATTGATTCGGAATGGGATTAGGATTTGGAAGAGTTGTAATATTCACTTGAAAACTAAGTGTAACCGATGCATTTGAATTCAAGTTACCAATAGTAATACCGTTTTGTGGATTTGCATTCGGGATTGTTACACCATTTATCTTAAAGCTATTTGGGACAAAGGCGGTACCATTTGGAATGGAATCTGTAAAAACAATGTTATTAGCGGTAGTATTTCCTGTATTTGTAACAACTGAGGTGAATGTAATCGTATCTCCAATTGTTGCGAAAGTTGTACTAGCATTTTTATTTATTACTAAAGTAGCGTCAATAATCGGTGTAACTGTCGTGTTTGTAACGGTACTACCAACAGCTGGTGTTTCAGTTGGATTCACTGCATATTCGTAGTTTACAAGAGCATTATTCGTTAAAGTTCCACTAGGTGGAATAGCGAGAATTTTCACTTGGAATGTAATGAAAGTAGTGCCTCCTGGTGAAATATCGTCTAAATGAATACCTAATGAAGGGTCTAATCCAGGTTGGGAAATGTTATTGATCGTAACGGAATTGGGGATGAAGGATGCACCTGGTCCAAGTCCATCCGTTAAAACTGTAGCACTAGCAGGGATATTTCCTGTGTTCGTAACTGCAATCGTATAAGTAACGATATCTCCAATTGCAGCATTCGGTATGTTTACTGATTTCGTAGCGATAATCGTAGCGTTGTTAATTTGAGTTGTTATTACATTACTTGATGCATTGGCGGATGCTGGAGGTAAGTTCGGGTCTACGATATATTGGTACGTTGTGTTACTTTGGTTCGGGATTGGATTCGGATTCGGGATGGAGTTTACTTGCACTTGGAACGAAATTATCGTATTTGCATTCGGATTTATAGGATCAATTGCTATTCCATTCGTTGGATTTACATTAGGCAGTATATTCCCGTTTACTGTTACACTATTTGGAATAAAAGATGTCCCGCTTGGAATTGCATCGGTAAAGACTATATTTGATGCAAGTGTGTTCCCGTTATTCGTTAAAGTAGTCGTGTACGTAATAATATCATTTACGTTCGCAAACTGTTTATCTGCAGATTTTGCAGCGGTAATCGTTGCATTATTAATAATTGTCTGTACAGTGTTAGAGGCCACGATCTGCATTACAACTGGTTTGGATGGATCGTACATGTATTGGAATGTAGTGCTCGATTGATTCGTAAGCGGATTTGGACTAGGAATAGTTGGTACAAAAACCTGGAATGCAACAGTACGTGATGAATTTGCTCCAATTGTACCAATTAAAATGCCGTTAGCAGGATTTGCATTAGCTATAGGGACACCGTTAATCGTTACAGTATTAGGAAGAAAGGTGGTACCAGCTGGAATGATATCTGTAAACGTTACATTAGAGGCGGGGATATTGCCGCTATTCGTTAAAATTGTTGCATAAGTTATGACATCGCCAACATCAGCGAAATTTGTACTTGTTAGTTTCGTAGCGACAATATTAGCAGTATTAATTTGTGTAGCTACGATATTGCTAATAGCGTTCCTGACAACAGCAGGTAAATTTGGATCTGCGATAAAGCTATATTGAAGTGCAGCACTGTTTTGAACTGGATTTGGTGAAGGTAAACTATTTGCACTAATTTGGAAAACAATTGTTGTAATGCCGCCTGCTGGAATCGTACCAACTTGAAGGCCGGCACTTGGATCCGCACCTAGCTGTAAAGCACCCCCTATAAAAATACTATTTGGTACGAGAGTCGTACCAGGTGGAAGTATATCGGTAACGACTACATTATCTGCTGGAGTATTTCCTGGGTTAGCTAAGGCAATTGTATATGTGATTGGTTGCCCAACATCAGCGATAGTTAAATCTACATCCTTGAAAATAATTACATTTGCTAAATTAATTTGTGTACTTACAGTATTACTTAAAGATGTTTCTATCGTTGGTGGATCTCCTGGGTTCAAAATAAAGCTATACTGTGTACTAGATGAATTTATTGTTGGATTTTGTGTTGGTAAAGAGGTGACAGTTACTTGATAAGAGACGGTAAGTGAGCCGTTAGCAGGAATAGAAGGTAACGGAACACCGACATTTGGATCGACGTTATTTTGGAGTACACCATTAATAAGGAAAGTATTTGGGATAAAGGTAGTACCGTCTGGATTCGTATCAACAAAAGTAGGACCATCAGCGGAAACACTTCCTGCATTTGCCAAAGTAACGGTATAAGTTAATACATCCCCAACAGTAGCAAACGCTCGATCCACTGCTTTGGTTGAAACGACATTTGCGTCATTTACTTGAGTGAATGTAGTGTTTGAAGTTGTGTTCTTACTTACAGGGGAAGCATTAGGATCCACGATAAAGTTATAGGAAATAGAAGCGCTATTTGAAATAGGGTTTGGATTTGGGATGCTAGTTATTAATACTTGGAATGAAGCTGTAATTGTAGTATTAGCATTGATACTATCGATATTGATGCTAGCTGGTGTAACGCCTGGTTGAGTAACATTGTTAATCGTAACACTGTTTGGTATAAAGACAGTACCATTCGCGATTGAATCGGATAGTACTACATTGTTCGCCGCAACATTTCCATCGTTTGTAAGAGAAAAGGTATAAGTTAAAACATCTCCAACTTCCGCAAATGTTTTATCTACAGACTTAGTAGCCTGAAGGTTTGCTATTCTAATTGTTGATGTAACAGAATTAGAATTTGTTGTTTTTGAAGTTGGTGGCACACTTGGATTTACAGTATATAGGTAAGAAGCGAATGCATTATTAATGATAGGATTTTGGGCAGTAATATTGATGACTGTTACTTGGAAAGAAAGAGTAAAAGTAGCTCCGCCAGGAATTGTTCCTATAGGTAAAGCAATGAGAGAATCTACATTTTGTAAAACACCGTTTAGTGTTACAGTACCAGGAGTTAATATCGTTCCATTTGGTAGTGGATCTGTTAGTTGCACGTTAGTTGCAGCTGTATTTCCACTGTTTGTAATAAGAATTGTATAACTGATTGTTTCGCCAATTGTAGCAAATTGTTTATTTGTTGATTTTGTTACTGTTAAATTCGCATTGTTAATTTGAGTAGAAACAAGATTAGAAGAAATGTTTTTTGTAACGGGTGATTGGCTAGGATTGACGGTATATTGATAAGAAGCGCTTGAACCATTAGATATGACATTCGACGCTGGAATTGTATTTACTACTACTTGAAATGAAACATTTTTTGTTGTGCCAGTTGGAATAGATCCTATATTCACACCAGTAGCGGGATTTGCTCCAACTTGTGTCGTACCATCTATTGTTACACTGTTGAGAACAAAAGTTGTTCCAGTAGGAATGACATCTGTAAAAATAACGTTATTCGCATTCGTATTACCTGTACCTGTAAAGGAAACAGTGTACGTTAGTGTATCACCAATATCTGCAAAATTTTTGTCTACTGCTTTCGTCATTGTTACAGTAGCATTATTCACTTGAGTGGAGACAATATTCGTCGTATCAGTCCCGCTTACTGCCGGTTGATTTGGCACAGGAATGTATTGATAAGTTGTTGTACCACTATTTAATATTGGATTTGTTTGCGGGATAGAAGGAACGAATACTTGAAATGAAACCGTAGTCGTAGAATTAGCAGCAATAGATCCAATTGATATACCAGTAGCGGGATTTGCGCCAGCTTGAGTAACCCCGTTAACAGTTACACTCCCTGGAATGAAAGTAGTCCCGCTAGGAATCGGATCCGTATATATAACGTTCGTTGCCGCGATATTTCCTATATTAGCTAAGGCAATACTGTAAGTTAACGTTTCACCAATATCTGTAAAAAGTTTGTTGACTGATTTTGTGCCATTAATATCTGCGAGGTTAACTTGTGTTCCAGCAGAGTTGCTTGTTGCAAGACCGTTAAAGGTTGTTCCTCCGGCGATTGGTGTATATTGAAATGTAATATTAGCAGTGTTAGAGATAGGATTTTGACTTGGAAGAGAAACGACAGTAGCTTGGAAAGTTACTGTACGAGAAGCACCATTATTAATGGTTCCGAGAGATATACCAGCGGCCGGATTTGCGTTCGTTTGTGGGACATTATCTATTGTTACAGTGCCAGGTATAAAGGAAGTACCGTTAGGGAGGATGTCTGTAAAAATAACGTTATTGGCAGGAAGAAGTCCGGTGTTAGGGATAGTAACTGTATAAGTGAGAACGTCTCCAATTGCCGCAACACTTTTATTTACGCTTTTCGTTGCTTGAATATTAGGTGAATTTATGTTGATTTGTAAACCGACTGTATTCAACATATAAGCGTCTCCGTTAGTCGTTAAACGGATTGCGGCGGACACTTGAGAATTTGTTAAATAAGGAGAAATATCAATAGAAGTAATGTCCCAACCTTGCCGGCCTGCGGAGATATTTGTGCTTGTAGCGGCACTTTGATTGCGCGTTCCAAATGTCCCAGTTGTATCTAAGTTTCCTGCAGCATTATTCACTTGAGAACCGAAGAAGTTATTTACAGCATTATTTGGCCCAGATAAAGCATTTAATGAACTGAAATTTGGTCCAAATAGCGCTTGATCCCCTGTTATATCTGCATCTCCTTCAATAGAACTTAAAAATAATCTCCCGCTTACAGGTCCTCCTGAAGGTGTTAAGAATCCAGAAACAGCTACATCTGCACTACCAGTATCAGCAGAAACACGGTTTCCAGCTACGTAAATTGTTAAGTTTCTTGCTGGTAATGTCCCGTTTTGATAAGCGACGATAAGCGTCCATCCAGCTGAATTAATTGTTCCATTAGAAGCATCTATAGGATCTACAAGTCCAGGGACAGCTCCCGTAGTATAAGAACCAGAGCCTCCAGCTTGAATAAGGGTTGTTACGTCTGCTGAACGAGTGTAAAAGCCAAATGTAATAGAATTTGAAACGAAAGTTTGATTTGAAGCTGTAACAGCTGAAGGAGTAATCGAGTATGTTGAAACAGGTGTTGTAAAAGAAACCGGGTTTCCTAATACACTCGTAATGTTTTGATCACGAGATAAATAGTTTCCACCCCAAACGAGTTCTGCGTAAAGAATCGTACTACCAGCAGGTATATTTAAAAGAGCGGTAGAACTATTTTGTGTATAGTTTAACGTTGTACCAGCAGGAAAAGTAGGTACTTATAAAGCAGTATTTGTAGTTGCGAATGCACCAATTGCTCCGATTGTACCAGCACGGTTTTGATTACTAATTTTACTTAATCCTAAAGTATTTCCTGTAATAGCGAGTGCGCCGTTAGTGGTGGTAGAAAATCGATTCGTAATGGGCATGTTGTCACCTCATTTCCGATATAGTCTTGGTCAAAATAGGATATGTACGTGACAAATAAATGGAAACATGTACAAGTTGATTTGATAATAATGATTTAAATGTCTAGATAAGGGGATGGAGTATGATTAAATTGGAAATTAGAGTAGAACGTCTTAGGAAAGAAAAAATAGAGGACATTGTAGCGTTATCTTCTTATATTGGGTGGGATTATAACAGGGAAGAAATTGAGACTATTTTTAGCTCAGGTATTGTATACGGTGTGTGGAATGAGAGGGAGGAACTCATTGCTAGTGCGGCAATAATATTATATGAAGAGAAATTAGCATCTATCGGAATGGTCATTGTACATCCGAATTATAAGGGACGCGGGATTGGAAAGACGATAACGAATGCATGCATGAAGAGCGTATCGGCTCAAACTGCCATTATGCTTATTGCTACGGATGAGGGGGAATTTTTATATAAAAAATTAGGATTTAGAGCAGTAAGCTATGTTTCTAAATACATATGTAACTCGTACAATGTGAATGATTATTGTATAGAAAATGAAGATTATATAATGAATTATCAAGAGTGTGATTTAGAAGAACTAATAAAATTAGATGAATATGCGTTTGGAACAAATAGAAAAGAGTTTTTAACGAAAAGAATTATGCAAAGTGAACAGTGTATCGTTGTAAAGGATGAGGAACAAAGTGTATTAGGTTACGGTTTAAGTATACAAACGCCAGAAAATAAAATAATAGGGCCAATCGTTGCTAAAAATGATGAAATGGCAATGAAAATAGTACATGCTTTAGTAAGAGGGCATAATGGAAAATTAAGAATGGATGTACCAGAAGGAAAGAACGATTTCATGAAAGAATTAGAGATTGCTGGTTTTAAAAAGGTGAATACACCACCAATTATGATGAAAAATAGTAATCGGTTATTAAAAAGAAATGGTGAACTATATAGTATTGCAGCGCAAATTTTTGGATAAAAAAGAATCCTTCTGAATGAAGGATTCTTTTTCGTTAATCACGATATTGATCATGAATAGGTACAAAAAGGTCTTCCTCGACATCCCTAACAACTGAAAAATGATCCACATTATAATGTCCATGTAGAATTTTATTATGGTGAGAGATAATTTGCTCTGCAGATAATACGTTAGAATCAGTTGTTGAATGACCATTTTTAATTAATGTAACGTCAAATCCTTGTACAGTTGCTGTCCTAACGGCAGTGTCGATACAATGCTCTGTTTTACATCCACCGATAACGATATGGCCAATCTTCTCTTCTTTTAAAAGTTCAAGTAAAGAAGTGCCATAGAATGCGTTCGTTGCTGCTTTATTAATAAGGATTGCAGACTGAGGTACTTGAATTTCATTATGTACTTCAAATCCCTCACCGCTACCAGAAGCAACATCGATATCTCTTACGAAAACAATAAGGGCATTTGCATCGATTGCTTTCTGCACAGCTGTATTTAGTGTGGATAGTAACTCGGTTTTACGAAAAACTGCATTTTCTTTTTCATTTCCATCCATTAACTCTTGTTGCGCATCAATAATTAATAGTGCTTGTTTCATTTTATATCCCTATCCCCTTTAATATAAAATAAGTTACCAGTTACATATTCTTTTATATTGTAAGGAAATCCTCTATCGTCTACTTCGGATAGATTTACAAAGTTGTCATATAAATTTCATTCTCATAGCTTGTAAAAACATGTATGATAGGAGATGGAGAATTTTTGAGTAGGTGGGAATAGCATGCAAACAGTAGAAGATTATCTTTCATTCTTACATACGAAAGGATTTAAACTATCAGAGGAAGCACAAGGGTTTATTATGTTCGGACAAGGATATACGGGTGCATCTGATGGAATTGTGAACGCGGCAATAGAAGCGACAATTAAACATCAGTTACAGTTTGATGGGAGTTATTTTGTTGCGTTATTAGAACGATTGAAAGAAGAAGAGATTACAGATAAAAAAAGCGCTAAGGCTTTTATGCGGAAGTTACAAGCGTAACTTCACGCAGCCTGCGCTTCTTTTTTTGTTTTGGAAGGTAATTCAACAAACACCATGCCTAGGAAAATACAGAGGCATCCGATAATAGCGGAAATAGAAAGTTGTTCGTTTGCAACGAGAACGCCTGTTAAGGCAGCGAAAACGGGCTCCATTGCGAAAATAATGGCTACTCTCGTTGGAGACGTATGTTTTTGCGCTGATGTTTGAATGAAAAAAGCAATGGATGTTGCGAATAGAGAAGTTAGAAATAGGGCGAATAAAAAGGAAGAATTCGTCCATAGTGCTGCTGAAAGTAATTTTTCCCAATCTTCAAACAAAAAGGCGCAAATAGAAGAAAACATACCGACAGCTAACACTTGCGACGTACTTAACAATAAAGGTGATATTTTCTTAGAGAAGAAGCCATTAACAAGAATATGAGCAGCGAAAGCAACCGCGCAACCGAGAACGAGTATATCTCCAATGTTTAATTGAAATGAATCACCAGCTGTTAATAAGTATAAACCTGCTGTTGCTACAGCAATGCCCATTACGATAAAAATAGTAGCTTTTTGTTTTAAAAAGATAAAAGACAAAATAGGTACCATAACGATACTAAGCCCTGTTAAGAATCCTGCTTTTGAAGAAGTTGTATAAAGTAAGCCGAATGTTTGTAACACATAGCCAACACATAAAAAGAATCCAACGATTAATCCAGCAAAGCTACTCTGTTTTATATCTTGTTTTGAAGTTTTTTTTGCGAAAATCATTTGAACGAATAATAAAATAATTCCGGCGAATAAAAAGCGAATACCATTAAAAGTAAATGGACCAACGAAAGACATAGCATTTTGAACGACAACAAACGTAGCTCCCCAAATAAAAGAGACAAATAATAAAGCAAGAGGAGCAATCCAATCTTTTTTCACACTCATACCTCCGTTAATTTTGTAAGATAGCCTTTCTAGCTAACTCATCAGCAACTTTATTTTGACTACTTGGAATCCACTTAATAAAAAAGAGGTCGAAATTTTTTATGTACTGCAGTGCTTCTTCTAATAAAGGTGCAAACATTTTATTTTTTGCGTATTCTTTTTCGACAGCTCGCTCGACAAGTTGCGAATCTGTACGAAAAGAGACAATGTTATAATTATGCTCCGTGCAATATTTTAATGCCGCAAGTAAAGCGTGGTATTCTGCTTCATGATTGGACATTGTCCCGAGGGGTAATGATAATTGTACAGCTGGTTGAACCCCTTTAATAAATACTCCCGCACCAGAAGGACCAGGATTTCCTTTTGATGCACCATCAATATATACTTCAATCAAAATGAGAAACCTCCAAATGATAAGGTGATCCCCTACTTATATGTTTCTTTGAAGTAGGGGATAGAGTAATTAGCCGATTGTAATGCTATAACGACATGTAAATGTTTCATTCGCTTGTAAAGATTGAATTCCTTTTTTTTCCTTGAAATCTTTTGCTGGAGTTACTTCATCGGCAATTCCGTACCAAGGTTCAATACATAAGAAAGGTGCATTCTCGCCTGGTGTCCATACGCCGACAAATGGGAATCCGTCAAATTCTACTTTTACAAATTTATTATGTTTATGAGAACGAATAGAGATTTCATCCGTGTTCATATTTTCAAAAATAAGTGCATCATTTTTAAATAAATCGTATGTAAGTGGTAATTCATTCGTATTTTCAGCGATTAATTGTTTTTTGCTTGAAAGGTAAGGTCCTTCTAATACGCTTGTTTCTATGCGTTCAGAACCATTAAAGGATAAATGATAATCTGTAAATGATTCGCCATCTAATAACGGGAAGTTGAAACCAGGATGTGCTCCGATTGAGAAGAACATCTCTTTTGAAGAAGGATTATTTACTTCATATGTTACATGAACACTTTGTCCGTCTAGCTCATAAGAAACGAGTAATTCGAATTCGTATGGGTATTTTTTTAATGTTTCTTCATTACTAGTAACAATATAAGTGATTTTCGTTTCACTTTGTTCTTTTACAGAGAATGTAAGATCACGAGCGAAACCGTGTTGTGTTAATGAATATGGTTTACCGTCTACGTAGTATGTATTATCTACTAATCGGCCGACAATTGGAAATAAAATTGGTGCGCGGCGCCCCCAATAAGTAGAATCGCCTTGCCATAAGTATTCAGTGTTATCTTCTTTTAAGCGAACGCTTTGTAATTCTGCACCTTTGTCAGAAATGGAAACGATCACTTTTTCATTTTGAATTGTTGCTGTCATGAAGTGAAACCTCCTAAAACTTTCATATGTTTTATTATACGTTGTCTAAAAGAAAAAAGGTAGTTCACGATAGGAATCTATTGACGAAAGAGGGGCTACCACGTAAAATATAATCTTGTTGCTAAAAAAACGAATAACGTGGTTCGAAACCATCCCACGTAAAAAAACTAAGGAGATTTTGTCATGAATATTAGAACTTTAGTCGGTAATGGTATTTTAGCGGCATTATATATTGCTGTTTCTATGCTTATTCAGCCATTTGGCTTTACGAATGTACAGTTTCGTATTTCAGAGATGTTTAATCATCTTGTTGTATTTAATAAGAAAGCAATTTACGGAATTGTATTAGGTGTATTTTTAACGAATCTCTTTTTCTCACCTATGATCGCTTACGATTTAGTATTTGGAGTAGGGCAATCTATTCTTGCATTAGTTGCAACGATTATTTCTATGCGATTTATTAAAGGTGTTTGGGCTCGTATGATTTTTAATACAGTTATCTTTACAATTACAATGTTTATGATTGCAATTGAACTTCATCTTGCATTGGGTTTACCATTTATGTTGTCTTGGTTGACATGTGCAGTTGGTGAATTTGTTGTCATGGCGATTGGTATGCCTGTAATGTACTGGATTAACAAGCGAGTACAATTTGAAAGATTTATGCAATAGATGAAAGAGTTATTCCTATAGGGATAGCTCTTTTTGTATGTAATCACATTGAATATAATGCTGTGACTATTGATACAATATAATAAAATAAAGTGAGGCTTTCATTAGTTGGCTACATATAAGAAGTCTTATATAAGGGGAATCTAGTATGAAATATAAAATTCATTGGTTGTATAAAACAAAGCGCGGTTTGCAGACGGAATTAACGACAGATTATATGAACATAGAAGAAGTACTTCAATTTGCAGAGGATTTTGAGAAAACGGGTAGGGTGAAAGAACTACTATTTTACGATGAAATGGATGCCGAATGGTCATTAAAGGAAATGAAAAAGCTGAGTAAACAAGTGGAGGAAGAGCCTCAAGAAATACACGTTTATTTTGATGGGGGGTATGATGTACAAACGAAAGAGGCTGGCGTTGGTATATGTGTGTATTATAAAAAAGGAAATACAAACTACCGCATTCGCCGCAATGCATATATAGAAGGTATATATGATAATAATGAAGCGGAATATGCATCATTATTATACGGTATGAATATACTCGAGGAACTAGGGATTAAGTATGAAGCAGTTACACTTCGCGGAGACTCACAAGTGGTACTGCAGCAATTAGCCGGAGAATGGCCTTGTTATGATGAACATTTAAATCATTATTTAGATCAAATTGAACAAAAGGCGAAGCAAATGAAATTAAAACTTGTATGTGAGCCGATATCTAGAAAACAAAATAAAGAAGCACATCAATTAGCTACGCAAGCATTAGAAGGAACAGTTATTGATAGTCATAAAGAAATAACCGAATAGAGAGGTGCAAAGGTGGATAAAAAGCAACTCATTACAGAGGTAAATGACTTATTAGAAACGTATTGTGAAGGGTGTTTTTTGCGAGAACATAATCGAAAGACGAATAGTAAGTATTACGCTCATTCATTTTGTATCAGGCAATGTACAGTTGGAGAAACGTTGAAAAAGTATGGAGAACAGCTGTCATGAAAAAACATCCAGAGAAAATTCTCTGGATGTTTTTTAGTGCTTCGCTTCATTTAATTGATGCTCGCATTGACTTAATTTTTTTTCCTCATTCATCAGAAACGGCTCATCTAAATCTGTTGCAACAGACTTCATAATTTCAAGCTGAGAGCGAGCGGCTTCTACAGCAGTAGTAGCATGCTCTAATGTATCTGGATCCATTGAAATTGTTGCTGATCCTACCATTTTTTGTGCTGTTTCTACACGGAATTTCACTTCTTCAAAATCATTTACTTCTGATCCCATTAATAATTCCTCCTTTGTATAGTGCGCATTTCACATAGTTTTTGCTCTGTAAAACGGAAATATACAAAGGAATAACAAAGGAGGTTACCAAGTAAGGTAACCTCCTGTTATATGTTGGATTAAAGTTTTACTACGTTAGCAGCTTGAGGTCCGCGGTTACCTTCAGTAATATCGAAAGATACTTCTTGACCTTCTTCTAAAGCTTTGTAGCCGTCTCCTTGAATAGCAGAGAAATGTACGAATACATCGTCAGCGCCTTCCATTTCGATAAATCCAAAACCTTTTTCGTTGTTAAACCATTTTACTTTTCCTTGCATGTTACAATTCCTCCTAAAAGCGTTTACTATTTTCATTTAGTGAAATTCATTTAAAAAAATAATATAAACTAAAAATGCTATATTCTTGAATATTCTGCTAAATGATTAATTTAAATATACACGAATTGGGAGAATTTAGTCAAGTAAGCGATTTTATTTTTTTGTATTTTTAAATAATTTTTCAGTCAAATTTTTAAATAGGTATAGGACAGACCGAGTATGTAATATTCTTAATTGAATGCTATACATAATGAGGTGAAAGAATGAATAAGTCTTACTTATTAGACAATGAAGGAATGAGAACGAGAACCGATATACCGGATTGGGTTGCAAAAGAATTTGAGATTTTTTCAAGTGTCGTGTTAGAACCAACTTTTCCATGTTATTTCGGTTTAACAGCTTTGAAAAAGAATGAACTTCGTTATTCATTTCTTTCTCATAATGATTGGAGTCATTTGCCACATACAATGTTATCTTTTTTAGAGTTAATGAAAGAGAGGCCGATTGTAAGAAGGGGCTTTTTCCTTTTTGTAGAACCGGAATGTGAAGAACAATCACTCGAATATTACCGTGATTCCTTTTGGAAAGTGTTACAGTATTTACATGAAAACGATAATCAAGCATGGCCAAAGCAAATTCCTGAAGATCCAGACCATTATTTATGGGAATTTTCATTTGGTGGTGAGCCAATATTCGCATTTGGAAATGCGCCAGCTTATAAAAAACGAAAAACTAGATATTTAGGGAATTCACTCGTTATTGGGTTTCAGCCACGCACTATTTTTGATGGATTAGAGGGAGATCATCCTAAAGGAGCATATTCAAGACAAATGGTCCGTGAGCGAGTTGAAAAGTGGGATCAATTGCCGAAACATCCTAACATTAGTCATTATGGTGACCCAGAGCATCGCGAATGGAAACAATATTTCATAGGAGACGATGTAGAGCTAATAAAAGGGAAATGTCCTTTTCTTCATAGGATAGAAAAGTAAGAGCCATCACCTAGATGGTTCTTTTGTATATTTTGGATAAAAAAGGGTATTTTATTATGAAAGCTAGTCTATTTTTTTAATTACATCATTAACTAGTAGTAAAGAGAGTAGAAAGGATAGAGCGATGTTTGGAGCAATTATACAGCAAATCGTATTAGGTATATCATTGGCTGCGCCAGTAGGGCCAATTAATATTGAAATGTTAAAACGAGGAATCGAACGTGGGTTTTGGCACGCTTGGGTTGTTGGAATTGGCGGAATGACTGCAGATGTTTTATTTATGCTTCTCATTTATTTCGGTTTATCTTCTGTGTTTATGTATACATATGTACAAGCCTTCATGTATTGCACGGGTTTTTTCTTGTTATTTTATTTAGGATTTCAAAGTGTAAAACAAGGAATTTTCCACTCGAATATGGAATATAAAAAAGAAGAGGTAGGTGGCCTTAAGCAATCGTTTATGGCAGGATTTTTAATTGCGATATCCAATCCATTAAATCTTGTTTTTTGGTTTGGTATATACGGAAGTACACTTAGCTCATTACTTACGAAGGTAACGAAACAAGAAGCTTTTTTATACAGTCTTTGCATTATTGCTGGTATTATTTTATGGAATTTAAATATTGCTTTTTCTGTACATTTTGGAAGAACTTTATTAAAACCAAAAGCGCTTGGCTACATAACAGCCGGAGCAGGTATTATTTTAGTATGTTACTCTATACATTTTGCATACAAAGCTTTACAGTTGTTCACATAAGATTGAAGGGGAGATTTTTATGTATCGAACCACTATTGAAGGAAAAGAAATTATAATTACGTTAGCGCCAAAAATCCGAAAAGAAATTACTGATAGAGATCCACTATATGAAACGGTATTTCATAATGCAGCAAGATTGTTACAAACAAAGCAACCGACGTTTGCAGTAAATCATGAAATATTGGGGCTTATTATTGGAGAAGTGCAAAGAGGAGAAGTAACAGTGTTTGCAGTGGAACATATTATTCCGAAGCAAAATATATTTGGACCAAACAATTTTTTCTCGACAATAGAACAGCAGGCAAATTTGTAAAGTGAATAGAATAAGAATAGAAAAGAAATAGTCGTAACGATATGTTGCGGCTGTTTTTTTGGAAAAGGGGGAAACAAGATGAAGAAAGTGGGGAAAGAGTTCTTTTTACAACATGATATCGTTATTATGTATAGCATTCTATTTATTTTCATTATTATTTTAAAAATGCAATTTTTTACGTGGTTTGGTATGTTAGCATGTATGGTTGGGATTGCTTTCTATACACTTAATGAATATATGACACATCGTTTTTTATTCCATATAAAGCCACCTAAAAACACATTTCTATTAAAAATGTTAAGAAGATTGCATTATGATCACCACGTATATCCAGATGATTTAAAACTTTTGTTTTTACCTGTTTGGTTTAGTATACCTAGTTTTACTATATATTTGCTTATAGCATATGGTATTACAAAAAGTGTTACTATTACACTTTCATTTGGAATCGGAATGATTATTATGCTACTCGTTTACGAATGGAAACATTATATTGCCCATAGACCGATTCGTCCCGTCACTAAGTTTGGAAGATGGTTAAAAAAACAACATATATTACACCATTATAAAAACGAAAAGTTTTGGTTCGGTGTTTCAAATCCAGTATTCGATTTTATATTTGGAACACTTAAAGACGGAAAAGAGGTTGAGTTAAGCGAAACAGCTCGTAATTTAGAAAAGGAAAAAAAGACAAAAGTAGTGCGTTAAGCACTGCTTTTGTCTTAATGAGGAAAAAATAAGTAAGGTGTCACTTTATGTTGAAAAAGTATATTAAAAATTTAGGGGAAATTGCCGAAAAATGTCTATCAAAAAATCTTTGCATGAATGCACGGATTGTCTACAATAAGTGTAAGTTTCTGAATATTTATAAAATTTAGTCTTTAGGTATGCAAGGGGGAAGTGCATTTCAAGTAAGAGAGGGGATCGGTTAATGAAACGAGATGATACGTCAGCACGTAAGTTGCAAAATGAGGTGAATTATACAGAGGTTGTTCAGTCAGAAGAATTTCAATTGCTATTAAATACGAAAAAGAAGTTCATCGTTCCAATGAGTATTTTCTTTTTAAGTTTTTTTATTGCGTTACCTATATTAACATCGTATTCAAAGGTACTCAATACACCGGCATTCGGTGATGTTACGTGGGCATGGGTATTTGCATTTGCTCAATTTATTATGACGTGGTCATTATGTATGATTTACAGCAAAAAAGCGGAATCCTTTGATAAAATCTCACAAAACATTCTGCAAGATATGCAAAAAGGGAGGGGATGACTTTGAATGTAACCGCTTTTGCACTATTTTTAATCATCGTACTTGGTACACTCGTCATAACTTATTTTGCATCGAAGAAAACGAAAAATGCGAGTGAGTTTTATACGGCTGGAGGGGGATTAACTGGTTGGCAAAATGGTCTGGCTATTGCAGGAGATTATATGTCTGCTGCGTCCTTTCTTGGTATAGCTGGGGCGATCGCGTTAACTGGGTTTGATGGGTTCTTTTATAGCATCGGTTTTTTAGTTGCATACTTAGTTGTATTATACTTAGTTGCAGAGCCGCTTCGAAATTTAGGAAAGTACACGTTAGCAGATATGATTGCAGCGCGTTTTGATGCGAAAAAAGTTCGCGGAGTTGCAGCGCTTAATACGATGACGATTTCGATTTTTTATATGATTGCACAATTAGTTGGGGCTGGTGCACTTATTAAATTATTATTAGGAATCGAATATACGACATCTGTTTTAATCGTTGGTACATTAATGACAGTGTACGTTATTTTTGGCGGAATGACTGCGACGAGCTGGGTTCAAATTGTAAAGGCTGTATTACTTATGGCTGGTACATTTATTATTTCTGTTATCGTTTTCGCAAAATTTAATTTTAGTGTGACTGAAATGTTCGCACAAATGAAGACAGCTACACCGTTAAAAGACTCGTTTTTAAACCCAGGAGTAAAGTATAAAGATGGCCTTGATACGCTATCTTTAAATTTAGGACTAGTTCTTGGTACAGCTGGATTACCACATATTCTTGTTCGCTTCTTTACAGTTCGTGATGCAAAAACAGCACGTCAATCTGTAGTATACGCGACGTGGTTAATTGGCGCATTTTATATTATGACAATTTTCTTAGGATTTGGGGCAGCGGCATTTGTAGGGAATGAGGCAATTATTAAAGCAAATCCTGCTGGTAATATGGCAGCACCTTTATTAGCGAAAGCGTTAGGTGGAGATTTCTTATTTGCTTTCGTATCAGCCATTGCTTTTGCAACGATTTTAGCTGTAGTGGCAGGCCTTGTATTAACAGCAGCGTCAGCCTTTGCACATGATTTTTATAATGAAATTATTCGCAAGGGGAAATCAACGGAAAAAGAGCAAGTTTCAATGGCTCGCTATGCGTCTATTGGAGTAGCGGTATTATCCATTATACTAGCGTTATTTGCTCAAACATTGAACGTAGCATTTTTAGTTTCATTAGCATTTGCAGTTGCAGCGAGTGCAAACTTACCAGTTATATTATTCACAATATATTGGAAGCGTTTCAATACAGCGGGTGCCATCTCTGGTATGATTGTTGGTCTCGTATCAGCTATTGTTCTCGTAGCGTTAAGTCCGAATGTTTGGAATCCTGTAGCTGGAAAAGCTATATTTGTTGGAGAAGCGATATTCCCATATACGACACCTGGAATTATTTCGATCCCGCTCGGATTCCTTGCAGCGTATTTAGGGACCATTTTATCTAGTAAGAAAGAAGATGCGGCGAAGTTTGATGAAATTCTTGTGAAATCTAATACTGGTCATGGTATTAGTGATGCGTCTTCACATTAAAAAAGAGGGGCTTTTCGATAATAAGAAAAGCTCCTTTTTCTTTTGTCATTTTATTGTAAATAATACTGCTTTGTAAGTAGGATTTGTCTTAATTTTGTGGAATGAAAATAAGCAGGGAGAAATTTAAATCATCATGGCACCAGCGCAGCTTTTGTGAAAAATAAGTTGTTATGGAAGGTGGAAGAAATGATGAAAACGAAACAGACTGATGAATTATTAGCAAAAGATGAGCAATATGTTTGGCACGGAATGCGTCCCTTTAGTCCAAATAATACAATGGTAGGGGCAAAAGCAGAAGGGTGCTGGGTTGAAGATATACAAGGGAAAAGATATTTAGATGGTATGAGTGGTCTTTGGTGTGTGAATAGTGGATACGGCAGAAAAGAGCTCGCAGAGGCAGCTTATAAGCAATTACAAACATTATCATACTTTCCGATGTCACAATCGCATGAACCGGCTATAAAGCTTGCAGAAAAATTAAATGAGTGGCTTGGAGGAGAGTATGTTATTTTCTTCTCTAATAGTGGTTCGGAAGCGAACGAAACAGCTTTTAAAATAGCAAGGCAATACTATGCGCAAAAAGGTGAAGCACATCGTTATAAATTTATGTCACGTTACCGCGGGTATCATGGAAATACAATGGCAACGATGGCAGCGACGGGACAAGCACAGCGTAGATATCAATATGAGCCATTTGCTTCAGGCTTTTTACATGTAACGCCGCCAGATTGCTATCGTATGCCTGGAATAGAAAGAGAGAACATTTATGATGTAGAATGTGTGAAAGAAGTAGATCGCGTTATGACATGGGAATTAAGTGAAACGATTGCAGCTTTTATTATGGAACCAATTATTACGGGTGGAGGCATTTTAATGCCACCACAAGACTATATGAAAGCTGTTCATGAGACGTGTCAAAAACACGGTGCCTTGCTCATAAGCGATGAAGTGATTTGTGGTTTCGGACGTACAGGAAAAGCATTTGGATTTATGAATTATGATGTGAAGCCAGATATCATTACGATGGCAAAAGGGATTACGAGCGCATATTTACCGTTATCAGCAACAGCTGTGAAAAAAGAAATATATGAAGCATTTAAAGGGAAGGGAGAATATGAATTCTTCCGTCATATTAATACATTTGGTGGAAATCCAGCGGCTTGTGCATTAGCACTTAAAAACTTAGAAATTATGGAAAATGAAAATTTAGTTGAGCGCTCTGCACAAATGGGCTCGCTTTTATTAGAGCAATTAAAAGAAGAAATTGGAGAGCATCCACTTGTTGGGGATATTAGAGGAAAAGGTTTACTAGTTGGAATTGAGCTAGTAAATGATAAAGAGACGAAAGAGCCAATTGATAACGACAAAATTGCAAGTGTTGTAAATGCTTGTAAAGAAAAAGGGTTAATTATAGGGCGAAACGGTATGACAACAGCAGGATACAATAACGTCTTAACATTAGCACCACCGCTTGTTATTTCGAGTGAAGAAATCGCTTTTGTTGTTGGAACGTTGAAGACAGCGATGGAACGCATTTAATGAATGAAGCGAGCTGTAGATTACAGCTCGCTTTTGTTTAGTAGGAGGAGTTTTTTATGGAGAAATATGATCCTAGTCAACATTATCACATCGGATATTATGAAGATGGATATGATTTGGAAGTGACAGCGTACAAAAGAATAAATGAACCAGTTTGGGATGCTTATATTCCGCACTATGAGGCAGACGGTTTTTATAAGAAAGTGGAGGAAATGAAACTAGGCGAATATATAGATGATTATGGCATTAAGGTGTATTCATTTAGTAATGATATCGATGATGAAGAAGCTCGAACTATTTTTGAAAAATGGTTAAAAAAGCACGAGATTGTTTAAAGATAAAACAAAAAGGAGATTGCTATTTTATAAGATAGCAATCTCCTTTTATTATAGTAAACTTATTTACTTGCTTTCATTCATTGCTTTATCTTTAGCACCAAAAGTGTATTTTAACATTGGTGGTGTAATCATTGTAGTTAAAATAACGACAATAACGATTGCTGTAAAGTAATCTTGTGCTAATAGACCTGAAGAGAGTCCTGTTCCTGCGATGATAAGTGCAACTTCACCACGAGAAACCATACCAGAACCGATAATTGCAGAAGACTTTGCATCAAATCCAGTCATGCGTGCACCAACACCACAACCAATTAGTTTTGTTAATACAGCGATTACTGTTAATGCTAGGATGAACCAAATTTGATTGCCAATACCGTCAAATGTAATATTCATACCGATACTAACGAAGAATACTGGAACGAACATAGCGTAAGCAATTGGTTCTACTTTCTTTTCTACTTCATGTTTGTAGTTTGTTTGAGAAATTGCAATACCAGCAGCGAAAGCACCAATAATACCAGCAATTCCTAATAATTCGCCGAAATATGCGAATGAGAAACAGATGATAAGAGCTGCGCTCACGATAGACTCAGATACGCGTAGTGGTGATAACCAACGCATGATCGCTGGTACACCTTTCCATCCAATTAAAATAATAGAAGCGAAGAATACTACTTTCTTCAAGATAATCATTGTTAAGTTAACATCATCAGTGCCTAAGAAGCTCATTGCGAATGCTAATAAAATAACAACAAGAATATCATCAAATACAGCGGCTCCAAGCATCGTCGTACTCTCACGTGTTTTCATTTTACCTAAATCACGAAGTGTTTGAACGGAAATACTAACACTTGTCGCGCACAGAAGTAACCCTAAGAATACAGCGTTTCCTTGTTCCATTCCCATAACAAGACCGGAAACGTAACCACCTACGAATGGAAGAATGATACCCCCGAGTGCAACTGCTAAAGAAGAATTGCGATTTGCGTTTAATTCATCTAAGTCTGTTTCAAGTCCTGCCATAAACATTAAAAGAATAACACCGACATTACTTAATTGTGTTAGAAGCTCTGAATTTTCAATCCAACCTAATATAGCTGGGCCGATAACGATACCGACAATTAATTTACCTAGCACAGAAGGTTGACCTAATCTAACACTAAGATCACCAGCAAGTTTTGTACTTAATAAAATAAGTGCAATTTGAAAGAAAAATTCGAATTCCATCTGATCCTCTCCTCGTCATTTTTAGTTTTATCATACGATTTCTCGGAATTTGCCTAATGAAAATATGTAAAACCCATTAAACAAAAAGGGTCTGATTACAAGTTCTTTTGAACTCGTAATTTGAACCTGTAATTAATATATAATAAAATTTATTAAAAATCAATGAAAAAATAGCAGATTTTCATGATGGAATTTGATTTAGGTATGAAGGGAATGGCTATATAATAAGAAGAAATAAGGCAACATTTTTAATGAATTGGAGAAGGAAACATGTTATTAAATAAACGTTTTACAATTGGAGAAATGGCAAAAATGCATAATATCGCAGAATCTACATTAAGGTATTATGATGAAAAAGGAATTTTTCATCCGTCCATTGTTGATCCTCAAACGAATTATCGTTATTATACAATCGATCAATTTTCACTGTTAGATACGATTAAATTTTTACGCCAGTTAAATATTCCGTTAAAGGAAATTAAGAAATATATTGATGAAAGAAATCCAGCATACGCACTCAATTTACTGGAAAAACAACAAGAGATGATGCTGAAGAAACAAAGAGAAATTGAGTATGCTTTGGCGAAAATGGAGCATAGAATTCATTTAATTAAGGAAGCAACAAAAGCAAAAGCTGAACAAATGGTAATAAAAGAGATCCCGCAGCGAAAAATAACAGCTATTGCGGTTGCCCCGAATACGACGGATGATATGTTTGAGTACTACATTCATTCGTTGCAAAAAAATATGAGGCAAATGGATGATAGCTTATTTTCTGGAGATATTGGTGTAACTGTTGCGAAAAAAGGGTTAATGCAAAATGAGTTTCAAGCATATAGCAGTGTATTTATTCTTTTGGATTATATGCCGTATGAAGTGCATACTTCAGATGAAATTAAAGAAGGTTTATATGCTTGTTCTTATCATCATGGACCGTATGAAGAAACAGATGCAACGTACAAGGAGTTACTTACATACATTGATAAAGAAGGTTACGAAGTACATGGAGATTCGATTGAGATTGGATTGATTGATTGGTCTGTAACAGAAGATCCTGAGGAGCAAGTAACAGAAATTCAAATTCCTATAATGAAAAAACAAAGCAATAAGTTATAGGACTCGTATAATTACAAATGAGCATCAAACGCGATAATTAAGTCACCTATTTTTTAATTCTCTATTGACCTTAAAGTTACTTGAAGGTTTAAACTAAGAAAAGAGAGTTGAAAAAAAGGAGCATATTAGAGTATGGAAGCAACAGAAAAATTAAGAGAAAAACCAATTAAAAGTTTATTTATTTCTTATTTAATACCAGCCGTCCTCGGAATGGTATTAATGTCAGTGAATATTGTAATTGATGCGGTTATGATTAGTAGAGGAGTTGGGGCGAACGGTTTAGCAGGAGTGAACGTGGCTATTCCAGCCTTTTCGATTTTCTTCTCTATTTCATTATGGATTGGAATGGGCGGGGCAACGTTATATTCCATTGCATTAGGTGAAAATAAACGAGAGAGAGCGAGGTCTATTTTTACTCAATCAATGACGGTAGCAGTTGTTATCGTAGGTGTTTTAGCAGCGATTTGCTTATGGAGAATAGAAGATTTAGCATACTTATTTGGTGCAAATGAAGTAATTTTACCATATGCGTTAGACTATTTACACGTATTATTAACATTTGGAATGATATACGTTTTAGAAAATATTTTAAGTACATTTATACGAAATGATGGAAATCCTAATTTAGCAATGGCTGGTCTTGTTGTAACGGCTGTATTAAATATAGTGTTTGACTATATCTTTATTTTTATCTTTGGATGGGGCGTAACAGGTGCTGCCTCAGCGACTATTCTTTCGGCAGCGATTGGTTTCCTTGTATTATTAACCCATTTCTTTAGAAAAAGTAGTATTTTAAAGTGGACGAAATTTCATTTTGAATGGGATACTGTCAAACAAATTATGGTGATTGGTTTCCCAAGTTTTACAGCAGAAAGTACGGTTGCAATCGTAACGATTGGTTTTAATATCGCATTTGTCCAATATGCAGGAGAAGTAGGAGTAGCTTCCTATGCGATGGTGAATAGTATTCATGCAATGACATTACTATTATTCTTTGGTGTTGGAGCAGCATTACAGCCAATTGCTAGTTTCCATTACGGGGCAAATTTATCAGAGAGACTTCGTGAAGGATTGAAGTTTGCTGTGAAAATTGCTGTTGTCCTCGGAGGCTTTGCGATAATTGTCGGATTATTCTTTGGGAAATATATCATTGGTTTATTTGATGTTCAATCTCCAGAATTATTGGAGTTAACCTTAACAGGTATTAGTTTATTCTTTATCCAATACGTATTTTTAGGTTATAACATTGTGTATGGAGAGTACTTCCAATCAGTGCGACAAACGAAGAAATCAGTACTTATTATAATGAGCCGAGGATTACTATTTATTATTCCATTGTTATGGATTATGCCGAAATTATTTGGTATAAATGGAATTTGGCTCGTTATGCCAGTTGCAGAAGTAATGACAGCGGTTATCGTATTTACGATGAATCGTATGAAACATCCTGTGCCATTAAATATGGCAGGAGAGAAAGAAGCGATATGATGAAGAAAATCCCCTTAAGCAATTAAGGGGATTTTCTTATTCCTTTAAACTAATCGCAAAAGATCCATCCGTTTCTTGAACAGAAGCAAAGGCAACGTTTTTAATATTTGTAATTCCTTTTTCTTTTAATTCTTTATATAACCATTTTTCATCTTTATGTATTAACTTTAAGTTATCATATTGAATTTGTGAATCGACGATAAGTGCAATTGGTAATCCAGCATACTTAACTTCTATGTTTAAATCTTTTGGAGTTAATGGTACAAGTTCTCTTTTTGGTAAAATACTAATAGCGCCGTTCGCTTCTAAAATAGCGTATTCAATTTCATGAACACTTGGATATCCTGCAACGCGAAGATTAGAAAGCAATTCTGCAATGGGGTATCTACTTTTTTGTAAGTTCTCAAAAATAATATCACCATGTTTAATTAAAATGATAGGGTGTCCGAGAATAAAACGATTTAGTTTGTTGAATAGGCTTAATTTTGTAAGGAGTAAATGTAAACATGTGATAACAACCATACCGAGAAATGCTTGTAAAGCACCAGAGACGGGTATGGCCTGGAAAGCTAAATAAGATAAAAAAATTATAGCCCCAAAATCATGAGGAGTTAGTTGCGCTAACGCGGATTTACCGAGTAACTTAAGCGATAGTAAAAATAAGATGAAAAAGAACGACACGTTACATAAAAAGAGAAGCAATAGAGACACTCCTTCGTGTAAAGTTGTACTTACTATTCCCGAAAGTAATATAAATATTACCTTTCAGAGGATAAATTAGGGTTTATTGGAATTTGTCTGTATACAAACAAATAAATGGATATTATCATGAAGGAAGTAAAAGAAAATAGGAGTATATGAATATGAGAAAGAAGAAAATAATGAAGGGCATTTTAGGTGTTATAATGATTTGCGCCGTGTATGCGGGGTTTTTACAATATCACATTTATAAGCATGGGCATATGAATGCAACCTACGATGCTGATTACATAATTGTACTAGGATCGAAAGTAAATGGGACGAAACCATCTTATTCATTGCAATATCGTATTGATAAAGCAGCTGAATATTTAAAATCACATGAGAAAACAATCGCTATCGTATCTGGAGGACAAGGAAAAGGTGAAGACATTTCAGAAGCATTAGCAATGAAACAAGGATTAATAAAACAAAACATCGTAGAAGACCGCATTATAATGGAGGACAAATCTACGAGTACAGATGAGAATATTACATTCTCAAAACCGTTAATTCCAGCCGATATGAAAAAAGGTATGATCGTAACAAACGATTTTCACATGTTTAGAGCGAAAAAAATAGCGGCCAAACAAGGTTTACAATTAGAAGGTCTTCCGGCAAAAACACCGAAACCAATCATCATTCCATCGAATGTACGAGAATATTTAGCAATTACACAGTATTGGTTTATGAATCGAATATAGTGAAAGTGATCCCGTCTGAAACTCAGGCGGGATTTAGTTTGAGGAAAATCTTACAAATATGTCACGTTCGTGAAAGGTAAAGCGATAGTTTCTAGAATGATTTCCTGACATAATGAAGGTAACAAAAACTATTTAGAGGTGAATCGGATGAAAGGAAATAATATTTTATCTTCGTTATGTTACTTTAGTATCTTTTTTGCACCATTTTTACTACCAATTATCGTGTACTTTGTTGCAGAAGATGAAGTGAAGTATCACGCGAAAAAAGCATTTTGGTCACATGTTTTCCCATACGCAATCTTATTTGGAGGACTAGCAGTATCAGGCATGTACGGTTTAGGGTTCAATCAATCTGACGGTGCTGGAATTGGAATGGCTATCACATATGCAGTGTTCATTCTTGTAGGGATTTACTACTTCATTTGGAATATCGTAAAAGGTATTAAAGTTTTGAAAACGGCGTAATAAGATAAGTATAATTTCATTTACCGTATTGATAAACGTTTTAAAAAAGGGCAATTCAAAAAGAATTGCTCTTTTTGTGCTTATAAGTTGTGAAAATTGAAAAAAATATGTTAATTTTTCATTATGAAGAGAAAAAAGGAGTGATTTTCATGAATGAGATCATACATAAGATGGAGCAACATGTTTCAGTTCGTAAATATAAAGAAGAATCAATTCCGAAAGATGTAGTAGAAAAGATGGTGCATGCTGCGCAACATGCAGCTTCATCACATTTTGTACAGGCGTATTCTGTTATATATGTAACAGATCAGCAATTAAAGGCTAAACTAGCAGAGCTATCCGGAAATCGCCATGTGAAGGACTGTGCAGCATTTTTTGTTTGTTGTGCAGATTTAAAACGACTTGAAATTGCATGTGAAAAACATAGTACAGAGATAAAGCATGAGGGAGTAGAAGACTTTATCGTTGCGACGGTAGATGCTTCACTTTTTGCGCAAAACTTAGCATTAGCGGCAGAATCATTAGGATACGGTATTTGTTATATTGGTGGTATTCGCAATAATCCGAGAGAAGTGAGCGAATTGCTTCATTTACCGGATAAAGTATATCCTGTATTTGGAATGACAGTCGGTGTACCAGATGAAGAACATGGAGTTAAACCACGTTTACCAGTAGCAGCAGTTCTTCATGAAAATGGATATGATGAACAAAAATATGATGAATTACTAAACGAATATGATGAAACGATGAACGCGTATTATAAAGAAAGATCATCAAATAAGAAAAGCGTAACGTGGACGGAATCCGTGAGTTCATTTATGTCTAAAGAAAAAAGAATGCATATGAAAGAGTTTTTAAGTGAAAAAGGATTAAATAAGAAGTGAGTAAGAAGGCAAACCTGACGTATAGGTTTGCCTTTTTTGGAGGAGAAATACCTAAGGCCAGAAAGTTGTTTATTCTTTCTGAACTTAGGTATTTTGTTTGTTATCATATACATAGAAATAAAAATTAATAATTTTTTACAAAAGTGATAGAAAATGAGAATGAAATGCCAATAGTAAGTAAAAGCAGCTGCTAAAGGGGAACTGAGGAAGGAAGATGCTTATGATTTTCAATTCTGAAGAGGATTTAATTATAGCTATGAAAAAACATGATCAAGATGCTTTGAAAGAAGTGATTGATCAATATGGAAAATTAATTTTGTACATTATTCATAAATCATTAAGTACCCCTATTGAAAAACAATATGTGGATGATTGTTATAACGATGTATTTACTGTCATTTGGTTTAATATCGACCAATTTGATAATGTAAAAAGCGGCATAATAGCCGCTTTTTATCGTTATCACGTTTAAAAATATATCATGATATTTCATTCGAAACCTAATTCTTAATGCATAACCTAAAGCAACTTCTATAATAAATGCAAACTTTCAATAAGAAGATACATACCCGTACAACTTAAAAGGATATACGTAAATATTTTAAAAATCCGTTGATTAAACCATTTAAAAATAATTTGACCTATAAACAAACCTAAAAATACAATTGGAATGGCATAAAAACTTGATTCCCAAATGGTTTTGTTTGTGCCAGTAAAGAGTATTTGAGTTACTAGGCTAATGAAATATATAAATAGATAAAAAGCTAATGTAGTTCCTCTTAACTTCTCTTTTTCAGTATCAGTTCCTGTAAAATAAAGTAACAGGGGTGGACCTGGCATACCGATACTTGTCGTTAAAAGACCAGATAATCCGCCAACTATGAAATCTCTAGATTGTGTTGATCTAACCTTAACGTTGCATATTAGCAACAATGTTAATAGCAAGAGTAGGATGCTAACTGCTAATTTAAAAGTGTTTATGTTAACGGAAATGAAAATTAAAATGCCAAAAGGAACACCAACTATACTTCCAAAAATAAACCTTTTCAGTAGAACAAAATCAACATCCATTCTTATTTTCCAAATGAGTGAAATGGAGATAATTAAAGATAAAATAATGTTTATTTGTATAGCTTCTTGTGGCAGAAATAACATAAGTAAGAAAGGGGTTGCCATTATGGAGAAGCCAAAACCTGTACTTGCTTGCAGAATAGAAGCCACTAATATAATGCATATGAAAATGAATGTGATACCCAAAACAGCCCTCCTATTTAATCAAGTTTAACTAGTTAAAGTCTATTATTTAAGTGCAATATTTCACAAACTTATTTGTATTTTAACATAAATATCTAGTTTTTTCTTAAATAGTGTTGCCATATAAGGCTCTTTACCTAAAAAATCCGACTTACATTTTTAAACAATTTTATTATGGGGAAACAAATAATGAATGGAATCAAAATGTATTGATTATCGTTAAATTATTCACTGAGATCCCCGCGATAAAACAAGAACAGCCATATAAAACTTACAAAAATACAGCATGTAGCTAATAAACTGCCAATCATTTGAGGAGAAAGAATTTCTAACAGTCCTCCTGTAAAAAACATCGATAACTGAATAAGAGATGCGTAAATGGAATAATGGAATGAAAAAACTTTACCTATCATATTTTCGTGTGTATAAGTTTGAAGTAATGTCGTATCAAGTGGAACGATGATTCCTCCTGCTATGCGCATACAGAATAAAGTAATGATACCGATAATAAGTTGATCGGATAGAATGAATCCGAGAAAGAAAATTCCTTGTAGTAAGTAGGCCCAACCGAATACTTTTTTCATTTTTTCTTTATTATGGGATATATAAAGATTAACGAGAAGGCTTCCTATCATAAGCCCAGCCCCTTGAACCGTATATAAAATCCCAATGTTCGTATGGAAAATTTTTTCGGCATAGATCGTTAGAAGTAGTTGATAAGCGCCTCCAATAATTCCCCATGAAATGCCGACAAGAATTAATGTTAAAATGATTTTTGTTTGTAATATGTATGTATAACCACCTTTTATATCAGTGAAAAATGTTTTGTTCTTGTTACAAGTATCATGAGCAGGAATACTCATATTATAAATAAAATAGGCTGAAATAAAGTATGATAGGCTATTTACTAAAAAAGCGAACTCAATATGTAAAGATTGTGCAATTACTCCGCCCAAAGAAGCTCCCATAATAGACATAAAACCATTAATTGTACTAGAAAGAGAGTTAGCAGTTACGAAATGATTTTGGTGTACAATATTTTTTAGGGTTGCTTGTTTAGCCGGTTCAAATGAACAAGAAAGTACAGATAAACATATATTAGCAATGAAAATAATCTCAATTTTATAGCCTGCGAGTAAGTATGTAAGGACTAGAATTCCCCGTGTAATATCGGTAAAAATCATAATATTCTTTTTAGAGAAACGATCTACAATTCCGCCTATGAATGGACTAAGAAGAAGCTGTGGTAAACTTTTACTTATAAAAGTAAGTGCGATCATAAACGGCGATTCCGTTATGCTGTAGACAAATGTTAATAAAGCTACCGTATGGAACCAATCCCCAAGTACACTTAATGTTTGCCCATAAAATAGTTTATTGAAGTTTTTATTTGTTTTAAGAAGTTTGGAATAAGAAACTGACATAAATAGATTAATCCTTATGTAATGATGATGCTTGAACTTGTTTTTTCCATTCGCTTAAATACACTTTTTCCTCTGTAGGAAGTCCAACAGGTAATTGTGCTTCGTAAAGACCTTTAATCATTGTAATCCTCCTTAGTAAAATGTTTCTTATTCTATATTAAACAATATTTTGTTAGTTGAAATCGCAAATAGGAGGGATATAAATTCATACGAAAGTATGAAAAAAACAGCTCAAATATGAGCTGTTTTTCTATAGTTTTTCGTTCATTTGTCAAGGATAGGATATATTAATATCCGTATCCACCGCCACCCCAACAGCTACATCCGATGATGATTAGAAGGATGAATAGTACGATAAGCAAAGCAAATCCACCGCCGAAACCAGCGCAACTTCCACCATAACTCATATGTTTTCCTCCTTTTTAGTAAGTTAATCTATATGGTTCATGGACTACTATATACAGTATGTTTTTTGTATAGAAAACGAGCCAGTCTCATTTATAATTAGACAAATGCCTGTAGATTCATTAGGATTGCATGTTAGTGATTTGTAAATAAACCTTTACGTAATTCATAATTTAGGCATAAAAAATAAAAAATTGTAAAAAAAACCATTTTCTTATTTTTTTATGAGAGAATATGTACTATAATTTTACAAGTAATATTATGGGAAAAGGGAGTTTTAGTATAGAGATGGAGATGGGACAATTAAAAAATAAAATAGAAAACAAAAAGAAAGAGTTAATTCAACTTGTTGCGAGGCACGGATTGGATCATGATAAAGTTTTGTTATTTAGTCGTGATTTAGATATACTTATTAATAAGTTTATGAACATAAAAGACAAATTGCATAAATAAAAAATTTATAGTTTTTTATATTAAGATGTTTCACAGAAAGGAGAGGACAGTAATTGGAACATTTACAGGAAGAATTGTATAAACAAATAAAAGAAGAAAAAGGTACAGTTACAATTTTCTTAAAGAGTGGCGTTAGAATAGTAGGAGAAGTTGTTGGAGTGGATAAATTTACAGTTTTAATCTTAGTGGATGGAAAACAACAGCTTATTTATAAGCAGGCTATATCAACAATAATGAAATAAGACACTCTTGTTGAGTGTCTTATTTCATTATTGCTTGCATGCCTCAACATCAATGCCGGCAGCAATTAACTTTTTTTCTCCATCTTGTTCAATAATTTTTTGTAATTTAGATAGGAAAGAATCAAAGTTTGTATGCTTTGCTACTTGGAACGTCATTTTATGTTCAATTGGTAGCCACGTATCAATATCAGCTTCGTTATGCTGGATTTTCACCTCAAGTTTATCGAGTGCATTAGCAACTTTTGCTTCGTACGTTTCTTTCGCTTCAAACTCCATCCATAAGTCATATAATTCCTCGCCGAGAGAACCTGTTAACGTTTGTTTAATATTTAAAATAGCCTCCAGTTCATTTTTTTGTTTTTGTAGCTGTAATTCGTGACTATTCATTGTATCAAAAGCAGGAATATCACCAGCTTCGGCTTCGACTAGGTCGTGAATAATAACCATTTTAAGTAATTTCTCAATACTTACTTTTTGATCCAAATAAGGTTCAACTAAAATGGCCATTAGAGACATCCGCCATGTATGTTCCGCAACACTTTCTTGACGTCCGTTGGAAAGCCAGCTATGTCGCATTTCATATTTTAGTTTTTCTGCTAATGCAATGACTTGTAAAATGTTGTGTTCCATCGTGATCCTCCTCATTTATTCATACCATAATTCTAATATAGAAATGAAATGTGTCAATTTCATGAGTATATTGCGATAAACAGATGATAAGCGTATAATACATGTTATATGTGAAAACGTATTATTAAAATAAAAAAATGTTATATAAAAATGGAAAGGAAAGGGCAGAAATATGGGAGAGAAAAATCAAGTATTAGCTAGACCACAAAGAAGAAAAAGGAAGTTTGATATTTCTAGCCCAGTGGGCATTATAGTAGGTTTCATTATAGTGATAGCGGCAATTATGCTTGGCGGCGGTGGAATAAAAGCTTTCAAAAACTTTTTAGATGTTTCATCTATTTTAATTGTCATAGGGGGAACAACAGCGACAATTGTTGTGGCATATCGATTTGGAGAAATAAAAAAATATACGCAAAGCATTTTTACTGTTTTACATAGAAGAGAAGAAAATTTAGAACAGTTAACGGATTTGTTTGTCGATTTTTCGAAAAAGTCTAAAAAGCACGGCTTGCTTTCTTTAGAGGTAGATGGAGAGCAAGTAGACAATCCTTTTATTCAAAAAGGAATTCGATTAATGTTAAGCGGTTACGATGAAGATGAATTAAAAGAAGTGTTATTGAAAGATATTGAAACGGAAGTGTATGAGTTAAGAAAAGGAGCAGCATTATTAGATAAAATTGGTGATTTTGCTCCAGCTTGGGGAATGATTGGTACGTTAATCGGTCTTATCATTATGCTCCAAAACTTACAAGATACATCGCAAATTGGTACAGGAATGGCAGTTGCGATGTTAACGACATTATATGGGTCTGTACTTGCGAATATGATTGCAATCCCTCTTGCGGAAAAAGTATATCGTGGTATTGAAGATTTATATACAGAGAAGAAGTTTGTAATAGAAGCAATTTCAGAATTGTATCGTGGACAAATCCCTTCTAAATTAAAGTTGAAACTGGATACATACGTATACGAAACAAAGGTAAAAAAGGTAAAAGGAGCAGCCTAATATTTCAAGGAGTGGTATGATGAGTAAAGGACCGCAAAAGGGATCGCCTCGTTGGATGACGACTTTTACAGATTTAACGATGTTATTATTAACTTTCTTTGTATTACTAGTTGCTACATCAAAGCAAGATGCAGTAAAATTGTCAAAGATGCTTGAAAAGTTTAGTGATACGGGGCAAGTAGATGCAAAAGTAATGGAAAATACAATACCGGATATTTCACATGAAAAAAATGATGAAAAAATGATTTCAAAAAAGAGAATGGATGAATTATATAAGAAGTTAAAAGCGTATGTAGATAATAACGGTATTAGTCAAGTGAATGTATATCGAGAGGATACAGGGGTAAGCGTCGTTATAGTAGATAATTTAATATTTGATACAGGCGATGCGAACGTTAAGCCCGAAGCGAAAGGGATAATAAGTCAATTAGTTGGATTTTTTCAATCCGTACCTAACCCCATTGTTGTAGAGGGACATACAGATAGTAGACCTATTCATAACGAGAAATTCCCCTCTAACTGGGAGTTATCTTCAGCACGAGCGGCAAATATGATTCACCATTTAATTGAAGTGTATAATGTGGACGATAAAAGGCTAGCTGCGGTAGGATATGCAGACACAAAGCCAATTGTACCAAATGATTCACCGCAAAACTGGGAAAAAAACCGTCGCGTTGTTATTTATATAAAAGAGTAGTATATTGTTATTTTAATAATAAAATACTAAAAATACGAAAATTCTTTTAAAAAAATATTAAATTTTATCATTTTATTTTGTATAATGAGTGAGAATGATAAGGTGAAATATTAAGATATATTTATACATAGAAGGAGAGAATTAAAAAGAATGGCACATAAAATTTTAGTAGTAGATGATGCGATGTTTATGCGAACGATGATTAAAAACTTATTAAAAAGTAATGCTGAATTTGAAGTTATCGGTGAAGCAGAGAATGGGGTAGAAGCAATTCAAAAGTATAAAGAACTTCAACCTGATATTGTAACATTAGATATTACTATGCCAGAAATGGATGGGCTTGAAGCATTAAAAGAAATTATTAAAATTGATTCAAGTGCAAAGGTTGTTATTTGTTCTGCAATGGGACAACAAGGTATGGTATTAGATGCAATTAAGGGCGGGGCAAAAGACTTTATTGTAAAGCCATTCCAAGCGGATCGTGTAATTGAAGCTTTAACAAAAGTAGCAAATAGTTAATATAGAAGGGGTGCCACAAGGAATCAAAACAGTGATAGCGGATCGACGTGTGGCCCCCTTTTTTCTCATTGTAAAACACTAAATTGTTATACATAAATGAAATGTTTGTTAGACAGGTAGGGGATAAAAATGCAAACAGATCTATTAAATATATTTTTCGAAGAGTCAGAAGAACATTTACAGTCGCTAAATGAAAATGTGCTAGTGTTAGAACAAAATCCTGCTGATATGGATGTTGTAGGAGAAATATTCCGATCCGCTCATACATTCAAAGGTATGTCTGCGAGCATGGAATTTACGGAGATGGCTGATTTAACGCATAAGATGGAAAATGTGTTAGATGAAATTCGTCATGGAAATATAGTTGTAAATGCGGATATTATTGATGTAATTTTTGAGTGCATTGATAATTTGGAGAAGATGGTTGCAGATGTGCAACAAGGTGGAATGGGCAATATTGATGTAGTCTCAACTAAACAGAAATTAGAAGCATTATTGAACGGCAATGTAGAAACTCCTACGGAACATATAGAGCAAAATCATATAGACAACGATGATGCAGTTTCGCATGAAGTGCATATAACAGTTGAACAGCAGGCAATTTTAAAAGCAGTACGTGCCATTATGTGTATTGAAGCATTGCAAAATGTAGGGAATATACAAAAAACAGCTCCGAGTATTGAAGAAATTGAAGCAGATGCTTTCGGATTTGAATTTACAGTATTTATGGATACGGATTGTAGTATAGAAGAATTGAAACAAGTAGTACTTCATGTTTCTGAAATTGAGAAAGTGGAAGTAAAGCAAGGAGAACCTATATCGAAGGAAGTAGCTTCTAAAAAAGTCGTTACACAAGAAGTTGTGCAAGTAGAAGAAAAGCTACAACCAGCTGTGGTTACGCAAGTAAAATCACCGGTAGAGGCAACGAATCAACCTTCAAGTGCTATGCCGGCTAAAAGTACTACAAAAACGAAAAATGCTAAAGTGGAGAATCGTTCAATTCGTGTTCAATTAGAGAAAATCGAAAGATTAATGAATATGTTTGAAGAAAGTGTAATTGAACGTGGGCGCATTGATGAATTGGCTCAAACGATTCAAAACAAGGAGCTAATTGAACATTTAAATCGATTAGGCGATATTTCAAAAGATATTCAAAATGTACTATTAAATATGCGTATGGTGCCGATTGAAACTGTATTCAATCGTTTCCCACGTATGGTACGTATGTTAGCGAAAGATTTAGGGAAAAAAATCGATTTACAAATTACAGGTGAAGATACTGAAGTAGATAAAATTGTTATTGATGAAATCGGTGATCCGCTCGTTCATTTAATTCGAAATGCAATCGATCACGGTGTAGAAACTGTTGAAAAACGACGTGATGCAGGTAAAAATGAGACAGGTACGATTAAATTAGAAGCCTTTCATAGTGGAAATCATGTCGTTATTCAAATTACGGATGATGGAAACGGTATTAATAAAGGGAAAGTATTAGAAAAAGCGATTAAAAATGGCGTTGTAACTGAAGCGGATGCGAATAGATTAACAGATCGTGAAGTGTTTGATCTTATTTTCCAACCAGGATTTAGTACAGCTGAAGTTGTATCAGATCTTTCTGGACGCGGTGTCGGATTAGATGTTGTAAAACATACGATTCATAGTTTAGGTGGGCATTTAATTATTGATTCTGAGGAAGGAAAGGGAAGTACATTTAGAATTGAACTTCCATTAACGTTATCTATTATTCAATCTATGCTTGTTCAAACGAATGATAAGCGTTATGCTTTACCTCTTGGAAATATCGTTGAAGCAATTCGAATTAAGAGAGAAGACATCCAATCCTTACAAGGAAAAGATGTGTTAAATTATCGTAATCAAATTATTGAAGTGAAACATTTAAGTACTGTATTTGGTGAAAAAACAGTAGATGAGGCGTTTGCGTCATATGATGGTCAAATGGTTCCTGTGTTAATTGTTCGTAACACACATCGCAGCTATGGACTTATTGTAAACACAATTATCGGTCAAAGAGAAATAGTCTTAAAGTCATTAGGTGACTTCTTTGCAGAGAGTTCTAACTATTTCTCTGGTGCGACGATTCTCGGTGATGGACGAGTGGTCCTCATTTTAAACCCAGAAGGTTTATAATAGGAATGAAGGAAAGCTCCCCACTTGTATACAATTGGGGAGCTTTTTGGCTAATCGTTACGAATCTAATAATGGGAATACATACATATTAACGTTTTATATAATAATTTTGCTAAAATAAAATAAGAGTTTATATTATTTGATAGAAAAACAGAAATGAGGAGGCAGGGAAAATGCCTGAGCAACACACAAAAGGGGATACGAGCACGATTGTGCTAGAAAAAGAAAATGAGCATTTAACGCCCCAAGAATGCGATATTCTTGGCGAAATTGCAAATATATCATTTGGTTCAGCTTCAACTGTATTATCAACAATTTTAAATAGGCAAGTAAGCATTACTGCTCCTCGTATAGAGTTGGTAGATTTATATGATTCAAGAGATGTCGAAGTTCCACATGTTGTATTAAACATTCATTTTACAAAAGGATTAGATATGGAAAACCTTCTTGTTCTTAAGCAAGATGTTGCATTGTCCATTGCTGATTTAATGATGATGGGAACAGGTGAAGTGGAGGACGGAAAAGAACTTGGTGAATTAGAGCTAAGTGCTGTACAAGAAGCGATGAATCAAATGATGGGATTCGCAGCTACATCTATGTCGGAATTCTTCCAAGATACAGTAGATATGTCTCCGCCGACGATTAAAGTTGTAAAGTTATCAGAAGAAATGGAGAAAATCTCTGAAATCGATGGGAATCATACGATTGTTAAAGTATCGTTTGATTTAAAGATAGATAATCTTGTAAACTCTAAACTTGTACAAATTGTTTCAGTTGAGCATGCGAAACAAATGGTAAATAAATTAATGCAATTATCTGGTGGAGTAGAAGAAACAGACGAACCAGCAGAAGTAGTGGAAACTGAGATTGTAGAAGAACAAGTTGAAAAAGAGCATTTAACACAAGAAGAGAAAGATGTTCTTGGTGAAATTGCAAATATTTCAATTGGTTCCGCTTCAACAGTATTATCAACGCTTTTAAATCAGCCAGTTACAATTAGTACACCAAATGTGGAAGCAATCAATGTTCGTCATTATGATGGAGTACCAGTACCATTTGTTATTTTAAATGTCGACTTTGTTGAAGGGCTAAAGAATGAGAATGTATTCGTATTTACGAAAGATGTTGCCTTAACAATGGTAGATTTAATGATGATGGGAACAGGGGAAGTTGACCCAGAAAAAGAGCTTACTGAATTAGAACTGAGCGGTATTAAAGAAATTATGAACCAAATGATGGGTCATGCTGCTACGGCGATGTCAGAAATGTTTCAAGAAAAAATGGACATGACGCCTCCAAATGTTAAATTTGTAACGTTAAAAGAAGAAATGGAATATTTGGGAGAGTCAATGGAAGTGGACGAACTCGTTCAAATTACGTTCAATCTTGAAATTGGCGATCTGCTTCAATCGAAGATGTATCAAATTTTGCCAATTTCCGAAGCGAAAGAAATGGTAAGGCGACTTCTGTATCCGATGGTGGAAGAAGAAGAGATTGCCACAGAAGAAATTGAAGAAGAAAAAATTGTAGAACCAGTTGTGCAACCTATTGAATTTAAAGAAGTAAAACAAATGGAACCAGTATATATGGACACGTCCATTCTACAAAATGTAGAAATGAATGTGAAATTTGTATTTGGAAGTACAGTGAAAACGATTCAAGATATATTAAGTTTACAAGAAAATGAAGCAGTTGTACTAGATGAGGATATTGATGAACCGATTCGTATTTATGTAAATGATGTATTAGTGGCGTATGGTGAACTTGTAAATGTAGATGGATTTTTCGGAGTAAAAGTGACGAAATCACTATAAGGCATTGAAATAGGAGTTTGAACTAGTAGATGAAAAACGTAAAGTTTTTTCTAATGAGTTGGCTATGCATACATGTGTGCTTGTTCTTCCCCTTGCAAAGTCAGGCTGAGGAACAAATTGAGCCAGATCAAAAAATAAATGAAGTGAATGTACAAGAAGAAAATAAGGAATCTCAAAAATCTTCAGAGCAAGTGGAAACGAAACAAGATGAAGAGAAACAAAAAGAAGCAGAACAAGAAGCAAAACAACAAGAAGTAGTAAATAAACAATTGAATGAAAGAAAGATAGAAACAGAACAGGGAATTATTACAGTAAATAAGCCGGAGCTTAAAGTTGGCGAAGAAGTGCGAATTGCTGTAGAACCAAATGGGAAAAACATTCAAAGTATGAAAGGTATATTGCAGTTACAAAAAAATGGCGAGCAATATGCGCAAGAAAGAATACTATCTTTTGAGTATGATGAAGAAACGAAGAGTTGGGTTGCTAACTATAAAGCAGGGGATTTTGATTTGCAAGGTGATTGGAATCTTCAGCTCGTTCAAAGTTACAAAGAGAATGAGAAAGAAGAAATCGTAAAAAATGAAGTGAAAGTCCCGCTCATTCGTATTAAAAATGAAACGCCAACTATAGATAAAGAATTGCCAAAGTTACAGAAAGTTACTATTGATGAAGTAAAAGAGAACTTAGTTGAACGAAAACAGGGAGATTCTATACATATACGAGTAAAAGCGTCAGATATAGAATCGGTTGTAAAAGAAGTGCGCGTTACATTAAAAGGGAAAGAAAATAAAGAGCTTTCGTTTTTATTAGACTACAACAAGCATGATATGGATTGGCAAAAAGTATTTGAAATAACAGAAGCATTGCCGGCTGGGCCATACGAATTACTTGTAGAGATAATAGATGCAGCAGGTAATAAACTTGTTGAAGAAAGTGAATATACCATTTCTGTTTTGGCGCCAAAAAACGAAGATGATAAAAAGATAGCAGAGAAAGAGAAAGAAGATAAATTAGATAATAAACTAGAAAATGAATTAGAAGATAAGAAAGAAAATGAGAAGCAAGAAGATTTGAAAGTCAAAAACCCGCTTCCAGAAGAAAAATTGCCAGTTGTTCAAATTCCGAAGCAAGATGAGAAAGTAAATAAGTTTATAAAAGAACCGTTGAAAGAGAAAGAGGAATTTACTTACGTTATAAAAGAGCCGTTCGAAGACAACAAGGAAGTACATAAGGCGAAGGACCAAAAAGAGAAAAATAACAAACAAGTTGTCTCTAAAAAGAAAGAACAAAAAGAAGAAACGAAAGACAAGGAAGAAGAAAAAGGTGAACAGGGAGTACAAGCTTCGGATGTATTTACTATCATGTCAGGTTTGTTCGTACTGTTTTTAGTTTTAAAGAGTAATAAAGAATGGGGCTAATTATTTCATAGTAGTGGAGGCGCTTAAATGGAGATTAAACGTACGACAATTGAAGATAAGACGCTACAACCATTAAAACAGCCTGCAGCTATTTCGGAGCATGAAATCCAGAAAGAACGAAAGCGTAGCAATTTAGTGTTTACTGGACAGTCTAAAATTATTTCGAAAAATAATGAAATAGGTATTTTACTTGCAAGTTTAAGTGATGGAAAGATTATGAAGGAAATGCTTTCTAAAGAGATGGATACAGTGTTACAACTTTTTAAAAAGTTACATACATTATCTCAAGAAGGAAAGCAATCAGAAAAAGTGTTTGAACAAGTAATTAGAAGCCTACAAGGACTTATTAAGCAGGCGCATATAAAGGAACTTCCTTTGTTAGATGGAACATATGATTTCGCTGAAGTGCAACTATCATTTGGTAGAAAAGTACATATTCCTTTACTAGATGTAAGTGCACTCATCTCTAGAGTGGAAAGTGATTCTTCAGAAGGAAATATAAATTTGATGGTAACGGTAATTACTGCTTATATAACAAAATTGTCTAACGAAACGATTTTAATTAGCGTTACAGACCGCATTGCTAAAGATCGGGATGTAAGTGTATGGAGAGCGCTTGCGGAAATGAACATGACACAATTGTCACAGGCGTTGAAACAAACGATGCAAGAACATAAATGGTCTATGACGTTTCTTTTTCTCTTCATATGGATTGTCGGTATTATTTTAATTCGAGTTATGTAAAAAGGTCGTCACTCCATTGTGACGACCTTTTTTATATTTTTTCGTAGAAGAATGTATCAAATCGCTGAAGATTGTAACGTTCGGGTGTTAAAATTTGTTCCGTACTACCAACAAATAGTACACCGCCTTTTCGTAAAGAACGACTAAATTTTTCGTAAAGTTTTACTCTTGCTTCTTCTGTGAAATATATCATTACGTTACGACAAATAATCAAATCATAATTTGTATCGAATGACTGCATTAAAAGGTCATGTTGTTTAAACGAGACGTTTTGTTTAATGTTTTGATGCAATGAATATATATCATTCTCTTTTGTGAAATGACGTTCTTTCAAATCAGTAGGTAATTCCTTTAAAGAACGTTCTGTATATTGACCGCGTTTTGCGGTTTCTAAAATATGAAAATCAAGATCTGTTGCTTGAATTTCAAAACGAAATGGAGCTAGATGCTTTGATAAAATTAAAGAGAGTGTATATGGTTCTTCACCAGCAGCGCAAGCGGCACTCCATACCTTTAATTTTCCGCTATTTTGTTCGAGTAATTTTGGTAGTGCTTTCGACTCTAAAGTTTGCCATCGTTCTTTATTTCTAAAAAACTCTGAAACGTTAATTGTAATATAGTCAATAAAATTTAAAAATAAATTTTGATCAGCGCGTAATTTGTTTAAAAAATTAGTGTAGTTTTCGAAGCCTTTTCTCGAAATGAAAGCATCGATTCTACGGCGCATTCTATCTTGTTTATATGAAGCGATGTCCATATTGAATTGTTGTTTAAAACTTGCGATAAAATGATCATAATCTTGTTCAATTATCATATTTACAATGGGCACAATAATGATATTGTGCCTCCCCCTTTACATCATACGAATTTTTTGTTCAAAGCTTTTTTTCATTTGCTTTTCATGTAATCCTGGTAAATCATAAATGACAGCATCAATACCTGCTTCTTTTGCAACATCGACAGGGATGACAGATGTATGTTTGTCACCATTATAAAAACAGAGAACTAAATCAGTGTCTTCAATAATTTGTTTAACAAAAAACATATAATCTGATCGGTAAATGGAGTCAGAAGGATGATCAAAAGCAACATATTCGGCTCCGTGTTTTTTTAAGTAATCAACGACTTCTTGAAATTCATCTGTTATTGCTTGCAATGGTTGCAGCGTGTAAAGGCATAAATTTTGAGCGAGTCTTTCATTCTCAACGAAAAAACGAAGAACCTCATTTTCAATAGATTTATAACATAATATGTAAATTTTATGTTTGTGAGCATAGTCAGTTAAAAATTTTTTAATTTCTTCTTGATCTAATGCTGTTAATTGATTTGAACCACAAAGGAAAATATTCATAGAATTGTGCCACCTCATGCTAAATTGTAACATATCTTTTATAAAAAATAACTGCAAAATATTACTGTTCAGAGTATAATTATAAATAACTGGATTTTACGATTAAGTTTAGGAAGAAATAAAAAAATAAATAGGTGATATATATGCTACGTTCTATCTCGCATAATCCAATTTTATCGCATATACCGCCTGCTACTCAAATGCCGAAAGAAGCAAATGTCAGGACAGGGCTTGCATTTTCGGATAATTTGCATGCAGATCCGAAAAAAGATAAATTGCTAGAACAAATGGAAGCGTTTGTCGATAATATTGGAGAAATTAAAGAGAAAATTGAAATGGAATTAACGCTTGATAATGTAATGGAATACAAAAATACAGTAAAATCATTTTTGAATTTTTACGTTGATAATGTATTGCAGTATAAAGATGTCATGTCTCGTCACCCGCGTTACGGATATTCACAGAAAATGACGATTGTGAAACAGGCAGAAATGGGATTGAATGAATTAGAAGATGTTATGAATTTAATTAATACGAAAACAGGACATTTAGAAATGTTAAATCAAATTGGAGAAATCCATGGTTTAATTGTGAATTTAGTCTTGTAAAAGAAAGGAAGCTATATGTACATACAATTATATGAAAAACTCGTTATTATTCAAAAAGCGTATGAAAATATTCAAACGCTTGGAGAGCAAATATATGAGAATTTAAAAAATAAAAATGTAAATGCAGTTCAAAAGTTGCAAGTAGAGCAATTGCAGTACATTGATGGTTTAAAAGGGTTATCAAGCTCATTTGAAGAAATGGTTGTTCAGTTCTGTAAAGAACAAGGAGTTGAATCGTTTCGTGTAAGTGCGTTATTTTCGTATTTTTCTCAAGAAGAAATCGAAAAAATGGAAGAATTACAAAAAAACGTAACTGAATTAGAAGAGAATGTAAAAATGATTCTTTTGAAAAATCAATATTACTTAAACGTACTATTAAAAACTACAGAAAGTATTGTGGATTCTGTTTCTGAATATAACTTAGAGCGAAACAATAATTCGCAAATCTTTATGAACGAACTATTGTAAAGGAGAAGTGAAGCTTTATGAGATTATCTGATTATAATACACCGCTATCGGGCATGTTAGCGGCTCAAATGGGGTTACAAACAACGAAACAAAACTTGTCTAACATTCATACACCAGGTTATGTTCGTCAAATGGTGAATTACGGATCTGTTGGAGCAAGCAATGGTCATACGCCAGAACAGAGAATTGGTTACGGTGTACAAACGCTAGGTGTTGACCGTATTACTGATGAGGTAAAAACGAAGCAGTTTAATGATCAATTATCTCAGCTCTCTTATTATAACTACATGAATTCAACTTTATCACGTGTAGAGTCTATGGTTGGAACGACAGGGAAGAATTCATTATCTAGTTTAATGGACGGTTTCTTTAATGCCTTTCGTGAAGTAGCAAAAAATCCAGAGCAACCAAACTACTATGATACATTAATTTCTGAAACTGGGAAGTTCACAAGTCAAGTGAATCGTCTTGCAAAAAACTTAGATACAGTGGAAGCACAGACAGCAGAAGATATTGAAGCGCATGTTAATGAATTTAATCGTCTTGCTGCTAGTTTAGCAGAAGCGAATCATAAAATTGGACAAGCGGGTACACAAGTGCCGAATCAACTTTTAGACGAACGAGATCGCATCGTTACAGAGATGTCTAAGTATGCAAACATCGAAGTATCTTATGAATCTATGAATCCTAATATCGCGAGTGTTAGAATGAATGGTATTTTAACAGTAAATGGACAAGATACATATCCACTTCAATTAAATAAAGAAAAAGACCCAATGTCAGTTGAGATTTACGGTTCAGAAATCTCTGTAACTAGCGGAGCGATAAAGTCAGCGATTGATACGAAAGCAAAGATTGTTGATTATAAAAAAAATCTCGAAGACTTAATGAGTTCAGTGAAAAATCAAGTGAATATAGTGATGGGAAAAGATTTCTTCGTTGGAGATTATGCGAAGGATATGAAGTTAAATCCAGAATTCCAAAAAGATGTTTCGAAAATGAAAATATCTGCTGAAACAGCAAATAAACTAGCAGCAATTACAGATGGAGATTATAAAGAAGGTCTTTCTTATAAACAAGCATTAGACCAATTTATAGTTCGTGTAGCCTCTGATAAAAGTGCAGTGAATGCTTATCAAAAAATTCATGGAGACTTACTAGAAGGTATTCAGCAAGAAAAAATGAGCGTCGAAGGGGTAAATATGGAAGAGGAAATGGTAAATTTAATGGCCTTCCAAAAATACTTCGTCGCAAATTCTAAAGCTATTACTACGATGAATGAAGTGTTTGATAGTCTATTTTCGATTATTCGATAAGTGATAGTAATTGATTGGAAATATATAAGGAGGAGATAGAAATGAGAGTATCTACATTTCAAAATGCAAACTGGGCAAAGAATCAGTTAATGGATTTGAATGTGCAACAACAATACCATAGAAACCAAGTAACTTCAGGGAAGAAAAATCTTCTTATGAGTGAAGACCCACTTGCAGCGAGTAAATCATTTGCGATTCAACATTCATTGGCAAATATGGAGCAAATGCAAAAAGATATAGCGGATTCGAAAAATGTATTAACACAAACTGAAAATACTTTACAAGGTGTTTTGAAATCTTTAACGAGAGCAGATCAATTAACAGTACAAGCATTAAGTGAGCAAAATGGTGAAAAAGAATTGAAAGCAATCGGTGCAGAGATTGATCAAATTTTAAAACAAGTTGTATATTTAGCGAATACGAAAGAGCAAGGCCGTTATATTTTCGGTGGTGATAGTGCAGAGAAGCCACCATTTACAGAAGATGGTACATACCAGGGCGGAAAAAATGATGTGAACTGGCAACTAAATGACGGTTATGAATTCAAAGCGTTCCGTAACGGAGAAGCATTATTATCCCCGGTTATAAAAACGTTAAAACAGATGAGCGAAGCGATGCAAAAAGGTGACCAAAAAGCGTTACAACCGTTATTAGGAGAAAATAAGAAAAACTTAGATGGCATCATTAACCGTACAACTGAAGTTGGTTCAACAATGAACACGATGGAGACGTTTAAAACAATTTTAAGCGAGCAAAACTTAGCGCTTCAAGAAAACCGTAAAGAAATTGAGGATGTCGATTTAGCGGTCGCGATTTCTGACTTGGCATATATAAATGCAACGTATGAAGCGACGCTTAAAGCGGTTAGTACGATGAGTAAAACAAGTATTTTAGACTACATGTAATCTATAAGGAGTGAGAAAAATGGCAGGAACAACGATGACAGGTATTGGTGGTAGACAACAAATTTGGAACCTCGGAAATAATATGATCGATACTTCTAACCTAGTAGAATTAGAGATGCAAGCGTTAGATATGAGAAAAACACCGTATACTACTGAGAAGCAAAAACTTACGCAAGATAAACAAGTATATGCAAGTTTAAAGACACAATTTACTCCTTTTACTCAAGTGTTTAAAGATTTAGCAGCTTTTAAAGGGAATGAGAAAAAAGTAACGACAACACAAGACGGCTACATTAATGTGAAAGCTGATGGTGGGGCGATTGCAGGAACTTTTAATATGACTATTACACAGCTTGCGCAGCGTCATCAAATAGCTTCAAATGACATTAAAGATATAAATGCGAAGCTTCCTAAAGATGAAACATTAAAACTAGGCGGTAAAGAATTAAAAGTAACAACTGATATGACATATAAAGATTTAATTAATAAGATTAATGATGGAGATTATGGCGTATCAGCTTATACACTTGGAAATAAAATTTTCATGACCTCGAAAAAAGAAGGAACAGATGGAGTAATTAAGTTTGAGGGGAACACATCTACACTATTTCAAGATATTGGTTTAGCTAATGCGGATGGCACAGCGCTTAATACAATCAATGAAGCACAAAATGCCAAATATAGTATTAATGGTATTGAAGCTGAAAGTTTTACTAATACAATTGAGGCTCTTCCGGGTGTGAAAATTGAATTGTTAAAAGTAACTGAGCCGAAAGTAGAAGGGACACCAGATGCCGGTACAACAACAGATCCAAAAACAAAAGGTGTAGAATTAAAATTTACGGTAAGTGATTCTAATGTAACAGACACAGCCAATATTATTAAAAAGATGGTAGCAGAGTATAATAAAGCAGTTTCTACAGTTGACCTTTTTGCTGGGAAAGATGGAGTTTTCCAAGGGCAGGTAATTATGCAAAGCGTACGTCAAGCGATGAACAATGTTGCAACATTTTCTCAAGATGGTAATTATTTATTCACATTCGGTATTCAATTAAAGCAAGATGGAACGATGGAAGTTAATGATGAAAAATTAACACAAGCATTAAAAGAAAAACCTGATGCAGCGAAGCAATTTTTCTTTAGTTCCAACGGTTTAGGAAAAATGATGGAAGAACCACTTGATAAAATATTCGGTGATAAAGGTGTAGTTGGAGAACGTGTAAAAAATATTGATTCACGTGTAAGTGATTTAGATAAAAAGATTAAAGATATTGAAACGCAAAACTTGCAAAAGCAAGATGAAATTGTGAAGAAGTATCAAAAGCTAGAGAGTACATTAGCAGCGCTTGATAGCCAACTAAAAACAATTAAAGCAATGACAAAACAAAAAAGTGATGATTAATGAAAGTTGAGGAAGTGATCGTATGCAAGCATGGCAACGTTATATGCAAAATGATATTATGACGAGTAATCCGATTAAAAATACAATTTATATTTATGAAAGATGTATTGTAGAGTTTCGTAATTTAGAAGAACTTTTACATACTTTTAAACTACAAGAAGGGGACGCACTTCTTGAAAAATTAGAACGTATTTTTGAAGAACTAAAGCTTCAATTAAATCCTGAAATTACGAAAGATTTATATGATAGTCTCTATGGTTTATATGATTGGATTAGCATTCAAATTCAAACGATGAAAGTAACGCGTGAAGCGAAAGATATTGATGCAATTGTGAAAGTGTTACAAGATTTAATAGACGGTTACCGCGGAGCACTTGAAAATGAACAATGATATTTATCGGACGTTTGTCAGCTGTTTTAATGAAATCGGTGAATTGCAAGTGTCAGACAGAGAGTTTGCTGAGAAGAGTGAGATGTTAAATCGCTGGATGATGACATTGGATGAAGAAACGCGTGCACAAGTTGCAGCAGAAGTAAGCCCGTTCATTATTAAGGCAGCACAGCATATTCGGGATAAGCAAAAGATTTTGGAAGAAATGATTATGACAAATGATGGGCGAATGAAGGCTAATTCATTTTACGGTAAATATTAATAATAACGTCTGGAAACAGGTTCCCCTTTTAAAAGGGGGTCTATTCCTTCGTTTACATAAAGAACCCGCTGATTGAGGTTTCATTTTATGACTGTGATGAAATAATAATTGTAATCTAAATAATAGAAAAATGGACTTTAGTTTATATATTGAAATGTTCTATAGATTACTGTGTGTATACAGTTTTTTGCATTCTTTTTTATATTTTTATATTTTTCTAAAGACAACAATGAAAAAATGGAATAAAATATGTAAGGGTACATAATAGTAAATATTTTAATAAATGCATATAAGAAAATAAATAATGAAGTGAAACTTCTATCAGTGGATCATTAAGTTAGAAAAGGAAGGGTGTGGAATATGCCAGATTTAGTGAGTGATGTAAGCCATTATATGAATTATTTAGTGACGAAACGAAATACGGTTTCTAGTAATATTGCAAATGCGAATACACCTGGCTATAAAGCACAAGATGTAACATTTGCTGAGCAGATGAATAAAAGTAGTGCGTTATATAAAAACAATGCGGCTGATTTAAAGAGTAATCCAGATTTATATCAAACGAATGAAATGCACTTGCCGACAGTAAATACGAAAAATACATATGCAAAGATTCAAACAAAATCAATGCAAACGAATAAAGACGGAAATAGTGTGGATGTAACGACAGAAATGCTAGATTTAATGAAAGCAAATCAGTTATACGGTATTTCAGTTAACGCAATTAATACACAATATGCAATTAACCAAGCGGCACGCGGACGTTAAAAGTAGAAGGAGAGACAACGGATGTTTCAGGCAATTAATGCAAGTGGCTCAGGACTAACGACAGCGAGAAAGTGGATGGAAGTTACTTCTAACAATATTGTAAATGCAAATACGACGGCGGCTCCGGGGGCAGATTTATATGAGCGGCGTAGTGTGGTGCTAGAATCAAACAATAGTTTTGCAAGTATGTTAGATGGGGCTCCTACTAACGGAGTAAAAATAAAAAGTATTGAAGCAGACAAAACGGAAAATTTAGTGTATGATCCGACGCATCCGCACGCAAATGAAGAAGGATATGTACGTTATCCCAATATTGATGTAACTGCTGAAATGACGAATGTAATGGTTGCTCAAAAAATGTATGAAGCGAATACGAGTGTATTAAATGCGAATAAAAAAATGCTTGATAAAGATTTAGAAATCGGCCGAGGATAAGGGGGAAGATAGTAATATGAAAATTCAACCAATGTTACATACACAACCATTTGGAGCAATTCAGTCAATTGGTGCACCGAAAACTTCTCAAACATCTGTAGCTCCGGAGAAAAAGTTTATTGATTTATTGGAAGATATGAATCAAACGCAAAACAATGCGCAAACAGCAGTATATGATTTACTAACTAAAGGGGTAGGAGAAACACATGACGTTTTAATCCAGCAAAAGAAAGCTGAGTCTCAAATGAAAACAGCTGCTCTCGTACGTGATAATCTTATTGAAAATTATAAGTCACTAATTAATATGCAAATTTAGGAAAGTGGACGGGTGTGTTTAAATGGAAAAGATGAAAAATGTTATCCAATCGTTAAAAACGTGGCATAAGTTAGTAATCGGTGCTGCGCTTTTAGCGATTGTAACAGGAGCACTTTTATACTTCACCTTGCCAGATAAATATGTTGTTGTATATCAAAATTTAAATGATGCAGATAAACAAGAGATTACAGCAGAATTATCGAAGTTAGGTGTCGATTACCAATTAGCGGCCGATGGTTCAATTCGTGTGCAAAAGAATGATGCTCCATGGGTTCGAAAAGAAATGAATGGGATGGGCTTACCGTTTAATTCGAAAAGCGGTGAAGAAATTTTATTAGAAAGTTCTCTCGGTTCAAGTGAACAAGATAAAAAAATGAAGCAAATTGTCGGTACGAAGAAGCAATTGGAGCAAGATATTGTAAGAAATTTTGCGACAGTTGAAACGGCAAATGTTCAAATTACATTGCCTGAAAAAGAGACAATTTTTGATGAAGAAAAAGCAAAAGGAACAGCGGCGATTACCGTTGGAGTGAAGCGTGGACAATTGTTAACAGCTGATCAAGTTGCAGGTATACAGCAAATGATTAGTGCAGCGGTTCCTGGTGTGAAAGCAGAAGAAGTAAGTGTTATTGATAGTAAAAAAGGTGTTATCTCAAAAGGAGCAGATGAAGCACATTCTAGTAGTTCCTCTTCTTATGAGAAAGAAGTAGAGATGCAGCACCAACTTGAAGGTAAATTAAAGCAAGACATTGATGCAACGTTAATGACGATGTTTAAACCGAATGAATATAAAGTGAATACGAAAGTATCTGTAAACTACGATGAAGTTACACGTCAGTCAGAGAAGTATGGTGATAAAGGTGTACTTCGTAGTAAACAAGAGCAAGAGGAAAGCTCTACTGCGCAAGAAGGGGCAGATACGAAGCAAGGTGCTGGTATTACAGCTAACGGTGAAGTGCCAAATTACGGTACGAACAATAATCAAAATGGTAAAGTTGTCTACGATAATAAAAATGGCAACAAAATTGAAAATTATGAAATAGATAAAACAGTTGAAACAATTAAGAAACACCCAGAATTAACGAAAACGAATGTTGTTGTATGGGTAGATAATGATACGTTAGTAAAACGTAGAATTGATATGACAACTTTTAAAGAAGCAATCGGAACATCGGCAGGACTTCAAGCTGATCCGAACGGTAACTTTATAAATGGTCAAGTTAACGTTGTAACTGTTCAGTTCGATCAGCCGAAAGCCGAAAAAGAGAAAGAGCCAGAAAAAAGTGGTATGAACTGGTGGTTATTCGGTGGAATTACAGCTGGCTTATTAGCAATCGGTGGCCTAGTATGGTTCTTATTAGCAAGACGTAAGAGAAAGAAAGAAGAAGAGGAATATGAAGAATACTTAGCAGAAGAGGAAATTGCTGCAAGTAATGAAAGTATCTTGGAAATTCCTGAAGAAAAAATAGTGCCAGAGCCAAAACCTGAACCAGAAGAACCGAAAGAACCAACGTTAGATGAACAAGTGCAGGATGCTACGAAAGAACATGTAGAAGGAACTGCAAAAGTAATTAAAAAATGGTTAAACGGACAGTAAGGGAGGAACAACGATGTTAGATGAAATCTCCTCCAAAGAAAAAGCTGCCATCCTTATTCGTACATTAGAAGAAGGGGTGGCAGCAAAAGTCATTGAATATATGACAGCTGAGGAAAAAGAAGTATTACTTCGTGAAATCGCAAAGTTTCGTGTATACAAACCAGAAACGTTAGAAAATGTACTAGGAGAGTTCTTATATGAACTAAATGTAAAAGAATTGAACTTAGTCACTCCAGATAAAGAATACATTCGTCGCATATTTAAAAACATGCCAGAAGACGAACTGGAAAAATTATTGGAAGATCTTTGGTATAACAAAGATAATCCGTTTGAGTTCTTAAATTCACTTACAGATTTAGAGCCACTTCTTACAGTGCTTAATGATGAGTCACCACAAACAATTGCAATTATCGCTTCTTATATTAAACCGCAACTTGCGTCTCAATTAATTGAGAGATTGCCAGATCATAAGCGCGTTGAAACGGTAATGGGTATAGCGAAACTAGAACAAGTTGATGGTGAGTTAATTAATCAAATTGGTGAGTTGTTAAAATCGAAATTAAATAATATGGCATTTAGTGCAATTAATAAAACTGATGGCTTGAAAACAATCGTAAATATTTTAAATAATGTTTCACGAGGTGTTGAAAAAACAGTCTTTCAAAAGCTGGATGAAGTCGATTATGAGTTATCTGAGAAAATTAAAGAAAATATGTTTGTCTTTGAAGACTTACTTGGTCTTGAAGATCTTGCGCTTCGCCGTGTATTAGAAGAAATTACAGATAACGGTGTTCTTGCGAAAGCACTTAAAATTGCAAAAGAAGAAATTAAAGAGAAATTATTTACATGTATGTCTTCAAACCGTAAAGAGATGATTCTAGAAGAATTAGATGGCTTAGGACCGCTTAAGATGACGGATGCTGAAAAAGCGCAGCAAACGATCACTGGTACAGTGAAAAAGCTAGAGAAAGAAGGAAGAATTATCGTTCAAAGAGGTGAAGAGGATGTCCTTATTTAAAAACAGAATTCCGAAGAATTCTGTTTCTTTTTCTGAAGAAACGTATGAATTACAATTTCCAAAACCAGCTTCAGTTCAAATAGAAGAGGAAGAATTACAAGCTGATCATGCAGAACTTCGCGCCCAGCAAGAATCGTTACATATGGAAATGAATCAGCTAAGGCAAGAGAAGCAAATGCTAGAACGAGAGCGGCAGCAGTTATTACAAGATAAAGAACAATTTCAAATGCATATTCATGAGCAAATGGAACAGATGGAAGCAGCGCGTGTGCAATTTCAAAAAGAACAACAAGAAACAGCATATGAATGGACAGAGTTATTATGGGATCAATCTTTTCATCTAGCAGAAAAAATCGTGAATCAAGCGGTAGATTCACGATTGCTTGATGTGTTACCTATTTTAACTGGCATCGTGCAAACATTGCCAACTTCGTTTGAAAAATTAATCATTACAGTACATCCAGAAACGTTTGAACGTATTCAAGAAGAGAAGGAAAATACGAAAGAATATTGGTTACTACAATTAGTAGAATGGAAATATGATTTCTCCCTGCAGTTTGGTGAATTTGTTCTGGAAGAAGAGAAAGAGTTCTTTGAATTTAAATTTGCACCTATATTTGCGAAACTTCGTCAGAAATGGGAAGAAGAGAAGTTATTTGAGGAGCAAAATGTATGAGCCGCCTGTTAATGAATGAGAACGAAAAATGGAATAAGTTCATTGAAACACCGCTGTATACGAAAGTAGGCAAAGTTCATAGTGTACAAGAACAGTTTTTCGTAGCAAAAGGGCCGAAAGCGAAGATTGGTGATGTTTGCTTCGTTGGAGAACATAACGTCTTATGTGAAGTGATTGCCATTGAAAAGGAAAATAATATGCTTCTTCCATTTGAACAGACAGAAAAAGTATGTTATGGAGATTCAGTGACATTAGTTTCAGAAGATGTTGTTGTACCACGTGGTAATCACTTGCTCGGAAAAGTGTTAAGTGCAAATGGTGAAGTGTTAAATGAGGAAGCTGAAAACATTCCATTACAGAAAATAAAACTAGATGCACCGCCTATACATGCATTTGAACGTGAAGAGATTACCGATGTATTTGAAACAGGAATAAAATCAATTGATTCTATGCTAACAATTGGTATCGGTCAAAAGATTGGTATTTTTGCTGGGTCAGGTGTTGGTAAATCAACTTTACTTGGAATGATAGCAAAAAATGCAAAAGCTGATATAAATGTTATTAGTTTAGTAGGAGAACGTGGCCGGGAAGTAAAAGACTTTATTCGAAAAGAGTTAGGCGAGGAAGGTATGCGAAAAAGCGTCGTTGTTGTAGCGACGTCAGATGAAAGTCACCTTATGCAACTTCGTGCAGCGAAACTTGCAACGTCTATTGCTGAATACTTCCGTGATCAAGGCAATAACGTATTACTTATGATGGACTCTGTTACTCGTTTTGCCGATGCACGAAGAAGTGTTGATATTGCTGTTAAAGAGTTACCGATTGGTGGTAAAACACTATTAATGGAAAGTTATATGAAGAAGTTGTTAGAGCGTTCCGGAAAAACACAAAAGGGATCTATAACAGGTATTTATACGGTGCTTGTTGATGGGGACGATTTAAATGGTCCTGTACCAGATTTAGCACGTGGTATTTTAGATGGACATATCGTATTAAAGCGTGAGCTTGCAACGCTTAGTCATTATCCTGCAATTTCAGTATTAGATTCAGTAAGTAGGATTATGGAAGAAATTGTTTCGCCACATCATTGGCAACTTGCAAATGAAATGAGAAAGATTTTATCAATTTATAAAGAAAATGAATTGTATTTTAAGCTAGGAACGATTCAACAAAATGAAGAAAATGCTTATATTTTTGAATGTAAAAATAAAGTAGAAGGCATAAATACATTTTTAAAGCAAGGTCGATCGGATAGTTTCCAATTTGATGATATCGTTGAAGCGATACAGCATATAGTATAAGGCCTCTGCATAAGAGGTCTTATTTTTTTGTTTTTTAATATTTCACAGATTTTTTTTGGAAAAAACTATATAATAGAAAAAGAGAACGTTATAATAGAAAGGGGTTATGAAAACAGGTGGATAAACAGCAGTACGACACAATAAAATTGCAAATAAATCAAGAAAAAGAACATATTTTAAAAGAAGTGTATGAATTAACAGCTGAAAAAAGAAAAATAGAACAAAAAAAAGAATATGATTTATATGTTGTGAAATCGCGTAGTAAAGTCGTACAAACTGGGCAACGTATTATGGCTGGCATGCTTTCTTCACATACGTTTTCACCTGAAAGAATAGAAGAATGGAATCGAAAAATTAAAAAAACGGAAGGTTTTATTCAAAAAAATGAAAGCCTTTTAGAGCAAGTAAAAGAAAAAGAACGTGTCATTGATGAGATGTATCAAGAAGATTGCAAAAAGCTTGCGAAAGCACAAGAAAAGCTGGAAGAAAAAATGCTTCTGGATTTGAAAATGTGTATGAATGGATGAGGTGAATGTAGTGATACAGTCTGTATTACCGGTGCAACAAAGTTTACCTCCGCAAAAAGAAAAAGGGCTAGAAGTACAATCAAAAAATGAAGATTCTTCATTCGATCGTACGATGAGAATGGAAAATAAAAAACAGCCGCAAACGGAGAAAACGAAACGAGAAGAAGCACCAAAAGAAGAGAGAAAAGATTATATTCTTTCTAAAAAATCGGTAACGGAAGAAGAACCTATTGTAAAGAAAGAAGAAAAAAAAGAGACAGAACAGTTGTTATTAGCTGTATCTGAGCAAATGGTTGCAATTGAGCAATTACATGTCCAGCCGGAATTGTTATATCAATACATACAAAAAATACAAGAGCTATATAAAGAATATGGCAATATTAAACTTAATGAATTACCTGCAGCTGAATTACAACAATTACAAGAACTTCTTTCAAATATGAATATCAAAAATGCTATATGTTTAGAAGATACAATGCAAATGGTATTAGACAAAATGAAGATGCCAGAGCAAGCGATGCAAGCATTGAAGGCTGTAGAAACAGAAACTTGTAATATTGCAAAGAAACAAGAAGAGTTTAAAGACGTAGATCTTCCGAAAGCTGAGAGCGATGATGCAAAGATAGAGTTGCCAGAAGTTGATGCATTAAACGATTCGAGCTCTGCAGGTGCAGAATTATTAAATAAAACGACGAGTACCGAACAAATAGGGAAATCAAATAGTGGTGCTGAGAAAGTTTCATTACCTGACTTAGGAAAGAAAATGGAAGCGCAAGTAGAAGCGCTGCAAAAATTTGTAGTGAAACAAGAACGTGTTTTATTCCAGTTAAATCCAGAAAAACTTGGTACATTAACAGTGTTTATGAAAAAACACGGAGATCAAATTGACGTTCACGTAGAAATGGAAAAACACGATGCGAAAAAACGTGTTGAAATCATTTTTGATGAATTGAGATTAAAGTTAAAAGAAAAAGAAATCAATATTCAAATTAGCTATTCAGATAAAGATGAAAATCGTAAAGAACAGCGAGAACAAGAGCAAAGGCAAAAACAGAAATTAGCAAATACAAATCATGAAAAACAACAATCAACAGAATTTGCGGGATTATTGGAGGAATAAAGCGTGCCAACAGTTGGATTAAATACAACGAGTACAAATCATATTCCGTTACAAGCAGGAGCGCAAAAAAGTAATGTACCTGTTAATGGTGTACAATCGCCAGTGCAACAAAGTAATGGAGTTTCAGCAGGAGCGCAAAAGACTCCTGGGGTAATGGGGAAAGATGATTTCTTAAAATTGTTTTTATCAAGTTTCCAACATCAAGATCCATTTAATGCGATGGATATGAATCAAATGATGAATCAGACAGCGCAGTTATCTCTTATGGAACAAGTGCAGAATATGACGAAAGCGGTAGATAAGCTGCAATCAACGATGTATTCAACAGCACTTGATGGTGGAATGAAGTTTTTAGGGAAATACGTAAGAGGTGTTGACGGTGACGGAAACAAAGTAACCGGTCAAGTAGAAACGGTTCGTCTTGCGGAAAATAACGATGTACAGCTCGTTATTAATAATAAAGTTGTCTCTCTTCGTTTCGTTGAGAGAGTGTCTGATAAACCGATTGGGGAAACGAACCCAGAAGACGCAAAGAAAGACGATCAAAAAGTAACTGAAGAAGTAAAAAATACAAATTCATAAGGAGTGTCCATACGTTATGATTAAAGCGTTATATACAAGTATTACAGGGATGAATGCAACACAAAATGCATTAAGTGTAACTTCAAATAATATTGCCAATGCACAAACAGTAGGTTATAAAAAACAAAAAGCAATGTTTGATGATTTACTATATAACAATTCGATTGGTGCAAAAGGTGACGGTAAATACGCAGGAACGAATCCGAAAAGTATTGGTAACGGTGTGAAAATGAGTGGTACGGTTACGGATTATAGTGATGGTACAATTACGTTAACAGGTGGCAAAACACAAGCAGCAATGGAAGGTAATGGTTTCTTCGTTGTAGGTGATTCAAAAGGCGGAAATATGGAATTTACTCGTAAAGGTACGTTTGGGATATCTTCAGATTACTATATTACGAATACTGAAGGTCAATACGTGTTTGCATACCCTGCAAATGAGGCAACTGGTGAAGTTGATTTATCTGGAATTCCAGGACCGTTGCAAATTCCAATGGGAACAGCAATTGGTGGTATTCGAACATCGAAAGGGACAATTAAAGGGAATATTCCAACTGGTGAAAAACAAATTACACAAGATTTACCTGTATATGATAATGCGGGGAATACATGGACAATGCGTGTAGAGTTTAAACAAACGAGTGAACATAACTATACATATAAAGTACAAATGCGCAATGACTCGAAAAAAGAAACAGAGTTTAAAGATGTTCCAGGTGCAGGTGGTAATATGACATTTGATGCTGTTGGAAATCCAAATCCGAAAGAGCAAGGAGCCAATATTCCATTTGATGGCGGTTCTATAAAATTAGACTTAAGCCATTTAACAAATCATCCAACAGATAAAACATTATCAGTAACAGACGTAGATGGTAGAGCAGCAGCGACGGTTAAAGATTGCTTCATTGCTGACGGTGGATACGTAATGGTAAAATATTCTGATGGAAGTATGAAATCTGCAGGTCAATTAGCTGTTGCGATGTTCCCGAACGAAGGCGGACTAATGAAAACAGGTAATGGTAACTATACAGCAACGAATACAACAGGTATTTTAGCTCTTGGTACATCTGGTCAAAACGGTGCAGGTAAAGTACGCGGTGGTGCACAAGAAGGTGCTAACGTAGATTTATCTGTAGAATTCGTTGACTTAATGTTATACCAACGCGGATTCCAAGGAAATGCGAAAGTAATTAAAGTTTCAGATGAAGTATTAAATGAAGTTGTAAACTTAATTCGATAATATATCGCATGGAAAAAATGTAATGGAGTAGAAAGGGTTTTTTATTCGTATGACAAGACAAGAGCGAATTTTACAATTGCCTTTTTTCGAAAATAAACGTGAACTTGCCGAGCAAGTATTAAAAATAGAACGAGAAGAGCATGTATATTTACCAGATCAATTTGAAATTAAGCAAGTGCCTCCGTATTCATTTGGCGAAAAACAAGCAATCATTGGCCGTATCCATGAGTTTTATTTCATAAGTGTTGGTAGTAGGGATAGCGTTTGGAAGTATCAACTGTTTAAGGATGAGATGAAGTGTCGTGAGTTTTTTGTTATGTTGCCAAATATTACGGATCAGCAGATAGCGTTTTGGTTTAATAACATAGAGTTATTGAAAAGTTCTTAAAAAGATCTTAAAAGCTCTTTTTAGGGTTGACGAGAGGACCAAGCGTTGTTTTGGAGCGGTTAGTGCCTAATAGAGTCCCGACCGATGTGTAAGACCAGAGATATGTAGCGTTACTAGAGTAGTGTGGTAGTGTAAGAAGTGGTAATATAAAATAGTTTTAAGTTAATTTAAGGTAGTTGTAGTATACAATTAGACTGAATTTCTATAAAAGGAGAGGTGAGGAGGATGGCGCAAAATAAGTATCGCGTTACATTCGTTTCGCCGAGTGAGGTTGAGCAGCGAACTGTAATGGCGGCGAATAGTTTGCCAGATTTAATTCGTAAAGTAGAGAGTATTATTGCAGATCCAAACGGTTATTTTGTGAATGATAAAAAAAATAATTGTTATTTTAAAGTGATTAAAGAAAATGTTACGTTTATTCAATATGAGTTACTATTTTCGGATAAGGAAATTCATATTGAAAAATTAAAACATATAGCACCGGTAGTATTAAAACGATTATTCGAAAAAATAAATGACCCGGAATTATATGCACTCGCGCTACTTGATGTTGATATAGCAACGAAAGAATATGTGCTAGCAGAAATGAATTCTGAGCTGAGAATAAGAGTAGAGACGGAGCTTTCGAAACAATGGGAAGCAATGCCGACAGAAATTGTAGGAGCGCAAGAAGTGTTATTAGAAGCACTTGCTTCGTTTATACAAGATTAATTGTTTTTTAATAAAATGAATCGTTCGACTATCTATATTTTTTATATAGGTAGTTGACTTTTTCTCTTTTATAAAGCTTAATAATTAGATATACGGAATTAATGGAAGGGGAGCGACACCTTTATGTCACAAGCACAAAGTATTTTATTAGAAAGCGGAACAAATGAATTAGAGATTGTTACGTATACTGTTGGTGAAAACCTATTTAGTATTAATGTTATGAAAGTACGTGAAATCATTAATCCATTCCCTGTTACAACTGTGCCAGAATCTCATCATGCAGTTGAAGGTGTTGTTCAAGTACGTGGTGAAATTTTACCTGTTATTAACTTGGCAATGGCTCTTAATTTAAAGTCAACAAAGCCACTTGATCAAACGAAATTTATCATCTCAGAATTAAACCAAATGAAAGTTATTTTCCGCGTGGATGAAGTACATCGTATTCAACGTATTTCGTGGGAACAAATTGATGAACCAGCTTCATTATCTATGGGACTAGAAGAAACGACATCTGGTATTGTAAAACTAGATGGCAAAATCATCTTACTATTAGATTATGAAAAAATTGTATGTGAAATTAGCGGCACTGGTTATGACAATAAATCAATTGCAGGGTTAGAACAAAAAACAGATCGAGCTGAAAAAGTAATTTATATTGCAGAAGATTCAGCAATGCTTCGCCAAATATTAGAAGAAACATTATCATCAGCTGGATATACGAAAATGAACTTCTTCAGCAATGGTGCAGAAGCGTTAGCGCAAATTGAAAAATTAGCGAAAGAGCAAGGCGAAAAAATGTTTGAACATATTCACTTGCTAATTACGGATATTGAAATGCCAAAAATGGATGGACATCATTTAACGAAAGTGGTTAAGGATAGTGAAGTAATGAATCGTTTACCAGTCATTATTTTCTCTTCATTAATTACAAATGAATTATTCCATAAAGGTGAAGCTGTAGGAGCAAATGCTCAAGTAAGTAAGCCAGATATTCAAGAGCTAATTGGTTTAGTTGATAAGTTAGTGTTGTAAGAAAAGTACTTTTTTAGCTGGAATAGAGGAACTAGCTATGTGTGGCAGCGGTCAGTACCTAATAGAGACCCATGCGATGTAAGACCAGAGATATGGAGTGTTTTTTAGGTAAATGGGACGAGAGAGCCGCCGAGATAGCTTTAGAAGAAGTGAGACTTCGATTGAGGATTTGAAGACTGGGTTTATAACTCTATTCTGTTAGAGAGAGGAAGGAATTAGCCAATGCTACATATGGCTAATTCCTTTTTAGTATTCTATACTTTAAGCTGGTAGAAAAATGAAAGGTTTCTTGGGTGTTTGTCGCTGTATGTGTGAATAATCTTTATTTAGAGATTTTTAATTTAAAAATATAAGTGAACGTATTTTTTTGATTACTTTAGTAACATTTCGTGGTAGCGCAAATTTTTTCGGTGAAAAAATATTCAAAATACCATATAATATAATTAAATGTAATTAATATGCAATTTTGCATATTAATAAAAAACATTTTCCAAATTTTTATACTTTCTATACATTTTTGTATGTTTATTATTTGACAGATAATTTCGAACTGTTATAATATGGATATGTAAAAATTGCTATTTTCTTAAAAGACATGGGAGTCAGATGAGAATTGTGAAAGGATGAGGGGGAGTGGCACAGATTATGTATCACCATACAGCAATTAATGTATTAGGTCTTTTACAAAACATGTCAAATAATAAAATGAACGATATGCAACTAGAGGTGGAATTTAAAAAAATAGAAAAAGAATTCCAAGTAAAGTATGAAGAATTAGTTGATTTACATAATAGAATGGTATTATTTCAAATAGATATAGAAAAAAATGGCGGGATGCGAGCATATGAAAAATCAGCAATTACATGGCTGAAGTCTGAACTAGAGCTACTGTATGAAGTGTATCAATTTTGTCAACGTCACGGTTTAAACATTTTAAATATTTCAAAATACGTAAGTAAAAATGAACTAAATCTTTTTCCAAAAACAGAAAGTCAATTGCAAAATACGTATTATAAATTGAAAAAATGTGAAATACCGTTTGAAAATATTGAAAAACAAAAACCAGGACGAAAGCGAAAATATATACCAGTAAAAGAGACAATCGTTGCAAGAAAACAAGAAAACGAGTACGAATTAAAAGGTGAAATTCAGCACAAAGAGGATGAAAAAAATCTTGTAACAGTTATATCTGGTATCGTTGATAACTTTGAAACGATTAATCAATGTAGTGAAAGGAAAGAAGACGAACTACATCAGTTTATGGAAGGTATTTATAAGCTTTCTAGCATGGCAGCAGGGCGTTCTAGAGAAGCAAAGAATACACGTAGCTTAGAAGGTGAATTGCAGTCGTTACAACTAGAAAATGAAAGGCTAAAACGAGAGAAAGAAGAGCTTGTACAAGATATTAAAGGCATGACGCAGCTTTTAATTCATTTCATTACAAGTTCTGATATCGATCAAATTCGTAAATTACCAACTTTCGTACAAGATTGTAAAATGGAATTACATAAACTAGGGCTATATAATGCACAAGACGGTAAAATGAAAATAATGGTTGACCGTAGCGGACAAGTTATGACGGTAACACAGTAATAAAATTTGGGTACAAAATAAAAGGGAGATACATAGTTTATATGTATTTCCCTTTTGTTTTGTATGGAATCGTTCCAAAGAAGGCAGATTCATTTTTATGATTGTAGTAGTTTAGAGACCATTTGCGGAATTTGGTTCGCTTGTGAAACCATACTAAGTGCAACTTCAGTCAATAATTTGAACTTTAAAAAATCACTCATCTCCTGCGCCATGTCTGCATCTTCAATTAGAGATGCAGCATCTGTTAACGCCATACTTTGATTATTTAAATTTTCAATATTAAACTGTAAACGATTTATCATTGCACCAAGGTCGGCACGATGAAATGACACACTTTGCAAAGCCTCTTCGATTTTAAGAATTGCCGCTCTTGCTTCTTGTTCTGTTGAAATCTTGATGTCATGTTGTGTAGGGGAAGGGGGAATATGTTTCGTCATATTTACCGTATGACCGATATCGTCTAATGTAATAGGGCGGTTTTGACCGTCAAATACAGATAAATCATTAAACTCAGTCGTCTCGCCAATATAGCCAATTTGTTCTGTTAAAGACTGAAACTCTTTATTCAGCGAATGACGGTTTGCATTTGAATTTGTACCGTTCGCAGATTGAACGGCTAAATCACGCATACGCTGTAAAATATTTGTCACAGTTTGAAGGGCAGCTTCCGCCGTGCGAAGCATCGATATCGCATCCTCATTATTACGAATCGCCGCGCGCATACCACTTGCTCTCGCATGCATACGAGTCACAATCGCAACATTCGCAGGATTATCAGAAGCATGGTTTAACTTCTTACCAATCGCCAAATGCTCAATCGCCACATTCATATGCTTCTCATTCTCATACAACGACTGCCTAGCATTCATACTCAAAACATTCGTACCAATACGCATAATAGACACTCCTTATAGATTGATATAGTCAGTGTTCTAAAGCTAATAAACGGTTATGAAGAGAAAAAGAAACTTATGCTCACTTTATCTTTTTGTTTTCATACACGGAACGAGAATAAAATAGGCCCTGACCGCTACTAAATATGGCTAAAGCTTCTCTTTAAGCTAAAAAAATCTTTCAATCTATCTATATAGAAAAAATAAACCTCTCCGCAAGCAGAGAGGTTTATTCAGGAAACTAACTCAAATGGCTTATTGTAATAATTTAGAAACCATTTGTGGAGTTTGGTTTGCTTGAGAAAGCATGCTGATACCAGCTTCGTTCAAGATTTTGAACTTAGTCATTTCAGACATTTCTTTCGCCATGTCAGCGTCTTCGATTTGAGAAGCAGAAGATGCCATAGAGTTTTCTTGGCTCTTAAGGTTTGTTACGTTGAATTCAAGGCGGTTTAATGTAGCACCTAAAGTTGCTTGATTGTCAGCGATTGTTTTAAGGGCTACGTCGATTTGTTTTACTGCACCTAATGCGTCAGCATCAGCAGCAGCTTTAGGCATAGTTGCTGATTTGGAAATTGTATCAAAAGAAGTTTGAATTGCTTTTGCAGAAGCCTCTTGATCTGCAGCGACAGATTTACCATCAAAATCTTTAAATTTACCTTCAAGTGTTGCTACATCAGCTGGCGCCATGTAACTTTTTACTGCTTCAAAAGCTGTTTTAGCCTCGTCAACAGCAGTTTTCATTCCCGAAACATCTGCTGCTTTTACTGTTTTTAATGCATCCATTTTGTTTGTTAATGTTTCAAGTTGTGTTTTAGATGCACCTTCGCTACCGATTGCTAAGTCTTTGATTTTTAACGCATCAAGTGTAGAGCTGTTTAACTTGATTTCAATTTGTTTGCTTGCATCATCAGAATCTAAAGTTTGAATTTTAATTTGGTCACTAGATCCATCTAATAAGTTTTTATCATTGAACTGTGTATTAGCTGCGATATAATTAATTTGTTCTTTTAATTGTGTAAATTCCTTTTGAAGAGCAACCTTATTTGTATCAGTGTTTGTACCAGTTGCAGATTGGTTTGCAAGGTCACGCATACGAAGTAAGATATTAGATACAGAGTTTAAAGCTGAATCTGCAGTACGAATCAATGAAATTCCATCTTGTGTGTTACGTGCAGCGACGTTTAGGCCACCTTGACGAGCTTTCATACGAGTTGCGATTGCAAGACCTGCTGCATCGTCAGAAGCGTTGTTGATACGTTTACCACTTGATAAACGATCCATAGCAGTACTCATTTTTGATTGGTTTTGACGCATATATTCTTGCGTACGTAAACTATTAATGTTTGTGTTAATTCTCATTTTAAGAACCCCCATTTTTTTATATTGACTTTTCTGCAAATTGAAAAACGGTAATATGCGAAAAAATCAATTTCGAGATTTATTGTAATCCTTGTCATAGCGGGTGTCAACTAAAAATTCGAATTAATAAATATAAAAAAATAACAGTTTAACAATATATTCATTTTTTTATTACATAATTATTAAAAGGATTATTGCAAACTTTAAAAAAAAACTCTAATATTAGATTATCTTTGTTTACCGAAAAGGTGATATTATGATAGTTGGAAATATAGTAAAAGAAGTGCTTGCATATAAGAAAGGGCAAATTCAGCAAAAGCTAAGTAGTCCACAAGCATTCGTTAGTAGTCGTTTTCAAGAGAAGTTGCAGAATGAACCTGCGAAGGAGACGAAGGCTACTACGCAGCCGGCAAACATAGAAGATATGAGTCAGCCGGTACAATCTACGAAAATAGAAGCGGTTGTTAATAAACCGGCAGAAACTATTAATAAAGTAGAGGAAGCGAGTAAGCTTGAAGAAAAGGCTGAAACGAAGAAAGCAGATGAAGTGCAAGTTGCGCAAAAAGAGTTTGAACGACGTTTCCCAGAAACGAAAAATGAGGCCGCTGATACGTGGGAATTAACGAAGAAGTATAATATTCAAAAAATACGTTCTTCCAATGAAGGCAAGTATGAGGATATTATTGATCGAGTAAGTCGTACATATGGAATTCCAAAAACGTTAATTCAAAAAATGATTGAAGTAGAGTCTAATTTTAATCCGAAAACGGTGTCACATGCCGGTGCGATGGGACTTATGCAGCTTATGCCAGCGAATGTGAAGGAGATGGGTGTGAAGAATCCCTTTTCACCAGCTGAAAGTATTGAAGGTGGCGTGAAAGAGTTAAGCGGTTATTTAAAGAAAAATAACGGCGACTTAGTATTGGCACTTGCTTCTTATAATGCTGGTCCTGGGAATGTGAGAAAGTACGGAGGCGTACCGCCATTTAAAGAAACGCAAGGATATATTAAAAAAATATTAAATATCGACGTTTCAAAATAAGAAGTTTCATATATAGAGAGAACATGAAATTTTCGTGAACATGATATGGGAGTTGGCTAGATTTGAAATTACAAGATGATATTCCGTTAACAATTTATTTTGAAATCGGAAATACGAAAAAGAAAATTGAAGATCTGCTTCATATTACGAAAGGTACATTGTATCGTCTTGAAAATTCAACGAAAAATACGGTGCGTCTTATGCTTGAGAATGAAGAGATTGGAACCGGAAAGATTTTGACGAAGAATGGAAAGATGTACGTTGAAATCGTTGAATTGAAAAGGTAGGGAAGGGGATTGTCATGAGTGGCGAAAAATTAAGCCAAGAGCAAATTGATGCCCTGCTGAAGGCGGTAAATGAAGGCGAGGAAATGCCAGCTTTCGCACAAGAAGCAGGAAAGCAAGAGAAATTTCAAGAGTATGATTTTAATAGACCAGAGAAGTTCGGTGTTGAGCATTTACGTAGTTTGCAAGCGATTGCTTCTACGTTTGGAAAGCAGACGTCACAGACGTTATCAGCGCGTATGCGTATTCCAATTGAACTAGAACCTTCAACAGTTGAGCAAGTTCCATTTACGAGTGAATATGTGGAGAAAATGCCGAAAGATTATTATTTATATTGCGTAATTGATCTCGGTTTACCAGAGCTTGGAGAAATTGTTATTGAGATTGATTTAGCATTCGTTATTTATATTCATGAATGTTGGCTTGGCGGAGATAGTAAGCGTAACTTTACGATGCGCAGACCGTTAACAGCGTTTGAGTTTTTAACGCTTGATAATATATTCTTGCTTCTTTGTAAAAATTTAGAGCAATCATTTGAAAGTGTTGTTGCGATTGAACCGAAATTTGTAACGACGGAAACAGATCCGAATGCATTAAAGATTACGACAGCGAGCGATATCATTTCATTACTTAACGTAAATATGAAAACAGATTTTTGGAATACGACGGTGCGTATCGGAATTCCATTCTTATCTGTTGAAGAAATTATGGATAAGTTAACGTCTGAAAATATTGTCGAACATTCTTCAGACAAGCGTAAAAAGTATACGTCTGAAGTGGAAATGAAAGTAAATCAAGTGTACAAACCTGTTCACGTTGCAATTGGTGAGCAGAAAATGACAATGAGTGAGATTGAACAAATTGAAGAAGGCGATATTATTCCGCTTCATACGAAAGTTTCGGATGAATTACTTGGTTATGTAGATGGAAAGCATAAATTTAATTGTTTTATTGGAAAAGATGGAACGCGTAAGGCGCTCCTATTTAAAAGTTTTGTAGAGTAGGAGGATCCATATGAAGCATGAAGTATCTCCCGTGTCATTAATGGGATTAGAAGATTTTGCAGGAAAGCGAAATGAAGCAGGTAAAGCACATATCGATACTGTTTCAGATATTTCGATTGAACTTGGTGTAAAGCTTGGAAAGTCATCTATTACGCTTGGTGATGTAAAGCAGTTAAAAGTTGGCGATGTTCTTGAAGTAGAGAAAAACTTAGGACATAAAGTAGATGTGTATTTAAGTAATATGAAAGTCGGCATCGGTGAAGCAATCGTAATGGACGAGAAATTCGGTATTATCATTTCTGAAATTGAAGCTGATAAAAAACAAGCGGCGCTTATGAAAGCGCAAAGTCAAATGCAAGATAAAGAGTAGAGGAGGAGTCATATGTCGTATATGACGACCTTATTTCAAGTCGTTTTACTGTTTGGTGCGCTCGGTTACGGTGCATATTATATGACGAAAAAGACGCGCAAACAGCAGTTTTTTAAGCAGGGTGAAAATGGCCATATTCAAGTAAAAGACGGTGTGTATTTAAATCATCAAACGAGTGCCTTTTTATTTGAAGTGGACGGAAAGCAAGTGTTCACTGTTATTAGTAATAACGGTGTGCAGTCTGTGCAATTAACCGGAACAGGAAATCAGTTTCAACAAGCACTAGAAGACGCGGTGAAGAGTGAAACGAAAAAAGTAGAGGATCCATCATGAGAATAAAGAAACAGTTATCATTATTAGCCGTTATTTTCGTATTTTCTATCGTTTTTTCAATTATTTTTGTAAATCCAGCGTATGCAGCCCCGAACGGTTTTATTAATTTCGAAAATGGAAAAGAGTTTACGAGTAATTCAAGTGTACAACTATTTGCGCTCGTTACCCTTTTATCATTATCTTCTTCTATCGTTCTATTATTTACACATTTTACTTATTTTATGATCGTTCTAGGGATTACACGTCAAGGACTTGGGGTAATGAATTTACCACCAAACCAAGTGCTTGTTGGACTTGCATTATTTTTATCACTCTTTACGATGCAGCCTGTACTCGGGCAACTGAAGAGTGATGTGTGGGATCCGATGACGAAAGAGAAAATAACAGTAAGTCAAGCTGCGGAAACGACAGCTCCTATTATGAAAGAATATATGTCAAAGCATACGTATAAGCATGATTTAAAAATGATGCTGAAAGTACGCGGAGAAGAGTTGCCGAAAGATTTGAAAGATCTTTCACTATTTACGCTCGTACCATCCTTTACGTTAACGCAAATTCAAAAAGGTTTACTAACAGGGATGTTCATTTATTTAGCGTTTGTATTTATAGATTTGATTATTAGTACACTTTTAATGTACCTCGGGATGATGATGGTACCGCCGATGATTTTAAGTTTACCGTTTAAAATACTCGTTTTCGTATATTTAGGTGGATATACAAAAATCGTCGACATTATGTTTAAAACGGTCGCCTGAAGCGTTTGATGCTATGTGATAGGAGTCATATAAATGAATACGTCACCAATTATAGATATTTTTCAAACCTTTTTTTATAAAGGGGTTATGATTTTAATGCCGGTTGCCGGCGTAAGTATGATTGTCGTTATTATCATCGCTGTCATTATGGCGATGATGCAAATTCAAGAGCAAACGCTGACGTTTTTACCGAAAATGGCGAGTATTGTCCTCGTTATTATCATTTTAGGTCCGTGGATGTTCCAAGAGTTAACGACACTTATTTTAGATTTATTTGATAAAATCCCATCGCTATTGCGTTCGTACTAAGATAGGTGAACTGAAATGAATATGGAATTATGGGCGGCAACGTTTTTTGCGTTTTGCCGCATTACTTCATTTTTATATTTTTTACCGTTTTTCTCAGGACGATCCATTCCAGCAATGGCGAAGGTTACAGTTGGACTTGCTCTTTCAATTACAGTGGCTGATCAAGTGGATGTCTCTCACATCAAGACAGTTTGGGACGTTGCAGCTTATGCAGGAACGCAAATTGTAATTGGATTATCACTTTCAAAAATTGTAGAAATGCTGTGGAACATTCCGAAAATGGCCGGGCATATTTTAGACTTTGATATCGGTTTATCACAAGCAAGTTTGTTTGATGTAAATGCGGGCTCACAGTCTACTTTACTATCAACCATTTTTGATATATTTTTTCTCATTATTTTTATTTCACTTGGCGGCATTAATTATTTCGTTGCCACGATTTTAAAGTCGTTTCAATATACAGAGGCGATTTCAAAATTGCTGACGACTAGTTTTTTAGATAGTCTACTCGCAACGCTATTATTTGCGATCACATCAGCGGTTGAAATTGCTCTTCCGCTTATGGGAAGTTTATTCATCATTAACTTTGTTCTAATTTTAATTGCAAAAAACGCTCCGCAATTAAACGTTTTTATGAATGCATACGTAATTAAAATTACGTGCGGTATTTTGTTTATTGCGATGAGTGTACCGATGCTCGGTTATGTGTTTAAAAATATGACGGATGTATTACTTGAAGAGTATACGAAACTATTTAACTTTTTCTTAACGAAGTAGGGGGACGCGCATGGCAAAGGATAATAAAACAGAAAAGGCCACCCCGCAGAAGCGTAAAAAATCGCGTGAAGAAGGGAATATTGCCCGGAGTAAAGATTTAAATAATTTATTTTCCATTCTCGTATTAGCAGTTGTCGTTTATTTCTTCGGAGATTGGCTAGGGTATGAGATTGCGAATTCCGTAGCGGTGCTGTTTGATCAAATTGGAAAAAATACAGATTCAACCGAGTATTTTTATTTAATGGGGATTTTATTACTGAAAGTATCGGCTCCGATATTAATACTCGTATACGCTTTTCATTTATTCAATTATATGATTCAAGTCGGGTTCCTATTTTCTTCTAAAGTCATTAAACCGAAAGCATCACGTATTAATCCGAAAAACTATTTCACGAGACTGTTTAGTCGTAAAAGTTTAGTAGATATTTTGAAATCACTGTTTTATATGGGATTAATCGGTTACGTCGCTTACGTTCTTTTTAAAAAGAATTTAGAGAAAATCGTGAGCATGATTGGATTTAACTGGACTGCGTCACTTACTGAAATTATTAGGCAAATTAAATTTATTTTCTTAGCAATTTTAATTATTTTAATCGTTCTTTCTATTATTGATTTCATTTATCAAAAATGGGAGTACGAGCAAGATATTAAGATGAAAAAAGAAGAAGTGAAACAAGAGCATAAAGATAATGAAGGGGACCCGCAAGTAAAAGGGAAACGAAAAAACTTTATGCATGCAATCTTGCAAGGAACAATTGCGAAGAAGATGGATGGCGCAACGTTTATTGTAAACAACCCGACTCATATTTCGGTCGTACTTCGTTACAATAAACACGTTGATGCAGCACCAATTGTCGTTGCAAAAGGGGAAGATGAGCTCGCGTTATATATACGAACGCTTGCCCGTGAACAAGAAATACCAATGGTGGAAAACCGTCCGCTTGCTCGTTCTTTATATTATCAAGTCGAGGAAGATGAGACGATTCCAGAAGATTTATATGTAGCTGTAATTGAAGTTATGCGCTATTTAATTCAGACGAATGAACTTGAAGTATAATAGCGCGTTTGGAGGAGATCTCTTTGTTTAAGATAGATTCTGCAAGAACCTATTTTTCTATCTTTTTAGCAGCGTCATTCGTAGTGGCGCTCTTAATTCCACTTCCACCATTTATACTTGATATTATTATCGTTTTTCTACTAAGTATGTCAGTGCTTATTTATATGCGAGCGACAAGTATTAACGAGTGGGATGAATTAAAGTCATTTCCAACGATGCTGTTATTAATCGGGATTTTCCGCGTATCGATTAACGTTTCGACGACGCGAGCGATTTTGACAGATGGAAATGCAGGTCATGTTATTGAAGAGTTCGGCCAGTTCGTAATTGGCGGAAACTTATTAATTGGTATCGTTATTTTTACAGTATTAATCATATTCCAGTTTATTGTTGCAAACGGTGCGTCTCGTACAGCTGAAGTTGCAGCTCGTTTTACACTTGATTCTTTACCAGGGAAACAAATGTCTATCGATGCTGATTTAAACCAGCGTATTATTTCAGAAAAAGATGCACAAGCAAAACGAAAAAAATTAAATATGGAAACAGAGTTTTACGGGGCGATGGATGGTGCCGGAAAGTTCATTAAAGGGGACGTTATTTTCGGGATTGTCATTTTATTCGTAAACATTATTTTCGGTTTAATTGTCGGAATGATGCAGCAAGGGATGAGCTTTGCGGATGCGGCTCTTCATTATACACAGTTAACTGTCGGTGACGGAATCGTAAACCAAATTGGATCGCTTATGCTTGCGATTTCAACTGGTATTATCGTAACGCGTGTATTTGACGGTTCACCGGATACAGTAACAGAAGGTATCTTTAAAGAGTTATTAGCGCATGAAGTCGTTGTATATGCGCTTGGTGGTTTATTTATCGCAATGGGTATTTTTACTCCGCTACCGTTTCTACCATTCGCACTCGTTGGCGGAACAATTATCTTCTTAGGAATTCGTAATAAAAATCGAATAAAGAAAGAAAAAGAAGACGAGCTTCAAAAAGAAATAGAAATGATCCAAGGCGAAGATGAGCAACTGCAACAAGTGGAAGATTCATTCGCAGTATTTACGGACAAATATCCAATTATAGTAGAACTCGGTTTAGATTTAGCAGCACTTGTAAAGCAGAAAATTAACGGGGAAACAGCCCGTGATAAAGTTGTTCTTATGAGGAAGTCAATTATTACTGACCTTGGTATTAATGTTCCTGGAATTAATTTTAAAGATAATACGAGCTTTAGACCACGCGGACGTTACATTATTCGAATTAAAGGTGCGAAGGCGGCTGAAGGTGTTTTAAAATCAGGTTATTTATTAGCATTAAAAACACCAAATGTAATGGCTGATTTAGATGCAGAGCCAGCGAAAGATCCAATTTTCGGTGAAGATGGATATTGGATTTTAGAGCATATGGTGCAAGATGCACAAATGAAAGGCTATCAAGTTTTAGAGCCACTTAGCATATTAATTACACATTTAGATGTTGTCGTTAGACGTAATCTTCACGAATTAATTCAGCGCCAACATGTAAAAGACTTAATTAACTCGCTTGAAAATGATAATGGCGTTCTATTAGAAGAGATTAAGAAAAAAGAAATTGATTTATCACTCGTTCAAAATGTTATTAAACAACTTCTAAAAGAAGGTATTTCTATTCGGGATTTACCAACAATTATTGAAGGTATTATTGACGGCAAAGAAATTTATCAAAACCACGTTGATGGTGTAACATCATTTGTTCGTGAATGTATTTCAAAAGTTATTTGTGAAAATGCGAAAAATCCGGACGGAAAAATATATGCAGCGCTCTTCTCTGATTCAATTGAGTTAGATGCGGATGTTGTGAATAATTCATATCAAGGTTACTTATTAAACTGGGATTTAGATTTAGAAACACGTGTCGTTGAGCAAGTGCAGCGCGTCTTTAAGCAAGCACGTTTAATGGGAAGAGAGCCAGTGTTATTAACACGTAGAAAAGATTTTAGATTTGCGATTGTAAGACTGCTAGAACGTTATCAAGTGGAAGCACAAGTACTTTGTATTAGTGAATTAGCACCAGAAATTGTTGTGGATCAAATTGCCTATATTGAATAGTAGGGGGTGAAGTAATGGAAAGTACAGAAAAGAAAGAAGCGTTAATGCGAATAAAAGCAGCTTCGAAAAATGAATTGTATCGAAAGTTATTTGACCAATATGGTACAGATTATTATTACGTTGTCGATGAAAGTGTAAAACGAAATATACCGTTTTTTTGGAAAAAGGATTATGAAATGTTAGTTGCTTTTCCAGAAGAAAAACAAGAAGAAGTGAATGAAGGTACAGCTCAATTTCATGAACAGTTAATGGATGTTGTGAATGATCCTTCAGAACAAATTGTGAAGGCGAATGGAATTCAATCAGTACTGCACAATTTAGAAAACGTAACGACTTCTATGTCATACGCGGCGATGCAAACAGGAAATAGTGAAGAATGGGCAAGAAAAAAAGAGAAACTATTAAAGCTGTTTGAAAAAGGAATCGTCGTTGTGAAACCGATGAAAGAAACGGAAGTAACGAAAAAGAAAAAAGTTGTGAAACAAGTCGTTCCAGTAAAGAAAGAAGAAGTAGCTCCAAAGAAAGAAAATCAAGAATCTGTACCGTTTATTATTCAAAAAGTAATTCGGATGCTAGAACAAAACGATGTGGAACAATATTTCATTCATGCATATGCTGAAAAGTTAAAAATAAAGTTTGAAAATGCAACGATGATTACGGAAGAAGAAGTTATCAGGTACATATTGGAAGATATGAAATCTCATTTTAATACGGAAAACGTCTTTGAAAAAGAAGTACAAACAATTGCATTAATAGGTCCAACTGGCGTTGGTAAAACGACGACACTGGCGAAAATGGCATGGCAATTTCACGGTAAGAAAAAAACAGTTGGTTTTATAACGACCGATCATTCGCGCATAGGGACAGTGCAGCAATTGCAAGATAACGTAAAGACAATTGGATCTGAAGTAATTGCTGTGCGTGATGAAGCTGCAATGACAAGAGCGCTTACGTATTTTAAAGAAGAAGCACGCGTCGATTATATTTTAATTGATACAGCCGGAAAAAATTACCGTACGTCAGAAACAGTGGAAGAAATGATTGAAACGATGGGACAAGTAGAACCAGATTATATTTGTTTAACGTTATCAGCTTCTATGAAAAGTAAAGATATGATTGAAATCATTACAAACTTTAAAGATATTCATATAGATGGTATTGTGTTTACGAAATTTGATGAAACAGCAAGTAGTGGCGAATTGTTGAAAATTCCAGCAGTATCATCAGCTCCTATTGTATTAATGACAGATGGCCAAGACATAAAGAAAAATATACATATCGCTACAGCTGAACATTTAGCAAAACAAATGTTACAAACATCGTAGAAAAGAGGTGAAGAATAAGGCGCTTGCCTTATTCAAACGAATATGAACGGTCTTTATATAGGTTCTATGGGCATGATGAATTACATGCAGCGCATTAATGTTCATTCGAATAACGTTGCAAATGCTCAAACGACAGGATTTAAAGCAGAAAATATGACGTCTAAAGTATTTGATGTACAAGACACATATCGCCGCGGAGATGGGGCGGTAACAAATATCGGTTCGGTCGATTACGCTGTAGTACCAGCTGCAACGCATGTGAATTTAGTACAAGGAAATATACAAATGACAAATAGCGCTACAGATTTCTTTTTAGATGACGGCGCGGCCGGCACAACATCATTTTTTGTTACTTCTAAAAATGATGAAACGTTTTTAACGAGAGATGGTAGTTTCACATTAAATAGTGATCGATATTTACAAACATCTTCAGGTGCTTTCGTAATAGGAGAGAATAATGAGCGTATTCGTATTCCAGAAGGAGCAAAGGTTGCTGTACAAGCAGACGGTACATTATATGATGAAGTAACACAAAATAATATTGGTCGTTTGCAAACAAAAACAGTAGATGCAGAAACGAATGCACGTCTCGTGCAACGTGAAAACAAAAGCTTTACACTAGCAGAAGGAAACATTGCTAATTTACCGAACGGAACAGGAATAGTAAAAAATCATATGCTAGAAAATTCGAATGTTGATATGACGAAAGAGATGGCAGATCTTATGACAGATCAAAAGATGATTCAAGCATCACAGCGCGTTATGACGTCATTTGATAAAATTTATGAAAAAGAAGCGAATGAAATATTGAGATAGTGGACTCCTAATAAAGGAGTCTTTTATTAATTTTAAATTTCAGAATTATCAATTGACTTTACGGAGCTTCTTTTTTATATTAGTAGGTATAACTATAACTACTAAAGAGGTGAGAGTATGACAACGGCATTATATTTAGAAGATGCATACAAAACGAGTTGCGAAACAGAAGTGATAAGAGTAGAAGGGAATAAAGTATTTGTAAAAGAAACAGTTTTTTATCCAACTGGTGGAGGACAGGAATGTGATACGGGTGTCATTGTACAAGATGGGTCTGTATTTGAAGTTGAAAAAGTAAAGAAGGAGCAAGGAGAAATAGTTCACTATATAAAAGATGAAGCTCAAGTAAAGTTAGGTCCAGTTAAATTAGAGATAAATTGGGAAAGACGTCATAATTTAATGCGTCATCACTCTTTACTGCATCTTATCGGAGCTGTTGTTTATGAAAAGTATGGAGCTCTATGCACTGGAAATCAAATTTATCCTGATAAAGCACGTATCGATTTTAATGAGTTACAAGAGTTATCGAGCGTGGAAGTAGAAGAAATTGTTGAGGAAGTGAATAAACTTATTAAGCAAAATAAAGAAATTTCCACTCGTTATATGAGCCGCGAAGAAGCAGAAAATGCTGTAGGAATGATTAAAACAGCAATAAATCTCCTGCCAACTACTATCCAAGAAATCCGCATTGTTACAATTGAAAATTTAGACGAACAAGCTTGTGGAGGCACACATGTGAAAAATACGAGTGAAATAGGAACACTTGTTATTGATAAAGTAAAAAGTAAAGGAAAGCAAAATCGTCGTTTTGAAGTAAGGGCGATTTAGATTGTGAGGGGTTACCGATGGATGAAATTATAAAGGAATTACAAAAGTTGGGATTTTCCCAGTATGAATGTAAAGCGTATATTGGATTGTTAAAACATTCCCCAGTAACAGGCTATGAAGTGAGTAAACAAACAGGAGTACCTCGTTCTATGATTTACGAGGTACTCGGTAAGTTAATGGATAAAGGAGCGGTGCATATTGTACCTTCTGAACCAGTGAAATATGTACCAGTACCAGCTACCGAATTAATGAATCGAATGCGAAAAGACTTTGAAAAGTCCTTTGAATTTTTAGATGAGAAATTAAATGGTTTAGAACAAGAAAGACAGATTGATGTAATTTCGCATATTCGCTCAAATGATCGTGTTTTAAAAGAGATATGCAATATAATTAATAGGGCAAAGAAAGAGTTATGGATTTCTGTATGGGAAGATCAAGTGCATGAAATTGAGCCATACATTCATCAAAAGGAAGAGGAAGGCGTACATATATTTTCAATCTTATTTGGAGCTCCAGAAACAAAAATAGGAGCGACATTTCACCATAATTATATGACGCCCCACGTTGTTGAAAAGAGAATGGGTGGTCATTTAACTGTTATTGCTCGTGATGGAGAGGAAGTATTAATTGCGAACTTCTCAAATGATAGCACTTCATGGGCCGTTACAACGTATGACCCAGCGCTAGTTCTCGTTGCTACAGAGTATGTGCGGCACGATATTATGGTTGAAGAAATCACGAAGGAATTTGGAGCTGATAAGTTAGATACGTTATGGCGTGAAAATATAGATCTAGTTCATGTCGTAACAGGAAAACGAACTTTAGAAGGAATGGAGGATGATAAGGATGAGTAAAGCTCAGGCACATGTAGCTTTGCAGAGCGATGATACATTTCAGCAAGGAGTAAAAGATTGTTTACCAACTGTATTTGGTTATTTGAGCATCGGTATAGCAGCTGGTGTAATTGCAAAAACAGCAGGTTTTTCTATCATTGAAATTGCATTTATGTCCACTTTAATTTATGCAGGTTCTGCCCAATTTATATTAGCTGGTATGTATGCAGCCGGTGCTCCTGCTTCCGCAATTATTTTCACTGTATTTTTTGTTAATTTACGCCATTTATTAATGAGCGCAGCGCTTGCACCGTACTTTACTAAAATTCCTCTATTTAAAAACTTAATCATCGGTTCGCAAATTACAGATGAAACGTTCGGCGTTGCAGTGCAGCATGCAGCGCAAAAAGGATATTTAGGTGAAAGATGGATGATAGGGCTTAACGTAACAGCGTATTTAAATTGGATTCTTGCTACTATTATTGGTGGGCTATTTGGTGAGTGGATACCAGATCCACATACATACGGGATGGATTATGCATTACCAGCGATGTTTATCGGATTATTTGTTCTTCAGCTCATAAGTAGTAAACCGAAACTAGCAATTCATTTAAGTGTTGCAATTGTAGCGATTATTATCGCATACGTTTCACACCTATTTATGCCAGATAGTATAGCGGTTATTAGCGCAACCTTACTAGCTGCGACGATTGGAGTGTTGATTGAAAAATGGAAATGAGATTAGATGTATTATTACTTTTACTAGCAGCAGGAGCTGTTACACTCGTGCCACGTATTTTACCTCTACTCGTATTTAGCAAACTACAAATTCCTGACTGGGGTTTAAAATGGTTAAATTACATACCAATTGCGATATTAGCAGCGCTTTTAGCACAAGTTTTATTTATGCATGAAACGATGCAGTGGGATTATCTTATTGCAGCAATTCCAACATTTCTTGTAGCGATATATACTCGTAGTTTATTAGGTACAGTATTAACGGGAGTGGTTGTGATTATTTTGTTACGTTTCTTTTTCTAAAAAGGATTACGCTCATATAATAGCGAAAAGTGTAATAACATGAAAAATATAGGGGTGGTGTTATGATACTTTTAACGATAGGAGCAATTTTGTTAACGTTGTTTATTTTCTTTATTATCGGTTTCGTTACGTTTATGATGTTTGTTGATAAGGCGACACCTCAAATATATTATACACCTTGTGAATCAGTGACAGTGAAAGCTAAAGGTAAACAGAGAAGGAAGAAAAGTTGAAAGTTGGCTTTTCTTCCTTCTTCTATTACATCCCCGAAAGAACTAACAACAATAACCCAAATAAAAAACTAATAAAGGAAAGAAGAACGATACATATGGAAAATACACGATTATTTCTCCATTCGCGCCAGAAAGTTATAAAACCTAAAATACAAAGGAAAAACCAAATGGGTAGGAATAGGAACTCACTAACTTTCGCGGGGAGTAGCGAATAAAAAGTTGTTACATATAAGATCCAATTAGTAAAAAATAAAATGCAAACGATAATAGATTGTAAGTAGGGGCGGTTGAAAAATCCTCCTTTTTTTACGGTTATAAAAATGATAGTTAGCGCTGAGATAAAGGCAATGAGTATGAAAACAGGTAAGAGTAATGTCAGCGTCATTTGAGTCTCCTGTATAAGATTGTTTTTATCACGCATGGGCAGTAAGACCCACACCTTAAAACTCAACGTAAGAAAAGAGATTAGGTGGGGGATGACCCCCCACTGATTGAAGTTTCACTTTACAAGAAATGAATCTATTAAATTGTATGCTTCTTTTGTAGAGTGCTCGTTATATTTTTCAGTGTACGGATTTAGAAATCCATGTTCACCGTGTAGTTGTTTGATTTCTAATAAAGGATTCTTTTGTTGCTGCAATGTTTGAATTAAAGAGGATACTGAAAAACTAGATTCTTTTTCAGGGAATATAAGTAATGTAGCGCATGTAGGTTTTATGTGAACATAGTCGCGTATACGAGAACCGTAACATCCGATAATAAAATTTATTTTCGGATTGTTACTACATAGCCATGAGATGGTAGCTCCAACACTAAAGCCGATAAGTCCAATATGTGTATAACTACTAGAAAGATGAGAAATGAATTCTTCAATTTGCTTTTTTCCATCATCAAATCCAATATGATTTACAAAATGTTCATATGCCTTTTCTTCATCACGATAATGAAATGCATGTTGTAAGTGTAGAAGATTAGGACAGAATACGTCTATATGAGATGAAGTAAAGTGCTGGGTAACGTGATGCATATGGTCGTTCACACCATATATTTCATGAACAATAACGAGAGCTAATTTTTCCTTCATAGTTATAAAGTACCTCTATGAAACTTAAATTCTTTCTCAACAAGACAAATACGCAGGTGGAAGTTTTCATACCATTGCTCACGACCTCTTTTTTTCGCTTCTTTATGTAAGGCGTTCTTTTTCCAATTTTCAATTGCATCAAGTGATTCCCAATAAGAAATTGTTATTCCGAGCCCAGAATTACCTCGTGCACTTTCTACACCTAAAAATCCAGGTTGTTGCTTTGCGAGTTCCTCCATTTCTTCGGCAACGGTATTATAGTCAGTTGTATCATTTGATAAATTAGAAGTGAATATCACCGCATAATAATGACTCGCCTTTTGTGAAGCATTTTCCATATAAATTTCCCCCTTTTAATAAGTATTTTAGCATGTAAAAAAAGAAAAGAAGCACTACGCTTCTTTTCTTTTTTTACGCTGTGAATTTTAATCCAGCATATATTTTACGACCTTTTTTTTGAATCCAACACACTTGTGCATTTCTCTTTTGAATATTACGTTCCTCCATTGTTACTTGTATAATTTGGTCAATAACAAGTGGGATGTTCGTTTGTACTTGGCATCCACCTGTACTATAGTCGATAATAGTCGCTTCAATCGGCATCCCATTCATATGCAATGTTCCAGGAGACATCAGTTGCTCACGTATATGTTGTCTGCGAAATTGTCTTGGTGCTTTTTTTGTGTTTTTTATGAAAGATGCAATTGCTAGTGTAAGAAATGCTTTATCGTACACCTTTTCCACCCGGTCATTAACCGGTTTACTAAATAAATGAAGAATGAGTTTACAATATTGCTCATGGGATACATCATCAAATGATACACCAACTTGTACAGAATTTTCTTGTCTTTGAATCCATTTTTTTGTACTATGAATCTTTTTTACCTCGCCAAAAGATAACGTATAGGAAGATAGACTTGATAAAGTTTCAAATGGAATGGAGGAATCTAATTCAAAACGTGCCCCCGTTTCACTAATATCAAGGACATTGCAAGAAATGATCATATCTTCGGCATATAAAGTACCTGGTAAATTTACTACGAAACGTTCTGAATTTCGAAAACGCGGTCTTTCAAATGCTACAAATAGTGAAGTGACAATAGCTATCCCGTTGTATAGTACCCAGAAAATATTAATATATAAACTTTCTCTTTCAATATGATATTGCTCAGGATATAAGAACATAAGTGTTGCACGAATCAGTGCAATAATTGTTAAAATGAGTAATATGAGATGAGGGACGCTTGCAATCCATAAAAAATGCCTTGTATTATTTTGAACTCCTTTTCTTGTCACATGAAATTGAAATTTTTTACGTAAGAAAGTTTCTGATAAAATAGCAAATCCCATATAAGGAGCCATAGCAACTTCGTACACATGACTCCACGTAGCTGTTCGTTTTTTATTAGAAACAGCTTTGAAAATAAGCTGTGATGTTAAAAAAGCAGGTGCCCAGAACATGAATAAGTGCATGAAATTAATTTCTAAACTATAAATATCAAATATTAAAAATAATAGCGGTGCTAGTAAAAATATCATTTTATAAACACCGAAAAACCAATAATGGATTCCATCTGCATATAAAAGACGCTGCATAAAAGATAATCCTTTTATAGTGAAAGGATTCCATTTTTTTACGACTTGAATATTCCCTCTACACCAGCGGTCACGCTGTTTTAATAAATCACTAAATGTTTCTGGGGATAATCCAACAGCAAGTGTTTCATTGACAAATATAGTTTCCCATTTGTTAGCTTGTAGTAGCATACCAGTTGCCATATCTTCAGTAATAACTCCAGTCGCAAATCCTCCAATTTCTTCAAGAGCGGTGCGGCGAAATAGGGCGTTACTACCAACATACATCGTAGCATTAAAGCGATCTTTTCCTTCTTCTAACTGGCGCATAAAGAAATCTTGTTCATTGGCGATGTTATCTTCAAAAAACAAATTATATTGGAAAGGATCAGCATTATAAAAAACTTGTGGTGCTTGTACGAATACAACATTATTTTTAGAAAAATAACCAATCGTTCGCTCTAAAAAGTTAGCTCGTGGTATCATATCAGCATCCATTGTTACGATAATATCACCTTTTGAATGAAGCATCGCATGATTTAAATTTCCAGCTTTTGCATGCTTATTTTCTGTGCGAGTTATGTGCTGAACAGAAAACTCTGCCGCAAGTTGCTTTACACTTTCACGGCGCCCATCGTCACAAATATAAATGTTTAGTAACTCTTTCGGATAAGTAATCAACGTACAAGCAGCTACAGTACGTTTTAACAAATCGATCGGTTCATTGTAAGTTGCAATAAATATGTCGACAGTAGGCAGTTTTTCGAAAGTGGATAATGGTACTTCTTTCCGTTTATATGGCTTCCATGAAACAATGCTGAAAACGATAGATTGTAAGTAACCAGCCCATTCTGTAATTAACAATATAATACCAGCGATAATACTTATGAGATTAATAGTTGGTAACGAATAAAAAGTTCGCCAAATAAGATAAATAGCATTACAAATGAGAAATAGAATAATAAGTAATTTTTTTGAGCATAAATATTTGTGTGCAAGGGCGTAAGTCATAATGATTACGAAAAAAATAATGCCTAAACCTTCGTATATAGAAAGGCTCATACAATTCCTCCTTTATGTATAGAGTAGGAAATGAAAAAAACTTTATATTATTCATCTATAAAGATTTATTTATTTCCAAATCATACATTATCACAAAATATAGGTTTATAGTATAAATTTTACATTTTCTTATTATAATCTTAAAAAATTAGAAGAAATAATAGTTGTATTTTTGATTTATAAGAAAAATGCCACTTCAAAAGAGAAGTGGCATTTCTTATATTTCCTCTAAGCTATTAACTGGAACAGTTAATTCGCGTCCTGGGTTTTTTACTTCATATATGCGGGCGGTTTCATTGCTTTCATCGACGTGTTGAATCATAACAGGCATGCCTTGAAAATTGACATTGGCTTGTTCTGCTGACATAGAAAGCTCTATTGCACGTTGTATATTCATTTATATTCCTCCCATCATTATTATCTTTGCTAAAAAAGAGGAATAATATACCATTTAGAGACATTCTTAAAGTTTTTGTATTATTTGTAATGTTTCTTTAATAAATGAAGTGAAGATGGAATCAGGATAACCATCTATCGTTTGAACTGCTTCTTTTGCTTCTTTCAGAGCAGCTGGTTTATCTTGAAGTTCTATATGACACAGGGCACGATATGATCCAGCTGTTAATAACCATGACTGATCAAGTGGATGACTCATATAATCTGGAATATTAGCACGTTTTAATGTTTCCAAAGCTTCCTCGTAACGTTTTAAACCATACAGAGATTTTCCTTTTTCAAGATAATACAATCCATCGTCTTGAAAGATTGGTTCATCTTTTAGTTTTTCTCGAAATTGTTCTAGATGTTTTAATGCGATTGTATATTCATTAGTAATTGTGTTGTAATAGTATGCTTTTAAAATATCAATAATTGCGATGGATAGAATATCTTCTGTAAAAATGGCAAATTGCTCAGATTTTTTTATGTAATATAAATATCGTTCTTTATCAGCTGTAATGACTTTTTGGTAAGATAAAATCCGGTAAAATTCATCTGTTTTATAATACACTTGATGCTTTTTTGAAAATGCAAGTGCATCTAAAATGACTTTTTCACATTTTTCATAATTGCCGTATGCGAGTAAAATAATGGCTTCTTTTAAGTATAGTTGTATATGTGTAATCAGATCCATTTCTAAATTCTTTGCTTTATATTCATCACGAATTGTAGCAATCATCTGTAAACATTCTTTATATTTTTTACGTTTGAAGAGCATATAGTAAAACAGTAGTTTCGTTTCAGTGCTTTCTCGATATAAAGTATATTTTTCAAATATAGAAACAGCAGTTTCAACGTAATATTCAATATGATAATCGTTCATAATAACTGCTCCTGTTAGGAACTGTTTATATAAGCGAGCTGTATTTAAAGTAGAAGGTAGCTCTGTTTGAACGATAGGTAGTAAAGTCTTGTATACTTCATCGCATTTATTTGCTTTTATTAATGGCTCCATTTTTTGAATGAGTTCTACAATTTCTCCTTCATCTTCTTCTAATAAAAAGCTCATTTCACATTCAAGTTTTTCAGCAATATATTGTAATGTTTTCATAGAAGGTGTAGCTTTTCCATTTTCAATTTGACTAAGCATACTTTTTGTCAGTTCCGAACCTGCCAGTGCTGTTTGCGTAAGCTTTTTTTCTTTTCGTAATGCTTTAATTTTTTCACCGAGAGTTGCCATATTATTGCTCCTTTATATTTAAGAAGTTTAATTGTATTTAACTTTTTGTTGTGAAAATTGGAAAGTTGATTATATAATAAGTTTAACACAATTTAACTTTTAAGGGGAGAGAGTCAAAAATGGGAGATATAAGTATAGGACAACATGATTCAAGAATGAAGATTGCAACTAGAAATATCATTTTAATGATGATTGGAAAAATGACGTCTTTATTAGGCTCAGGTATTTATACGTTCGCAATGGGGTTATATGTATTAAAGACTACTGGTTCAGGGATGGGGTTTGCAATTACGCTCGTTTGCGGATCAATTCCAAGGATAATCTGTGGCCCAATTGCTGGTGCTGTAGCAGACCGTGTGAATCGAAAATGGCTTGTCATTGGTACTGATTTATTAAGTAGTTTAACGATGCTTAGTATGTTTATTCTTGCTACTATATTTGGACCATCACTTCTTTTTATTTATATTTCAGCAGCATTATTATCAATTTGTGCAAGTTTTTATTCCGTTGCATTAACTTCGTCTATTCCGAGTTTAGTAGATGAAGGACGTATTCAAAAAGCGAGTGCTTTAAATCAAACGGCGGCTTCTTTATCAAATATTTTAGGGCCGATTATTGGCGGAGTTGTATATGGTTTCTTTTCAATTCAGTCGTTCTTTTTGTTAAATAGTATTACGTTCTTTTTAGCGGTTATTTTGCAATTATTTATCGCATTTGATTTATATAAAAAAGAAGTGGCTGAGAGTACAGAGCATTTCTTGACGAGTATAAAAGAAGGTTTTTTATATGTAAAAAGACGACGTGAAATATATGGTTTAATGAAAATAGCATTGTGGGTAAACTTTTTTGCGTGTGGTCTAACAGTTGCACTTCCATACATTATCGTCCATACATTGCATTTATCTTCAAAGCAACTCGGTACTGTAGAGGGAATGTTAGCAGTTGGGATGTTAATTGGTGCAATTGCGTTATCAGTACGTAAAGAAGTGAATAATCCGTTTCGTTCTATTTATACTGGACTGTTTTTGTTTGCAGGTTTAAGTTTATGTACAGTCTTTCCGTTGTTAGTTATCATTCCAAAAGTAGCAAGTTTTATTTACTATATTGCTTTTATGATGTTAACTGGTATAGCAATTATGATTGTAAACATTCCAATGCAAGTACATATGCAAAAAACGACAGATCCGAGCTACCTAGGGCGTGTGTTTGGCCTACTTGAAACAATTGCGACTGCAATCGCACCACTTGGTATGATTGTATATGGACTACTATTAGATATGTTGCCAACTAGCATTGTTATGATGACAATAGGCGGAGGTTTATTGTTAGTTGTATTAGTTGGAGTAAAGCAACATATGGCGAAAAAACAAGTAGATGTGTCCGCTTAAAAATAAGAAAATAATAAAAATTTGACTTATCATTATAAAAATGACTAAATTAGTATTTTAGTTTTTGAAACTCTTTTTCATGTATGTTAAAGTAAAGTGAGCTTGCAAAGAAAAGGAGACAACAGCATGAAAAAATTAAGTTTTGTTATGCTTTTTCTGTTAGTCGTGATGGCTGGATGTAGCAATTATGACACATATATTGAAACAGGTATGCAATCATTGAAAGATGAAAAATATAGTGATGCAGCAATGTGGTTTGAAAAAGCAGAAAAAGAGAAGTCCGGGAATGAAGCGAAATCATATAAAGAAATGGCCGAGAAAATGGATCACGGAGCAACAGCATTAAAAGACGGTAAGTATTTAGAAGCGAAAGACATTGCAAATGAAGTGTTACAAATGAAAAAAGACGATGCACTTGAAAAAGCTGTAACATCAAATGCAGAGAATATGCTTCAAAAAGCAAAAGATGTGGAAGAGAAAGTAAATGAAAGAGTGGCAAAGCGTAGAAAGGTAGAAGAAGAAGGAATCGATAAAATTATTAAAGCTGTCGATAGTATAGATGAAGTGAAAGAAAAAGAGAAGAAAGTATCAGAAGCATTAGATAAGGCTGAAGAGGCGCAAGCAAAAATTGAGGCAAAGAAAAATAAATAGATTTATAGTTTAAAAGGCTGTCGTGCATAACGACAGCCTTTTAATTTTTTGTTGCAAATGAAGTGATGCTCTGTAGTAAAAAAGAAATGATTTTAGAATTCCATCTGTCCTCATGATGAATCGTATAAATATTACGCTGAAATTCAAATTCAGGGATTGGTATATAGCATAGCTCATTTCGTTGTATTTCTTGTTCGATAGCCAGTTTAGAAATCAAGGCAATTCCATTACCATATTTTAAAATTTGTTTCATCGTTTCTAATGAGTCTAATTCAATTTCTGATTGGAATGTAATGTTGTGCGCTAACGTCCATTGTGTAAGTAAGTCTCTCGTTGTAGATGGATTACGATGCAATAGTATGCGTTCCTTTTTGATATTTTGTAACGATACATTGTCTTTCTTTGAAAAATGATGTTCTTTGGAAAAAGCAAGAACAAGTGTATCGGGCATTATATTCGTTTGTTTTAAAAGTGGTTCATCAAATGGAGCAGCGGAAATTATCCCAAGATCGATTTCGTGATTTTGTAGCATCATTCGAATTTCAGGGGCTGTTTTAACTAGTAGTGTTATTTTTATATTGGGAAATTCACATTGAAATTGATGAACGACTTCTGGCAAAAGATAAGTCGCTGGTACATAACTAGCGCCGATTGTTATAGCACCTTTATGAAAATCTTTAAACTCTTGCGTGACACGTCTAGCTTCTTTCATAAGTGCATCTATTTTACAAGCATAATGGTGCAAAGCCTCACCAGCCTCTGTTAAGAAATACCTTCCAGAACGTAATTCGAATAAAGACACACCGAGTTCTTCTTCTAAGCTTTTTATATGAAATGTAATAGTTGGTTGTTTAACGCCAAGTTTTTCTGCAACGATTGTAAGCTTTTTGTATTTCTTAATAAGTACTACAATTTCTAATTTTAAGAGATTCATTATGAATTGCCGCCTTTTTATTTTAACTATAGAAAAAATCTATAGAAATAAATAGTTTATTAGAAGTTTTTTAATTTAATCTTTACAGTACATTAACATTCAGTATAAATCTTCCATATAGAATGAAAGCAGGTTAAGAATGAGGGGAGAGAGGTGAGACGATGGATATTAAAATTAATGGATTAGAAAAAACATTTGGAAAAACACAAGCGTTAAAGCCGTTGCAGATTGTAATGAAACAAGGGGAATTCACTACACTTTTAGGACCTTCGGGATGTGGGAAAACGACTTTACTTAGAATGATAGCAGGACTTGAAGACCCAGATAAGGGAGAAATATATTTTGGAGAGCAGTGCATGTATTCTGCTACAAAAAAGATAAAGACATCTCCTCATGAACGGAATATCGGTATGGTATTTCAAGATTTTGCTTTATGGCCGCACATGACTGTTTTTGAAAATGTTGCATTTGGTTTAAGAGCTACAAAGCAAACGAATCATTTACGAGAAAAAGTAGAAGATGCAATAAAGCGAGTTCGCCTGCAAGGTATGGAGAAAAGGTATCCACACGAACTTTCTGGTGGACAGCAACAACGTGTCGCATTCGCTAGAGCAATTGTAACAAAACCTCATTTTATTTTGTTTGACGAACCGCTAAGTGCACTCGATGCAATTTTGCGAGAAGAAATGAGAATAGAGCTTATGGATATCGTTCATTCCATTGGTTTAACTGCACTGTATGTCACTCACGACCAAACAGAAGCAATGTCAATGTCAGACCAAATTATTGTCATGAAACAAGGAGCAGTATTACAAAAAGGAACACCCGAAGATATTTATGTGAAACCGTCTCATGAATTTGTTGCCAAATTTGTTGGTAAGGCGAATTGGCTTGTAGAGGGTAAAAAAATGGTTCGTCCAGAGCATGTGAGCTGGACGAAAAATGAAGTGTGCGAAATGTATACAGGTGAAATTAAGCACGTTACATATGTAGGAGAACGGTATGAAATAAAAGTAAACATGGGGGCACTCGGAATATGGACAGCTTATCACAATAGTAAATTAAGCATCGGGAAACCAGTATCGTTATATGTACCAAAAAAATGTATTCATCATATAGGGGGAGAATCGTATGAAGAAATTCAGTTCGCTTAAGTCTTTATTTGTATGTACTTTACTATTTTCTACTGTAGTAACAGGTTGTAGTTCAAAGACAGGTAATGCAGATGCAAAAAGTGAAAATACGAATGAAAAGAAAATTGTTGTATATAGTGCAGGGCCAAAAGGATTAGCAGAAAAAATTCAAAAAGACTTTGAAAAGAAAACTGGTATAAAGGTGGAAATGTTTCAAGGGACAACTGGTAAAATTTTAGCGAGAATGGAAGCTGAAAAGAAAAATCCAGTCGTTGACGTTGTCGTACTCGCTTCCTTACCAGCGATGGAAGGATTAAAGAAAGAAGGTCAAACGTTAGCTTATAAAGAGGCGAAACAAGCTGATAAGCTGCGTTCTGAATGGTCAGATGATAAAGGACATTATTTCGGGTATAGTGCTTCAGCATTAGGGATTGTGTACAATACAAAAAATGTGAAGACAGCGCCTGAAGATTGGAGCGATATAACGAAAGGAGAATGGAAAGGGAAAGTGAATCTTCCAGATCCAGCACTTTCAGGTTCAGCTTTAGACTTTGTAACAGGATACGTGAAAAAGAATGGACAAGATGGATGGAATTTATTTGAGCAGCTTAAGAAAAATGAAGTTACAGTAGCAGGAGCAAACCAGGAAGCGTTAGACCCAGTTGTAACAGGTGCGAAAGATATGGTCATTGCGGGTGTTGATTATATGACGTATAGCGCAAAAGCAAAGGGTGAACCTGTTGATATCGTATATCCAAAAAGCGGAACAGTTATTAGCCCACGTGCAGCGGGGATTATGAAGGATAGTAAAAATGTTGAAGGTGCAAAAGAGTTTATTGATTATTTGTTATCCGATGATGTACAAAAACAAGTTTCTAAAGCGTATTTATTGCCGGGTAGAACAGATATAAAAGCTGAAAATAGACCAAATGTAGAAGAGATTCCAGTATTAAATATTGATTGGAAAACAGTTGAGAAAGAGCAAGATGAAATAGGAAAACAATTTAAGAAAGTATTTCAATAAGATGGTGATTCCATGGTAAATCGATTCGTATCAGTAAGACAATTTGGAATGACGGTAGCGTTATTACTTGTGGCGATGTTAATCGTCATTCCACTTTTTCTTATTTTATTTTCTAGTGTATATGAAAATAGCAGTTGGAATTTTTTAAAGCCTTTTGAAGTGATGCAGAGTGGTGGATTAGCTGGAATTTTTCTAAATTCGATGCTTCTAGGTGTACTCGTTGTAATAGGAGCTACAATATTTGCATTTCCATTGGCATTTATTATGAGCAAAACAGATGTAGGAAAGTATAGTAAGTTAGATATTGTTTTTATGATTCCATTTATGACACCGCCGTATATTGGATCGATGGGCTGGATTTTGTTCATGCAACCTAACGGCTATTTTGAACAATTTTTCCCGATGCTAAAGACAGTTTCATCATCGTTTTTTAGTTTAGGAGGTATGGTATTAATTATGAGTCTGCATTTATTCCCATTCCTTTATTTCATGCTGAAAAACACGTTACTTCAGATTGGGAGTAGTAAAGAAGATGCTGCAGCAGTTCATGGCGGAAGTTTTTTCTATCGCTTAAGAAAAATAATATTGCCGTTATTAGTATCAAGTTATGTAATGGGTGCTTTACTCATTTTCGTAAAGACGATTGCTGAATTTGGAACACCGGCTACATTCGGACGTAGAATAGGATTCCACGTGTTAACATCAGAAATCCATAAATTTATTTCGAGTTGGCCTATTGATTTTAGTAGTGCAACAGCATTATCTTCTTTATTACTTAGTGCTTGTATGCTCATTTGGTATATGCAAAATGTATTGAATCGAAAGTATTCATATGCAATGGTTAGTGGAAAAGGTGTGAAATCTAAAAGATATACTTTGTCTATATTTACACGTGTTGTAGCATGGATGTATGTAATTGGCTTATTAATCGTATCAATTGGAATTCCATACTTTTCTATACTTATTGCATCTTTGTCAAAATTAAGAGGCGACGGTTTACATGTAAATAACTTTACAACAAGCCATTATGAGGCATTGTTTACAATGGGATCTCCGGGATTAGAGGCTTTATGGAATAGTTTTCTTTTTTCACTCGTAACAGCGATTATTGCGGTAATGATTGGAGTCTTTTTGGCACTTATGATTCGAAAGGGGAAAAAAAACTCTGAAAAATGGCTTGATATGTGCGGTATGTTACCGAATATGGTACCAGGAATCGTTATGGTTGTAGGTCTTATTCTATTTTGGAATTCACCATATATGCCTATGTCAATTTACAATACACCAATCATGGTTATCGTAACGTATGTTGTTCTGTTTTTACCTTACACGGTGCAATATGTAAAATCATCACTCGGACAAATTGATGATTCTCTCATGCAGGCAGGAAGTGTTTTTTCTGGAAATTATATTTATATTTTTAGAAAAATAATATTGCCTCTTATTATCCCAGGCATTCTTGCTGGATGGGCGATGACATTTACAATTTCGATAAGAGAGTTAGTAGCATCGCTTCTCGTATTACCTCCATCAGTAGAAACGTCAGCAACGTTTATTTTTGCTCAATTTGAACAGGGTGAAGTATCTATAGGCATGGCGATGGCCGTTGTTTCTGTTGGACTTACAACAATGTGCTTATTACTGCTGCAACATATGGAGCAAAAGCGAAAAGGGGTAGCATGATGAGGGTAGAAGTATGGGGAGGAGCAGGAGAGTACGGTCGCTCCTGCTATTTTGTAAAAAATAAAGAGACGAAAATAGTATTTGATTGTGGTATTAATCGATCTTATGAGGATAGTTATCCAAAAATAGAGAGAGAAGCTGTTCCATTTTTAGATGCGGTATTTTTATCACATATTCATGAAGATCATACGATGGGTGTACCTTTATTAGCGAAGTATGGTTATAAGAAAAAAATTTGGACGACTCGTTATACGAAGGAGCAACTGCCGTTATATTATGAAAAATGGAGAAACTATAATGTGATGCAAGGGTGGAATTTACCTTATAGCGACCAAAATATAAAAGATTTAAATTATGTATGTATTGATGAGATTAGCAATCCAAATGAATGGGTACAAATTACTCCTACATTGCGGTTTCAATGGGGATATAGTGGGCATGTATTGGGAGCTGTTTGGTTTTTAGTTGATATGTGTAATACATACGTGTTTTATTCAGGCGACTATTCAGCAGAGTCTAATATACTACGAGCTAATTTACCTGAGAGATTGGGCCACAATATAAAAGTTGCAATTGTAGATGCCGCTTATCACACAGAGGATGTTTCGCAAAATGAAAGATTAGACGATCTATGTGCAGAAATTGAACGAGTTATGCAAAATAAAGGAATAGCATTATTACCGCTGCCACAACTTGGTAGGGCGCAAGATATAGTATTGTATTTATATGAACGATATAAAGAATTTCCGCTTATAGTAGATAAAGAAATTTTGGCTGGATTTGAAGAGATGTTCGTATATAAAGATTGGATAAAAAATAATGAAGAACTTAAATGGATTATGGAGAGTTTAAAAAGAAACATAATAGTGATGGATAATGACATTAGTATGCAAAATAGTTACGGAATAGTTGTAATGAGTGATGCGAATATGCAAACGAAACGAGCACAGTTATACTATGAACAGCTTCGGAATGAAAAGCGGAATGCCGTTATTTTTACTGGGCATATTGCGAAAGGGAGTTTTGCAGAAAAAGTTATGAAAGAGCATGTAAGGAATACATGTAGGGTGAATCGAGTTTCGTATAAAGTTCACCAAAGTATAAGAGACGTTAAAAAGATGTTAAATACATTATTACCAGAACATACGGTGCTAGTGCACGCTTTGAAAGAGGATACGGATCGATTACAACAGAAGCTAAGTACAGCAGGATATGAAAATGTATATTCACTTGCAATGGAACGTATAGAAGTCATTTAAAATGCAAAGGGGATAGGTATATGAAAAAAGTATTTGTATTCGTAAGCATTTTCTTTTGTTGTTTCCTTTATAACGTTAAGGAAGGGTTTGCTGCTAGTCCAATGAAACCTAGTTTTGAAGTAAAGTTATTATTGAAGCCAGAACAAGTATTAGGTGATAACAAAGAGATGAAGCAAGAGGTGCTAGAACATTTCCAAGCTGGTACAAAATATGAAAGAATACAAGTGCAATTTTTAGATACTGCAAATAAAAGTTTAAGTGAGGAAGGTTGGTTCGCTAGAATTCGAAAGAAAGAATTTAGTAAAGATTTTGAACTAACATATAAAAAAAGATATCCTATTCCAAATGGTGTAATTCAAGATGCACTAGAAGTAGCTAAAAAAGAAGGATTCGATAGTAATACGGATAGTTATGAGGCGGAAATAGATTGGGGATTTGAGAAGAAAACATTAAGCATTTCAAATAAGAAAAGTTACAGTGCTAAAGGATATGGAATACTTGATTTACCAAATAAACAAGCTGCTCAAAAAATGTTAATAGAAAAATTACCAGGGAAAATGAACAAATGGTTGTATACAAATTGGGGAGAAGAGATGTTAAAGAATTCCCGTATTTACGGTCCTGTATTAATGCAACGATATACAGGAGAGTTTGAAAACATAAAAGCAAATATTGAAATTTGGCCATTAAGTAATACCGGAAAATTAGAAGATGACTTCGTAATAGAAGTGTCATTTAAAACAAATGAAGAAAGTATTGCGACAAAACAAAGGGAATTATTAATGGCGAGTTTAGAGAAAAAAGGCTGGTTGTTACCGAAAGATAGTTTGAAGACAGAGCTTATTTTTCAGTAAATGAGAAAAAAGGAATCCATATTTCGTGGATTCCTTTTTCTAATATATGAGTATTAAGCTAAGTCAGCTGACACGAACATATCACTATTTTGAAGGTTTTTAGAGCGTAAACTATAAGCAACTACCTTCTTTTTATATTGTTTTACAACATCAACATGCTCTTCATGACTATAAATATAAAATGTGAAATCTTTTTTACCACGTTTTGCATTGATAATTAAAGGAGTACCCTCATTGTGTGGCGGTGCATAATAGCGATCTAAAAATAAACCTTCGTTAAAATCATGAATAATTTTTGATTTCTTTTCGCCTACTAAGTTATTTCCGTTCATTGTAACAGTCACATTCTCTTCTTCCAGTTGTGGATGTGTTTCAAAGCGACTAATAATGGATTCAATAACAGAGTTAGGAAGGCTAGAAACGATAATTTTAAATGCTCCAAATACAACTAACATTACAATAAACCAAGTCGTCATAGTATATCATCCCCTTTATTCTATTTAATAATATAACTCATATGGTAATAGTACATATGGTGAAGTTTTGTATAATTTGTGAAAAATATGCCATTTTTACGAACGAAATATTAGAAAAATCAATTTTGTTACAAAAAGTTGAAATTGAAGTATTTTAAAAGAAAAAGGTTTATAATAAAAATATAACTAATAACCACATTACTAATTATAAGGAAGTGTAACTATGAGTACTGTAGCAATCGTATATGGTATTATTCTTTCCACAATTATTGTTTTGTTTTTTGTTGGGGTTTCACGTTATATTCATAAATGGAAAGAAGGCGTTGCGAAATTAAATCACATTGAAGAAGAACTTAGTGATTTAATGTTACATCATGGTAAGTAAACATTTATTTTTTAACTAAAAAATGTGAAGAATATCACAAAACGTGCTTTCCTAATGAAGGCATGTTTTTTTGTTATGTGAAAGTTAGACATATTCATGAGATTTTCCATACAATACAGTGTGAAATAAAATAATGATTCTTTGTGTGTAGGAAGAGTCAATCTGTTTTGTATAATTTTGTAATTTCATTCGGTATAATTATGATATAGAAGGAAATTTGTTAGAGGAGGTATATTGTGAACATATTAAAGATTATAGGAATTGTTGCAGGAGTCATTATAGTAGCCGTTATAGCTTTCTTTGTTATTATGAAGTACTACTTGTCAAAAGAAGATCCGAATTACGTATTAAAGTACATAAAAGAACATAAAAGTGATAAAACATGTTCATTACTGATTAGAAAAAATGGGGAAATACTAACATCTATAAATGAAAATGTAAAATTGCCTTTAGCGAGTACAGCAAAAATCGTAATAGCAGTTGAATTTGCTAAACAAGTATCAGAAGGGAAAATAAGTAAAGATGAACAAATTTCATTGCAGGAGCTAGAAAAATATTATGTTAAAAACACTGATGGTGGAGCACATCCTGACTGGTTAGAAGATGCCAAAGTGAGAGAATTAGTGAAAAACGGAAAAATTTCTTTAGAAGAAGTCGCTAAAGGGATGATTCATTATAGTTCTAATGCAAATACAACATATTTATTAGATAAGCTTGGATTAGAAAGAGTAAATGAAAGTATAAAAGAGTTAGAGCTTACTAGTCATGACAAGTTCTCTTCGTATACTGCTTCACTATATATGAGAGGGTATGTAGAAAATGAGCTTCATGAGCCAGAAAATCAATCATTAGAAATGATACGTAACATGTCAAAGGATGAGTATAATAAACATGTGTTACAAATTCATGAATGGATGAAAGATGAAGAAGCATGGAAGAAACGGGATATCCCATTAAAGGTAGATATGGAATTTCAGCGAATTTGGTCAGATCGATTAGTGGGTGCAAACGCTAAAGATTATATGAGTATAATGGAAAAGATAAATAGTAGAAATTATTTTCCAAAATCAATGCAAGAAGAGATCGAGAACATTTTCAAAGGAACAGTTAAAAATAGTAAGTTCGAATATGCTGGTCAAAAAGGTGGTTCTACCGCATTCGTATTGACAAAAAGCTTGTATACTACAGATAAGAAAGGGAATAAAGTAGAAATTGTCATTATGTTTAACGATATAGAAGATTAAGTTTCATATCAAAAACTGAGAAATAATATAGATTATTTTATTCAAGATGCTATAACAGATGAAGAGTTTAGAAATAAATTATAATGAAATAATTTTATTATGTAAACAAAGGGGCACTTATGAAAAGTGCTCTTTTGTAATACAGGATTTTCCAATCTTATTATTGAATATAGATGGAAAATAAGAAAGGAGGTTAAAAAATGACAACAATATATTTCGTTCGCCATGCCCATTCTACATATACAAAAGAAGAACGGGAACGACCTTTATCTGAAAAAGGGCACTGTGATGCAGAAAATGTAACGCATTTATTAAAAGATAAACATATTGATGTTGTTATTTCTAGTCCTTACAAAAGAGCAATCCAAACTGTACAAGGAATTGCGAATACATATAAATTATCAATACAAACTGAAGAAGATTTGCGTGAAAGATTATTGAGCACAGAGCCAGTATCAAATTTTAATGATGCTATGCAGAATGTGTGGAAAGATTGGAGTTTTGCATACGAAGGCGGAGAATCGAATACTGTAGCACAAAAGCGCGCTGTAATATGTATACAAAATATATTAAAAAAATATGAAGGTAAGAATATTGTAATAGGTACGCATGGAAATATTATGGTATTACTAATGAATTATTTTAATTCGAAATATGATTTGGAGTTTTGGAAAACACTTCATATGCCTGATGTGTATAAATTAAATTTTGATAAAAATCGTTTCATTTCTGCTGAAAGAATAGAGAAAACAGGTCATCGGTTAAATATTTTGTAAAAGTTTATCAAAAAAAGAGGAAAGAGAGAAGTTATTGTAGAAGTATGACTTTGTAACATAAAAATTATATGTTAAAGGAGGCTGTTTACATGTTTGAGAAAGAGAAAGAAGGGCTTATTGAAGTTCACAACGTATATGAAATTGCACCAGCAGATGGAACAATTATTGGTATGGCAACAGAAGAAGAAATGGAAATTGCTGCTGAACTAGAGCTGCAGTACTATGCCCATTCTCGTTTGCTAGAAGCAAATATTCAGTTAGACGGTTCCTCCTATAAAGAGTTACTTCAGGAGTTCCAGGAGTACGAAAGAAAATCAATGAGCTTTTGGCGAGCAATACATAAGCGTTTAGCTGTGCCATGGGCATGGGTATTACGTATTGATGTTGCGAATGGCCCTATTTATGTAAGTAATGGGAATGCTTATTACGAAGAAATCGATGATGAAGAAGATTATGAATAGATAAGTAAGGAAGCAACTTTAGTTGCTTCCTTTTTTTATTTATAGAGATTGAACAGCCCCAATAATAATATCAGGCCGATCAATTTCGATTCCGTGACCAGCATGTTCGGCAAGTATATATTGGCTATGTATTGAGAGTTGTAATTGTTCATGGATCAGTTCTTGCCACATTGCTTCAAGTTGTGTTGCTTCCTCTTTTGGCATGCCACCCTCAGTTAACTGAGTAATAGAATAATGAGGATCTCTACCGATAACGATTAATGGTATTTCTAATGTTTTATATAGCTCCTTTATTGAGCGAGCACAATTTTTCCACTCATATAGTTCAGAAGCTGTTGCTTTATATAACAGAGGAGAGGTAGAAAATTCAATGTACTGTCTTGATTGGTTAGCGAGTATAGATTTTAGTTTATTAGAAAGCATGTCTACATCCATTTTGGAGTATGTATTATATTTTTCAAGCCACATATCATCCGAGTCAGTTTGATCAGAAATTGGTAAATGAAGTTCATCTAAACGGTGTAAGTTCATCGAAGTAGAATCAACTAAAATAAGTGCTTGCAGCTTATCTTCATGTAACATCGCAAAATGTTGTGCACATAATCCTCCATAGGAATGACCGATTAGAATAAATGGCTCTTGAATAGCTAGTTTGTTTAGTAACATATGCAGCTCTTTTGTAACTTGCCTTATTGTACGTGGTTGATTTCCTAGCTCACTTTTCCCGTAACCTGGGCGATGGTATGAAACGACTGTAAAGTGCTGTGAAAGCTTTTTTATAATAGGAAGCCAATCATAAAATGAGCAACTCATTCCGGTTTGAATGACTACAGTTTGTTTACCACCTCCTTTTATATGTACTTCTATATTTTGCCCCATTATTTCTACAAATTTATGAATGTTAATTCCTCCTAAGCTTGAAATAATTTTTGACAAGCAAAAACGATACACCAAACACCTATACCGAGTAGGACAGATGTACTAAGTGTAAATGAATTTTTTAAACCAATATAGACAATAAATAATAGTAGTGCTGATGCGGGGAATCCATATAATACCCCTAAAGCAAATTGACTCAATTCTTGTTTATTCCCGCCTTCAAATGAAATCCAAAATAGACTAAGTAAACTCACGAGAGGAAGGGCAGCAATAAAGCCACCTATCGTACTGTAGTGTTTAGCGACTTCAGTGATAACGCCGATAATAAGTGCCGAAACGATTACTTTAACGAGGAAATGCATATTTTGCCTCCTTCGCTAATAACGAAAATGCTTTTTCAATTAATTGTTGTTCTTCTTTTGATAACTGTGATTCTAATATTTTTATCTTTTCTTTATCTAGTAAAGTATGTTTTTCTAATACTTCAATTCCTTCAATTGTTAATGTAAGGTTTACCACTCTTTCATCTTTTTTATTTCTCTCTTTAACGATGAACCCCTTTTGAATAAGGCGCTTTATATGTTCAGATGCTGTGTTATGAGAAAGACTAAGCTCAGTAGCGACTTTTCCAATTGTTATATCTTTCTCACGAGAAACGATTTGTAAAATACGAATTGCTTGGTGGGAAAGGTTGTCCTCGTATTCGTATCGTAAGTGATAATAAATGCTCTCCCAATGTTGATTAATGTTGTTCATAATAATAAATCCCCTTTTTATATCGTATAGTAAGATATATTCGTCATTTTAGAAATAAAATCCTTTTATTTGGATAAAAAATGTTGAAAAAGTTTATTTTTATTGAAATATAAGGTAATCTATGTGTAAAGGTATACATTTAGCAAGAGAGAGGATGATAGCTGTGAATACATTCAAATGGATGAGTCATGAACAGATGTATGTAGATGAAATACATATTGAAAAATGTGGTCCTCTTTCAGTCGGCGTATATGGGGGAAATCAAGAAAGTGATGCATATGAACGAGGAGATGCGGTGCTTGCTTGGTGGGATCCTGAATTACAATTTGAATTTGTTATGATTTTTGATACACACCACAAAACAAAAAATATTGATTATATAATAGAAGCGATTTCAGAAAGAAAAGAGAAATTAAAAGAGTTATTTTCCTATCCAATACATTTAGCTTTTCATCATACACATATGTACTTATTAGCGTTATTTACAGATGAGTTATTTATTAAAAAGTGTGATCAAGATGATGAGGAACTCGCTTGCTTAATTTGTTTACGAAAAGGCGAATTTTTATATTGGTTATCAGTTGGTGATTGTTTCGCGTATTTATTCCATTCTGAGAAAACGAAAAATGGAAAAGGACGATTAAATAAACGGAAAAATTACGAATATATTGGCAGGAAAAATATTTTTGCAGCAAATACACCTTGCTTTACGTCAGGTGTAAGAGGATTAGAAAAAGGAATGAATCACATTGTAATGGCAACAGATGGCATTTTAGAGTGTGACAAACGAAAGTTTGATGATGATCAATCTTTAGTAGAAGTATTACATGACGGGAATAGCTTGCAGATTGAGCCAGTATTAACAAATGTACTGCAGTGGAAAGGTAGAGATTGTGCCACGATTATTGGATGGTCTATTGATACTGATAATAAACAATGTGCTAATTAATATAAAAGGAGTTCAAGGCTTTTATCCTTGAACTCCTTTTTGTTAAGCAATATGGATATGATATGTTTTTAACCATTCATTTACTTGTAGCATATACTCCATGGCACTTCTTGCTTCAAAATTGTTAATCTCTTTATTACTTTGATCAGCAATTGAAAGTAAGATGGAATGATTAATAAGTGAGAAAATAGGATTGTTTTTATTGTTACACATATCAAGTGTTAAATTACGGATTGTTTGTAAGTAGTGTGGATCTTGTGAAGTTGGATAAGCGCTTTTTCTTCTATTGCGTACATCGTCAGGTAAAGCTGGTTGTAGTGCTCTACGTAAAATGCCTTTTTCGATATTATCAATACTTTTTATGTTGAAAGGAACATTCCATAAATATTCAACTAATCTATAATCGCAAAACGGTACACGAACTTCAAATCCAACAGCCATACTCATACGATCTTTACGGTCAAGTAAGAAAGGAAGGAATCTTGTTAAAAATAAATAAAACATTTGACGTTGTTTCGCGGATTTTTTACTTTCGCCTTCAAGAGTAGGTACTTCAAGTATCGCTTCTTGGAATCGTGTATCAATATAGTCTTCTAGATTACATTGGTTACTTACTTCATTTAGTAGAAGAGGAGATGTATTTTTCCAATTTGTTAGCCAAGGAAACTTATCTACATATAGTAGTTCTTCTTGATGAAACCAAGGATATCCACCGAATACTTCATCAGCTGATTCGCCGGATAAAGCTACGGTCGCATCTTTTTTCATTTCGCAAAATAGTAAATATAGTGAAGTTTCCATTTCACCAGCACTCGGTAAATCTTTCGCATGAAGGGGAACGAATAAGTGATTTGCTAATTCTTCAGCATTCACAATGATATCATGATGCGCTGTCCCGACATGTTCAGAAACGCGTTTTACCCAAGGAGCGTCTAAACCAGTGCGAGCAAATGTTAGCTCGAAATCTTTTGCGCTATTTACAAAATCAACGGAATACGTATGAAGTGTTTTATTTTCAGCAGCAAATTCTTTACCCGCAAGTGCAGTAATACCGCTAGAGTCTAATCCGCCTGATAACATACAAACGAGAGGAACATCGGCAATTAATTGTCTTTTTACTGTATCTTGTAAAATAGATAAAATATGCGAAGATGTATCTTCTATAGAGTCTGTATGGAACTTACTTTCTAAATTCCAATACTTCGTAACTACTTTTTTATGACGTGTAAATGTTATAGAATGTCCAGCACGTACTTCTTGAATATGTTTAAAGACGCCACATCCTGGAGTGCGAAATAAGCCTAATCCAAATATTTCATTTATTCCATTCGCATCAATTTCAGCAGGGACAGATGGATGCGCTAATAATGCTTTAATTTCAGAGCCGAAAATAATACTGCCATTTCTTTCTGTAAAAAAGAGTGGTTTTACACCTAAATGATCTCGTGCTAAAAACAATTGTTGCTTCTGATCATCCCATAAGGCAAAAGCGAAAATTCCGTTTAAATGTCGTACGCAGTCTTCTTTCCATTCTAAATAAGCATGTAGTAATACTTCTGTATCTGAATGGGTTTCAAATGCATGCCCACATTTTTGAAGCTGCTCTCTCAGTTCACGGAAATTATAAATTTCTCCATTATAAGTAAGAGCATACGTATAATCACCAGCACGAAATGTTTTTGGCTGCGTTCCTCCTTTAGGATCTATTACGATTAATCGGCGGTGTGCAAAAGCTGCGCGAGGTGAAAACCAAAATCCTTCAGCGTCCGGACCACGATGCTGAATACTATTTGCCATCTTTTTTAAAATAACATGTTGATTTGAAAGGTCTTCTTTCCAATCTACCCAACCTGTAATTCCACACATACACATCTCATCTCCTAATTTTTAAAATAGATTAATGAAATAAAATGTACACTAAATTAAAGAGTGACTATATAAATAGTGTACTACATGAATTAAATTACAGACTTGAGAAAGTTTTCCTTGAATGCATAGTTATGTGAGAAAATGGCTAAGGGAAAGTATTCCATTACATACAAAAAATAAAAAAGATGAGAGAAAAAATTTTCTCAGACGTTATATAGGGTGTAAAAGCTTTTACAAAACAATAAGGGGAATCGCTACATGAAATCAAATGAGAAAAATTTTATAAAAAGATTACAGCGGCAAAAAGAAGACGCGTTAGAATTCGTTGTCGATACATACTTACCACTCATAAAGGGGATCACGCATAAAGTTCTACTTCCCATTCAAAATGATGGACTCATAGAGGAATGTATAAACGATATATTTCTTTCCATTTGGAATAACGCAAATAAATTCCATGGAGAGCCGAGTGATTTTAAAAAGTGGATTGCAGCGATTGCGAAGTTTAAAGCAATTGATTATTACCGGAAATCGACTAAAACAGTAGAAATCATTTCAGATGAGTTTCATATCAGTACAGAAAAATCAGCAGAAGACGAATTAATCGTTATGGAAGATAGGGAAGAATTATTGAAGCTCATTAATCAATTAGAACCGCTAGATCAAAAGGTGTTCATTATGAAATATTTACTTGGTATGAAGACAGAGGAAATAGGTGACAAGTTAGGATTAACTCGGGCAGCAATTGATAATCGAGTGTACCGGGGGAAAAAGAAACTACAACAAAATGCTACGAATATTAGTTTTGGAGGTAGTGTAATATGAAAGACATTTATGAACTATTAAATGATATTGATATAGATGAAAAAGAACTAGAGGAAATTGAGACTTCTGAAATCGAAAAGGAAAAAGTAAAACGAAATGTAAAACAATCGATACGTACGAAGAAAAAGATGAAAAGTTGGAAAAAAGGTGTCGCTGCTGCATCTATTTTAGTAGGATTATCAGTTGCAACACTCGGTATCGGATTTCCTACATATGCTGGGGGATTGCCAATTGTAGGTGACATATTCCGATTTTTAGATAATGGTAGAACAGGGTTATATGAAAACTCTAAAGCTGACGCAGGGAAGATAATGGAGCCTCATTATAATTATAAACAATACGCTACAGTACTAAATATGACAAAAGAAAGCAAGGGAATAAAGATAACGATTAATGATGCGATTTTTGATGGGAAGACAATATCAATAAACTATTCTATAGAAAGTAACAGAGATTTAGGCGAGAATCCAATTACGTTGGATTTTTTAACTATTAAAGGAGCAGGTGCCCAATCAGGTAGCAATAAAATTACTAAAGTCGCAGATAGAAAATATACAGGTTTAATCAAAACAAGTAGCGATCTAGTTGGTAGTAAAGAAACTATAGTAAATGTTGAATGGATTGTACAAAGTATAGCCATTTTAGAAACTGAAGAAGAGATAAAAGGGGATTGGAATTTTAATATTAATCTAAAAGGAATAGAAAATAAAGAGCAATTGATTGGAGGTAGTACAGAAAAAGATGGTGTCAAAGTAAATATGGAGAGAATGGAAATAACACCAATTTCGTTTATTCTATACTACAACCAAGAAGTATCTCAAGAGATAAGGGGTGTATGGGATGGAGTAGATGTCGATTTAGAAGTGAGAGATGATTTAGGTAATCAGTATTATGGAGAAGGAAATGGAGGTTCAGGTGAAGATTCTTATAATTTTAATTGGAGTAAAACATTCCAACAACTTAATGAGAACGCTACTAAGTTAATAATAACACCTCACGTTAATTTAAGAATCCACACTTCTGAAAATTATGAATCGGTAACAATAGTTGAAGGACAAGTAAAGGAGCGTTTTGTACCTCGAAGACTGGGAGGCAATCAGGCTATTGTGTTAGATAATATTGTAATCGACTTAAAGAAATAAAAGAAAGACTGCCTAAAACCATTAGGCAGTCTTTTTTACATCAATAACTAGTTACGAGTAACGCATGCGGATGCTGCGTTTTATATTCATCTTTCCACGGAATGTTTAGTTGTTCCCACGATTCGCCGCTATCATTGGATTGAAAGACGCCATTGTTATTTAACGTGTAGAACGTATGTGGTTCGGCTTCGTTTGTAGCAAACATCGAAATGACTGTACCGATTGCAGATGGTAGTCCTTGTTGTACTTGCTGGAACGGAGTATCTTTCGTTTTTCGATAAATATAAGATTCATAAGGGATACGATGATGAGCGAGATCAGCACTTGGCGCGGCAGAAACGAGAATCGTATCACAATCAGCTGGATCAATTGCCATGCTGTATAAATAATGATGTTCAAGTCCTGCACTACATGAGATCCAGCTGTTTCCATTGTTATAACTCTCAAGATAAGCACGATCAGGTCCGCCCATAAATCCGTCACCACATGATGCATAAAGGCGATTTGGTGCTTCAGGGTGCATAAGTAATTGATGAGCATCGATAGGAGCACCGAATTTTTTATCAATCCATGTATGCCCTTTATCGTTACTTTGAATAACAGCACCAGCTTCGATTGAAACGTGTATTGTATTAGGGTTGTTTGGGTCAACTGTAATCCAGCGTACGTGATGGGTAAAAGGTCTAGGCGGAAATGCCCACGTATAAGAAGATAATAATGATTTCATATTTTTAAGTTCAGTCCACGTTTCACCACCATTTTCAGAGCGAAATAAAGCGCTTGGTTCTGTGCCGACATAAACGACACCATATCCGTTAACTTGTTCATTTGAGCTTATTGTTATGGAAGTGATAGAGGAGTGCAAAATACCATCTTCTTTAGGGAAATCAAAGTAACGATAAGAATCTCCAATTGGTCGCCATGAATCCCCACTATCGTCACTTAACCATAGACCTCGTCCAAATGTTCCGCAATATACACGGTTTGGGTGGAACGGATCAACAGCGATACAGGTAGGTTGCATACTTTGTAAGTGATAAGTCGTTTCATAGTTATCATTGTGTTCTTTCACTACAACAAGTTCACGTTCCATACAGAGAAATAAACGTTTCATTTAAGTAACCTCCTTCAAAATTCTTTCATTAGTAAACAATATGAAAATAAAAAAGAAGTAGTCTTGTTTTATTTGAGAAAAAGGGATTGTTTAAAAAATAGCGAAGTGTGTATACAGAGGAAGCGGGCGTTTACAATCAGTCAATTCGGGATAAAGATGGGGAGTTTGTTTCATACTAACATACAGATATTGTACTTAAAGGAGTATAAGTATGGGACATTCGCATGATTATGGTCATTCAAAAAATAAAAAGGCGTTACTAATTGCCTTCCTACTAACAACAAGTTTTATGATTGCAGAAGTTATTGGTGGATTTGTAACAAATAGCTTAGCACTACTATCTGACGCGGGGCATATGCTAAGTGATGCAGTATCTTTAGCTTTAAGTTTACTTGCGTTTAAGCTCGGAGAAAAAACAGCAACAACTGTGAAAACATATGGATATAAGCGAGTCGAAATGTTAGCAGCATTATGTAACGGTGTCGTTCTTATTGTCATTTCGGTATACATTTTTATTGAAGCAATCCGTCGTTTTAAAGAACCAGTTGAGATTGCTAGTAATGGGATGCTCATTATTGCAGTCCTTGGTCTGCTTATTAATATTTTATCAGCCTGGATATTAATGAGAGGCGGAGATGTGAAAGGTAATTTGAATTTAAGAAGTGCTTTCCTGCACGTACTAGGCGATCTATTGGGTTCCGTCGGAGCGATCATTGCTGCGTTACTTATTAAATTTTTCGGATGGACTGCTGCAGATGCGATTGCTAGTATTCTTGTGTCTATTTTAGTCATTATTAGTGGATGGCGTGTAACACGTGATACGGTTCATATATTAATGGAAGGTGCACCACAGCACATAAATGTTGAAGAGGTAAAAAGTACGTTATTAAATATTCCGATTGTCAAAGAAGTTCATGATTTGCACATATGGTCTGTCACATCAGATTTTCAAGTATTAACATGTCATCTTATTATTAAAGGGAATGAAACGCAAAGTGTATTAAAAGAGGCTACGTATGTATTAAAGGAGAAATTTCATGTAGAACATGTCACCATTCAAGTAGAAATAGATGGTGAATTTAATCATGATGAGACAACTTGCAAAGTATGAAAGAAAAAGGATAAGAAAAAGTGTATAACATTTTTCGCGCGGCATACATATATATAATGTGGCCACAAGTACTTTGCAAGGTAAATATTTCATGAAATTACTTTACTTATAAAGAGTCATCTTTTATAATCAAAAGTGGTAATTGATAAAGATTATCATTTTCAATGATCGTAGAAAGGAGTTTTTTAAAAGATGAGTAGTCAACTCCGTTTTGCTGTTGAAAATCGTAAGAGGCATTTAATTGATGAGTTAATTGGAGCAGGTGTGTTTAAGATTCGCGACCGACAATTATACGAGCTGTCTTTAGAGGAATTGGAAAAAGAGTACGAAGATATGGAAGATTATGCAAATATCCAGGCATAGCTATATAGATTAGTAAAAGGAGAACTGGTTACGATTTTGTGTAACCAGCTCTCCTTTTATTTCGTAGAAATTATTTTTTGTATTTCTTTCATGGGACGGAGCCAGTTTTGGGTCATTATTTGTTCCATTTGTTTTTCGTCCTGCTTCTGTAATGCTTGAATGATAGAGTGATGTTCTTCAATAGATTGACTTGCTGGAACAAAGTTTTGGAAAAACAAATATTCAAGACGTAAAACGTGAAGTTGCATATTTTCTAGAAAGGGTTCAATATATTGGTTTTTAGCAATAGAAGAAATTGTATTGTGGAATTGTATATCTAATTCTAAAGCTTGTTTTGCGTTTTTTTTCTCTATAGATTGCTGAAAATGCTCATTTATTTCAGAAAGTAGTTGAATATCAGCGTCTGTAATGTTTTGAAGAGCTTGCTTTCCTATAATAGAGTGAAGACCAGCCATCGTTTCATAAATGATAGATACGTCGTCTAACTTAATAGGAGCAATTTTCGTTTTTTGCCCTGGTACCATTTCCGCTAATCCAGAAAGCTCTAATATTTGAAGTGCTTCTCTTACAGGTGTTCTGCTTACTCCTAGTGCCTCAGCCAATTCCCCATCATTAATTTTTTCATTGGGCTTCAGTACACCTTCAATAATCCAATTTTGTAGTTGATTTAAAACGAGTGATTTTGCTGAAACTCTTCCTGGTTTTTTATAATTTTGAGGGACAGGCATAGTGAATTCAATCCTTTCATTGTATATTTTCCTTTTTTACATGAACAAGCTTTAATTTTTGTTTCCCTTCATCCGGCTTTTGGCTTAAGATGAGCACCATTACAATGACACAAAAAGCGCCTAATAACTGAAAAGATTGAAATGGCACTTGCAATATAAGTACAGAAGAAATAATAGCTGCGAGTGGTTCTGTGCAACCAAATAATGTTGTTTCTTTCGGAGTCAGGTATCGTATGCTGTCTAAGTATAAATAAAAGGCAATAAGTGTCCCGAAAATGACGACAAATGTGATGAGCGGTAGGGTACTTAGTTTTACATATTTCATAGTTGATAATAAAATGAATTCGTTTGTAGAAGTAAAGTGTACAATCGTTACACCAATACCCCCAATAATCATGCCCCATCCAACGATAACGGAGGAAGACCATTTTTCTAACAATTCCTTTGAATATAAACTATAAAAAGCGAGAGATAATCCAGATAAAATCCCCCAAATAATAGCTGGTGTAGAAACAGCCAAGTTATGAACAGACCCGTTTGTTAGTAAGAGAAAAGTACCTACTAATGAAAGGGTAATTGAAATGAAATCAATTTTTGATGGACGAACGTTCCATTTGAAAAGTAAGTATACAGTGATGAATATAGGAGCTAAATATTGTAATAATGTTGCCACGGCAGCATTTCCTTCTTTAATTGAAGCGAAATACGTATACTGTACAGCAAGCATACCGAATAGACCAAACAAAATCATTTTAATAGCATCAGATTTTTGTTTCCAAATGCCAAATATCTCTTTTTTTCTCGTTCCGAATGAGGAAATAATGAGCAAAATAATTCCAGATATAAGTAAACGGATCGTAACTAACCATTCGGTTGAAACATTGTCATATTGAAAAAGTTGTTGTGCAGCTGTTCCAGACAAGCCCCATAAACAAGCACCGATTACAACCATAATGATTCCTTTTAAACGATTCGAATCCATAATGTATAGAGTCCTCCTTTCAAGAAATATATCGTATACAATATGCAATATATCACGAAAAGAATTAAAAACAAACTGAAATTCCTTACTTAATGTAAAGTTGTTATTCAAATTAAAGATGTGTGTTAGATCAGAGAACGATAAAATAGAAAGGCTTCCGTTTACAGAAGCCTTTCTATTTTGAATTATGAAGTGTAAGTAAAAGCTGGAATAGGATCAATAAATGTGTTCCAGTTTTGTCTCATTTCTTTTTCTGTTAATAGACAATCATCTAATGATTGTTCAATTAACGAACGGTTCATATCAATTCCAATAAATACGAGTTCGGTTATTCGATCTCCATATTGTGTATCCCAGTTTTTCAATACTTCTGGTTCTTCTGCAATCATTTGATTTCTTTCAGTTTCAGGTAATGCGGCTATCCATTCACCGGCTCCTTGAATTGTAATAGAGGAGCCTGCTTGAGATAGAAGCCCTATTATATTATTACGAGATGCCAGCCAGAAGAATCCTTTCGCTCTTACAACATCTAAAGGCCATTTTTCTAGCCAATTCATAAGGCGCTCGGGATGGAAAGGATATTTGCGGCGGTAAACAAAAGAAGTGATACCGTATTCTTCTGTTTCCGGTGTATGATGGTCACTGTTTAATTCTTGTATCCAGCCGGCCGATTGACTAGCTTCTTCATAATTAAATAGATTTGTGTTTAAAATTTCTTGTAATGGTACTTTGCTAAACGAAGATTCAAGAACTTTTGCATTAGGATTTAATTTTTTTAGTAAATGATGAAGCTCTATCACATCTTCTTTTTCTAGCAAATCTATCTTATTAAGAATAATTACGTTTGCAAACTCAATTTGATCTATTAATAAATCAATAACTTCCCGTGTGTCATTCTCATCGATTGCTTGTTTTCGGTCTAATAAACTTTCTCCATCTGCAAAATCATCCCAAAATCTATTTGCATCTACAACTGTAACCATCGTATCGAGGCGACAATTTTTCGTTAAATCAATGTTAAGAACTTCGTCTGTATAAGTAAACGTTTGAGCAACTGGAATAGGCTCACTTATACCAGAAGATTCAATAATAATATAGTCAATATCACCATTTTCCACAAGACGATTCACTTCTATCATTAAATCTTCTCGTAGTGTACAACAAATACAGCCATTTTGAATCTCTACTAGTTTTTCCTCCGTACGTGAAAAACCACCCTTTTTTATAAGAGATGCATCAATGTTTACTTCGCTCATATCATTAACGATAACAGCTACTTTTAAGTTATTCTTATTAGTTAAAATGTGATGTAGTAAGGTAGTTTTTCCAGATCCTAAAAAACCACTTAATACAGTGATAGGTACTTTTTTCATGAAATGATCTCTCCTTTAAATCGTAATGATTACGTTTTATATTAAACGATGGGAAAAGAAAAATCAATAATAAATCATAATGATTACGATTTAAGAATAGAAATAGACTATAAAATTTGTGCTGTAGTATGAAGCATTTGGACAAGCACATGTTTACATATAAATAAAATGGAGGCGAGAAGCTTGGTCTTTAATAGAGTTTCAAAAGAATTAGTAGGCATAGCTCTTATCGCTATGTTTCTCTTTTTATTATTTTTTGTAGATTTTACAAGTCTAGCAAATTTGCACAAAAATATGCCACAGGAATGGTTGAATGTGAATACAGTATTTTTAAGTATCATTTTTGAAGCAATACCCTTTATTTTATTAGGGGTAATTGTTTCTTCATTTATTCAAGTGTTTGTGACGGAAGATATGATTCAAAAAGTAATGCCGAAATCTCCGATTGTTGCAATGATTCCAGCAGTATTTGTGGGAGTTCTTTTTCCAATGTGTGAATGTGTCATTATACCAATTGTAAGAAGGCTCATTCAAAAGGGGCTACCACTTCATTTAGGCATTGTTATTTTATTGAGTGCACCCATTATGAATCCAGTTGTTCTTTTATCTACTGTATATGCGTTTCAAAAAAATGATTACGTTGTATATGCACGCTTTGGGATAACAATTCTAGTTGCTCTATTCATAGGTTTAATTGTGTATTATTGCTATCGCGAAAGAAATGTTTTAAAAGATGTAGAGGTTTCAGTTCAAACAAGCAAAAAAAAGAGTTGGAAAGATGTTACGAATCACACTGTAGATGAGTTTTTTGATACTGGTAAGTATTTATTGATTGGTGCTTTTTTAGCAAGTGTATTTCAAACGTTTTTTGATCGGAATGTACTGGATGCAGTAGCACATAACGAAGTAATTGCCCCCTTTATTATGATGGGATTTGGTTATGTTTTATCAATTTGCTCTGCAGCCGATGCTTTTATAGCGGCATCTTTTGGACATGTCTTCTCAGTAAAGGCACTTCTCGCATTTCTTGTGTTTGGGCCTATGCTTGATATGAAAAATACGTTAATGCTATTTGCATATTTTCAAAAGAAATTTGTATTCTTTTTGATGGGAATTGTCATTGTATCTGTGTATACCATCCTGCAAATCATAATGTTATAGGAGGTGAGAAAGAATGGAGAAAGAGGAGCAGAAGGCATATCATCGCTATATTCGTGGAATTATTTTAATTGGTTTAGCAATGCTCTTATTTAAACTACTTGTAACAGGGAATATTTATAATTTTATCGCTCCAAAAATGATTAAATTTACGTATATAGCTTTTGTAGTGATTTTACTTCTTGGTTCTTTACAAGTTTGGAGAGAAAAAGAGGGTGATTGTAATTGTTGTAAGCACCATACAGCATTAAAATCAGGGATAAAAAGTTTCTTTGTATATGTTTTATTTGTTGTTCCGATAGTTAGTGCTTTTCTCTTTGGAAGTGTAACAATTGATGGAAGTTTAGCAGGAAAAAGGGGTATGAATCAAAGTGTACAGGCGAGAAGTATGGAAGGTAACGAAAAAGAGGGGAAACAGGATGATTTTGATGGGCAAGAGGTATTCGATGATCCAGATGAAACATCAAATTTATCAACGACTTATGAAACGGAAGAGCAAGTAGTAAAAAGTATGTTAGGACAACGAAAAATACAAGTAGAGGATAAGGATTATGTTCAAACAATGAGTATAATTGGTCAAAATGTAAAAGGATTTAAAGGGAAAGAAATTACATTCTCAGGGTTTATGTATAATGATAAGGATGTGACGGGTAATAAAGCGGTAGTGGCTCGATATGGCATAACTTGTTGTATTGCGGATGCATCAGTCTGGGGGATGATTGTTACGGGGAAAAATGTTGAAAATATTCCAGAAGAAACATGGGTGAAAATAACAGGATTATTAGATGAAACGACATATAAAGGAACAGTCTTTTCACTTGTAAAAGTAAACAAAATCGAGAAAATTAATAAGCCAACTGACCCATATGTATATGATGTTTTACCTCAATAGAAAAGAATAAATTCTTCATATTTTCATGAAATAGAATCATAATCATGGCGATAAAAAAATAAAGATAAGAGTAATTTGGTTTGTTAAAAATATGTGCAGAAGGAGTTATGCGATGAACTGGGTTACTCATAAACCATCATTTGAATTTGAAACATTTAGTCCTATTATTCGGTCACAATCTGCGTGGAGTGGACATTTAGATTTTGCATATGACTTAGTACGATTTGAAAAACCAGAAACTTTAGTCGAGCTAGGTACACATTTAGGAGCTTCCTTTTTTAGTTTTTGTCAGGGAGTAAAAGATGGAGGGTTATCGACTAAATGCTTTGCAGTAGATACTTGGGCTGGAGATGGGCACACAGGTCCATATGGAGAAGGGGTTTTTCAAATAGTAGAAAAAGTAGTGAGCGATAACTACCTTAATATAGGAAATTTAATTCGATCTACTTTTGATGATGCTGTAGACCGGTTTCAAGATGAAACGATAAATCTTTTGCATATTGATGGATATCATACGTATGAAGCTGTTTCTCACGATTATAACACCTGGCTGCCTAAAGTCGCGAAAAATGGTATTGTATTATTTCATGATATTGAAGTTAGAAGTGGTGATTTCGGCGTATATAAGTTTTGGGATGAGGTAAAAGCGAAGTACCCTCATTTTCAATTTGCGCATTCATATGGACTGGGAGTGTTATTTCCGAAGGGTTGTAGTGATAAGTTTGAGGAAATACTTAAAAATAAAGAAGAAATACAAAATATGTATAAATAAAGGTAGGGCATGCATCATTTTTATGATGTGTGTCCTATTTTTGCGTGGGAAATAATGGTGTGAATTAAAAAGTGAAGATAGTTGTAAAAAGTTTTGTTGCAGCAAATATTAAAAAAGTTAGTATGGGATTTTTCTTTGTAAATAAAGTGAAGCTTTAATACGTTCATGTCAGTCCGGGATGTTACAGTAGTTAATTTCTTACCTAAGTGCTTTGCGCTTACTGAATTTTAAGGCGGAGGTCTTATTGGCCGAAAATATCGGGATAAATAAAAATACAACATTTTTTATATTTTTCATTGCGAAAAACGTAATCTACTTTTACAATAGAAAGGGTTGTGAATATATTATACTGGAAAAATAAATCGAAATAATATGAAAATTTTGTTTTGTCTTCGCTAATTGTATATTACATACATGTAAGACGACATACGTCATGTTATCGACTTGTAAGGAGAGAAAAAAATGAAAAGTGTAAGATTACCATCGATGCTAGAAATCATAGTTCTTTTATTACTATTTCTTGCTGTTGTCTTTTCCTTCCAAACGATTTTTGATCTCCCAATTCAATTAGCGCTATTTATTTCATGGTTTTTAGTAATTGCGCTTGGATTAAGATTAGGATTTCGTTATCAAGAATTGCAAGATGCAATTACGAAAGGGATTTCTAACGGATTAGAAGCAATACTGATTTTAGTTGCAGTAGGTGCTTTAATTGGAACATGGATTGCTGGTGGGGTAGTACCAACATTAATTTATTATGGATTAGAATTTATTCACCCTAGCATATTCCTATTAGCAACATTAATTATTTGTTCTATAACTTCTATCGCGACAGGAACGTCTTGGGGAACAGTAGGAACAGCAGGTATTGCTATGATGGCGATTGGTGAAGGACTTGGTTTACCACTTCCGCTTGTTGCTGGTGCAGTTCTTTCAGGAGCTTATTTCGGTGACAAATTATCACCACTTTCTGATAGCACAGTTCTTGCAGCTTCTATGGCGAAAGTAGATGTTATTGCTCACGTTCGAGCTATGCTCGTATTAGATGTTCCGGCTTATATTATTACTAGTATTATGTTTACTGTAGCTGGTTGGATGTATGGCGGAGATAATGTTGATTTGAATCGAGTAGAATTTTTAAAAGAAGCTTTATTAAAGCAATTTGATATTAAAATATGGATGCTTGTTCCGGCGATCATTGTTATCGTTCTATTAGCGATGAAGAAACCGTCTATGCCAACAATTGCAATGGGAGCTTTAATTGGTGCAATTTGGGCAACTCTTTTCCAAGGGATGAACTTTGGAGAAGCGATTGGAACAGCTTATAACGGATTCTCAATTCAATCTGGTGTTGAGTTTGTTGACAAGTTATTAAACCGTGGTGGAATTAACGGTATGCTTGGCTCAGTAGCTGTTATTATTTTCGGTTTAGGATTTGGTGGATTACTTGAAAAACTAGGTGTTTTAAAAGTAATCGTATCAAAATTTGAGAAGAAATTAAATTCTGCAGGTAATGTAACGTTGTCTACATTAATCGTGGCATTCTTAGCTAATATATTTGGTTGTGCGATGTATGTATCACTAATTTTAACACCAAAAATTATGGAAGATAGCTATGATAAATTAAAAATAGACCGTCGTGTATTAGCACGTAACTCAGAAGTAGGTGGAACGTTAACTTCAGGTATGGTTCCATGGTCTGATAATGGTATTTTTATGGCTGGTATTTTAGGTGTAGCAACGTTCTCATACGTTCCGTTTATGTGGTTAAGCTTCGTATCGTTAATTTTAGCAGTTATTTATGGATATACAGGCAAATTCATCTGGTATGTAGATGATGCAGATAAAGGAAAGCAAGCATCATAAAATAAAAATCACCTTCTACAATATGTAGAAGGTGATTTTTTTATTTTGTAATAGCATCTGCTGAAGTTATTTCATTCTCATATTTAGCAATTTTTTGTTGTATCTTTTTTAAGTTTTTTTCAGTGTCTTGGAGAAGCTGTAAGACATTGGTCTCCTGTTGTTTCATTAATTCCAACCGTTGAAAGATGGTAGATTCTCCTTCCATAGACCAGTCGATAAATTGTTTTATTTTTTGAATAGGCATACCAGTGTTTTTTAAACACAAAATCATTTCTAAATATTTGAGTGCTTCTTTATCAAAAACTCGATCTCCTTTTTCATTTCTTTGCAGAAAAGGGAACAGTCCTTGTTTATCGTAATAACGTATTTGAGAAATAGTTAAGTGTTGCATTTTGGCGACTTGCCCAATTGTATAATACATATCATTCATCCTTTTGTTACCAAGGTATAATGCCATTTTTATTTAGTATTTTACCATTATAGTTTGTTTCACTTAATGCATATTTAATAATAATTTTAGCACTTTCAGTGGTTGTATGGCCACCGGGGGAATTTCCATTAAGATCTGTAGTTGTAAAACCAGGAGTTACCCCAAATACTTCTGGACCGTTAGTAGCAAATTCTTTACTAAAAGCTAATGTTAAAGCATTAATAGCTGTTTTGGAAGAATTATATCCTAGTGTATTGATTGGATGTGTTTCACCATTAGCAAACATTGTTAGTGAGGCCATGTCAGTAGTTATATTTATTATTTTACTGTTTTTTGAATTCTTTAATAATGGTAAAAAGGCTTGTATCATTTGGAAAGTTCCAAAAAAATTAACTTCAAATCCTTGGCGTAAAGTTTCAATATTTAATTCACTAGGTAGTGTATTGAAGTCTATCGCTATGCCTGCGTTATTAATTAATAAATGTAAGTGGTCAGTCGTTTCGTAAATTTTCTTTGTTGCTTCTTGAATGGATTGTGAATTTGAAATATCTACTTGAATATAGGAAACGTTTGAAACATTTAAAGATTCTACGGCTTGTTGTCCAAGTTGTTCATTACGAGCACCTAAAAATACGTGATAATCTTTTTCTGCTAATTGACGAACAAGTTCATATCCAATTCCTTTATTCGCACCTGTTATAAAAGCATATTTTTTCATATTGAATTCCTCCAGTAGTGTTATAGTAGGTTACAATGGAAAGGATACAGCCTAAACTTAAGTTTAGGTCAAGAGGAATTTTTTAAAATACATATAGAATATCTATATATAAGAGTGAGAATTCTTATCATTTAAGAGAAAGTCTGTTATTATAAGAGATGTAGATATTATATTTTCAAGGGGATGAAAACATGGAGTACAGAATTGAAAGAGATACATTAGGAGAAATAAAAGTTCCAGCTGATAAATTATGGGCAGCACAAACACAACGTAGTAAAGAAAACTTTCCAATTGGAACAGAGCAAATGCCGCTTGAAATTGTAAAAGCATTTGCAATTTTAAAGAAGAGTGCAGCGCTTAGCAATCAAAAATTAGGAAAGCTATCACAAGAAAAAGCAGAAGCAATTGTAGAAGCTGCTGATGAAGTGATTGCAGGGAAATGGAATGAACATTTTCCGCTTGTCGTATGGCAAACAGGTAGTGGTACACAGTCAAACATGAATGTGAATGAAGTAATTGCAAATCGTGGGAATCAAATTTTGAAAGAGAAGGGATCTGACGTACATATTCATCCAAATGATGATGTGAACATGTCACAAAGTTCAAATGATACATTTCCAACGGCACTTCATGTAGCTTGTGTAATCGCAGTAGAAAATCACGTATTACCAGCAATTACGAAATTAAAAGAAACTTTAGCAGAAAAAGTAACTGCATTTGAACATATTATAAAAATTGGTCGTACACATTTACAAGATGCAACACCGTTAACTTTAGGACAAGAAATTAGCGGATGGCACCGTATGCTTGAAAAAACAGAGCGTATGATTGCAGAGAGCAATACATATATGAAAGAGTTAGCAATTGGTGGAACTGCGGTTGGAACAGGTATTAATGCTCATCCTAAATTTGGTGAGATGGTATCAGAGGAAATTAGTCAATTTACAGGTAAACAATTTGTTTCTGCACCAAATAAGTTCCATGCATTAACGAGCCATGATGAAGTTGTATATACTCACGGTGCATTAAAAGCATTAGCTGCGGATCTAATGAAGATCGCTAACGATGTACGTTGGCTTGCAAGTGGTCCACGTAGTGGTCTTGGAGAAATTATTATTCCAGCAAATGAACCGGGAAGCTCTATTATGCCAGGTAAAGTAAATCCAACGCAAAGTGAAGCATTAACGATGGTTGTAGCACAAGTGATGGGGAATGATGCAACGATCGGATTTGCTGCGAGCCAAGGTAACTTTGAGTTAAACGTATTTAAACCTGTTATTGCTTATAACTTCTTACAATCAGCCCACTTATTAGCGGATGCAATTGTTTCGTTTAATGACAATTGTGCAGTTGGTATTGAAGCAGATAAAGAAGTAATTAATGAAAATGTGAATCGTTCACTAATGCTTGTAACAGCGCTAAACCCACATATCGGATATGAAAATGCAGCGAAAATTGCGAAGCATGCTCATAAAGAGGGATTAACTTTAAAAGAAGCTGCATTACAATCTGGACTACTAACAGAAGAGAAATTTGATGAAATTGTAGATCCGAAGAAAATGATTGCTCCAAAAGAGTAATAGAAAAAGCCAAGGTTCTTAGTATAGAATCTTGGCTTTTTTGATGTTCATTTTTATGTTTCATCTACTTGCAATACTGCAAGTTTCAAAATATATTATTTGTTAGCAGGCGTATTCATTACGCTCATCTGTGGGCAGTTCTCTTTTAAGAGTGAAATGAATTTTTCTTCTTCTTGTGGTACGAAAGTGGTCACTGAGTCAAATAAATTATAATTAATTTCTAATTGTTGCCTAGTCCATTTTTTTGAACGAAGTTTTTTGCCAGAGTACTTAATATGGCGAATGTCTTTGAATGAGATTTCAGTACGAAGTATGAAACCGTGTTTTACAACAAGAGATGATTCCGTTACGTTGTAGTGAGAGAAATAGAATGAAGAAAGATTCACGATATTTAATAGCATCATGAGAGTGAAAAAAATAGAATTTTCATTTTGGAAGAATAACGAAACGAAAAAAATAATTATAAATAATGTAATGAAAATGACGTGGAATGGATTTTTTTTCGCTTTAAATTTCAAGTCAGTCACCTCGGTTTACTTGTTCTTTAACTAAATTAAATCATAATATTGTAATAAAACGTATGAATATGCAGAATTGCATATTCATACGTTTTATTATTCATGTAAAATTTCTTGATGGGATAAATTCAAAAGAAGTTTTGTAATAGTGGAGTGGCATGAAGTGACTTACAAGAATAGAAAGATAGCGTTAGTCATAATTAGTTGTATGATGATTATGAGTAGTTGTGCTAATAAATTTGTTGAAGATAGAAATCGAAAGCATACATTTGTACGAGCAAGTAAAGTTTTAGTAGAGACTGTAAATAGAATATATAAAAAGTAAAGGATGTTTTCTTATACGAAAACATCCTTTTTGTCGTTAAAATTGAATACTGAAGTTTTGTAATGAGTGAATACAGGTTCCATATTCACTAATCGCATATGTATTCTGTGCAATTTGCTTAACGGTAAACCAAGGGTCTTGAAGAATATTCATATTCTATTTCACATTTTATAAAATGAATTTGTATAAACATATTCGCTTTTCGTTGTATTAAAGAAGTTCGGTAGATGTTTTTATAAAAGTTTATAAAATGGGTAAACGAAAGATTGAAATGTTTGTTTGCGTTGTGATAAGATGGTAAAGTGACAATAAACGTTATGGTAATTTGTTTGGTTTTAAAATAAACATTTTGAAGGAGTGTTTAGTGTGAATGATATTTCAGAGAAGTTTTGGGATGCGTCAATAGAAGAATTAAAGAAAGGGTATGTGTTTGATGAAGCAAAAGAGGAGTACATTTGCTTAGCTTGTGGTGAAACATTTATTAAAGGTGTTATTTATCAAGATAATCAAGTTTGGTATGAAGCAGAAAAGTTCGTCCAATTGCATATTCAAAATGAGCATACATCTATGTTTGATTATTTATTAAATATGGATAAGAAATTTACTGGTTTAACGGATTTACAAAAGAGAATGGTTCAGTTTTTCCATATGGGACTGAATGATAAACAAATTGTAAAAGAGTTGGATGGCGGAAGTACATCAACAATTCGTAATCATCGATTTACACTGCGAGAGAAAATGAAGCAAGCAAAAGTATTTTTAGCACTAATGGAATTATCAGAAGAAAAATCAAAAGTACAAACGAAATTTGTGCCAATTCATAGAACAGCAACGATGGTGGATGATCGATACAATATTACGGAAGAAGAAAATGATGAAGTATTAAAAGCTCATTTTACAGAAGGGTTAGATGGACCTCTCTCTAAATTTCCGAAGAAACAAAAGCGTAAATTAATTATCTTACGTCATTTAGTAAAGAAGTTTGATAGTAATAAAAAGTATACTGAAAAAGAAGTAAATACAGTGATAGAAAATGTATACCCTGATTTCGTAACTTTAAGAAGATATTTAATCGAATATGGATTTTTAGATCGAACAGCCGATGGAAGTCAATATTGGGTGAAGTTATAATCATGCGGAAGGAAAATGAATAGAAGCACAGTATTATAACAACTATACAAAGAGATAGATATTGAAAACAGATTTTTAATAAAAGGAGAAATGAAATTTGAAACCACCTGCAGATAACAATAAAGAAGGTGCGGAGTCACAAAAGTTGGAAAGTGAGAGTAAACCGATTTGGAAATCGATGTCTCTGTTTTTAGTACCGTTACTATTAAGTAATGTACTACAATCAGTTGGACAATTATTTGGTATGGTAGTAGTAGGAAGATGGCTTGGAGTTAATGATTTAGCGGCTATATCAGCATTCTTTCCTTTGTTCTTTTTACTTGTTTCATTCGTAATTGGTATCGGTTCAGGAAGCTCTATTTTAATTGGTCAGGCGTTTGGTGCTAAAAATGAAGATCGTTTAAAAGCTATTGTCGGTACTACGCTTACGTTTACTTTTATTATCGGAGTTGTATTAGCGATAATAGGTAGTATTTTTGCGATGGATATTATGCGTCTTATGGGAACGCCAGAAAATATTATTGAAATAAGTGTACATTATGCACGAATTTTATTTATATCGATGCCAGTATTATTTTTATATTTTGCATATACAACATTTATGAGAGGTACAGGAGATTCTAAAACGCCATTTTACTTTTTAATTGTAAGTACAGCGCTAAATATGATCTTATTACCGATTCTTATTTTTGGATGGTTAGGAGCTCCGAAATTAGATGTGTATGGAGCGGCCTATGCTTCTGTTATATCTACAGTTATTACGTTTCTTGTCATGCTTGTGTATTTAAAGAAGAAAAATCACCCACTACAACTAGATGGCACAGTAAGAAAGTATCTTCGAATGGACTGGGAGTTATTAAAGTTATTGCTAAGGCTCGGTATTCCAGCGAGTATTAATATGATATTAGTTTCATTATCTGAAATTGCCGTAATCGCGTTTGTAAATCGTTACGGTTCGGATGCAACAGCTGCTTACGGCGTTGTGAATCAAGTTGCAAGTTATGTGCAAATGCCAGCAGTTAGCCTTGGTATTACAGTTTCTATTTTTGCGGCGCAATCGATTGGGGGGAATCAATTTGATCGATTGCAGAAAGTTGTGAAGGCCGGAATTATTATGAACTACGTCATCGGTGGTGTGTTAATATCTCTTATTTACTTATTCTCAAGAGACATTTTATCACTATTTTTAACGAGTCAAACTACAATTGAAATTGCTCATAGCTTAGTTATGATTACGTTATGGAGTTATTTAATTTTCGGTCATGCACAAATTATTAGTGCGACAATGCGAGCGAGCGGTACAGTACTTTGGCCAACTGTTATTGGAGTTGTTTCAATTTGGCTTGTAGAAGTCCCCGTAGCATATTATCTTTCTTACCATACAAGTCTTGGAATAGAAGGCATCTGGATCGGGTATCCAGCAGCATTTATTGTCAGCTTAATATTACAGTATGCATATTATAAGCTTTCATGGCAAAAGAAACGAATTACACGATTAGTTAGTTAAATAGAAAAATGTCCCTAAGTAATTAGACTTAGGGACATTTTTTTCGTAAGTGGAGGTTTACAAATAGCTTTTTAAAGTGATATCAAAATGTTGTCTAATGAGTGTTTTATCACTCATATAAAACTCCCACGCTTTTTCTGGTTCCCCGATAATCTCAAAGGATTCCTCTGTAATATATAAAGCACAATTATCCTCCAGTGCAATTCCTTCTATATTCCCTTGATGATTTTGTAAAAAGGAATGGAAGGCGTTCATTCTGTTTAATTGATTATAATGTGGACAAAATCTTTTATTAACAATACCCCATCCGTTACTCTCTATATAACCAAAACCTTCATAATCTGATCGGATACTAGACGTGAACCAACACATAGCACCAGCACTATAACCAGCAATAAGTGTTCCTTGCTGTAGAGCCAATAATAATTTTTCATCAAGTCTATATTCTTTCCATTGTGTAAGCATGTGAATATAGTTTCCACCACCTAAATAAATTAAATCGGCTGAATGAATCATCTCGTCTATTTCATACTTAGAAGGTGAATCTGTTGTAATGCGTAAAATTTGTACTTCACAATGTAATTGTTTTTCAAACGTGTCTAAAAATAATTTTATATAGCTTTCATCATCATGACTAGCCGTTGGAATAAACAATATTTTTGGGTACTGTTTATTTGTTAATTCTATAAGGCGTTCATTAATAGGCAAGTGATTTGAATCTTGTAAATCACCGCCACCAATGACAGCTAATTTCATAGTAAAGCACCACCTAATCATTTTTGTTATATAAAAATTCGATAGAAGAGAGTTACATTCCTTCCGTAATGTAATCAATAATTAGAAAATATAGCTTAAGTATATCGGAATAGTAAAGAAACTACTGACTATATATACCAATGCATTAGAAACCATTCATTGATATATAATATTTCATACTAATGTTTCAAAATATGGAAAAAATATGTTTAAATAGATATAATGACGCATTCATTCATATTGAATTTATACTTATATTTTAAAAGGGTATCGGAAATAATAGCGATTTTCTAAAACAGTTTTTACTTTTAATAGGAAGTTTTATTACAATATGGTAAAATTATTTCAATATATTTATTTAATATGAAATACAAAGAAGGAGCGTGAAAAAAAGTGGATTTTCGATTTGAATTTACAACGAAGCTGAAAGAATACTTAGACGATGAGAAGGATGAAAAAATAATAAAAGATGGACATAGAGATGTAATTTTTCACTATTTATATGCGTTAGAGACTGAAATTGGCGTTGTTAAAAATCCTAATTTTACTTTTTTTGCATCAGGAAGACGTTCACATATAGTGTTAGAAAACGTTGAATTTAAAACAGAAGTAAATGTAAAAAGTAATATAATTGAAATTACAAAAATAGTGGATAATGTAGTTATTCCGTTAGATACTATCGTAGCGAAAGATCGGGAATTATTTGCCCTTGGGCGTAATGAGAAGTTTAGTGTACAAATATTAGAGCAGTATCTCCTTGATACATTTGGAGATAAGTTAGGCTTATAATGAATAGAATGAGGTACGTATTTATAGGTAGTGAATTTTAGTTTATATTACTTGCGTTTGACCTCTCATTTAATTTGTACTACAATTCGTAGTGTGAAAGGAGTCATACGATGTTTACGCAAAACTATAGGTTAAATGAGCAAGGATTAAATCATTTCTTTGGACCGCTTGAAGCGAAGATTATGGAGATTATTTGGTCTACTGAAGGTATTACTATTAAAGAAGTCCAGCGGAAGTTAAGTGAAGAATCGCCTGTGAATTTTAATACTGTTATGACAGTTATGAACAGGTTAGTAGAGAAATTACACTTAGAAAAACAGACTGTGAAAAGAAGTGGCATATATCGTGCTATACAAACGAAAGAAGAATTCTTATCTAATCAAACGAAGAAAATGACACAGGAATTAGTGGGGGAATTTGGAGATTTAGTTGTAACACATATGATAGATGAGTTAGAGCAGGCTGATCCGAATTTAATAAAAAAATTAGAAGACAAATTGAATCAGTTAAAAAAAGAGGATCGATGAAATGAAATGGCAAATGCGTAAAATCGTATTGTTAGCGCTCATTGTTAGTACCCTCTTTTTCAGCTTGTTATTGTATTATGTTACATATCCATTTCTCTTTCAAAATAGGGCATTATTCCTTTCAAAGTTTTGCTTGTTTCAGTTAGAAAAACATATGAAAGAACTATCAATGGTTCGTATTATAATAGCGGGGTTATTATTAATTACTGTATTGATTGTGTGTAAAAGAATTTGGCGGCAATTTTTCTATAGTAAAAAAGTACAAAAAGTACTTATCCCATTTATTAGAAAAGGGAAACAAATATATATATTGCCGACTGCGGAAGTTGCAGCGTTTACAATTGGATTATTCCGTCCGAAAGTTGTCATGTCAGAAGGTTTGCTTCAGACGTTTTCAGATGAAGAGATTGATGCGATTATTTTCCATGAAGAATATCATCAAAATAATTGGGATCCGCTAAAATTATTTTGTTTTACGTTATTAGCAGAAGGAATGATTTACATCCCGATATTAAAAGAATTGTTACAACGATACCATACGTATCAAGAGTTAGCAGCAGATAAATATGCGATGCAAAAAATGGAATCTTCATTTGAGTTAGGTAGCGCGTTATTAAAATTAATTAAAATAAAGACAATGGAAAATCGATGTGTTACAGCTTCATTTGCAAAAACAGCAATAAATTTACGAATCGAGCAAGTGTTAAATGAAAAGGTTATTAAGCTTACTATTCCGTTACATACGAATTCGGTATATGTAACAGTAGGTTTATTCTGTATGTCGGTTGTACTTATTGTCGGAGAGTGCATATAGCCTCTTTTTTTTAAGGATAAACACTACTCTATGTAGTGTGGATAGAGTAGTGTTGTTATTTATATCATTATACTTTTTATCGCTATATATATATCTTGTTTATCATATATTACAGGTATTTTATTGTATACAAATCAAATGACGAAAATTACAGCATTCTTTATTCGTCTATTCGGTGGATTTACAGGTTTTTAAAAATGAGGAGGAAGAAAAGTGAAGAAACTAATTGCTATTATACTAGTAGGTGCTCTCGCTTGGGCGGGGGTTAACTTTTATAATTCAAAGAAAGAAGAAAAGGAAAGAAAAGCAAAGCAAGCAGAGTTACAAGAGAAAGAAGTATTACCACAAGTAGGTTTTAAAGCACCTGGCATCACATTAAAAGGATTAGACGGAAAGTTGCAGTCGTTAAATGATGCCAAGGGAAAACCATATATTATTAATTTTTGGGCATCATGGTGTGGGCCGTGTGAAATGGAGGCACCTGACTTAGTTCATATGTATGATAAATATAAAAAGGATGTTGAAATTTTTGCGGTGAATGCAACTGTTAGTGACCCAGTACAAGAAGCAAGCGCATTTGCTAATCGCTATGGATTTGAGTTTCCGGTTCTACTAGATATGGACGGAGTAGCTGGACTAGATTATAAAGTATTCTCTTTACCGACGACATTTTTTGTTAATAAAGATGGAATTATAGTAGATCATGTACGAGGTGTATTGCCACCAGATCAATTAGAAAAGAAATTTAAGAAATTGATTGAGAGTTAAAAGGGGATTTCGTGATGATGGAGTGGATCGTGAGATTACAACCCGTATCTCTTATAATTGGAAGTCTATTTGGATTTATGTTGATGAAACGAAAGATGAGGCATCAAAATGTATCATATGAAAAAATGATGGATGCCGTAACAAATGCGTTTCTTATCATCGTATTTGTATGGAAGTTTGCACCAGCAATTTTAAATCCTGTATGGGCTTTTGAGGCGCCAGTGCAAGCACTATTAGCTGTTGGAAGTATGCAACATATTGTAGTAGGATGCGTAATTGCTAGTGTATACATTGTTTGGAAAAGTAAAAAGGAACAATTTTTGCTTCGTATTTTACTTGATGTACTCCCTTTTGGATTGTGTGTGAGCACTATCTTTTATTTTCTATTACATCATGAAGTAGGTGCACCAACGACACTACCATGGGGAATGAAAATATATGAATCTAAACTATTATATCACCCTATTTTCGTATACGAGATCATCCTTGCTCTTTGTATAATGGGCTTGTTATGGATGAAAAATGAAAGGCTCGGAAATGGAAAGAATATAAGTATTTTTCTAATTGTTGAGGGGTTTGCTCAAATCATTATTTCGCTTGTTAGTGAACAAAATTCGGTTCAGTTTGGTCTATCAGCACAGCAAATAATGAGCTTTTGTATTATTAGTTTAGGGATTTTGTTAGTGCCGAAAAAATAAAAGATAGCCATGTACAGAGAGTATCTGTGTATGGCTATCTTTTATAAGCGTATTTCTTCATCATATGCTAAATCATTATATTGTAGAAATCTAAAAACCCCTTTATTAGGGGTTTTTAGGTTTCTATAGGTCTGCATGTGTTTCTTGTTTATCTGTATCCCATTTTGGAAGTTGTTTTGCTTGTTGATTTTCAGTGAAATTATTAAAGCCAAAAGCAAGTATGCATGTAAAGGTTAAAATAGCTAAACTAATCTTTTTCATTATCTTAGTGGCTCCTTAGTTAATAATTTTTGTTTTGCTTCGTAAGTTTTGAAAAAATATTTTTGAGATTTCTCTATTTTATTCACTTTATGCAATTCTACTGCTAATAATTCGTAATATTCTTGTGCATAATCGTATAATTCTTTACTGTTAAAATATGTAGTGCCTGCAATGATTGCGTTTTCTAAGTCGTCTAGAATACCAGTGTGTTGTGTTTTTAAGATAGTGAAATGGTGTTTATATTCTTGATTATTTAATTCATTACAAATTTCTAAGCCTTTTTGAACCCAATCGTTTGCAAGTTCTTTTTCATTTAAACTAAAATGTTCTTTGGCTTGTAGAAAATTGGCTTTTAGGTGTTTAGGTAATTTGTTTGTAACTATTGTAAGATGTCTAATAGCAAGGGTTGATAGATTTTGAGAAGAGTAGAGCCAACCTAAGTTATTTCGAACTTTTAAGATTAGTGTATCGTCTTTCAGCTTTTGTAAAATATTGATTGCTGAATTATAGTTCTCTTCGGCTTGTTCGAATTGTTTTAAATAAACAGAACATGAGCCTAAAATGTTTTCGCATAGAGCTATTTTAATTTCATAACGTGGATATTTTGAGAAAATCTCTTTCGCTTGATTTGCATAATTGATTGCTGTAAGTGGTTTGTTTGTATGGTGATTAAGTATAGCAAATTTATATTTATATTCAGCTTCTTCTAGTTCGCCTGGTACATGTTTTAAAAGGGATTCAGCTTTTTCGTATTCTTTTTTTGCTTCATCATAATTTCCAATAATGGTAGCATGTTCAGCTTTAAAAAAGTGATAATAATAAGTAATAAAGTCTTCAGTTATTAGATTGTCAAAACGAACAATTTGACTAAAAGTATCATACTTAATGTTTGTCCAATCGGTTAGGACCTTATATTTAAAGTTTAGTAGGGAGTAGTAAAGCGATAGATTTTAATCAGCTTCAATTTTATTAATCTGTTTCTCTATTTTTTCTTTTAATTGTTTCGCTTCAATTAATTGCTCCGCTACCATTACTTGATATAAAATGTTTAATTCGTTGACAATCTGTTCATGCCCTTTTAATAACACACTCATTATATATTCCCCCATCCGATAAAAGTATCCTAATTTAATTATTTCTATAATAGCAAAATAGAAGAAGTATAAGAGTAATTTTACCATATTTTTCAACAAAATTCCGAAAAATCAATTAATTTTTACGTATTTCTTATTTTTATGTGAATATTACAAGTGCCTCTGGTAGTGGTGGGATGAATCTGATTCATGATACGTTAGCGTCAATGGGAGGGATAGTTTCACTTGTAAATATGTTTTTAGGAGGCTTGTTCAGATTGGGTCCAACTGTTAAGTTTTTAACAAAAATTTCACTTTCTTATTTAATAAAAACAGGATAATCCGCATTTTATAAGAATCATCCTGTTTTTATTGATACATTAAAAAATCGGCGGAGTAACAGAAAACAAAACAATGGCATTTTTTTTAAAATGATTCCCCCATTTATGTTTTAAATAAGCAGGTATCTTTACACTGTCGCCAGTTTCTAATACGTATTCTTCCTCATTTAAATATAATGTGATTTTCCCATCTAAGACAAATGCCAATTCTTCTCCTTTATGTTCTAGCACATTTTCTGATGAAGCTGTATTAGGCGGGATAGTCATAATTGCTGTTGCTAAATTTCCAGTGAAATCAGGTGAAAGCATTTCATATGATAAATTATCGATAATCATTTTCTTTCGTTTATGGGAACGTACAATTAAATCGTCTGTATTTGTATCTTCAAGTAAAAAGCTAAATGTTGGCACATCAAGAGCTTTAGCAAGCACTTTTAATGTTTGAATAGAAGGGTTAGCGGACCCGCGCTCAATTTGACTTAACATAGATGGTGTAATATCAGCCATCTTTGCTAGTTCTTTACTAGTTAAACCTTTTTCTTTTCTTTGTTTTTCAATTTTTTTACCGATATCTATATTTTCCATAATGAAAATCTCCTTAATAATTATTAAATTATATTTAAAAAAATTAAATTAAAATTAACTTAATTGAATGATTTGTGTTAAACTATATTAAAATTAATTTAATTATAATTTATTAAATCGTAAGCTACAAGGTGATGAGGAGGAAGAGAAATGAAGGAAATAGAGAAATTAAAAGAGGAATATCCACTATTAAAGAAATTAATCGCAACAGAAGAAGTATTTTGGATAAATCCAAACATAGAAAAGTATGAAACAGCAATAAAAGGTACACCATTGAATGAAGAGAATGTAAAAGATGCGGAAGAGAGATTAAAGCGTTTTGCGCCATATATTGCGAAAGTTTTTCCTGAAACGAAAGGGACGAACGGCATAATCGAATCACCTTTAGTGAAAATACCTTCTATGAAAAAAGCTTTAGAGACAAATTACAAGCAACCTATTTTAGGAGAATTATTATTAAAATGTGATAGTCATCTCCCGATATCAGGATCAATTAAAGCTAGAGGCGGCATTTATGAAGTGTTGAAACATGCTGAGCAACTAGCATTGCAGCACGGAATGTTAACAGAAGAAGATGATTATTCCATTTTAGATAGTGATACATGTAGAGAGTTTTTCTCGAAGTATTCAATTGCGGTAGGTTCTACAGGGAATTTAGGACTTAGCATAGGAATTATGAGTGCGAATCTAGGTTTTAATGTAACCGTTCATATGTCAGCAGACGCAAAAGAATGGAAGAAAAGTTTATTAAGAAGTAAAGGTGTAAACGTTATTGAATATGAAGATGATTATAGCAAAGCAGTAGAAGAAGGAAGACGACAGGCGGATGCGGATCCTAGCTGTTATTTTGTAGACGATGAAAACTCACATGATCTATTTTTAGGATACGCAGTAGCCGCATCACGATTACAAAAGCAATTAGAAGAGTTAGAGGTTGTAGTAGATGAAGATCACCCTTTATTTGTTTACCTTCCGTGCGGAGTAGGAGGAGGACCGGGCGGCGTAGCATTCGGTTTAAAGTTATTGTATAAAGACAACGTTCATTGTTTCTTTGCAGAGCCAACACACTCACCATGTATGTTACTCGGCTTAATGACAGGCCTTCATGACAAAATTGCCGTTCAAGATATCGGAATTGATAATGTAACAGATGCGGATGGACTTGCGGTAGGAAGGCCATCTGGATTTGTCGGTAAAACGATGGAACCATTTTTGAGTGGGAATTACACAGTAAGTGATGAAGAGTTATATAGATTGTTAAAAGAACTAGCTGATACGGAGAATATTGGTTTAGAGCCTTCTGCACTAGCAGGTATGATAGGGCCAGTGAAAGTATGTAAAGAAGATGAGTATTTACAAAAGCAACAGTTAACAGAGAAGGTGAAAAAAGGTACTCATATTGTGTGGGGAACGGGTGGAAGTATGGTTCCAAAAGATGTAATGAATGAATATTATAGGAAAGGTTTGGAGTTAACGGTATAAGAAAAATGAGGCTAATTGTAGCCTCATTTTTTCATGTACATAAAAATCTTTGTTATTTTCACAATAGTTCTTTATAGTATATATAAAGGATAACTAATATTGAATAAATACAACAAAAAAGCTTTATTTTACATAATAAGAGGATGTGTATACGATGTCATTACAGACTAAATATATAGCGGGTATTTCGCTTGGGGTTATGGGTGTCGGCTTCGCGGCTTCTATCCCTTTTCAAGGAACGGTAGCAGGAGAGATTATACAAGGGGGATTTGAAGCTGGATTGGTTGGCGGGCTTGCAGATTGGTTTGCGGTTACTGCTTTATTCCGTCATCCGATGGGAATTCCAATTCCGCATACAGCGTTATTACCTAAAAATCGTAAACGAGTAACGAAAGGGCTCATTCATACGTTAGAAAATGAATGGCTGACGAAAGAAAGTATTACGAATAAAGTAAAAGAGATGCAGTTAGCACAAATGGTACTGCAAATTGCTGAGAGAGAAATGCAGTCTGATGCTGTGAAAAAGGGGATTGTAACGATTGCAGAGAAAGCAATTGTAACAATAGATACAGAAAAGTTAGCTGTTATTATTGAAAAAGAATTAAAAACATATTTACATACAATTAATACAAGTAACATTTTACAAGTGCTTGTTGATCAATTAGTTGTGCAAGAATATGATGAAAAGACACTTGATTACATATTAGTGAAGGTAAAAGATTGGACCGCGCAAGATGAAGCTCGTTACCAGCTCGGTAGCTTAGGTATGAAGGCGATGGAAAATATAAAAGTAGATGGATTCTTGCAGTTTACTTTGAAATCATTTATGAATATTGTAGATGAAGATAAAATTGGCGGCATTTTGCAGAAGTTTATCATTAGTAATATTAACAGCTTACAAGAGGCTGATAATACCACAAGACAACTTATATTAGCGAAGATTCGTCAAGAAATTATCAATGTAAAAGAAAATGAAGCCTTACTAAAGGAATTAGAAAATTGGAAAGAAAAGTGGATTGCGAATTGGGATGCTACTGACAAAATAAAAGAGATGCTAGAGCAAGTACAACAAAGAGCAGTTGCTTTTGTAAATAATGAAGAATTTGCTGATAAATATGTTATTCCATTTTTACAAAAACAAATGAATAAAATAAAAGAAGATGAACAGATAGTTCAAAAAATAGAAGATTGGTTACAAAAACAAGTTGTGAGTCTTGTTGAGAAGAACCATTCGAAAATTGGTAAGCTTGTACAAGAAAACCTTGATAAGTTAGATGATAAAACGTTAATCGAAATGATTGAAAATAACGTCGGTAAAGATTTACAGTGGATCCGAGTAAACGGGGCTGTTTGCGGATTTATGATTGGATTAGTGTTAGAAGGAATTAAAGCGATTATATGAGAAAAACCTTCCGCAATTGCGGAAGGTTTTTTATTTTTCGATAACGCTCATATTCAAATTATAAGTTTTCTCAATATTTAACTTGTACGTCCCATTTCCAGTTTTAATCGAATTTTTATACCAATGTTCTTGCTCGTTTAATTCTGGATGTTCTTCTGAAGAATTATTTTCTTTTTTCGTTAAATCTTCTACTTGCTCCCAAGGTGTGTTTCCGTGTATTTCTTTTTGATTCGTTATTGCTGTTAAAGATACATCACTTTCTTTTGCAAGATGGACAGACACTCTTGAGCTTTCCTGTACAAACCAATTATTTTGTAATTGACCTGGATAAAGAGATAGTTCGTTATTTGAAGCACGGATTTCCACATTTTTATTTTGCGGAAGAACAAGCGTTGGTTTCACCTGTGGTGCTGAATTAAATAACGTATGCTGAACAGGTAATGATTTTAAAGTGATATACATCGTTTCTCCAGCCGTTTGAACTGAAAGGAAATCATCTTGTTTTAAATTGAGTTTTTCATTTGCTTTCGTTGTCATTTCATAAGTTCCCAAAAGATGAATTTGATTTGTATTATTTCCCTCTATCGTTAGAGGCTGATGTCCTGCATCTACTACGATTTTTTTGATAGATTCAGGTATATCAAATTGTCCGTCTGGAATATTACTCGTTTGCCTCGTTGTGTTAATAGAGTGACGAACTTCTTCTAGTAATCCAGTTGATAATAAACAGTAAAAAGCAATTCCGACGCTTCCTAAAACGCCGATAAAGAAAATACTAAAAATATCATATTTAATAAATGATTGTTCCTTCTTAGAAAATAGAAGGTATAGTAAAACTTCGGCTCCAAGTATGATGAGTAAAACTGGCCACCATGCAGTTAGTGTATCTAATACTTGAATTCCTTTTACGACTGAAAATAGTAAAAAGCATCCTAACGATATAATAGAAAGCCCCATTGAGAATGTTCCAACACGCCAAGTCCTCATTCGTTTGTCCCACCTTTGTTTTCTTTATTTCCAAGTAACAATTTAAAGCCGCCGCCAATTAAAAGGAGCGCAACGATAGATGTTTGGAAATAGCGATAATATAGTTCACTAAGATGAATATTAAATATAGTTACAAAATAATCATTCAAAATAGGAAGGACTGTTTGATTTAATAAATAATAACCACCGAGTGTAATTAATCCGATACCGATCCATCTTTGATGATTTATAAAATAATCGATAATGGGTTCGTCTTGAACTCGTTCTTTTCCGTATTTTGCTGTTTGCTGTAACGCATCAAAAAAGCTATAAAACCAAATGATTGGTACTAAAAATAAAAATGCAGAAAGTCTTAATAAGTCGAGTAAATAAATAGATAGTAAGAAGGCTGCCATAAGCTGAAGACCACGGCGTTGTAAGCCTAAATACATATGACCTGCTCCAGGGAACATCGCTAAAATAGAAGCAAATGTTTTACTTTTCTTTTCCTGCTCTCGATGTTCTTCAAAATCTTCGAAAATAGTACGGTCAATTAATTGCTCGCCACGTTCTTTTTTCTGTAGTTGCTGAACAACGTCAAAGAAATTATAAATCCATAAAACAGGTAACGTAATAAGGAAGATAAGAAAACTTTCTTGCGATGTTAAAAGTGCAACGAAAATGATCATACTTCCGATTCCTGTGCAAGCTACTAAAAATGTAAGTCCGCGTTGCATAAGTCCTAATTGGAAATGGCCAAGTCCAGGGATGATGGATAAGAGAATGATATAAAATCGTTCGCTCTCTTTAGAGGAATTTATCACTTCTCCAGCTTCTTGCTTTTTCGTTTGGTTTATAATGGTGATAACTAAATCTAGTAAGTTAATTACCCATAGAACAGCTAGTAAAAATAGAGAAAGAAAAGCAATATCACGTTCTCTTACTACTATGGTACAAAATACTGCAAAGGAGAATAGAAATAGTGATCCCCCGCTATATAAAATAAACCGTCCTAGCTTTTTTAAGTATAAATGTCCAAGCCCAGGAATTAGCCCTAATACAAGTGCTAAAAAGGGATTTTTATTCATGCTTTGAACCTCCGTCCTTTTTCGATGTGTCTACCGATTTGTTTACAATTTGTTGTGAAATAGAAGACTCGTTATGTTTTGAAGATTTCTCTAAATTTGATGTCGCTGTAAAAATATACTGAAATAAACCACTTACCATAAAAATAATTGTAGCCGCAGTCGCAATTATGTAGTGAATGATCGTGCGCTTTAGTGAGGTTGTTTTTATATTTTCATTAGACTGTAGTGTTTCAAAATTAATTTGCGTCATAACTTCGTTCGTAAATGAATCATCATTTATCATTGGAAGGTTTTCATGTTGTTCATCAATACTTTCCATATAAAGTGCTAAACAATGATCACATTTATAAAGATGTTCTTCCATAGATTCACGTTCATTGCTTTCTATAAAATCTAATGTATAATTGCGCCAATCTTCTTTTGAATAATGCATCATAGAAACTCTTCCTCCTTCCAATGTTTTTTAATCCATTTTCGTGCTCGATACAGTTTCATTTCGACTGTTTTTACTTCGATGTTTTCCTGTAAAGCAATTTCTTGATAGCTCTTTTCTTCTAAGTAATGTGCGAGAACGACGTCACGGTAATTTTCGGGAAGTTCTCGCAGTTTTTGAGCAATGAGTAATTTCTGCTCTTTCGTCAATAATAAAGCCTCAATATTATGAGAGGACTGTATATTTTCCTCAGCTTCTTTACATAAGGAGAGTTCTTCACTTTCTCTAGCTTTCTTTCTCTTATAATCAATAGCGTGATTGGTGGCAATACGTGCCATCCACGTTTTTAATCCACGAAATTGATAATTTGGGAGAGAGGTGTGAATTTTTACGAATACTTCTTGTGTAACATCTTTCGCATCTTCTTCATGTCTTAAAATAGAAAAGATAACTTGAAAAATATAATGACGATATGTTTGTACAAGGATACGAAAAGCATGCTCGCTTCCTTGCTGTGCTTTTTCAATTAATTGTTTTTCCTCAATCGGTCTCTCCCTCCTTTTTGACGCATTCTATTATATAGACGTAAAGAATGATAAGTCACCCTACACATTTTGTAAAAAAAGAATAATATATTTTTTGCAGAAGAGCTAGATGAAAAAAGGTGTGAAAAAATGGTAAAGAGAAGTATATAATGAGCAAGTAGGAAATGTTATACGGAGAAAGGATGTGAATGTTAGTAGGGAAAGATTCATACTAACAAACATGAAAATTAAAATATTAATAGCAGATGATAACTCTTTTATTAGAGAGGGCATGAAAATTATTTTAAATACATACGAAGAGTTTGAAGTAGTAGATACTGTAAATGATGGGGAAGAAGCTGTAGCGTATTGTAAAAAGCATGAAGTTGATATTGCTCTTTTAGATGTTCGTATGCCAAATATGAACGGTGTAGAGGCGACGAAGTTCATTTGTGAAGAGACGAAAACAAAACCGCTTATTTTAACGACGTTTGATGATGATGAGTATATTTTGGATGCAGTAAAAAACGGAGCGAAAGGTTATTTATTAAAAAATAACGATCCGGAGCGTATTCGTGATGCGATAAAAGGAGTATATAACGGTCAAACTGTTATGCAAGATGTTGTCCTCGATAAAATTAAGTCTAATTTAATGGAAAGTAAAGAGGAAGAATGTAAAATTGATAAGAGTCTTTTCACAGAAAGGGAGCTTAGTATTATCGCATTAATTGCAAAAGGTTTCTCAAATAAAGAAATTTCGAAACAGCTTTTTATATCTGAGGGAACAATTGCAAATTATATTACGTCAGTTTTAGGGAAAACTGGACTTGAACATCGCACACAAATTGCGATTTATTACTTAACAGGGAAAGTAGATTAATGATATGGAATTTTGGTTAACTGTAAGTAAATTAATTGTCTTTATATATATTGTGTTCAGTTACATACATTCAAATGTTACGAAATTACCATGGGTTATATTTGCTTTGCTTTTATATCTTTCTGTAAACGTGCTAATCTCTATATTAAAAAAAGATACGTACAAAAAAATATTGATTTGTATTTCAATTAGTGTAGTTATGTTATTAACATGGAGGGTTCATCCGTTTTTTATTTTGTTTTTACCTTTGAATTTATACGAAATTACATTCCATTACATAGACAAGAATTGGTCACACTTTGTTATTATGATGCTTCCAATTACAATTACAGATGAAAGCATTCGAATGACTTATGGATTAATTGTTGCATTTTCTTTTCTCGTTTTAACTATGGCAGATCGATATATATCACGTGTAGTAAAGCTTGAATCGCAAAATGATAAGATGCGAAAAGATATGCAACGACTTACGAAAAGCTTACATGAAAATAAAGAGTACATAAGACAATCAGAATACACATTTAAGTTAGAAGAGAGAAATCGATTATCACAAGAAATTCATGATAAAATTGGTCACTCGATGACAGGCGCATTGATTCAAATGGAAGCAGCAAAGAGATTAATGGGGATAGATAAAGAAAAATCTGCGGAGTTATTACAAAATGCAATTCACATTTCAAAAGATGGAATTGAAAGTATTCGCATTACATTAAAAAATATGAAGCCACCAACTGAGCAAATTGGCATTCACCGTATGAAATTATTCATAGAGGAGTTTGCTAGTAAGCATGATGTAAACATTCCTTTCGTATATAAGGGAAACTTAGATATGATTTCTCCCATTCAGTGGAAAATTATTGGTGAAAATGTTACAGAGGCATTAACAAATGCGATGAAATATGCTGATGCGACAGTTATTTCTATAGATATTCATGTACTTAACAAGATGGTTAAGGTGCAAGTGAAGGATAACGGAAAAGGCGCAGCCCTTGTTAAGAAAGGTCTCGGTATTATGGGGATGGAGGAGCGAACAGCGTCTGTAAACGGAAAAATTATTGTAGATGGAACAAGTGGTTTTTTAGTGACGATGTTGTTGCCGATATAAGAGAATGGGACGAAGATGAACCATCTCATATGAAAAAAGTGAATAATCTCATGTGAAAAGAATGAACTTCTGCACTGAGCAGGTTCATTCTTTTTGTTTATACTAATAGCAGAGAAACCGAAATAGGGGTGAAATGATGAATACATTAGAAATTAAAAATTTAACGAAAAAATTTGGTGATTTTATCGCAGTTGATAATATGTCTTTATCTATTAAAGAAGGAGAAATATTTGGCTTTTTAGGATCAAATGGTGCTGGTAAGAGTACAACGATAAATATGATTGCTGGTTTGTTAAGAAGTAATGAAGGCGAAATTAGCATACTAGGAAAAAATATAAAGAAACATAATCGATTTGCAAAAATGAATATCGGAATCGTTCCGCAAGATATTGCGATTTATGAAGAGTTAACTGCCTATGAAAATGTGAAATTCTTTGCTGGATTGTATGGGTTAAGAGGGGTTGAACTAAAAGCAAGAGTAGAGGAAGCACTTCAATTTGTGGGGCTTAGCGATAAACATAAGAGTTACCCGAAAAACTTTTCTGGTGGGATGAAACGAAGACTGAATATAGCTTGTGCAATTGCTCATAGACCGAAGTTAATTATTATGGATGAACCGACAGTTGGAATTGATCCGCAGTCAAGAAACTATATCCTTCAGTCTGTTCGGAAATTAAATGAAATGGGAAGCACGATTATTTACACGAGCCACTACATGGAAGAAGTGGAAGAGATTTGTACAAAAATCGCAATTGTCGACCACGGTAAAGTGATTGCAGAAGGTACGAAAGAACAGTTAAAAGCGATTATTACAGATACGAAAGATATTTGGATTGAAGTGAAGTCAGTAGAAAATTTAGATGTAGAAAAGTTAAAAGAGATAAACGGTGTGAAAGCTGTTCAAATTGAAGAGAACGTAATCAAGGTAAACTCGGATGCAGGATTAAATAATTTAAATAAAATTATTCAGCATTTCATTAATCACGATATTGAAATTCGTTCGTTAGAAGAGCAGGCACCGAATTTAGAAACTGTATTTCTTACGTTGACTGGAAGAAACTTACGAGATAAATAAAAAGTAAATGAAGAAAAGGTAAAGGGAGGTTCATCAGTTGAACATCTTCAATATTGCAGTTATGCATATTAAAAGAGATTTCAGAGACGTAAGAACTTTAGTTTTTATGTTAGCATTTCCGGTTGTACTTATGCTTGTGTTAGGAACAGCGTTAACGAATGCATTTGATAGCGATAGTCAAGCGATTAAAGATATACAAGTGCTCTACAAAGATGAAGCGAGTAGCACATTTTCTCAATCGTTCGAAGCATTTACGAAAGAAGTCGATAAATCGGGTATTCATTTTAAAAAAGCTTCCGAAGGTATAGATGGGAAAGAAGAAGTGAAGCAAAATAAATATGCCGCTTATGTAGAGTTAAATAAAGATGGTGCAAAATTGTACGGAAGTGACAAAAGTAGTATTGAGGGGAGTATTGTGGAAGGAATGCTTACAACATTTGTTGATAAGTACAATGTAGCGGCCGAAGTTGCAAAAGTAGATCCTACTAAGGTGAGCACAGTTATTTCAAACGGAAATCATAATGATTATATAAAAGAAACATCCTTACAAGCTACGAAAAAACCAGGTTCCATGGATTACTATGCGGTTGTAATGACAACGATGATTGCATTATATGCTGCAATGGGAGCGAGTTCTTTAATCCGAGGAGAACGCATACGTAAAACAGGAGATCGTCTCATTGCTGCACCTATAAGTAAAGCTGAAATATTTATTGGAAAAGTACTTGGTAGCCTAGTAGCGAACGCACTTTGCGTATTACTTGTCATGTTATTTAGTAAATTTGTATTTCAAGCGAATTGGGGCGACCACCTTGGAATCATATTTATTATTTTATTAACACAAGTCTTTCTAGCAATTAGCTTCGGTTTAGGGATCGGGTATATTACGAAAACAGCTGAATCATCGAGAGCAATTATTCTTGTTGTTATACAGTTAGCTTCTATTTTTGGTGGTGCATACTTCGTAGTAGAAGAAAATTTAGTTACGAACTTATCACCATTAACGTGGGCAAACACAGCTGTCATGAAAATTATTTATGCAAACGATGTAGGAGCGACACTGCCAGTAATATGTTTAAATCTTGGGATTTCAGCACTCTTTTTATTAATTGCAATTATTGCATTACGTAGACGGGAGGGGCTATAGTATGAAAGATATTTTATGGCTCATACAAAAAACGCTATCTGTCCTTTTGAAAAATAAAAAAGGGTTATTCATTATTATTAGTTTGCCGATAATCGGAACACTCATCTCTTTTTCGATATACGGAAATGCGGGGCAAGGCACGTTAAATATCGGGATTGTAAATAAGGAAAATGAGCTGATAGCAAATGATACGATAAAGTTCTTAGAAGGATTAAATCATGTGAAAGTGAGTAAGGTTAAGGAGTCGGAAGTAGAAGATAAACTCACTTCCAAAAAACTTGATGGAGTTATTACATTACATTCTGGTTTTTCAAAAAGTGTTCGAGAAGGGAAACCTAATCATATCGAGATTGCATCGATTAAAGGTGATCAAGTAACAGTATTTATAAAATCATATTTATATAACTATATTGATAATGTAGCAGCTATTAGTAAAGTAGCAGGAACAGATCAAAGTACATTTGATACTATGTACGCAGGGTATCAAAAAAGTGCATTTAAGATGAAAACTGAAACGCTAGAAGATACTTCGAAAAATAAAGATATGACAAACCAAACGATGGGTTACCTTATTATGTTTATGCTGTTTTCAGCAGCGAACTTATCAGGTTCTATTTTAAAAGAAAAAGAAAATAGAACGTACTTTAGACTCTTATCAACACCGATAGATGGGAAGAGATTTATATTATCTAATGTCGGAGTAAATATGATGATGTTAACAGTACAAATTCTAATTACAACCCTATTCCTAACGAATGTTTTTCATACGAATATCAATATGCCTTTCATAGTGATGATTGGCGTACTCATGCTATTTGCTTTAATAGCGATTGGAATATCATTAGTTCTTGTTGCTTTTTCGAAAAACTCAGCATCGGCAAATACGATGCAAAATCTGGTCATTGTACCAACTTGTTTACTTGCCGGATGTTATTTTCCATATGACATTATGCCAAAAGCGGTACAAAAAGTAGCTGATTTCCTTCCGCAGCGTTGGTTGCTAGACACGATAGCAAAACTACAGCAAGGAATCCCATTTTCAGAGTTGTATGTAAACATTTTAATCTTATTCGCCTTTGCGGTAGCATTCTTCTTAATTGCTATTTATAAGTTTGGAAGAAATAATGATGCGAGAAACTTTGTTTAATATGAAAAGGGTGTGACGTTAAGTCACATCCTTTTTTGTATGAAGCATGAAATCTGAATTTGAATGCCAAAATAGAAGGGTGGAAAGAAAAATGAGCGGAAGGAAATCAAAATGATTAAAAAAATATTACGAGTTACTTCTATTATTATTGCTATTTTCGCTTTTATTTTAATTTGTATGCATATTGATGTTACTTTAGGTAGGAAAATGGAAACTGGGAAAAACATGCCAACAGAGTATGCACCTCATTATAGTGATTTTCAATTATATGTAGAAGGAAAGTCATTTTATAAACAGTTATTTACTGATATAAAAGAAGCGAAACAATCTATTTACACTTATTTTTTTATTTTATCGGATGATAAAAGCAGTCATACTTTTTTAAACTTATTAAAAGAAAAGGCAAGAGAAGGAGTAAACGTATATTTATCTGTCGATTTACTTAACGATTTATCATTTGAAAGAAAGATGAAAAAAGAATTACAGAAAAATGGTGTGCATTTTACATATAGTAGAAAACAGGAATTACCATTCGGGTTTTATTCCCTTCATCATCGTAATCATCGCCGAATTACAACAATTGATGGAGAGATTGGTTATACAGGTGGTTTTAATATAGGAGATGAGTACTTAGGGAAAGATAAACACTTTGGGTACTGGAGAGATTATCATGTACGGGTAAAAGGAGAAGGTGCAAAAGATTTAGAGGAACAATTTGCTTTAGATTGGAAACGAGATACGAAAGAAGATATAAAGAGAAGTACGAATAAAGCTAGTAAAGGGAATACATTACATACTATGGTTAGTTATAATGGGCATCACGTCGCTGAAAAATATTTAGATCTTATAAAACAAGCTCAGCACTCCATTGTAATTGCAACGCCGTATTTTATAGCGAAAAATGAAGAATCAATGAATGCTTTAATCGCAGCACAAAAGCGTGGTGTTACAGTAAAAATACTTTGGTCATATAAACCAGATCTACCTCTTATAAAAGAAGCGGCGTATCCATACATACGTCAAGCTGTTAATAATGGGATTACTGTATATGGTTATAAAAAAGGAATGTTCCATGGCAAATTAATGCTTATTGATAATGAATTAACCGTTATTGGCACAACAAACTTTACTTCGCGTAGCTTTAATATAAATGATGAAATGAATTTTTATATTCATGGTGGTCCTATTGTAGCGCAAGTTAATACAGTGTTAACAGAGGATTTTCGTGATTCGAAAGTAATGACGAAAGAGTTTTTTGAGAAGTTATCTTTTTGGGAGCGTTGTAAGGAGAAATTTGCGGGTTTGGTGGATTTTTATTTATAAAGTTTAAAGAAAAGGGGGTCTTTTATAGACACCCCTTTTTTATGAGAACTAATTACTTTTCATGCACAAGCAATGAAGCATCATCATTAATCAACGTCCCTACATGCTCCCCTAAACAAATTCGTTTCATCACTCCAGGCTCATCAAAGTTAAAGACATGTGCTGGTAAATTGTAGTCCCTGGCAAGCAGTAATGCTGCTTGATCCATGACTTGTATATTTTGTCTAACAACATCATTATAGTTTAGTTTGCTGTACATTTTTGCTGATTTATTATGCTTTGGATCACTTGTAAAGACGCCATCGACACCTTGTTTTGCGACTAATATGGCATCGCTATTCATTTCAATAGCTCTTTGTACGCTTGGATAATCTGTCGTCACGAACGGTTGCCCGTTTCCGCCTCCAAAGATAACGATATAGCCGTTATCTAAATGGTGGACTGCACGCAAGCGAATGTATGGTTCAGCTACTGCATTGAATGGAATGGACGTCATAACGCGTACTTCTCTATTTGTTTTACTTGTTAAAACACCGCGAAGCATTAAGCTGTTAATGATTGTACCTAGTGTACCGATATTATCAGCTTCTACGCGATCAATTCCCCACTCTTCAGCTAGATGCCCCCTAAAAATGTTACCGCCACCGATGACGATGGATACTTCGATATCCAAATCAACAATGGATAAAATTTCGTTTGCGATATGTTCTAATCGTTTGGAGTTAAAGCTATTTCCAGTTTGATCGGCAAGTGCACCGCCGCTTAATTTAATTAAGACACGTTTATATGACCTCATAACAATTCCCCCTATATAGATCGCAATAAAAAAGGAACAAAGGCGAATGCCTTTGTTCCTTTTTAAGAAAATGAAAAAGAAAAGAAGAAGATAGGACGAATTTTTTCACGTAACTTTTCATACCATCCACTCCTTTTCATTTTAATTTGTTTTAAGTATATATCTTTTTGATTATACGAAACAATCTGATTACTTATCAAGTTTATTTTATCGTTTTTTAACAAAATGGTGTCAATGAAAAAAAGAAGAAAAATATTTGAATTTTTTGTGACGAACTTGTAGGTTTTTGTATGATTTTGTAGGTTCGCTTATAAGATGTGTGAGTAGCTTTTATAAATTCAAATTGAAAGCGTTCGCATGAAGGGGATGAACATAAATGAAAAAATTCGGATTGGCAACACAAATTTTTGTCGCGCTTGTTTTAGGGATTGTAGTAGGGGCAGTCTTTTATGGCAATAAAACGGCGATTTCTTATATCACACCAATTGGGGATATATTTATTCACTTAATTAAGATGATTGTAGTACCAATTGTTATTTCAGCATTAATTGTTGCAGTAGCTGGTGTAGGAGATATGAAGAAGCTTGGGAAACTGGGTGGTAAGACAATTCTTTATTTTGAAATTATTACAACGATTGCTATTTTAATGGGATTACTTGCAGCGAATATATTCCAACCAGGTACTGGTGTTGATATGAGTAATTTACAGCAAAGTGATATTTCTTCTTATAAACAAACAGCAGATGCAACAGAGAAGAAAGGTTTTGCTGAGACAATTGTTCACATTGTACCGAAAAACGTATTTGAATCGATTGCACAAGGTGACCTATTACCGATTATATTCTTCTCAGTATTATTCGGTTTAGGAGTTGCGGCAATTGGGGAAAAAGGAAAGCCTGTCTTTAACTTCTTTGAAGGTGTACTCGAAGCGATGTTTTGGGTTACAAATCAAGTCATGAAATTTGCACCATTTGGTGTATTCGCCTTAATTGCGGTTACGGTTGCAAAATTTGGTGTAGCAACACTACTTCCTTTAGGAAAACTAGTGCTAGCTGTATACGTAACTGTTATACTATTCGTTGTGATTGTATTAGGTATTAATGCACGAATGGTTGGCGTAAACATTTTTACATTAATGAAAATTTTAAAAGAAGAACTAATTCTTTCATTTACGACAGCAAGTTCAGAAGCTGTTTTACCTAATATAATGAGAAAAATGGAAGAGTTCGGTTGTCCAAAGGCAGTTGCCTCTTTCGTAATTCCGACAGGTTATACATTTAACTTGACTGGATCGGCTATTTATCAAGCGTTAGCGGCATTGTTTGTTGCACAAATGTACGGTGTACACATGTCACTAACGGAGCAAATAACGTTATTATTCGTTCTCATGTTAACATCCAAAGGTATGGCGGGAGTTCCAGGTGCATCGTTCGTTGTTGTATTAGCAACGTTAGGTTCAATGGGGTTACCACTAGAAGGTATCGCGTTAATTGCGGGAATTGACCGCATTTTAGATATGATTCGCTCATCTGTCAATGTATTAGGAAATGCATTAGCGGCCATTGTTATGTCAAAGTGGGAAGGCGAATTCGATAATGAGAAAGCAAAACAATATGTAGAAACAGTCAAAGAAACAAAAGCAGCATAAGAAATCGTTAAGGAGTGAATAATCATGGCAACATTAACTGAAGTTAAAAATGGTGTTCGAATTGAAAAAGATTTTTTAGGTGAGAAAGAAGTACCAAACTATGCATACTACGGCGTACAAACAATGCGTGCAGTTGAAAACTTCCCAATTACAGGATACAAAATCCATGAAGGTTTAATTAGAGCGTTCGCAATTGTAAAAAAAGCAGCAGCGCTTGCTAATACAGATGTAGGAAGATTGGAATTGAACAAGGGTGGCGTGATCGCAGAAGCTGCTCAAGAAATTCTTGATGGAAAATGGCATGATCATTTCATCGTCGATCCAATTCAAGGCGGAGCAGGTACTTCAATGAATATGAACGCAAATGAAGTCATTGCCAATCGTGCTCTTGAATTATTAGGAATGGAAAAGGGAGACTATCATTATATTAGTCCAAATAGCCATGTAAATATGGCCCAATCAACAAATGATGCATTCCCAACGGCGATTCATATCGCAACGTTAAATGCATTAGAAGGCTTATTACAAACGATGGGTTATATGCATGATGTATTTGAATTAAAAGCAGAACAGTTTGACCATGTTATTAAAATGGGGCGTACACATTTACAAGATGCGGTGCCAATTCGTCTTGGACAAGAGTTTAAAGCATACTCTCGCGTACTTGAGCGTGATATGAAACGAATTCAACAATCGCGTCAACATTTATATGAAGTAAATATGGGGGCAACTGCAGTTGGTACAGGCTTAAATGCAGATCCAGAATATATTGAAGCAGTTGTAAAACATTTAGCTGCAATTAGTGAACTGCCACTTGTTGGTGCAGAAGACTTAGTAGATGCAACGCAAAATACGGATGCATACACAGAAGTATCAGCAGCACTGAAAGTATGTATGATGAATATGTCTAAAATTGCGAACGACCTTCGCTTAATGGCATCAGGTCCACGTGTTGGTTTAGCTGAAATTATGTTACCAGCTCGTCAACCAGGTTCTTCTATTATGCCAGGGAAAGTAAACCCTGTTATGCCAGAAGTTATTAACCAAATTGCGTTCCAAGTAATTGGTAATGACCATACAATTTGCCTTGCTTCAGAAGCAGGACAATTAGAATTAAACGTTATGGAACCAGTACTTGTTTTCAACTTACTTCAATCGATTAGCATTATGAATAACGGTTTCCGTGCCTTTACAGATAATTGCTTAAAAGGAATTGAAGCGAATGAAGATCGCTTAAAAGAGTATGTTGAGAAAAGTGTAGGAATTATTACAGCCGTGAACCCTCATATCGGTTATGAAGCAGCAGCTCGCGTTGCGAAAGAAGCAATTGCAACAGGCCAATCCGTTCGAGAACTTTGTGTGAAAAATGGTGTATTGTCACAAGAAGACTTAGAGTTAATTCTAGATCCATTCGAAATGACACACCCAGGGATTGCAGGAGCAACTCTTTTAAAGAAAAATTAAAAGAAGAGGGGGACAATCCCCTCTTTTTTGTTTACAATATAGAAATGCTATATATGAATAGAGGTAGGGATGTTATGAGCAAGTTTACAGTAGCTTCTAATGGTGCATTAGAAACAACATTAAGAGGAGCAGAAGTATTATCAACACCACTTTTAAATAAAGGGGTAGCTTTCACGCAAGAAGAGAGAGAAGAATTAGGTTTAAAAGGGTTATTACCGCCAGCAGTTTTAACATTAGAAGAACAAGCACGCCGAGCATACGAACAATTTAGTTCTCAGCCGGATGATTTATTAAAGAATGTATACTTAACTGCGTTACATGATCGAAATGAAGTATTATTTTATCGTATATTAACAGATCATTTACGTGAAATGTTACCGATTGTATATACACCAACTGTCGGTGTAGCAATTCAAAGATATAGTCATGAATATCGTAAACCACGTGGTGTTTATTTATCAATTAACGATCCATCAGGTATCGAAGAAGCATTTACGAATATCGGTGCAACAGCTGAGAACATTGATTTAGTCGTTGTAACAGATGGAGAAGGTATATTAGGAATTGGTGACTGGGGCGTTGGTGGTATTAACATCGCAATCGGAAAATTAGCTGTTTACACTGCTGCAGTTGGAATCGATCCTAGTCGTGTATTACCGGTAATTTTAGATGTAGGTACAAACCGTGAGGAGCTATTAAACAATCCATTTTATATTGGAAATCGTCACCCTCGTATAACAGGTGAAGCTTACGATGAATTTATTGATACGTTTGTACAAGCGGTAAACAAACAATTTCCGAAAGCACTTTTACATTGGGAAGACTTTAGCTCTCGTAACGCACGAAAAATTTTAGATAAATATCGTCATGATGTTTGTACGTTTAATGATGATATTCAAGGTACAGGTGCAGTTTCACTTGCGGCAGTATTATCGGCAGTGAAAGCTTCTGGTGTACCGCTAAGTGAACACCGTGTTGTTGTATTTGGTGCTGGTACGGCTGGAATCGGTATCGCAGATCAAGTTAGAGATGCGATGGTCCGCGTAGGCGTATCTGAAGAAGAATCATATAAGCGTTTCTGGTGTATTGATCGTAACGGGTTAGTTACAGATAATATGGAAGATCTTCTTGATTTCCAAATTCCGTACGCAAGAAAAGAAGCAGAAGTAAGTGAGTGGAAGCAAAATGATGTGATCGGACTTGCTGAAGTTGTGAAATATGTAAAACCGACAATTTTAATTGGTACATCTACTGTTGCAGGTGCATTTAAAGAAGAGATTATTAAAGAAATGGCTTCTCACGTAGAAAGACCAATCATTTTACCAATGTCGAATCCGACGCCACTTGCTGAAGCAAAACCAGCAGATTTAATCGAGTGGACAGAAGGAAGAGCGTTAGTTGCAACAGGAAGTCCATTTGAACCAGTTACATATAACGGTGTAACGTATGTGATTGGACAATCAAATAATGCACTTATTTTCCCAGGGCTTGGTCTTGGAACAATTGTAGTACGAGCAAGCGTCATGACGGATGGAATGTTCGCAGCAGCTGCTGAAGCAGTTGCAAGTATGGTAGATACAAGTCAGCCAGGAGCACCTATTTTACCAGAGGTCGAAGAATTACGTAATATCTCAGAAATGGTTGCAATTGAAGTAGCTAAAGTTGCAGTTGCAGAAGGTGTTGCAAGAGTGAACTTAAGTGATAACGATATTAAGATGGCAGTGAAAGAAGCAATGTGGAAGCCAGAGTATCGCCAAATAAAAGCGGTAGAAAAGGTTAGAATATAGAAAAAAAGCCCGTTTATAACAATAAGCGGGCTTTCGCTTTTACTACTGAAAAAAAGTATAGGAAGTGTCACCTTTGAATTGGAATCAATTATGGAAGAAAGATATGTCCCTTTTAATTATATTAATGGTCGTTGTTCCGATTGCTGGGGAGCTGAACTTTCATCCCTTTAATGATACGTTTCGAGTTAGCTTCGGTACACCGCTATTCTTCTTTTTATTATTATTTTTAAGAAGAGTACCAGCAGGAGTTGCAGGTATTCTTGTTGGGATATCTGTAGTCTTATTCCGAGTATGCCTTGACTGGATCATGCAAGGTTCATTTCATATGACAGAATCATTTTATTTGCGTTATCCTGTGTTCTTCTATTATTTTATTTATGGCAGTCTTTTTTCGCTTTGCAGGGTAAATAAGTTCCATCAGAAACCAATCATTATTGGATGCCTTGGAATTTCAATTGAAATTGTTGCAAGTATGTCAGAACTTGCGTTTTATCACATGTTAGTACTAGGTACAACAATAACGATTTCTGAAGTAAATAAACTCATCATTATTGCTATTTTTCGTAGTTTCTTTGCACTTGGTTTTTTAAATATGATGAATTTATATGAAACGAAATTAAAAGAATCGCAAGTTCGAAAAGAAAATGAAAATATGTTAATGCATCTTTCTAATTTATATGTAGAATCTGTTCATTTGAAAAAGACGTTACAAAATGCGGAGTTAATTACACAAGAAGCATATCAACTATATCGAAATTTACAAGTAAGCGCTGATTCAAGTAGTAAAACAGCATTGAAAATAGCAGGGGAAGTGCATGAAATAAAAAAGGATAATCAAAGGATATTTGCAGGGTTATCTAAACTGTTATTAGATAAAAATGTGGCTGAATATGTAGAAGGACATGAGTTAGCAGAAATGATTGTTAGAATAAACGAGAAGTATGCCGAAATGCTAGAAAAGGATATACGTTTTTCTAAACATATAGAAGGTGAGCATGCTGCATACCACGTGTATACAGTTCTATCAATCTTTAATAACTTAGTTTCGAATGCAGTTGAAGCAATTGAAGATAAAGGTGTCGTTATTATTAAGCTATATAAAAGAGAGCAACATATATTTTTTGAAGTAATTGACGATGGACCTGGTATTGCACAAAAGTATAAGAAATTAGTATTTAAGCCAGGATTTACTTCCAAGTATGATCAAACGGGAACACCGTCAACTGGTATTGGGCTTTCTTACATAAATGAAATGGTAACAGAGCTAGGCGGAGAAGTGAGATTAGAAGACCGAGAAAATAAAAGAGGATGTAAGTTTATCGTTTGTTTACCAGAGGATAGTTTAAAGCGGGAAGGGGAATAGATTTGTTTTATTATATCGTAGACGATGATGAAGTTTTCCGTTCGATGCTTTCGCAAATTATTGAAGATGGAGACCTTGGAGAAGTAATTGGTGAGGCGGATGACGGAGCTTTTATTGAAGCGGATCAACTAAATTTTAAAAAAGTAGATATTTTATTTATTGATTTGTTGATGCCGATGAGGGACGGAATTGAAACAGTTCGTCACATTGCGTCAACTTTCACTGGGAAAATCATTATGATTTCTCAAGTGGAATCGAAGCAGCTTATAGGTGAGGCATATACACTTGGTGTAGAATATTATATTACAAAACCATTAAACAAAATCGAAGTTGTATCTGTTGTACGCAAAGTGATGGAGCGTATTAGATTGGAGCGTTCTATACATGATATTCAAAAATCATTAAATAACGTGTTTCAGTGGGAAAAACCGCAATTGCGTACTGAACCAGTGCAAGAAGGAAAAAAGATAGGAGATTTAGGGCGCTTTTTACTATCAGAACTCGGTATTGCGGGAGAGAATGGAAGTAAAGATTTACTTAGTATGCTGGAATATTTATATGGTCAAGAAAAGGCACAGACATTTGAGTTTGGCTTTCCTGCGTTAAAAGAAATTTTTCATCATATTACGATAAGGAAGCTAGGGGATTTAGCTTTAGATGCGGATATTGATAAAGAGAAAAAAGCGTCTGAACAAAGAGTACGTCGAGCTATTTATCAGTCGTTAAATCATTTGGCTTCTTTAGGATTAACAGACTTTTCAAATCCAAAATTTGAAAGCTATGCTCCAAAATTTTTCGATTTCACCGTAGTTAGAAAACGTATGACAGAAATGACGAAAGATGAACTCGCATCTTCTGGTCATACGCGAATTAATACGAAGAAGTTTATTCAAGTGTTGTATTTTGAGGCGAAGAGGTTGATGGAGATAGAGTGAAGAAGATGCTTATAAATAAGCATCTTTTTTGTTAAATCAACATTTTATATTTTCTCGTGGAGCATGTAAAATGTTAAGTAAGAGAAAATGGTTTTATATTAAGGAAGTGTCAAAGCGATGAGTTTCACATTGAATAAATCGATTATTAAAGAAGTGTGCGGAGAGACCTCATATAAAAGAGGTGAAGCCTATTATAAATCAAATAAAGTGATAATAAATCATTATGATGAAAATAAAGAAATTTGCGAGGCGACAGTAAAAGGGAACGAGGATTTCCATGTTACAGTAGAAAAAGCTAAAAAGGGTGATGTTGTTGCAAAATGTAGTTGTCCTTCATTAGCGTCTTTTCAAACGTACTGTCAACATGTTGCAGCAGTATTAATACAAATAAACTATAATCAACAAACAGGTGGAATGAGTTCCACTAGTAACAGAAATGATCAATTGACAAGTGGTATGTTTCAGCTGTTTGCAGACAAACCACTGAGGCCAAAAAGTAAACAACACCGTTTTGATACACGTGAAATATTAGATATTGAGTTTATATGTACACCAGTAGCTACGAGAAGTGGAGGGGCTCTTCTTGGAATTCAATTGAAACTTGCCAAAGTGTATTTCATAAATCATATTAGAGAATTTCTTTCTAAGGTGGAGAAAAGAGAGTCTTTTCATTGTTCAAATGAATTTACATATACACCAGATGTACATAGTTTTAAACAAGAAACGGATGCGATTATTCAGCAGCTCATTAAAATGTATCATAACGAAAAAATGTATGAAGATACGCTAGAAGTACATGCGAAACAAGATGAAAGTATGATATTTATACCACCAGCTTCATGGAAAGATATGCTCTCTTCACTTTCTAAAGTTGAATATGTACAGCTGAAACAAAATGAACAACTGTTTCAGGGATTACAAGTTTCAAAAGGATTGTTGCCGTTACACTTTGAATTTACGAAGGGAAATAATGGTGGATTTACACTTCATATAGATGGTCTAAATCGTGTACAAGTTATGGATATGTATAACAATGCACTTTACGATGGGAAATTATATCACTTACATATTGAAGATTGTATGCGACTTATTGAATTACAAAAGATGATGAGTCGTTCAAATAGTAATCAGTTTTATATTCCAGAAAGTAAGATGGAACATTTCGTCTCGAAAGTTGTACCAGGATTAATGAAGCTCGGAACTGTACACATTGATGAAGTAATATCGGATCGTGTTGAAACCCCTTCGCTAAAAGCGAAATTGTATTTAGACCGCGTGAAAAATCGCTTATTAGCAGGTCTTGAATTTCACTATGGGAACGTCATGATTAATCCGCTAGAAGAGGATGGACAGCCGTCTGTTTTTAATCGTGATGAGAAAAAGGAAAAAGAGATTTTAGACATTATGAGTGAAAGTGCTTTTGCAAAAACAGAAGGCGGTTACTTTATGCATAATGAAGAAGCTGAGTATAACTTTTTATATCACGTCGTGCCAACATTAAAAGGTTTAGTTGATATTTATGCGACGACAGCAATCAAATTGCGAATTAGTAAAGGGGATGCAGTTCCTCTTATTACAGTGAGAAGAAAAGAAAGAATTGATTGGTTGTCATTTCGTTTTGATATAAAAGGAATACCAGAAGCAGAAATTAAAGGTGTATTAGCGGCCCTTGAAGAGAAACGTAAATATTATCGATTGGCGAACGGTTCGTTTTTATCCCTAGAGAGTAAAGAGTTTAATGAAATTAATCAGTTTATAAAAGAATCAGGTATTCGGAAAGAATTTTTACATGGAGAAGAGGTAAATGTTCCACTTATTCGGAGTGTAAAATGGATGAATGGACTTCATGAAGGCAATGTTTTAAGTTTGGATGATTCTGTTCAAGAGTTAGTAGAAAACATTCAAAACCCGAAAAAATTAAAATTTGCTGTGCCAAATACTTTAAATGCAGAAATGAGAAAGTATCAAGTATATGGGTTCGAATGGATGAAAACACTTGCTCATTACCGTTTTGGAGGTATTTTAGCAGATGATATGGGACTTGGAAAAACGTTGCAAAGCATTGCTTTTATAGATTCTGTTTTGCCTGAGATTCGAGAAAAGAAACTGCCTATATTAGTCGTTTCACCATCATCTCTTGTTTATAATTGGTTTAGTGAATTGAAAAAATTCGCCCCGCATATTAGAGCAGTTATTGCAGATGGAATTCAAGCAGAGCGCCGGAAAATTTTGAAAGATATAACGGAATTTGATGTCGTAATTACGTCATATCCATTATTGAGAAGAGATATAAGATTGTATGCAAGACCATTTCATACACTATTCCTTGATGAAGCGCAGGCGTTTAAAAACCCTACAACGCAAACGGCAAGAGCTGTGAAAATAATTCAAGCTGAATACCGTTTTGGGCTAACGGGTACACCTGTAGAAAATTCATTAGAAGAGCTATGGTCTATCTTCCATGTCGTCTTCCCGGAATTATTACCAGGAAGAAAAGAGTTCGGTGATTTAAGGCGTGAAGATATAGCGAAGCGAGTGAAACCATTCGTATTAAGACGATTAAAAGGGGACGTATTAAATGAGTTGCCAGAGAAAATAGAGCACTTACAATCATCGGAGTTATTACCCGATCAAAAGAGTCTTTATGCTGCTTATTTAGCGAAGTTAAGGGAAGAAACGTTAAAGCATTTAGACAAAGATACGTTACGTAAAAATAAAATTAGAATTTTAGCTGGTTTAACGAGATTGCGACAAATTTGTTGTCATCCTGCTTTATTTGTTGATGATTACAAAGGAAGTTCAGCTAAATTTGAACAACTGTTAGAGATTTTAGAGGAATGTAGAAGCACAGGAAAGAGAATATTAATTTTTTCTCAATTTACGAAGATGCTTTCCATTATTGGTCGTGAGTTAAATCGCCAAGCAATTCCATACTTTTATTTAGACGGGAGTACACCAGCGCAGGAACGTGTAGAGCTATGCGATCGGTTTAACGAAGGAGAAGGGAATCTATTTCTCATTTCTTTAAAAGCTGGTGGTACCGGACTTAATTTAACTGGTGCAGATACAGTAATATTATACGATTTATGGTGGAATCCAGCTGTTGAACAACAAGCGGCCGATAGAGCGTATCGAATGGGACAAAAAAATACAGTGCAAGTTATAAAGCTAGTAGCCCACGGAACAATTGAGGAGAAAATGCATGAACTGCAAGAAAGTAAGAAAAATTTAATCGCTGAAGTGATTGAGCCGGGAGAAGAGAAATTGTCCTCAATCACAGAGGAAGAAATTCGAGATATTTTAATGATTTAATATAAAAAAGCTATGCCTTCAAATTTATGAGGGCATAGCTTTTTTGTTGTAATAATTATATTTTGTTTTGTATAAAGCAAAGAAATCAAATGTTATTTAAATTACTTCTTTGTACCTTTACTTTTGTATGGTTTGGCAGCTGCCTTTTTCTTTGCACTTGATTGCCAACGGTTCCATCCTTTACTTCCTGTACCTTGTCCTACACCTTTTTTCGGTTTTGCTTTCGTTTTACTCATATGATCACTCCGTTATATAAAAATCTTATTTGATAATAGTCAATGATTTAGAAAATACTCTTTATAAATGACTATGATTACTTTAAGTAAAAATAAACTGCTTGAATGCTATAGTATATCATGAAATTGCAAGTAAACTGAAAGGAATTATAAAGAAAATGAAAATAATAAGAAATACTGCGGATTCTATATTCCGAACGATCACATTAATTGTTGTGTATACGTTAGTTTCGGTCAGTGAAACATTTTTTGGATTGACGAGGCAGAAAAAGTAAAGATGTTAAATTAACAACAATCAATAAAGCCGTAAAATAAAGAATTGAAAAATATTTTAAAACTTTTTGTTGACTTTCTTTATTTTTTGTATAGAATAATCATTAATAAAATGTTTCAGAGATGTGACAACAAAACGACTATGAAAGGACGAGTAGTAGTAGGACGTAGTTTAAGCGAGTCAGGGGTGGTGTGAGCCTGATACGAAGCCTATTATGAAGAACCTCCTGGAGTTGCTAACCGAAATCCTTTATAGGAAAGTAGACTTAGCCGGGAACTTCGCCGTTACAAGAAGAACAGTATCGAGATATTTCATCTCCGTATTGTATAAGTGAGCAACCTCTGTTGCTAATTTGGGTGGTACCGCGGAACCAAAGCCTTTCGTCCCAGTTTTTTGGGAAAGAAGGGCTTTTTTGTTGGCTTCTTTTCACAACATCCAAACATTTTAGGAGGAAACCACCATGTATCAATCATTAATGACAGTAAGAGAGACTCAAATCGCAATTAAGGAAGTTAAAACATTTTTCGAGGACCAATTAGCAAAACGTCTTGAACTATTCCGCGTATCTGCACCATTATTCGTAACGAAAAAATCAGGATTAAACGATCACCTAAACGGTGTAGAACGTCCAATTGAATTTGATATGTTACATTCAGGAGAAGAATTAGAAATTGTTCATTCACTAGCGAAATGGAAACGATTTGCATTACATGAATACGGATATGAAGCTGGTGAAGGTTTATATACAAACATGAACGCGATTCGTCGTGATGAAGAACTTGATGCAACGCATTCCATTTACGTTGACCAATGGGATTGGGAAAAAATCGTTCAAAAAGAATGGCGTACTGTCGATTACTTACAAAAAACAGTACAAACAATTTATGGAATATTCAAAGATTTAGAAGATCACTTATTTGAAAAATATCCGTTCCTTGGAAAGTATTTACCGGAAGAAATTGTTTTCGTTACTTCTCAAGAATTAGAAGATAAATATCCAGAATTAACACCGAAAGATCGTGAACATGCAATTGCAAAAGAACATGGTGCAGTTTTCATTATCGGAATTGGTGATGCACTTCGTTCAGGTGAAAAGCACGATGGACGCGCAGCTGATTATGACGATTGGAAATTAAACGGTGACATTTTATTCTGGCACCCAGTACTACAATCTTCATTTGAATTATCATCAATGGGAATTCGTGTTGATAGTAAATCACTTGATGAGCAGTTAACGAAAACTGGTGAAGACTTCAAACGTGAGTATGATTTCCATAAAGGTATACTAGAAGACGTACTACCATTAACAATCGGCGGTGGTATTGGACAATCAAGAATGTGCATGTACTTCTTACGTAAAGCACATATCGGTGAAGTTCAATCTTCTGTATGGCCTGACGATTTACGTGCAGCTTGTAAAAAAGAAAACATTCATCTGTTTTAATAGAAGTGAGGGAATAGCTTAAATATAGAGCTATTCCCTCTTTTTTATAAAACGTCACTTGCTTATTTATTACCGAGTTCTTCCGCTAAACCGATTAAAATTCCTTCGACTCCACGAATGTAGCAGAGACGATACGAGTTCTCGTATTGAACTACTTCGCCAACGAGCTCTGCACCATGCTTAGTGAGTCTGGATACCATTTCGTCAATGTCTTCAACGGTGAACATGACGCGTAGATAACCGAGGGCGTTTACAGGAGTATTTCGGTGATCTGATATAGTAGGTGGGGTGAGAAATCGCGAAAGTTCAATTCGGCTGTGGCCATCTGGAGTGACCATCATAGCAATCTCTACGCACTGAGAGCCGAGTCCAGTTACGCGACCAGCCCATTCACCTTCGACAGTGGCTCGCCCTTCGAGGTTCAAGCCAATCTCCTCGAAGAAAGAGATTGCGTTATCAAGGGATTCTACAACGATGCTGACATTGTCCATTCGTAGTAATTTGTTTTTTGCCATAGTCTTATCTCCTTATGTATAAAAGTTTATTATTTAATCATCCTCATAATTATACTACTAAGTAGTTACAAATTCCTTTCAGTCAAAAACACCTTGTCATAGTATATGAAAAGGTGACAAGGTGTTTTTTTATATGTCATATAGCATCTTGTTAACGAACAGCATTTTATTTAATAGGAAGGAAGTAGATTAATATGATTTTTTTATAAGCGTTACTGAAAATATCAAATTAGCTCATTTGCACTAAAGGCTCAATTTTCGCCATAAATGATTGATGCAACGCCTCAACACCTGTTACTAAATGAAGGCGGTCAATAACGACAGACACTTTAATTTCTGATGTACTTACCATTTTAATATGAATATTTTCTTCTTTTAAAGTAGTGAACATATTTGCAGCGACACCAGGGTTAGATACCATGCCAGATCCTACGATTGATACTTTTGCTAAGTGATTTTCATGTTCTACAGATTCGTAGTGAAGAGTTTCTTGATTTTGTTCCAAAACTTTTAAAGTTTCTCTTAAATCATTCGAGTGAATGGAGAAGGAGAGATGTACAGTTCCTTCATTTGTAATACTTTGAATGATGATATCTACATTAATGTGTGCTGCTGCTAATGTAGAGAAAACTGTTGAAAGCGAGCCTTGTTCTAGTCCTTTAATTGTGACACGTGTAATGTTATCCTCAAATGCAATACCTTTAACGATTGATTGTTGTTCCATGTTACATTCTCCTTTTACAATTGTTCCGTTTTCTTGTTCCATACTTGAGCGAACTTCTAAAACTACGTTATGATTTTTAGCAAACTCAACAGCGCGTGGGTGTAATACGCCAGCACCGAGATTAGCAAGCTCTAACATTTCGTCATAAGAAATTTCATCTAATTTGTAAGCATCTTTTACAACTCGTGGGTCCGTCGTATATACGCCTGTCACATCCGTATAAATATCACATTTTTTTGCTTTAAGTGCAGCGGCTAGTGCGACAGCAGTCGTATCAGAACCACCACGGCCAAGCGTTGTAATTTCATTTGCTACACTTATACCTTGGAAACCAGCTACGATAACAATCGTGCCTTCAGCAAGATAAGATTGAATACGATCTGTATGAATGTCAGTAATCCGTGCACTACTATGTACAGATTCTGTCGTAATACCAGCTTGCCATCCTGTTAATGAAATTGCATGATAGCCTTTTGCTTGCAGTGCCATTGTTAATAATGAAATAGTTACTTGTTCTCCTGTAGATAGAAGCATATCCATTTCACGTTTACTTGGATTTTCTGTAATAGCGTTAGCGAGTGCGACAAGTTGATCCGTACTTTTTCCCATTGCTGAAACGACAGAGACAACGCTATGACCTCGTTCATATTCTTCAATAATTAAATTTGCTACATGTTGAATGCGTTCGACGCTTCCGACAGAAGTGCCACCAAATTTTTGAACAATTGTTTCCATTACAAATTCCTTCTTTCGTCTATTTTTAAGAATAGATTAGGAAATATATAAATCCCAATACTCCTGTAGTTACCAGAAAGACAAACAAAAAACACCATCTCAAATAAGTGAGGATGGTGCTGTTACAGGAAAAGGGAAACAGAAAACGGAGCTAATAAAAAAACCGCCAAAAAAGGAATATCATAAAAAATGATATCTCTTTTTTGTAGATAGCTCTTCATACGTACACGTCTGTACATATGACAGTTCTGTTTCTATTCGAAAACAGCCCCAATTGATAAATGCAGAGAAATTTATCAATTTCGGCAATACTTCCTTTCATCTAAGTTCATAGACATCTCTGTGTCTCCATTAGAATACTCATAAGTATCGCAACCTCTATCTCACGTTTTAGGCGAGAGTGTTTGATTTATGAAGTTATTGGTAACATTTGTTTTATAATAATTTAAATTTTTCGGGGAATCAAGTGTTTTACATATATTTTAAAAATTCTTTCTTTTTACAGAAAAGTTTGTGAAAAATGTAGCAAAATAAATTCATTGCATGTACATTAAACTTATAGTGCATAGGAGGTGGGAGAATGAAAAGGAAACAGCCTATTTATGTTGCGACAAAAATGAACACGACGATGGAAAAATTATGGAGATATACGCAAGAACCAGATATACATACAGAGTGGGATGCTCGCTTTACTGAAATTTCGTATTTAGAGAAAAAAGAAGGAGAACCACAGAAGTTTTTGTATAAAACAAAGATTGGATTTGGGCTTGAAATAGCTGGAGAAGGGGAATCAATAGGTGAAATAAGAAAAGAAACTGGTGAAAGAATTTCCTCTTTAAAATTTTGGACGGATAATACATTATCTCTTATTCAAATAGGACGTGGTTATTGGAAGTATACGCCGAATAAAGAATACATCCATTTTGAGACACAATATGATTATGATACAAGATTTGGTCGTATAGGAAATGTAATAGATTCCTATATTTTTCGTCCGTTATTAGGTTGGGCGACCGCTTGGAGTTTTGATGCCTTAAAATTATGGTTAGAAAAGGGGCTTCATCCTAGGTTACTAATTAGAAGAACAATGACGTATTGGCTCGTATGCTTTTTATTTGCTTTTGTATGGATATATCAAGGGATAGTGCCGAAACTACTGTTTACTCATTCAGAAGAAGTAAAGATGCTTTCTGTATTAATTGGTTCAAATGAAAGTAGTGTATATATACTTAAAATAATTGGGGTGTTAGAAATAATTTTCGGTGTCGTATGGCTGTTGCCACTAACAAAACGAAAATTATTTATACTGCATATTATTGTATTACTAGTTTTAACGTTAGCGGCAGGATTTACGAATATCGCAAGCTTTACAGGGCCGTTTAATCCGATTACATTAAATGTTCTTCTAATGGGGTTATCAATTGTCGGTTATATAAATAGTTTCGATTTACCAAGCGCGAAAAATTGCAAGAGGGCGAGAAAGGGATAAGTGTATGGCTAATATGTATGAACGATTATTAGGGGATACCTATAAAAATCTTCATCCTGAATTGCAGAAGCGTTATGCCATTACAGAAGAGAATAGTTTTACAGGGGAAGGAAAGATGGATGAAATTTACGGTGGCTCTTTTTTCGTGAAATTTATATTGAAAAATGCATCGAAGTTTCGAATGTTTTTCTCGGAACGAGGAGAGGAAATTCCATTTACGATACAAAACATAGCTGAGCGAGATGAATATGGACAAGAATTAGTAAGGTGGAACCGTACTTTTTATTTTCATAATAAGAAAAGATATTTTAACGCAGTTATGCAATTGGATGAAAACGAAAATGAAATTGTAGATTATTTTGGCGAACCACATTTACTCGTTTCTACACTACATTTTCATATCGATGAGTTAGGGGCAATGCATATTGCTTCAAAGAAACAATGGTTTTATATGTTTGGAAGAAAAATTCCGTTGCCAAAATTCTTGTATGGTGAAGCAAAAATTGTTGAAAGTTATGATGCAACACTACAGTGTTTTCGAATTCATGTACAAGTACGAAACCCGTTAATTGGCTCGCTTTTTTCATATAAGGGAACATTTGTGGAAAGGAAATAAACGATATGAAAAATATAATATTTGGGCTTGCTTGTTATGTTGTTTTTCTATTATGTGAGCGGTCGAATATAAATCCTGTTGAAGCAATTATATTATTATCTGTTTTATTATTTATACCAATGTCACTTTGTATTATTGATAAAAGAAAAAGAGATGGATCGTATTTATTATTTTATAAATTCGTATCGTTTTTATATCCAATTGCAGCAATTTGTGCAATGCTAGCTTTCGTCACAAATCACTATGTATTTGCGCTAGTTTGGTTTGTATATACAGGAATTGTTGCGTTATTTGGTGTAAGTAGATTGCTAGAAAGAGGATGGAAGCCGTTAGAAGAGACCGCCATAGATAGTGCGTTTATTTATTTGTTTTTAGGTGGTTTTTGGTTTTTTGCTTCAGTAGCAAAACTTTCAATTATGCAGTTTAGCTCTGACATTGTTTTACTCACAGCTGCACATTTTCATTATTCGGCGTTTCTATTGCCATTATCAGCTGGTTTAATAGGGAGAAAAAGAGAAAAGAGAAGTAAAGTATATGATGTTATTATGTTTATCATCATGATTTCACCTATGACAGTCGCAATAGGAATTACATACTCGAGAATATTTGAATTTTTTGCAGTGTTTCTATATTTATGTGCGATTTATGGGTATGGATTTTACGTTTGGAGAGCAAAATTTAATGCTATCAGTGCAAAGATTTTTCTAATCGTTTCGTCTAGTACACTCATGGTTACAATTATGTTCTCACTTATATACTCATACGGGAATTTGAAGCATGTAATGACGATTACAATTGCTCAAATGGTTTGGATTCATGGTGTTGTCAATGGAATTGGAGTAGCGTTACCGGCATTTGTCGGCTGGATGATCGAAAAGAGTGTTCCGAATTATAAATACTATGGGAAACCAATGAGTAAATTAAGAGGAAGTGTGGCAATTGGTGAGGCTTTTTTATATAGCGGCAATTTAGTAGGCAGTAAGGAATACAACGGTTTAGTTGATCAAATAACTGATTTTCATAGTGAGTCATTTGACGTGACGAAGGTACCTTTAAGTATTATTCGTTTTTATGAAAATACAACAGAGTATGAGTTGCAATCAAATATTAAATGGGCTCGTTGGTTCCGCCCATTTGCATTTTGTTATGAGAAAATGAGTAAGCGTGTGGGACAAATACATTTAGGAATGGGCGGCAATTGGGAAACGATGCATGGCTCTATCATTAATGTAATAGATGAGAAAGATGGAAGAGAGAATGTAAGGGCTTGGCTAAGGAAAAATGAAGCAGGTGAATCTATTTTTGTAGCTCTTTATTCAAAGCATACAAATAAGAATGAGACATATATGAATATCGCCTTACCTTTACCTTATTCGAATATGACTGGTATTTTGAAAATATATAATGATAGTCATGATTTAATCATTACTAGTAAGTTAAGAGAAAATGGTCAGGGAGATGAGGGGATTTATTTACATACTCGGTTCTTAACAATACGTTTACCATTAGCAGAGACTTTTATTATAAAAGAGCGCACGGATCACATACTAGAAGCTAATCATAGAATGTGGATATTTGGAGTTAAGTTTTTAGAAATTGATTATAAGATTAAGAAAGTAGAGGAGAAGTAAGAAAAGCTTGGAGAGATTTCAAGCTTTTTTACGTATGTGTAATTGTTATAGCAATTTGTTTATCTAGCTCATTATCCCAAACACGTTGAATTTCAAAAGTGCCTGTTTCAAAAAATAATGGGAATCTCTCTTTAAACCAATCTTGCATAGGAAGATGTAGTGCTGTATCGATTGGTATCCATAATAATTCGCCCTCAGGAGGGTTTAAAAGAAGTTCACCTTCAAATGAGTCTGTCCAGTAGTTAAATACCATGTACCGAACATTACTTTTCGGATTTACATATTCATCTAATCCTTTAAAAGTTAAATTCGAAACAAGTAATCCAGTTTCCTCTTTTACTTCTCTTATAGCGGCTTGAACGATACTTTCGGGAAAATCTACTTTGCCGCCAGGAGCGATGTAGCCAGGGAAACTTCGATGGCTGGGGCGTTTTATGAGTAAAACTTCATTGTTGCGCTGGATCATACACATTGTATAGATGCGGTGCTCGATGTTATGTGAATTTGAAGGCATTGTAATGTATTCTCCTTTATTTTTCTTGATAATTTTACCATAACATAATAGTTTCTTATATAATTAAAATAGAATATTGTTAATTTTCGGCATTTTATTATGAAGTCTATAATCATTTGAAAAGAGGAGAGAAAGATGCAAGGGGAATTACAAAGAGAAAAAGATTTAGGGTATGTTGGTAAATTATTATCGCCAGTTAAAGAGTCACCACATTTTAAATTTTTATGGATTGGACAATTACTCTCGGCCTTAGGTAGTTCGATAACTATGGTCATACTTCCAGTTGTTGTGTATTCATTAACTGGCTCAACAGTTGTGATGGGGATGACAATGGCAATGTACATGCTACCTAATATTCTCGCTTTACCGTTTGCAGGTTTAATTGTAGACCGAATTGATCGGGTTAAATTAATGTTATTTACGGATATACTCCGCTGTATATTAATGCTATTACTTGCATCGCTTATATTTATGGATTTATTAACAATTACAGTTTTATATATTCTCGTTGCCTTATACGGACTTATGGAAGGGATATTCCAACCAGCATATTCTGCTGTAAGGGCGAAAGTATTCGTTCCTGAAATTCGTAATGCAGCTAACGCACTCACTCAAATGAGTAATCAAGGTATACGATTAATTGGGCCAGCACTTGGTGGGTTAATCGTATCGGTTGCGTCTGCAGGGATAGGTTTCGGCCTAGATGCAGTAACGTACTTATTATCATTTTTATGTTTATTATTTTTAAAAGAAATTAAGTTTAAAAAAGTAAAACCCATTGAAAAGAGTAAGCTTAATTACAAACAAGAGTTTATGGAAGGTGTTTTAGTTTTAAAAAGTCATCCGTGGCTGTGGATTACAATTTTAGTTTTTTCTTTTATAAATATTTGTTATGCCGGCATTATCGTCGTATTAATTCCGTGGTTATTTAATGTTCATCATCATTTTGAAGCTTACGTGTATGGACTTGGCATGGCCTTTTCTGGTGGTGGAGCTGTAATTGCCGCATTAATATTTGGTGGGAAAGAGCGGTGGCATAAGAGAGGATTACTGGCTTATGGAGGTGTTTTAATTAGTGGCATTGCTTTATTAATTATGCCATTCATTTCTTGGGCACCCGCCTTAATATTCTTAATGGTAATTGAAGGATTTGGCATGATGATATTTGGACTCATTTGGGAAACTAGTTTACAGGAACTTGTACCAGAAGAAGCATTCGGAAGAGTGGCAAGCCTTGATATGTTGGGTTCTTTTGCTTTATTGCCATTAGGGTATGTAGTTGTAGGCTGGTTAGCTACTGTCATAGGTGGCGAGATAACTATTATAACACTAGCTAGTTTAGTAATTTTAACAATTGGAATCGCATTGTCTGTACCGAGTATTCGTCGATTTAATTGATTATATGGGAAAAGGGGGTGATATGCATGACTATAGAAAACTTGAAAGATATAGTAACGAGGCAATTAGAGAGTAAATACATTTTGGAAGAAAAGGTCTTTGAAGCGAACAATTTTACAGTCTATATCGCTACCCATATAGAAAATAATCTAGCATATAATCAATTAGTATTAATAAAACATCTTTGTAATGAAAAACCGTCCGTACATATTTGGCACAAGAAAATTAGTATGGAAGCAACAGAATTGGAAATTACAAAAGAAGTGACGGAAGCGATACAAGAGGGTTTCAAAAGAGAAGAATAAGCCCTAAAGAAATTAGGACTTATTCTTCATTAAATACAAATGTTTGTTTCATTTTTTTACCTTCATTTACCGGATGGCCGTTATAAGAGAAATTCTTTTCTTCCCAAGTAATCACAACTTTAAAATTATGACTATTAAAGTCTAATGGGAATACCATGTAGTCAAAGCTTGTATGACTTTTAGAAATATTTTCATTAGGTGTAGTAGGTTTAAAGGTAGCTTTAGAGGTAGGATTGTTATCAAGTATTTCCACAGATACGTTTGATACATCATGACCGATGTTTTTTACGAGTAAACTATACGTATCAAATACACCTTGTTTTGGCTGGATTGCTTGCTTGTTTGAGTTATGAGATTTATCAATTTCGACATACCATTGTTTAGACTTTGACGCAATCGGTAGTGACTGAAATGTGTAAGCACTAGCTTGTATTGGTAGTGCTAAGCATAAAAGTGTAAAGAGAGTTAATATTTTTCGTTTCATTTTTTTAGAGCTCCCATTCTTTAATAGATTTACTTGTTATTATCTTCTCTTTACGAGTAAATATACCATATAATGTAAGGTGGCTATTGTGAGTAGTGAATCAATATTTTATTCACTACTCTTATAGCTGGCATAATTACGTATGTAGTAAGAAAGAATAAATTTGTTTTTTTATATTTAGATTGCTGCCCTTTTTAAAAGAGCTATTTTTACGTTTTAAAAAAAATATACTAAGAGTTCCGTATAAATTATTTATTTTAATGTAGTTAAATGTGCTTGTAGATGTGAAATTAGAGAAGGAAGCTGTGTAGAGATGTTTCTACACAGCTTTTTAGGATATGAAAAAATTACCAAAAATATGTTAAAATAACATTATCATACAACAAGGGGGATTCGTTTTATGGAAAATGGACATCTTGCTAAAGTAGATTTAACGAAAAAAATTGAATCAAAATCTAAGTACAACAAGAAACTCGAAAAATATCAAAGGCGCTTATTAGCATTACAGCAAATTTTGAAAGAAGAAAAAATCGCGGTTATGCTTGTTATGGAAGGATGGGATGCGGCTGGTAAAGGTGGGGTAATTAAGCGGGTGACGGAACATCTTGACCCGCGTGGGTTCCAAGTAAATCCAATTGGAGCGCCTGCACCTCATGAAAAACGTTACCATTATTTGCAACGTTTCTGGCGCAAAATTCCACAGTACGGGCAAATTACCATTTTTGATCGCTCATGGTACGGTCGAGTGTTAGTTGAGCGTGTTGAAGGTTTTGCTACAAAGGAAGAGTGGATGAGAGCATACGATGAGATTAATGGTTTTGAAAAACTACTAACAGATGACCATTACATAATAGGGAAGTTCTTCTACCATATAAGTAAAGAGGAACAGTTAAAGAGATTTAAAGATAGAGAGAAAAATCCTTTGAAAAGATGGAAAATTACAGACGAAGATTGGCGTAATCGTGAAAAATGGGATGAGTATGTTGAAGCGATGGAAGACATGTTTGAAAAAACAAGTAAGCAAAATGCGAAGTGGCATATTATTGAAAGTAACGATAAATTGTATGCCCGTGTGAAAACGTTAAAAATCATTATTTCATTCATAGAGGATTATTTCTTAGAACATGGTATAGAATTGCCTTCTTATTATTATGAAATGAAAGAGGATATTGAAGTTTTGCAAGATGTAGGTGTGAAAGAGTAAATAAGAAAATGGCCCTGTGAATTGGTGAAACCAAATTATAGGGATTTCCTATTATTGGTTGCAAATGATTGATGTTCATTCAACAAATATAGAAATTATTATTCCGTGTATGATATTAGGTGTTGGATATGGTTTAGTAGTGGGGCCAATTACAGTTTTAAGTGCTTCTTCATTTGAAGGAGAACTGTTAACTGCTTCTCAAAGTGTTGTATCAATGTTACGACAAGTTGGAATTGTATTGGCGGTTGCAATATTTGTCTCTAACTTAACTCATAATTTAACTGTAAATAAAGAAAAAGTATATCGTTATGCAGAAGAAAAGGTGCGGAATATTCATGTGAATAGTACTGAGCAAACTGAAATTTTACAAATAACTAAAGAAAAAATAGAGAATCAAAGTTTAGAATCGAATATAAATAAGAAACAAAATGCAATGACAATGGGATTAAGTAAAGAGAAGAAGGAAGAATTGATTCGCGACAAGACGGATGAAATATTAAGAAAAGTTCCAGTAGAATATAGGGATGTAAAAAGAGAAGAAGTTATGAGGCAAGTGACAAAAGAAGTTGAAAAACAAGAGGAAAGTATAAAGAAAGAGGTACTCACATTCTCGAATGATGTGAATCATTATGCCAAGAATCAGATGGCTATGAGTTTTACAGATTTATATAAAGCAAGTGTGCCAATTATATTAATTTGTGCTTTCGTAAGTTTGTTGTTTTGGGAAGGAAGAGCTTTGAGTAAAAAGAGAAGGGGAAGGATAGTAGAAGAAGTGTAAAGGGAAACAGGCTGCTATTAGCCTGTTTTTTCATTGTTTTCTCCTTGCGTATTGTGAATAGTAGTATTTTTAATATAGCATGGGATAAGTCGAGTATGATTAGAAAGTTTTTTGAATGAAAGGTATGAATGGAAAATGCCATTGAATATGTAACATTATACATAGTACATTAACAAGAGGGATTAATTTTAAAAGGAGGATGGGGAATTGCTAGATAAGGCAGGGGCTTTAATAGATAATCATGTGTACACAGAAGAGGAGCAACAAAAACTATACAAACGAACGTTAATAATCGTCAGCATTTCACAAATGTTTGGCGGTGCAGGACTAGCTGCTGGTATTACAGTGGGAGCACTTCTTGCGCAGCAAATGCTTGGAACAGATGCATTTGCAGGATTACCGACTGCTATGTTTACATTGGGATCAGCATTAGCAGCTTTCATAGTAGGGAAGCTTTCGCAACGATATGGACGCCGGATAGGTCTTGCAACAGGGTTTATAGTAGGCGGATTTGGAGCAATTGGTGTTGTAATGGCAGCTTTAACGAATAGCATTATTCTTTTACTTATTTCTTTACTCATATATGGTGCCGGTACAGCCACGAATCTACAAGCTCGTTATGCAGGTACAGATTTAGCAGGTAAGAAGCAGAGAGCAACGGCTGTTAGTATTACGATGGTAATGACGACTTTCGGTGCAGTTGCAGGACCAAATTTAGTAGGAGTAATGGGTAGTTTTGCTCATTCAATTGGAGTTCCTAAACTTGCAGGTCCGTTCATACTATCGGCAGCAGCATTTATGCTGGCGGGGCTAGTTCTTTTTGTTATGCTTCGTCCAGATCCGTTAATTATTGCTAACATAATAGAAAGATATAAACAGGAACATACATATAAAGGGCAACCAATAACAGAAGAAGCGAAAGAAAATAAACGAGGTATTACAGTTGGAGCAATCGTAATGATACTTACGCAAATCGTGATGGTTGCGATTATGACGATGACGCCAGTTCATATGGGACACCACGGTCACGGTTTAAGTGCAGTAGGACTTGTGATAGGTTTTCATGTAGGTGCAATGTATCTTCCATCTCTCATTACAGGAATGTTAATTGATAAAATTGGCCGAACTACAATGAGTATAGCTGGTGGAGTGATTTTACTTGCAGCGGGTGTCATAGCTGCGATAGCGCCAAGTGATTCTTTATTATTATTAATCGTTGCTCTTTCTTTACTTGGGCTAGGATGGAACCTCGGATTGATAAGTGGTACAGCACAAATCGTTGATTCCACAACACCGTCTACACGTGCTAAAACACAAGGGAAAATAGATGTTTGTATTGCGCTAGCTGGAGCTTCTGGTGGAGCGATGTCAGGTATGGTAGTAGCGAATTCAAGTTATGCGGCATTGTCATTGGCTGGAGGCGTGTTAGCGTTATTACTTATTCCTGTTGTGATATGGTCTCGAAAAGGGGTAAGAAATTAAATGAAGAAGAGGTTCTAGTTACTGACTAGAGCCTCTTTTTATACACTTAAATTAAATTCCATTCTAAAATAAGTCCTAAATGCGTAAGTCCTCCACCGAATCCGTATAGTAAAAGTGTGTCTCCATTATTTAACTTTCCTTCTTTTATAGCTAAATCTAGAGCGAGTGGAATGGTGACTGAAGAGGTATTCCCCATATATTCCACGCTCGTTAATGTTTTTTGTATTGGAATTTGAGATTTTTCGCAAATAGATTCGATCATTCGTAAGTTAGCGCTGTGGGGTATGAACCAGTCTATATCATCTACTTGCATATTTGCGGTATGTATTAAATCTTTTATGCCTTTTGGCACTGTACGTGTTGCCCATTTATATACTTCTCTTCCATTTTGAACGATTTTTTCATTTGTTTGCAGTGGTGTGCCATTCATAGTAGTAGATAAGTTTGTTCTATATAGATGAATGCCGCCATCACCGTTTGTTCCCATGTGAGCAGCGATAAAGCTTGGGGTGTCTTCATCTCTTTCTAATAAAATAGCTCCAGCACCATCACCGAATAAAATACAGGTCGTTCTATCGCTATAATCAGTAACTTTAGATAATGTTTCTGTCGCTACGACAACTACTTTTTCATGTGATCCAGAAGTGATTAAGCTATTACCGACGTGTAGTCCATATGTAAAACCAGCACAAGTTGCATTTAAATCAAAAGCTAGTGTATGAGGTATGTTGAAGTATTGTTGTATTTGGCAAGCAACACTAGGGAAAACGTAATCAGCAGTAGTAGTAGCGACAATGATACAGTCGACATCTTCTAAGTTTTTCTTATATGTTGTACATAAATTTTTAATTGCTTTAATGGCTAAGTTTGAGGAGTATTCTTCTTCGCTAGCGATTCTTCTTTCCCTCATTCCTGTTCTTTGTAAAATCCATTCATCATTCGTATGGACCATCTTTTCTAAATCGTTATTAGACAATATTTGATCTGGAACATAAGTACCAATTGCAGTAATACGAGATTTAGAATGCATAGAAACATCTCCTAACTTTTATTTTTATAACCTGATACTAATATCAGGTTATAAAAATGTTAATAAAGATTTTTGTTGTATTAAAACGATAATACTTAACTTACTATGAAGGAATTTGGCGAGTGCTGTAAAAATAATATACGAGAAGTTTCTAAAATTGATAATTGCTTTTGTTATTTTTGTTGTGAAAAAACTCGCAAAAAATGACGATTAAAGTAAAAATATAACGATTTTCTTTAGTGTGATATAGGTTGTTAAACCTTGTGAAAGCGAATTACTTATGCTACACTTTATGTAACTTAAAATGAACGGAGGGGCTTCCTTTGATCTTAATCAGATTACGTCTCAATACTTTGTGCCAATAATTGAATAGCGCTCAAAGGCTCTGTCTGTGTACAGAGTGAACGGGATTGGTCTGCCTATTTTAAAGGAACCCTTTATTAAGCTTATATGTGAAAAAGAGGGAGGGACGAATACGCCCTCTTTTTGTTTTGCCTTTATAAATAGAATGGGATTGTATAGGTGAACACTTATTGTGGATACGTATACAATCTTGGGACTTTTTGACTATAAAATAGGATGAAAGCATAGCTTTCTTCTATTTCTTTGGTGAACCCTTATCCGTTTACGAAAACACAGGCAGCGACCTGTGTTTTTTATTTTACGTAATCGAAATGGAGGAATAAATATATGGAAGAAGTATTACAAAGAGCAGTTTTAGTTGGAGTAAATGTAGGTAATGAAGATGATTTTGCATATTCGATGGAAGAGTTAACAAATCTTGCGGAAGCTTGTGATGTAGAGGTAATTGGGCAAGTAACGCAAAATTTACAACGAGTAAATCCATCGCATTATATCGGAAAAGGAAAGATTGAAGAAGTTGCAGCGTATGTACAAGAAATAGATGCGAATATGGTTATCTTTAATGATGAATTATCTCCTTCACAAATTCGAAATTTAGAAGAGGATTTAGATTGTAAGGTAATTGATCGTACCATTTTAATTTTAGATATTTTTGCGCAACGTGCGAAAACGAAAGAAGCACAGCTACAAGTAGAAGTAGCCCATCTTCAGTATATGATGCCTCGTTTAATCGGTCTTCGTGAATCGTTAGGAAGACAGAGCGGCGGCGTTGGTACGAAAAATAAAGGTGTCGGTGAAAAGAAGTTAGAGTTAGACCGTCGTAAAATTGAAGAACAAATTTCAGTTTTAAATAAAGATTTAGAAGCGCTCGTTGCCCAGCGTCAAACGCAGCGAAAGCAGCGTAAGAAAAATGAAATACCTGTTGTAGCATTAGTAGGTTATACGAATGCAGGAAAGTCAACGACGATGAATGCAATGCTTGAAATTTATAATGGTACAGAAGAAAAGCAAGTATTTGAAAAAGATATGTTATTCGCGACGTTAGAAACATCTGTACGAAATATTGATTTACCAGATAATAAATCATTCTTATTAACAGATACAGTTGGATTTGTAAGTAAATTACCACATCATCTTGTGAAAGCGTTCCGTTCAACGTTAGAAGAAGTAGCGGAAGCAGATTTACTTATTCACGTCGTAGATTACGCAAATCCAAAATATGAACAATTAATTGATATTACAAATGAAACGTTAAAGAAAATTGGAGTAGAAAATATTCCAACGATCTATGCTTATAATAAATCAGATATGGTAGATGTTGAAATTCCGAAAGTGCAAGAAGATCGTGTTTATTTATCAGCGAAGAAACAAGTTGGAATTGAAGAACTTGTAGAAATGATTCGCTCACACATCTATAAAGAATATACGAAGTGTGAAATGTTAATTCCATATGATCAAGGACAGGTAGTTTCGTATTTCAATAATCATGGGCACGTTTTATCAACGAGTTATGAAAATGAAGGTACGAAACTAGAAGTGGAATGTAAGACGAGCGATTACGAGAAGTATAAGCGTTTTGCAATTTAATGTAAAAGGCAACCCAGTTTGTGATTGGGTTGCCTTTTTCTATAATGTTTTACGGCTGAAAGTTACAAGGATGCAAGCCAATGACGGGAGTTAAGTTATATTTCTGGAAAAAGAAATGAAAGCAGTATAGAATAGAAATGTTTCAAAAGTCAGAATTTATTACACCTACTGTAATAAATATATTTTTTGTACAGAAAGGAGCGATTCACATATGCAGGCAGTTTCGCAAAAAAACACAGTAGAAACACCGACAATATATCGAATATTATTTGCGATTAGCTTTGGACATTTTTTAAATGATTCGATGCAAGCAGTTGTACCGGCGTTGTTTCCTATTTTGGAAAAAACGATGAATTTATCCTATATGCAAGTAGGGTGGATTGCGTTTGCGTTAAATATGACGTCATCGATTATGCAACCGGTGTTTGGTATGTATTCAGATAAGAAGCCGTCACCATTTTTATTACCACTCGGCATGTTTTCAAGTATGCTTGGAATGATTGGACTCGCGTTTGCACCAAACTTTATTATTGTTATTATTTCTGTTTTATTTATTGGTTTAGGTTCCGCAGTCTTTCATCCAGAAGGCGCTCGTGTTGCGTATATGGCGGCAGGTGCAAAACGAGGGTTAGCGCAAGCGATTTATCAAGTTGGGGGAAACACGGGGAATTCTTTAGCTCCTATCTTTACAGCGCTAATTTTCGTTCCACTCGGTCAAATTGGTTCATTAGGTTTTACAGCATTTGCAGCAGTAGGAATTGCATTATTAATTTTCGTATCGAATTGGTACAAAAATGAATTAGCAACCGGCGCTGTAAGAAGGAAGAAGAGAGCTGCGCTTGAGGCGGAAAATGCAATTGTAAGTACACATATTAAATTCGTAATTATACTTCTTGTTTTTCTTACTTTTGTGCGCTCTTGGTACGGTGCAGGTATCGGGAATTTCTATCAATTTTACTTAATTGAGCATTATGGTTTATCTATAAAAAATGCCCAGTATTTCGTATTCGCATTTATGATTGCTGGTGTGTTAGGCACTTTCTTCGGAGGACCGTTAGCAGATCGATTTGGTAAGAAAAATATCATCGTATTTTCAATGTTAGGTTCAGCGCCACTTGCACTGTTATTACCACATGTCTCACTTGTGTGGGTCGTACCGTTATTTTTATGTATCGGTTTTATTAGTTCAAGTAGTTTTAGTGTAATTGTTGTATATGCACAAGAGCTTGTACCTGGAAAAGTGGGAATGGTGTCAGGATTAATAGTAGGTCTTGCGTTTGGACTTGGAGCATTAGGTGCAGTAGTTCTTGGGAAATTAGCAGATATATATAGCCTGCAATTTATTATGCTATTATGTAGTTGTCTACCATTAATTGGACTCACTTCATGGTTACTGCCAAGTGATAAGAAAACGATAGAATAGGGGATGCGCTATGAAATTATGTGAAAACGTAACAGAATTAATAGGCGATACACCTGTCGTCCGATTATCTAAATTTATTCCGGAAGACGCAGCAGATGTGTATGTGAAACTAGAAATGTTTAATCCATCGCGCAGTGTGAAAGACCGTGCTGCTTATAATTTACTTCACGTTGCAGAAGAAAATGGTCTCATCAAACCAGGAGATACAATCATTGAACCGACAAGCGGGAATACAGGGATTGGTTTAGCGATGAATGCAGCAGCTAAAGGGTATAAAGCGATTTTAATTATGCCAGATAATATGTCAAAAGAGCGTATTAATTTATTGAAAGCATACGGAGCAGAAGTAGTTTTAACACCAGCAGAACAAAGAATGCCAGGAGCAATTGCGAAGGCGTTAGAATTGCAAAAGCAAATACCGAATAGTTTTATTCCGCAACAATTTGAAAACCCAGCTAATCCGAATATTCACCGCTATACGACTGCGCTTGAAATTTATGAACAAATGGATGGAGAGCTTGACGCCTTTGTTGCAACGGCAGGAACAGGCGGAACGATTACAGGGACCGGTGAAACGTTAAAAGAGAAATTACCAAACTTATATATTGCAGTAGTGGAACCGAAAGGATCTCCCGTTTTATCAGGTGGTGTACCAGGTCCTCATAAACTAGTAGGAACAAGCCCAGGATTTATTCCGAAAAACTTAAATACAGAAGTGTATAACGAAATTATTCAAATTGCAGACGAAGAGGCTTTAACGACAATGAGAAATTTAGCTAGACAAGAAGGATTATTAGTTGGGCCATCTTCTGGAGCATCTGTTTACGCTGCGATTATGATAGCGAAACGTCTAGGCGTTGGTAAAAAAGTTTTATGTATTGCGCCTGATACAGGTGAACGTTATTTGAGCATGGGGTTATTTGAATAAAAAAGGATAGAAACACCTTAATAGTGAATAGCTGCTATTAAGGTGTTTGGTTTATGGAATGAAGAGGGGGAGAAGAACAATGAAACTATTAAAACCAATCCATGAATATAGTGAGCATATTACGGCGTATAGACAGGCATTTTTACAATCAGGGGAACAACCACATGGAAGTAGTTCTTTACAAAACTTTGATTCTCTTGATGAATGGTTTGAAAAAGTGAGTAAACAAGAACTAGGAGAAAATATACTAGCTAATCGAGTGCCATCTAGCCAGTTTTTAAGTTTTGAAAAAAGGGAACTTATAGGTTTTGTGAATATTAGACATAGATTAAATCCAGAATTATTACGGGAAAGCGGTCATATTGGATATAGTGTCCATCCAAATAAACGTCGCCACGGTTACGCTACGAAACAACTAAAGCTTGCATTAGCTGAAGCACAAAAATTAGGATTACAGAAAGTGTTAATAACTTGCGATAAATCCAATATCGGTTCTGCTAAAACGATTCAAAAGGTTGGCGGTGTGTTAGAAAATGAAGTAGTTTCTTCTCGTACTGGTGAAGTTATTCAGCGCTATTGGATAGAAATATGATGTAGTAGGAATTTGAAAAGGTAATGCAAGCTGTAAAATCGAAATAGATAAATGAAATATAAGGGATTACTGCAATTTTAGGGGGAAATGAAATGGGATTAAAAGAGAAAGCGATAGAGATGTCAGAGATTTATAGGAAAAATCCGAAAGTGGAAGCTATTATTTTAGCGGGTTCAGTAGCTAGAAAACTTGAAGATGAACATTCAGATATAGAATTACATATTTTATGGTCAACACCGCCGGAAGATGAGGATCGTAGGGCCCCTATTTATCATATTGATGGGAAAATATTATCGTATCATCCGTATGAGGAAGAAGAATGGTCGGAAACGTATTTAACGAAAGAGGGAATTAAATTAGAGATTAGTAACTTTTTAACAGAGACAGTAGAGAAAGTGATTTCGGATGTGGTGGATCAATATGATATAAGTTATGAAAAACAATGTATTGTATCATCTGTTCATGATGGTGTTAGTTTGTATGGAGAAGGGAAAGTGAATGAATTAAAAGATAGAGTAGCGGCATATCCAGATGAACTAGCAAAACGGATGATTTCAGAAAATCTATGGTTAAGTAATCGTTGGCACAATCGAAAGGCGCTTTTAAAACGGAAAGATTGGCTTATGCTTTATGACGTTATTTGTGAAGTACAAAGGAATGTATTTGGTGTTTTATTTGGTTTGAATAAAATGTACGTGCATCATCCAGCGTTTAAATGGATGCCTAATAATGTGGAACGAATGACTATTAAACCTGAAAAATTATATAAACGTATGGCAGATATATTAATAGGGAGTCCAGAAAATAGTGTGCAGGAGTTAGAGTTGCTAATAGAAGAAGTATTGCAACAAGTTCATACATACGCGCCAGGAGTAAATGTGGATGAGCAAGAAAAATCTATTTTTTATTTTGTGAAATAGAAAATAGTAATAAGGGGGAAGTTATGGGGTTTTTTAATAGGTTTTTTAAAAAAGTTGAAAAAGTGAATGAGCAAGAGGCCACTCTTCATGAATTAAGTGAAGAATTGTATGTTGAATCACCGGTAGAGGAAGCGACTAGTTACTGGGTATCAATGGCACAAAATATAATTATTAATGCTGTAAAAGCAGCTGACAATGATGTGGAACGTGCCTTCGTATTATTGAATTTGAAGAAAGGTGAGGCTTCATTTGATATTTTTTATCAAATAAACGGACAATTGTATTTCTGGGATCAGCTAGAAAATGAGACGATAAAAAATAGAATTCAGAACGAGTTGTTACCGCAAGCTCCAGAAGTTTCAAATGCAGTAAATGAGCAATTTCGTGAAGCTGATCACCCTATAATTTCGTTCGCACAATTGCAGTTTGAATGGGAAACGAAAGCCTGGTTCTCACATATAATTTGGGAAGATAACCTTGCTGCTCAATTGCCAAAAACTCAAATTTTAAATGAATGGTTTCGTGTAATTAAAGAAGAAACGAAAAATAGACCACTGGATAGTGATGCGGAATTTTCTTGGTATCCATCAAACTCTTAAAAACTAATACAGATAGAGATAGGTTATGTTTCTAGATGATTTTTCTTCTGGAATAAGTATCAATAATACGTAATTCTTTTTCTATTGCCTGTTAGAATTCGTTATGTACTAATCTACTTGTTTTCTAAACTAAAACTTATATTTTGAATTTTTAAATAGATTGTAATACATAAAAATTCAAAATATAAGTTGACACTATTTTTAATGTGTGATAAAAATGATAGTAATCAATTCGGAAAATAATATTTGGGCAATGAAAGGGTATAGTAGTGAATATCTCCCTATTTCAGAGAGCTGATGGTTGGTGTGAATCAGTATATAGATTATTCATGAAGTTCGTCCTGGAGCATCTTTCATAAATCTCGCATTATGAGGAAATGAAAGACGGTAGTTTATACCGTTATCAAATAAAGTGGTGAAGATTTTTTCACAACTAGGGTGGTACCGCGATATTTATCGTCCCTACGTATTTACGTAGGGACGTTTTTTATTTAGGTCCTAACTTTGGTGTGGCTTCATAACTAGGGTGGTACCGCGATATTTTATCGTCCCTACGTTTTTGCGTAGGGGCGTTTTTATTTAGGTGGTTTCTTAGTGTTCTTCACAACTAGGGTGGTACCGCGATATTTTTGTCGTCCCTACGTATTTACGTAGGGGCGTTTTTTATTATTAGGGAGGAAGTGAACGTATTAGAAAAGAGTATTGATAGAACAATATAAATACCGAATTGTAACAAAAAAGAAGAGATAGAGAGGAGATTAATAAATGAATTCACAGCAATGGACATCGAAATTAGGTTTCGTATTAGCTGCAGCAGGTTCGGCAATTGGTCTTGGGGCGATTTGGAAATTCCCATATATGGCCGGCATTGGAGGAGGCGGAGCATTCTTCCTAATTTTCATCGGTTTCACATTATTAATTGGTTTACCGCTATTATTAGCTGAATTTGTTATTGGAAGAAGTACACAAAAAGAGGCTGTTGATGCATATAGAGAGATTGCTCCTAAAACGTTATGGCCTTGGTTAGGTAAATTAGGAATTGTAACATGTTTCATATTACTTTCTTTCTACAGTGTTGTAGGAGGCTGGATTTTATTATATTTATGGAATGCAATTACAGGTAGACTATGGGAAGGAAATGGAGCATACGAAGCTACGTTTGGTGAAATCATTTCCAATCCATATTTAGCAGTTGGATCACAGCTATTATTCATCCTTATTACTATTTTTATCGTAAGTAAAGGTGTACAAAATGGTGTTGAAAAAGTAAATAAATATTTCATGCCAGCACTATTTGTTTTATTCTTTGTATTAATAGTTCGTGCACTTACGTTAGATGGTGCCGGAGAAGGCGTTCGTTTCTTCTTACAACCTGATTTCTCACATGTAACATCAGAAGTTATTTTATACGCAATGGGGCAATCGTTCTTCTCGTTATCTGTCGGGGTAGCCGTTATGGTAACGTATAGCTCGTATTTACCGAAAGAAGAAAGCTTACCACGTTCAGCATTTTCTATCGTAGCATTAACTCTTGTTATTACATTACTTGCAGGACTTGCAATTTTCCCAGTTGTGTTCGCATTCGGAATGGAACCATCTCAAGGACCGGGACTATTATTTATCGTATTGCCAGCTATTTTCAGTAAAATGGCATTTGGAAAATTATTCTTCATCGTTTTCTTATTACTATTCTTCTTCGCTACGATTACATCAGCAATTTCGATGTTAGAAATTAGTGTTGCGTCGTTAACATCAAAAGGTAAAGGGAAACGTGAAAAAATGGCCTTAATCGTAGGGTTATTAATCTTCGTTGTTGGGGTACCATCAGCATTATCATTCGGTATATTAAGTGATCTGAAGATTTTCGGAAAGACAGTCTTTGATTTAGCGGACTATGCAGTAAGTAACGTATTAATGCCACTTGGTGTATTATTAGTTTCTATCTTTGTTCCTTTGAAAATGAAGAAAGATGTATTAATGAAAGAGCTAGGTGTAAGTAAAAATAAAGGTTATAAACTATTCGTATTATGGTTATTCTTACTTCGGTATATCGCACCAATTGCGATTATTATCGTATTCTTAAATGTACTTGGCATTATATAAAAAGGTAGCGTATCATACAAAGATACGCTACCTTTTTATTTTGCTCTTTTTTGCAATTCATTTACTGTTACGAACTGATAGCCCTTCTTAGATAAAGAATCTAAAATACCTTCAATCGTTTGTAAATTTTCATTAGACTCATCATACATAGAATGCAATAAAATGATAGAACCTGGTTTTACATTTTTATTAACATATTCAATTTTATCAGCCGTAGATTTATAAAAAGTATCGGGCTCAAGATCCCATATAATCGTTTCGATATTATTTTTATTTAAATAATAGGGTAGTCCAATTAATTTTTTCCCGTTAGGAGGCCTAAAATCAATTTCGTCTGTAAATCCTGTTTGGCGGATTAATGAATTCGTTTTTTCTATTTCACCTTTAATGAAAGAAGGTGTTTTGAAAACCATTCTATTATGAGAATATGTATGGTTTCCAAGTTGGTGCCCAGATTGCGCAATAGCTTCTCCTAACGATAAATTTTTCTCTAATTCATTTCCAATTAAAAAGAAAGTAGCTTTAGCGTTGTATTTATCTAGTAGCGGTAATATTTGTTTTACATTGTTAGTAGGGCCATCATCAAAAGTTAAAGCAATCACTTTTTCATTTGTTTCTACGCGTTGTGTTAAATCTCCAAATAATTGAAAGCTTCTTGCGTTCATCAATTTGTATGTTCCAAATAATGCCGTGATAATAAAGAATAGTGTAACGGTTGTAATGATAATTTTTTTCCTCATAATGTAACCTCACAATGATTTTTGATTCAATTAATAAGTATTATATCAAATTAAGTAATTTCACGCTTTAAAAAGGATGTGGATGCAAGGGGAAGGGATTTATCATATAATAAAATGCAAAAGGTATATTAGGAGGTGTTTAAATGGCGATTACAATTCAATTGCCAGACACTGCAACGTCTCATGCAAAGCCAAGTATGGAAATGGCGATACTTTGCGTGAGGTAGACAAGTAATATACAATCGCCTAAATGAGCTCGTATCATTTTTTATATTTGGCTTTGCACCTTATTGAAATGAACTATAAAAAATAAGGGGCGAGCAGAAATGAAATACGTTAAAGCCGCGACGGTTTTACCAGAAAGTTTAATTACTGAAATTCAAAAGTATATACAAGGTGAAACAATTTATATTCCGAAACAAGAAACGAAACATTATAAATGGGGTACACGATCTGGCGGAAGAAAACAACTAGATGAAAGAAATAAAGCGATTAAAGAAGCGTTTAAAAGTGGGATTGCTATTCATCAACTTGCAGAAGAATATTTTCTTTCTGGGGAAACGATTAAAAAGATTGTATATTCTAAATGAGCATAAAAGAGTCTAGTTCAAATATTATTTTGAACTAGACTCTTTTTGCTTTGTATGTATTGGATATATAGGGTGTGAATGGGCATGATAATAGAAAAAATGAATCGCAATAGTATTGTATAGAAATGTGAATAGGAATAAAAACTTTATATTTCATATTACAGAAAGGTGAAAATATATGAATCATCTTGGACAAATAACGATAGAACTTTTTGTTGGTTTTTTTGTTTTATTAATTGCTACTAAAATATTAGGGAAAACACAAATATCACAGCTAACCCCTTTTGATTTTATTTCTGCGATTGTAATCGGAGAACTAGTTGGAAACACTGTATATGATCCTGAGGTGAGAGTATGGTCTATTTTATACGCTGTTTTTGTATGGGTAATATTAATTTACGCAATAGAAGCAATAACACAAAAATTTAGAAGGACAAGAAAGTTCTTTGAAGGATACCCTTCTATTATCATTCGTAATGGGCATATTGATAGAGAACAATTAAAATCAAATCATTTGGATATTAACCAATTACAACAAATGTTAAGACAACAAAAAGATATATTTTCAATCCGAGAAGTTGAATATATGATATTGGAACCTAATGGAAACATAAGCGTTCTGAAAAAAAGTAAATACGAATCTCCTACTATAAATGATTTAAGTTTAAAACATAAGCCTGTATACTTACCAATTTCATTAATTAGTGATGGGAAAGTAGTTAAGGATAATTTGAGGGAAGCAGGATTTGATGAAGGGTGGCTTTATAAACAAATAAAGCAAAAAGGAATTACTAAATTTGAAGACGTATTATATGCGGAATGGAAAGCAGATGATGGCTTCTTTTGTCAGGAAATGCAGCGGTAGAGAATAAGTGATATATGTAATGTTTGTTTCTAAGTTATCTTTTACATATCAAAAAACGTAATCATTGTATACAATAAAACTAGATCAACAATTTGTATGGAGTGATAAAGATGGAAGCGTTTATTAGAAGTGATCAATATAATTTTATAAAATCACAAGCTTATATTTTAGCAAACGGGCATGCAACCGCAAATGATAGAGGTGTAATTCAAGCGTTAAAATCGCTTGCGATTGAAAAGATAATACATGTATTTGAGAATTTAACGGATGAACAGAAAGAGTTAATTGATACGGTATTAACAGTTCAAAATAGAGAAGATGCAGAATCATTTTTAATGAAAATAAATCCGTATGTAATTCCGTTTCAAGAAGTTACAGCACAAACATTAAAAAAATTGTTTCCTAAAGCGAAAAAGTTAAAACTTCCTGATATGGAAGAAATAGATATGAAAGAAATATCTTATTTAAGCTGGATTGATAAGGGATCAAGCAGGAAATTTATTATAGCGAAAAATGATAAAAATAAATTTGTTGGTCTGCAAGGAACGTTCCAAAGTTTAAATAAAAAAAGCATTTGTTCGTTATGTCATGGACATGAAGAAGTTGGGATGTTTTTAGTTGAAATTAAAGGCGATGTACCAGGAACTTTCGTAAAAAAAGGAAACTATATTTGCAAAGATGGTGTAGCTTGTAATCAGAACATGAAATCACTTGATAAATTACAGGATTTTATTGAGCGATTAAAGAAATAAAATGGAAGACCTCTAGTACTTAAACTGGAGGTTTTTATTTTTTGAAGAAGTAGATTAAAAATTTAACTGTACTATGATTATTAGAGGATAATTAGTTCAATAGATAAACGGAAATCAAAAACGAAACCTTATAACCGTATCTCCCAATCAGTTTTAGAACGATTATTTGAAAAACTGAATCACTTACGTCACAACTTCAATGAAACAAAAACCTATATGTTATTATTTTCCGTAACACTAATGTCATATTATAAGATAAGATTTTCGAACATTTAATAGGGAGGCGTTTCTATTGAAAATCAGTGAGCTGTCTAAAAAGACAGGTGCAAGTATCCGATCCATAAGGCATTATGAGAAAAAAAATCTAATTACCGCTGTACGCCTTGAAAATGGTTATCGCGAGTTCGATGAATCCGCCATCAAACGTATTCGAATTATTCAACTTTATTTAGGTTTGGGGCTGACAACGGGACAAATTGAGGAAATATTGAAATGCGAGGATAATGGTCCGGAAGACTATGAATTTTGTGAAGAAATGCTGGAAACTTATCAAGTGAAGCTGGATCAAATTAACAGACAAATCAGTGTATTGGACGTTGTAAAGCATCGGTTGGAAAAACAAATCATGCAAATGACGGATAAAAGAAGAATGAGAAATGGAAATTCTCTTAGTTGAAACAACGAAATAATTGAAGATCCCAGTCCGCGATTATGGCGGAATCCGGGATCTTTACAGAAGACTATGATGTTATGCAGACGGTTTCTTTAGCAGTTCGGTCAAGCGAGAGAATCCGTCGGTTCCGTAGCCCTCGTTGATGGCCTGCTGGGTTACGGCCATTGCAGCACTCAGAACGCTGACGTCGAGGCCGTGGTGCTGAGCAGCATGGATGATGTGCTCCATTCCTGCCGAGGCCGAGATGATATTGGACTTGTCACCAGGGTAGTGACCCGAGTCTACTTCATTTGCTAAATAAGCCATGATGTCGGGCAAGATGCCTATGATACCCTGGGCATAAACAGCGAACTCCTTTGCCGGAATATTCTCGGCAGTGGCAAGGGCGAGAGCGTGAGCGTAACCGCTCATGGATGTCCAAAAGAGATCGAGCAGGGCCACATCATATGCCGCTGCCCGGCCAGGGTCCGCCCCAAGATAAGAAGTAGTGCCACCCAAGCTTGCCAAGGTCGGTTGGTGGGCCTTAAAGATGGATTCTGGTCCACTATACAGGACGGAAGCCGCAGGCGTCCCGATGGTTGGAGTAGGGGTCATAATCGCCCCATCGAGGTAATCGACTCCGTGTTGGGCAGCCCATGTGGCCATTTCACGGGCACGTTTGGGCGAGTCGGCAGTGAGGTTCACCAGTGTCCGTCCCTTCAGGGCATCTCCCGCAGGGGCAAGGACTTCACGGACGATATTGTAGTCCAGAACACAAATGATCACCAGGGGACTTGCAGAGACCGCGGCGATAACTGAATTCGAAAGAATCGCCCCCTGAGAAACAAGATAATCGGCTTTTTCGGCAGTTCGGTTCCATAATGTCGTAGGGTGGCCGTTCATCAGGAATGTACCAGCCAGCGCCTGGCCCATCGGACCCAAGCCAATAACTGTAACAGGTGAACGGTTCGGGTTCTCCATCATAGATACATCTGTATTTGATACTTGACTGATATTTTGTTCTTTCTCACTTTGGTCATTTTTCTTCAATGAAAATGCCTCCTTTCAGATGTTCAAACTTAATTCTAAAGTATGACACCAGTGTCACAGTCAACAAAAATATTTTGGTTATAATATTTCAACAAACCAGTTATAAGTAATCTATTATTCCATTAAAGGGCGAGATTGCGGAAAAAGTAGTGAAAAGTGATACATATTATCGATGACTAATATGTATCACTCTTTATTATTTATGACTTTTTACGATTTAGGTCTTGATAATGAAATAAAGTTTGATAAAAGATATTCTTTGAAATAGTTGCTTATTTTGAAGGAGGTAAATATGAATTACATTTCACCGGAAGAAGAAATGTTAAAAGCGAAACGGTGGTCTAAAGATACGATAGCAGCGGGTTGTGGTCATACCGTTGCTCTTAAATTAGATTGGTAGTGGGTAAATAATAAACTTGGTCAATGTGATGTAAGCAGCTGGAAAGATATTATGGCAATAGCAGCTGGTACGAATCATACAATCGGACTTAAATCAGACGGTACCGTGGTGGCAGTCGGGTGGAATGAGTATGGTCAATGTAATGTAAGCGATTGGCGTAATATTGTAGCGATAGTGGCTGGTTGTGCGCATACGGTCGGTCTAAAATTAGATGGCACCGTGGTAGCAGTAGGTGATAATACATACGGTCAATGCGATGTAGGTAGTTGGCGCAACATCCGATTGCCTGGCAAATAGTTAATGTACAACAAATCATTAGTAATATTATTCTATTTTAGGAGTAATTATGGAATAGAACATGTACATAAGAATCCCTTTTCAAAAGGGGGGGATTCTTTTCTGTAAAATGAAGGTCTAAATGGGATTTTCAAATAAATTTTATTTCAAAGCTACAGCAAAAGAGATAAATAAGACATAGGAGAGCTGAAGAAATACTTAAAAAGTTTTTGCTTTCTTTACCGGATGTTTTACTTGTATGCATTGTTATCTACATAACATACACAACTACTCTTAGTTTTGTACAGATGTTAATAATTTCAATTGCAATCGGAATCATTTGTGGTCTTGTTATAAGGATTGGTAAGGATGTATTTATGTATATAAGGTGGACAATGAAACAGAGGAAATCTTGAATACGTTGTATTGCTATTAGGAGGAGATGAAATGACTAAGAAAAAGAGTAGAGTGAAAAATGAAGTAGCGCTTTGGGCATTAACAGCGGTTGTTCTCATCATTGTATGGTACTTTTATCAAAAATAAAAACGCATCGTACTAAAAAAGCACGATGCGTTTTTATTATTTTTTTTGCCAATTTTCTTTTATAAAGTCTTCACGGCCAGATTCTTTTTGCTCAGTAGCATATTTCTCTGGGTTCTTTTTATAGAAATGTTGATGGTATTCTTCAGCCTCATAAAAAGGTGCAGACGGGCGAATTGCAGTTACGATTGGATCTTTAAACATACCGCTTTCTGCAAGAGATTGTTTTGATTTTTCAGCAAGCTCTTTTTGTGTTTCAGTATGATAAAAAATAGCAGTGCGATAAGATGGACCACGGTCAAAGAATTGTCCGCCATCATCAGTTGGATCGATTTGTGGCCAATATAAGTCTAGTAATTTCTGATAAGGAAAAATAGAAGGATCGAATGTAATTTGAACAACTTCTAAATGTCCAGATGTTCCAGCTTTTACTTGTTCATATGTTGGATTTTCTACATGACCTCCTGCATAGCCAGAAAGTACTTTATGAATACCAGGAAGTTCATCAAATGGTTTTACCATGCACCAAAAGCAACCGCCTGCGAAGGTTGCGAGTTCGTATGTTTTTTCGGACATTGCTGTAATCCTCCTAAATGTATATGTTTTATATAGTATTATATAAATTGTTTTATTGCGCAATAAAAAAGATTTGAAAATATATGTTTTTTATAAACAAGATCCTCCGCTCACATCAATTAATTGTCCAGTAACCCAGCGGCTGTCTGGAGAAGCAAGAAATGCAGCAGTATCGGCAATGTCTTCTACTTCACCTAAGCGATTGAAAGCGGAAATAGTAGTAGCGTACTGCTTCATCATTGGGTCGCTCAAGAGTTCTGCATTCATATCTGTTTTAATAAATCCTGGAAGTATTGCATTCACCGTTATTCCTCGTGCTCCAAGCTGTTTTGCTAGTGTAAAAGTCAGTGTATTAATAGCGCCTTTCGTCATACTATATGCAACAAAATCAGGTAAAGAAATGCGGGTGGCAGCGGATGAAATATTAATAATTCGGCTATTGTCACGTAAACGTGGTAGTGCTAGTTGAATGATAAAGAATGGAGCTTTTGCATTTACTGAAACCATTCTATCAAAAAATTGTTCAGTCGTTTCTTCAATAAAAGCACCAGGACCAATGCCAGCATTGTTTATTAAAATATCAAATTGTGTTTCACCAGTGCACTTTTGTAATTCAGTATCTAAAGCGTTATAAAGGTTTTCTACACCGTGTAAGGATTCTAGATTTGCGCCGATAGAAAAAGCTTGGCCACCATCTGATCGAATTTCATGAACAGTTTCTTCAGCGTCATCTTTTCGATTACCGTAATGAACAGCAACCAATGCACCGTCATTTGCTAAACGTTTAGCGATCGCTCGTCCAATTCCTCGGCTTGCTCCTGTAACTAACGCTACTTTCCCTTTTAACATAGTTTCCTCATCTCCTCATAAACTTTATAAGTTTTTCTTTATGTAGTAATGCAAACATACTTAAGTAATATATGAGTGTATGTAAGTAATGCATTCCAATTTTGATTTGAGAAAAAATAAATAGAATGAATTTTGATTTTTTCGAAAAAACATGTTGACAACGAAAAGAACAACGTCCTATAATACGTGTAACAAATAAAAGTTAATTAAGAATTTTCTAACTTTATATATTGTATATGCAAAGAAGAGGAAAGTAGATGATTATGATCGTTTCAGAGAGCTACTCCAAGGCTGTGAGGGTAGTAACAATCGAATCATTGAAGATCACCTCGGAGCATCGCTTGCGAAAGGGAAACTGAGTAGAGGGCGGCGGCATCGTCTCCGGTAAAAGGACGGAGGTCTGATTGGACCTACAAAGCTTATATTTCGTGAGAAGTATAAGGAAGCTGAGTGGTAACGCGAAACTCTCGCCTCAGCAATCAAAGCTACTAAATTGTAGTAGTTGATTGCTGAGGCGAGAGTTTTTATTTTTTAAAATAGAAGAAGAGAATGCGTAGAAGAGGAGAGTAAATGATAAAGATTGTTTCAGAGAGCTGCCCCGAGGCTGTGAGGGTGGTAACGATTCACTCATTGAAAATCACCTTGGAGCACTACTTTTGAAAACTAGTAAAAAGTAGCGGGGTTGTTCCCGATAGAAAAACAAAAGTCTAATTGGACTTGCAGAGCTTATATTTCGTGAGAAGTATAAGGAAGCTGAGTGGTACCACGATTCCCTCGTCTCAGCAATGGATCGCTACAAGTATGTATGTAATCGATTGTTGAGACGAGTATATTTTTAAGGTTTATATACTGAATATTCTGTTAAAAATACTCATCTCAGCAATCGATGTAGAAATAGGTTGCAAAAATAGAGAAAAAAGAGGAGCGATGTGAGATGGGAAACCAGTACATTTACATGAATGGGGAATTTGTAGAAAAAGAAAAGGCAGTTGTTTCAGTTTATGATCACGGTTTTTTATACGGAGACGGTGTATTTGAAGGGATTCGTAGTTACGGAGGAAATGTATTTTGTTTAAAAGAACATGTGAAACGATTATATGAATCAGCGAAATCTATTTTACTAACAATTCCAATGACGGTAGAAGAAATGGAAGAAGCGGTTTTACATACACTCCAAAAAAATGAATATGCTGATGCTTACATTCGCTTAATTGTCTCAAGAGGAAAAGGTGACTTAGGGCTCGATCCGAGAAGTTGTGTGAAGCCGAGCGTAATTATTATTGCAGAACAATTAAATTTATTCCCACAAGAATTTTATGATAATGGGTTAAGTGTTGTATCTGTTGCATCAAGACGTAATACGCCAGACGCGTTAGATCCACGTATTAAGTCAATGAATTATTTAAATAACGTACTTGTAAAAATTGAAGCGGCACAAGCAGGAGTGTTAGAGGCTCTTATGTTAAATCAACAAGGATATGTTTGTGAAGGTTCTGGCGATAATGTTTTCGTTGTGAAAGATGGAAAAGTATTAACCCCGCCATCCTATTTAGGAGCATTAGAAGGTATTACGAGAAATAGTGTTATCGAGCTATGTGAACGACTGAGTATTCCGTGTGAGGAAAGACCATTCACTCGCCATGATGTATATGTAGCGGATGAAGTATTTTTAACAGGAACAGCAGCGGAGTTAATTCCAGTTGTAAAAGTTGATTCGAGAGAAATTGGAGATGGGAAACCAGGAAATGTAACGAAACAATTGACTGAAGAATTTAAAAAATTAACGAGAGAAAGAGGAGTACGTGTTCCCGGGCTGACGGAAAGCTTAGCATAAATAAGGAGAGGAGTTAATTGAAATGAAGCAGCAGTATACAGCGTATGAGAAGTTACAGTATGAAGAAATGACAGGCGCTGGGCACGTGATTCAATGTTTAAAGAAATTAGGTGTAACGACCATTTTCGGCTATCCAGGCGGAGCGATTTTACCAGTATACGATGCGTTATACGAAAGTGGTTTGAAACATGTTTTAACTCGTCATGAACAAGCTGCCATTCATGCGGCTGAAGGATATGCGAGAGCTTCTGGAAAAGTCGGGGTAGTCTTTGCTACCTCTGGTCCAGGGGCGACAAATTTAGTTACGGGCTTAGCAGACGCTTATATGGATTCGATTCCTTTAGTTGTCATTACCGGCCAAGTTGCAACGCCTTTAATTGGTAAAGATGGATTTCAAGAAGCGGATGTTGTCGGAATTACAGTACCTGTTACGAAGCATAATTACCAAGTTCGTGATGTAAATCATGTATCACAAGTTATGCAAGAAGCTTTTTACATCGCCAAAAGCGGACGACCGGGACCAGTATTAATCGATATTCCAAAAGATGTTCAAAATGCAAAAGTCACCAGTTTCTTTAATGAAGAAGTTGATATTCCGGGGTACAAACCAGAACTTGTACCAGACAGCATGAAACTTAGAGAGGTAGCTAAAGCAATTTCAAAATCAAAGCGTCCACTTCTTTATATTGGAGGAGGTGTCATTCATTCAGGTGGATCCGATGAACTCTTCGGATTCGCAAGGGAGAACCGTATTCCAGTCGTTTCAACTTTAATGGGACTTGGTGCATATCCACCGGGGGATCCATTGTTTCTAGGGATGCTTGGTATGCATGGGACATACGCTGCTAATATGGCGGTAACAGAATGTGATTTACTACTTGCATTAGGTGTTCGCTTCGATGATCGTGTAACAGGAAAATTAGAACTTTTTTCTCCACACTCGAAAAAAGTACATATTGATATTGATCCTTCTGAGTTTCATAAAAATGTAACTGTAGAGCATCCGATTGTTGGTGATGTGAAAAAAGCGTTACACATGTTGTTACATATGTCTATTTATACACAAACAGACGAATGGCTTCAGAAAGTAAAGACATGGAAAGAAGAATATCCACTTTCTTATAAGCAAAAAGAATCTGAGTTAAAACCACAGCATGTGATCAACTTAGTAAGTGAATTAACGAATGGTGAAGCGATTGTCACAACAGAAGTAGGACAGCATCAAATGTGGGCTGCTCACTTCTATAAAGCAAGAAAACCTCGGACGTTCCTTACTTCTGGAGGATTAGGTACGATGGGGTTTGGGTTTCCAGCAGCAATTGGTGCTCAGTTAGCTAAAAAAGAAGAACTTGTCATTTGTATTGCAGGTGACGCTTCTTTTCAAATGAACATTCAAGAACTACAAACAATTGCTGAAAATAACATCCCTGTAAAAGTATTTATTATAAATAACAAATTTTTAGGGATGGTAAGGCAATGGCAAGAAATGTTTTATGAAAATCGTTTATCAGAATCAAAAATTGGATCGCCAGATTTTGTGAAAGTAGCAGAAGCTTATGGAGTGAAGGGATTAAGAGCAACAAATTCAACCGAGGCGAAACAAGTGATGTTAGAAGCTTTTGCTTATGAAGGTCCTGTCGTAGTTGATTTTTGTGTAGAAGAAGGTGAAAACGTATTTCCGATGGTTCCGCCAAACAAAGGGAATAACGAAATGATTATGAAGAGGTGGGAAGAATGAGTCATACTTTTTCACTCGTTATTCATAACGAGCCAAGTGTCTTATTACGTATAAGTGGGGTTTTTGCTCGGCGTGGTTATTATATTTCTTCTTTACACTTAAATGAAAGAGATACTAGTGGTGTTTCTGAAATGAAACTCACAGCAGTTTGTACTGAAAATGAAGCGACATTACTTGTTAGTCAGTTGAAAAAATTAATTGATGTTCTGCAAGTAAATAAATTATAAGGAGTGTATGGAATATGAAAACGTATTATGAGAAAGATGCAAATGTAGAGTTATTACAAGGGAAAACTGTTGCAGTAGTTGGCTATGGATCACAAGGTCATGCGCAAGCACAAAATTTACGTGATTCTGGTGTAGAAGTTGTAGTTGGTGTTCGTCCTGGTAAGTCGTATGAAGTAGCGAAAGCGGATGGGTTTGAAGTAATGTCTGTTTCAGAAGCGGTTCGAACCGCACAAGTTGTACAAATGTTATTGCCAGATGAACAGCAAGCTCATGTGTATAAAGCAGAGGTAGAAGAGAATCTTCGTGAAGGACAAATGTTACTTTTCTCACATGGATTTAACATTCACTTCGGACAAATTAATCCGCCAAGTTATGTAGATGTAGCGATGGTTGCGCCAAAAAGTCCAGGTCATCTCGTTCGCCGTGTATTTCAAGAAGGAAATGGTGTTCCGGCATTAGTCGCAGTACATCAGGATGCAACGGGAACAGCATTACATGTAGCACTTGCGTATGCAAAAGGTGTAGGGTGTACACGTGCGGGTGTAATTGAAACGACATTCCAAGAAGAAACTGAAACGGATTTATTCGGTGAGCAAGCTGTACTTTGCGGCGGGGTAACTGCACTTGTGAAGGCCGGGTTCGAAACGTTAACGGAAGGTGGATATCGTCCTGAAATTGCATACTTTGAATGTTTGCATGAATTAAAGCTAATTGTTGACTTAATGTACGAAGGTGGATTAACGACTATGCGCCATTCTATTTCAGATACGGCAGAGTTTGGAGATTATGTAACAGGATCGAGAATTGTTACAGATGAAACGAAGAAAGAAATGAAGCGTGTTTTGACAGAAATTCAGCAAGGTGAATTTGCGAAGAAATGGATTTTAGAAAATCAAGCAGGGCGTCCGACGTATAACGCAATGAAAAAAGCAGAACAAAATCATCAATTAGAAAAAGTGGGAGTAGAGCTTCGTGAAATGATGAGCTGGATTCATGCACCGAAAGAATTAGTAAGGAAATAGAGTAAGAGAGTATAAATGAAAAATATGTAAGAGGGGATTTGACAAGATGAGAAGTGACATGATTAAAAAAGGTTTTGATAAAGCGCCGCACCGTAGTTTATTAAAAGCAACTGGTTTGAAAGATGAAGATTTTGATAAACCTTTCATAGCGATTTGTAATTCTTTTATTGAAATTATTCCAGGGCATAAGCACTTGAACGAGTTTGGGAAACTTGTAAAAGAGGCAGTTCGCGCGGCAGGTATGGTACCATTCGAATTCAATACAATTGGAGTTGACGATGGTATTGCGATGGGACATATCGGTATGCGTTATTCTCTTCCGAGTCGTGAAATTATTGCAGATTCAGTAGAAACGGTTGTAAATGCACACTGGTTTGACGGCATGATTTGTATCCCAAACTGTGACAAAATTACACCTGGTATGATGATGGCTGCACTACGTATTAACATTCCGACTGTGTTTGTTTCAGGCGGCCCGATGGCAGCAGGAAAAACATCTAAAGGAGAAGTTGTTGATTTAAGTTCCGTTTTTGAAGGAGTAGGAGCTTATCAATCTGGGAAAATTTCAGAAGAAGAATTAAAAGATATTGAAGATCATGGCTGTCCATCTTGTGGCTCTTGTTCGGGTATGTTTACCGCGAACTCTATGAATTGTTTATGTGAAGTGTTAGGTTTAGCTCTTCCTGGTAACGGGAGTATTTTAGCAATTGATCCAAGACGTGAAGAGTTAATTAAACAAGCAGCAGAGAAATTGAAAATTTTAATTGAAAGAGATATTAAGCCGCGTGATATTGTAACAGAAGAAGCGATTGACGATGCTTTTGCACTTGATATGGCGATGGGTGGATCAACGAATACAGTATTACATACGCTAGCACTCGCACAAGAGGCAGGACTAGATTATGATATGAATCGTATTGATGCAGTTTCAAGACGTGTACCTCATTTATGTAAAGTAAGTCCAGCCTCAAATTGGCATATGGAAGATATTGATCGTGCGGGCGGGATTAGTGCAATTTTGAAAGAGATGAGCCGGAAAGAAGGAGTACTTCATCTTGATCGAATAACTGCTACTGGGCAAACATTAAGAGAAAATATTGCTGAGGCAGAGATTAAAGATAAGGAAGTTATTCACTCTCTTGAAAACCCTCATAGTGAGGAAGGAGGATTGCGTATATTAAAAGGAAACCTTGCGAAAGATGGAGCTGTTATTAAAAGCGGTGCAACAGAGGTAAAGCGTTTTGAAGGACCTTGCGTTATTTTTAATTCACAAGATGAGGCACTTGCTGGCATTATGCTTGGGAAAGTGAAAAAAGGAGATGTAGTTGTCATTCGTTATGAAGGACCAAGAGGTGGCCCTGGTATGCCAGAAATGTTAGCACCAACGTCAGCGATTGCTGGTATGGGATTAGGTGCAGATGTTGCGCTATTAACGGATGGTCGTTTCTCGGGTGCTTCACGTGGTATTTCAGTAGGGCATATTTCACCAGAAGCAGCTGCGGGCGGAACGATTGCGCTTCTTGAACAAGGGGATATCGTTTGTATCGATGTTGAGGAAAGATTGTTAGAAGTAAGAGTGAGTGATGAAGAATTAAATAAGCGTAAAAAAGAGTGGAAAAGACCAGAACCGAAAGTGAAAACTGGCTGGCTTGGACGTTATGCACAAATGGTAACATCGGCGAATACAGGTGCAGTTCTAAAAATCCCGGATTTTGATTGAGCCAATTTAAAAAAGATAAGGATGATATATAATGGTGCAGAAGGTAAAGGAGAGAGTGAAAATTGAAGAGATCTTAATGGCACATAATTGCATGAAAGATATCATTATTAAAACACCGTTACAACGTGATACAGTTTTATCTGAGAAATATGATTGTGACGTTTATGTAAAACGAGAAGACTTACAATTGATTCGCTCTTTCAAAATTCGTGGTGCGTACAATTTAATTCAAAGTTTATCGGAAGAACAATTACAAAACGGCGTTGTTTGTGCAAGTGCTGGTAATCATGCACAAGGAGTTGCTTATACGTGCAATTTATTGAAGATTCCGTCAAAGATATTTATGCCGACAACGACACCTAAACAAAAAGTATCGCAAGTACAGTTTTTTGGTGGCGATTTTGCGGAAATTGTATTAGTTGGTGATACATTTGATAGTTCGTTCCAAGAAGCACAGCGCTATTGTGAAGAAAATAGGATGACGTTCGTTCATCCATTTGATGATCCGTATGTAGTTGCTGGTCAAGGAACAGTGGCAGTTGAAATTATGCATGATATGGAGAAACCAGTGGATTATATCTTTACAGCAATTGGTGGTGGTGGATTAGCATCAGGTGTTGGTACATATGTAAAAGGTGTTAGTCCTGCTACAAAAGTCATTGGTGTAGAGCCGATGGGAGCTGCCTCTATGAAAGAGGCCTTTCTTCAAAATGAAAATGTCGCATTAGAGAAAATAGATAGTTTTGTTGATGGGGCAGCTGTTAAAAAGGTCGGAAAGTTAACATTTGAAACTTGTAAAGATGTAATTGATGACATTGTTTTAGTACCAGAGGGAAAAGTTTGTACGACGATTTTAGAACTGTATAAGAAAAATGCAATTGTAGCTGAACCGGCTGGTGCCCTATCTATTGCAGCGCTTGATTTATATAGAGATGAAATAAAAGGTAAAACAGTTGTATGTACGCTAAGTGGTGGAAATAACGATATTGATAGAATGCAAGAAATAAAAGAACGTTCGCTCATTTACGAAGGATTAAAACATTACTTCATCATTGAATTCCCGCAGCGTTCAGGTGCGCTAAGAGAATTTCTTGATAAAGGATTAGGACCAGAAGATGATATTACGCGCTTTGAATACATTAAGAAACATAATAAAGAAAATGGTCCAGCGTTAGTCGGCGTAGAGTTGAAACATAAAGAGGATTATGAGCAATTAATTACTCGTTTTAAAGAAAATAACATTCAATTTATGGAGCTTAATAAAAACCCTGTTTTGTTTGATTTACTTATTTAATAGAAGGAAAGAGTTAGCATCCAAATAAAAAAAGATAGATACAAGCAAGGGAAATGCTGCTTGTTCTATCTTTTTTATAGTTAAACTAATTATTTTCCATATTCAAGAAGGATAAAGCTAGTTAACCAAAAGAGTATCGCAATACGAATGATTACATACATAGTAAATTCAAAGGTAGTAAGTTTTCGCTCGCGTTTTATTTTTTTTAGAAGTCTAACAGAGAAAAATGAACATAAAAGTAGAACGGCTATAGATATTTTATAAATGTTTTCTAACAAACTTACATTTTCTAATAAGTTTTTCAGCATGTTCATCACCTATTCTGTAAAGTATGTTACAGAAAAATAGATCTTGCGTTGTCTAGTTTCGTTTGTTTTTTATGTTCCCTGTATCATCAATTTCTACATCAGTTGAAATCGTTTGTAAATATTGTAGAGCTTTTTTCTTTTCTTCCTTATTTATAGGGGAGATTTGGTTGTTGCGAATGATGTAAGGATTGAATGACATTTGAACATCCTTTCCTTTAAAAGTTAAAGTTAATACGCCAGTTTCGGCGCTTTTCCCGCTCACGTAACTTGGGAATAAAAAGTTACCTAATGAGTAAGCGATAGGAACTTTGTTATAATACTCAAACCCTTGTAACCAATGTGGGTGACTCCCGACAATCGCGTCGGCTCCTGCGTCAACCATTTTAGGTACATATTGTTTTTGGTATTCTACCGGACGGTTTGATTTTTCAACGCCCCAATGCATATAGACGATTAAATAGTCTGCATCTTGTTTTTGTTCTTTAATTGTTTTTGTTACAAGATTTAAATCATAGCCATTCGCAACGCCAGGTTTATTCTCACCAGCTACCCAATTAGAATCAGGCATAAATCGAACGAAGGAAAGAAATTTAAACTTTTTCCCTTTTACGGTCATTTCTCGTGCTGTATATGCATCTTTCGCATTTTTTCCGGCTCCAATGTAAGGGAGCTTTAATTTTTCTACGTGAGAAATCGTATCTAATAATCCATCTTGCCCATAATCAAGTGTGTGGTTATTCCCAATATTTACGATGTCATATCCAGTGTTTTTAATGGCTTGTAGTGTAGAGGGATCACTTTTAATCCAAAACAGTTGCCCAGGTGCTTTCTTTTCTTTCGCTGTAAATGCCGACTCTAAATTCACAAAAGAAATATCAGCTTTTTTTATTTCTTCTTTTACATGTTGGAATGGGTAATCAGCCCCATTCTTTTCGATTATAGGACGTAATTGCCAATCAAACATTGTATCACCAGAGAAGGTGAGTGTGATTTCTTGGTCTTCTATTTTCTTTTCGCTTTTTGAAGCGGTTTTACTAGATTTGTTTTGTAAATCGGGTTTGTCTTTTGCTTTTGAAATAAAAGAGTAATTGATTAATAAAACAATCGGTGTAATGAAAAAGGCTATTAACAAAAATCGTTTTAGTAAAGTTTTCATATATCCCTTCCCTTTTAATATTATCCCGCAATTAAATTAAAACTGAATCTATATAAAGGTAATTAAAGTTACAAAAAAAATAGCGGGTTATGTAGTGGAAAACATTTGTTAATATTCTCAATATTAAGTTAACATATAGGTAACCTGTAAATCAATGTATAAACCAAAATATAGAAATAAAGAATTCGAAGGGTGAAGAATGAGAAATGGTTATATTAGGAGCAGTTGTAAATGGAATTTGTATTATATTTGGTACTTTACTTGGTAAATTATTTAGTAGGATCCCAGAAAGTATGAAAGGGACGATAATGCACGCAATTGGTTTAGCGGTTACTGTGCTTGGGCTTCAAATGGCATTAAAAAGTGAAAACTTTCTTGTTGTCATACTGAGTTTAGTGATTGGTACGGTAATTGGGGAATGGTTACAATTAGAAGAAAAGTTAAAACATTTAGGGTATTGGCTAGAAAATAAAGTTGAATTGAAGGGAAAAGGCAGCATATCAGAAGGTTTTGTAACAGCTACTTTAATTTTTGCAATTGGTGCGATGGGGATACTTGGTGCACTTGACAGTGGGATTCGCGGAAATCATGATATTTTATTTACAAAGGCGATTATCGATGGATTTATTTCTATTATATTAACGACAACTCTAGGCATTGGCGTAGTATTTTCGGCGATTCCAGTTGTTTTATATGAAGGTGGTATTGCAGTTTTTGCAACACAAATTAATAGTTTTGTCCCGGAAGAATTAATGAACCAATTTATAGTGGAGATGACGGCTGCGGGCGGCATTATGATATCTGCTATCGGATTAAACTTACTCGGATTTATTAAAATTAAAGTGGCAAATTTACTTCCAGGTATATTGGTAGTGGGTGTAATTGTTTCAATTATTTATGGTTACAGTTTAATAGTAAAGTAGTAGGGGATGGAAATACATATGGAGGAATTTCAATTTACAAAACGTGTGCATAAAATATTGGAGATTGCAGCAGAAGAGAGTGAGTATAACATAATTCACCCGGTCCACCTGTTTATAGGTATGTGTAAAGAAGGTACAGGAGTTTGCGCTGAGTTATATATGTATTTGTTTCATAAAGTCGGTCGAGATTTTTCAGAAAAACTTTCGTTACGAAAACGATTCGATTTACATAATCAAGAGTATAAAAAAATAGGGCAATATAAGCTATCTTATAAGGCGATAGAAATTTTACAAATAGCGAAGAAACGTATGGAACGCTTTCAGCAAGTAGTAATCAATGAAGGACATATTATGTATGCATTATTTCGTGTAGATACAGATATTGGCGAATTTATACATACACAAATGCAAGAAGATATATTACGTATTACAGCTGCACCAAGAGACTTAGCGGTTGATTTAAATAGTTTTAAACCTACTTATAACACATTATTTTGTCATGTAAGAAGAGCTAGACCTTCTGATTTTGATAAGTTATCACGATTTGTGGCGGATGAATTTGGTGAACGGTGGTTACAGTCGGTTGATTACGGATTTCGGACATATAATGAAAAGTTACCTATCTATATTGCACAGCAGGGGGAAGTGATAATTGGTTTCGCCTGTTACGATGTAGTGAGAGGAAAGAAAGGATTATTTGGTCCAATGGGCGTAGCGAAACAAAATCGTGTGACAGGTGTAGGAAAAGAATTATTGCATCATTGTTTATATAATATGAAACAAAATGGATATGAATATGCGATTATTGGACAAGCGGGTCCCATTGAGTTTTACGAGAGAAATTGTAATGCTCGTTTAATACCGATAGATAATAAGTAACCAACTTCATCTAGGGAAGTTGGTTTTATTATGAAAATGATGTAGAGATGTAGTGATTTTTACTAGAAAATAGCGGGTTTTGTAGTAAATCTTACGAGTAAAGCAGATTACTAAACTTTTTACAAGAAAGGGTGTAGAATGGGTATCTAAAGAAAGAAGGTGTGAAAATGGCCAGCTGGAAACGAAATTTAATGATTTGTTGGCTAGGTTGTTTTACCACTGCAGCCGGTATGAGTTTAGTAATTCCTTTCTTATCTTTTTATATTGAGGAATTAGGAGTAACTGGCACTTCAAGTATTGCACAGTGGTCGGGACTTGCATTTGGTGTAACATTTTTAATGGGTGCGATCGTATCGCCAATATGGGGAAAGCTTGGTGATATACATGGACGGAAATTGATGCTTATTCGTGCTAGCCTCGGTATGGCGGTTATTATGACGCTTATGGGGTTTGTAACGGATGTGTATCAACTAGTCGCACTACGATTTTTAATGGGAGCAGTATCTGGTTTCCTTTCAACAGCGATGACATTTATTGCAGCAGAAACTCCGAAAGAACATTCAGGTTGGGCGATTTCCACAATTTCAACTGGTGGTGTGAGCGGTTCGTTACTTGGCCCGTTACTTGGAGGTTATTTGTCTGAATTAATTGGAATGCGTCATGTCTTTCTTGTTACAGGAGCTTTTTTATTCCTTTCCTTTCTCATCGTTTTTTTCTTCCTGCATGAAGAAAATCACTCTGCTCAAGCAAAAAAAACACAGCCGAAAAAAGTATGGACGATGGTCCCAGCGAAGCATTTAATTATTAGTTTGTTTGTTACAACATTTATTATTCAACTTGCTAATATGTCAGTTCAACCAATTGTTACATTGTACGTGAAAAATTTAGTAGGTCCTCATACTGCACATATTGAGACAATTGCGGGAGCAGTTATGTCAGCAACAGGATTAGCAGTTATTTTAGCAGCACCAAGACTAGGAAGATTATCAGATCATATCGGTCCTCAAAAAACGTTAGTTGTAGCGTTGTTTGCTGCAGGAATTATTTTTATCCCGCAAGCATTTGTAACCTCAGCTTGGCAACTATTAATTCTTCGATTTTTATTAGGTATCGCACAAGCAGGATTATTACCTTCCGTACAAACTCTACTAAAACAACATACACCAACCCATGTTACGGGACGAATATTTGGATATAATCAATCATTTCAGTTTTTAGGAAATATGATTGGTCCAGTGCTCGGGGGACAAATTGCAGCGCATGCAGGTTTTCAATATGTTTTCCTCTCTACATCATCACTATTATTTATTGCATGTATCTGGGTTTATTTTCATAATAAGAACGAAGAGGTATCAGAGAAACGACATTTGGAAGTTAGTTAACTAAGTGAATGAAAAAAGGATGAAGCAATGATTGCTTCATCCTTTTCTTTAAAATTTAAGACATAGATAGCTTAATGTACCAAGCTCATAACTACGGTGAATGACTTCACCGCTGTTCTCGCCACTTCCCATTGCAATAAACAAAGGAACAAAATGCTCTGCTCTTGGTACTGCTAATTGTGCATGAGGAGCATTTTTCTCCCAATTAAACAATGCATCTTTATCGTTATTCTGCATATGTTTAATAATCCAATCATCAAATTCAATTGCCCATTTTTCAGGTGTAGTTTGATTCCATTTCAGTGCTCGTAAATTATGAACGGTAACGCCACTACCGATTACTAAAATATCTTTTTGTCCAAGTCCTTTAAATGCTTCTCCAATTTCAAATTGTTCTTTTGCAGAAAGGAATGGATTTACTGATATTTGCACGACAGGAATATTTGCTTCTGGATACATGCGGTGCAGAAGTGTCCATGAACCATGATCTAAACCTCTCGTCATATTATGATGGACTGGAATACCTTTGTTCTTAAATTTTGTTTCTAACATAGATGCAATGCTAGAAGAGCCTTTCGCACGATATTTGATTTCGTATAACTCAGGGGGGAAACCTCCAAAATCATAAATTGTTTCATACTCGTTATCTGATGAGGAAATCGTTAATACTTCACTTTCCCAGTGAGCAGTGAAAATAACAATTGCTTTCGGTTTATATGTTTCTCCAAGTGTTTTTAAAAATCGTGTATAGTCTGTATCTTGAATAGCGAGCATAGGCGAACCATGTGCTAAAAATAGTGATGGCATCATAATAGAAACCTCCCAAAAATATAATAATTACTTTATGTAAGTAACTATATAATTTTACGGATGGTTCGTCAACATATTAATTTAAGAGCTAATTAGAAAAGTGAGTCATTTGTCATAATGAAGGCAATTGCATATAATACATAGTAAGAATAATGAATGGATATTCATTTTTAAAGATACATAATAGAGTTGGGAGCTGACGAAATGAACGTACAGGAAAGTTTCGTTACGGCATTGGATGGATCGGAAATTTATTTGCGTAAGTGGTTACCAGAAGGTGAACCGAAAGGGATTATTCAAATTGCACATGGTATGACAGAACATGCAGGTGTTTATACAGACTTTATTGATGCTTTATTAGAAGCAGGCTATGGTGTTTATGCACATGATCATAAAGGTCATGGGAAAACGGTGAAGAGAGAAGAAGATTATGGTCATTTTGAACCAAATATAGGGTGGAATCAAGTTGTATCGGATGTTATCTTTGTTTCAGAAAGGATAAAAGAAGAGCAGTCAAGTCCTTTGTTTTTACTAGGACATAGTATGGGTTCTTTTTTATCAAGACGTGCTGTACAACTTAGGGGTGAACTATACGATGGATTTTTGATTTCAGGAACAGGTGGAAATCCAGGGCTTTTAGGAGTTATTGGTCATAAAGTAGCAACAATTGAGATGAAGTTGCGTGGGGCAAAAACGAAAAGTCCAATGTTAAACTTTTTATCTTTCGGAAACTTCAATTCGAACTTTAAGCCAAATCGTACAAAATTCGATTGGTTATCTTCAGATAATAATCAAGTTGATAAATATATTGCGGATCCGTTATGTGGTTTCATTTGTACGACGAGTTTTTACCGAGAATTATTTTCTGGTGTATTAGAAGTAAATAAACTAGAAGAATACAAGAAGACGCCAAAGAATCTTCCAATACATATATTCTCTGGTGATCGTGATCCTGTTGGCGATATGGGGAAAGGTGTAAAAGAAGTATATGAAAACTATAAAAAATGTGGTGTGAAAGACGTGACACTACGTTTATATGAAAATGGTAGACATGAAATGTTTCATGAAGTAAATAAGGATGAAGTATTTAAAGATTTAATTTCGTGGTTAAATGCGCATAATAAATGAGAAAGATAAGCCCAAACTGTTTACAGTTTGGGCTTATCTATTTTACAGAAATACGGGCAATAAATTCTTAAATTCACTTTACTTAATAAAAAATAAATCTTATTCTATAGTCGTTAAAAAATAAAGAAATATTGTATGAGAGGAAACCTCAATTTTCTGAAGTGAGGTTTTTTGTAGTAACGAAGTAATAGTGAATAAAACTGATTTTAAAAATAACTTAAAATCAAACTATTTATAAAGAAACAGATGCCTGTTCATAATAGTAGTATAATAGTGAATGAGGTGTTAATAGAATGGAAGATAGAACATTAGGTTTATTACTAGATGTTGTTGGGGAATTATTTTCAGATGAAATTTCAATTGCTGTTTCGAATACGAAAGAATATATTTACTATCGGCCAAGTAAACGAATTGATTTAAAGATTAGTGCCGGGGATCCCATAAAGGAAGGAACGATTGCTCATAAAGCGATGGTGATGAATCAAAAAACCTCTGAGTTTATGAATCGGGATGTTTTTGGTATTCCTTATCATGGAATGGCTGTACCATTTTCCAACAATGGAAAGCTTGAAGGGTGCGTAACGGCAATTTATCCAGCTTTAACGGATGGAAAGTCAGTCGTTACTTTAAAAACAACAGACGGCTGGATTCCGGTTCCTTTTTCAAAGGTTATGTATTTAGAGGCTAAAGATAAAAAGACGTATGTGAATTCAGAAGAGTTATCAGGAACACATAAATACTCTCTGCAAGAATTCGAATACTTGCTTCCTAAAGATTCATTTATTAGATGTCACCGCTCATTTATTGTAAATGTTAATCATATTAAAGCGATTTATCCTGATACCCATTCTACTTTTGTACTTTCGATGGATAATGGTGAGAGAGTACCAGTTAGTCAATCATACGCTAGTTATTTCCGTAAGCTTCTAGGATTCTAAATTTTTCTGCTTTAGAACCTAGATTTGCTGTTCTGTCTGAATTTTCGGCATTGTATACTAAAATCCCTATTTTGATAGTGTTAATGTGTAAAATAATTATGAATATTCAATGAGAGAGGGATTACATATGGAGAATAATTTAGATAGAATCAGAGATCAACGTCTAAAAGATCGGGTAGTTACACCTGAAGAAGCAGCTTCTTGGATTCAAAGTGGAATGACTTTAGGCTTAAGTGGGTTTACACGTGCAGGTGATGTAAAAGCAGTCCCATTTGCGCTTGTAAACCGAGTTAAGAATGATGAATCTTTTAAAGTAAATGTTTATACTGGGGCTTCTTTAGGCTCGGATGTAGACAAATTATTTGCTGAGGCAGGAATTTTAGGGAAAAGATTACCTTTCCAAGCTGACGCGACTATGCGAAAAGGAATTAATAACGGAGACTTTTTATTTGTGGATCAACACTTGTCTCATACAGCAGAGTTACTCCGCGCAGACGTTCTGGATATAGATTTTGCTATTTTGGAAGCGGTTGCGATTACAGAGGACGGAATGATTATTCCAACCACTTCAATTGGAAATTCCTTAGCGTTTTCCTTAAATGCTAAGTCTATTATTATTGAAATGAATATGGCTCAATCCGCGCAATTAGAGGGGCTACACGATCTATATGAACCAGGTAAACAAGGGGAGAGACTTCCAATTCCGCTTGTGAAAACAGATGACCGAATTGGAACAATCGGTATTCCAATTGATCCTGAAAAAGTGAAGGGAATTGTGTTTACGAATCAATTGGATTCGCCATCGACAATTGTTCCTCCGGATGAAGAAACTGTTATTATGGCACAGCATTTAATAGAATTCCTTCGAGAAGAAGTCAAAGTAGGCCGATTAACAAATCGTTTAGCGCCGTTACAATCAGGAATTGGTTCAGTGGCTAACGCCGTATTGCACGGAGTGTTAGATTCAGAATTTGAAGATTTAGAAGTATATTCCGAGGTTTTACAAGATGCAGTTTTTGATCTTATGGATGCTGGAAAAGTCAATTTTGCTTCTTGTTGTTCTATCACGCTTTCTGAAGAGAAAATGCAACAAGTATTTTCTAACTTTGAAAAATATCGTGACAAATTAATGATGCGTCCACAAGAGATTTCCAATCATCCTGAAATCATTCGTCGCCTTGGATTAATCTCAATTAATACGGCTTTAGAATTAGATATATACGGAAATGTTAACTCTACTCACGTTTTAGGTACAAAAATGATGAATGGTATTGGTGGTTCTGGTGATTTTGCGAGAAATGCACGCCTAGCTATCTTTGTTACGAAATCGATTGCAAAAGGTGGTAACATTTCAAGTATCGTTCCTTTCGTTTCGCATGTAGACCATACTGAACATGATGTAGATGTTATTGTCACTGAACAGGGGTATGCCGACTTAAGGGGACTTGCGCCAAGAGAAAGAGTGGAACTTATTATTGAGAATTGCGCACATCCAATGTATCGTGATCAACTACGTGCTTATTACGAAGAAGCAAAAACAAGAGGTGGACAAACTCCTCATATTTTAGAAAAAGCTTTTTCTTGGCATACGAATTATGCTAAAAATGGAACAATGCTTGAAGCGGTAGTAGAAACTGTATAGAAATATAAGAATGATTCTTAGAATAATATGCTATAAAGATTGAAAGAAAAGAACGCCAATTTTCAGGAATGGCGTTTTTTTCTTTTAAAAAATTATTATCTATTATGAAGAATTATAAAAGTAATCTCTTATTTACGGAAATAAGAGGTTTTTTAAATTAATTTTCGAATCATTTTATAGTGTATATATCGAAGGTGAGGAGAAAGAATCATGAAGATAAGAAAAGCGTTATTAAGTGAAGCAAATGAATTGAGTGAACTCGCACTACACTCAAAAGCAACGTGGAATTATAGTGAAGAATTCATACTTGCTTGTAAGGAAGATTTAACAATTACAGAAGAGTACATAAAAAATAACTTTGTATATGTTTTAGAAAACGATAATACGAAGATTGGTTTTTTCTCATTTTTACGTAATGATAAAGCTCTCGATTTCCTGTACATTCATCCCCGATACAAAGGGAAAGGCTACGGGAAAATACTTTGGGAGTATGTAATAGAAAAAGCAAATGAACTAGGTTTAAAAAGTTTTACGATTGATAGTGATCCGAATGCAAAAGGATATTACCTGAAAATGGGAGCACAGTTAATCGGAGAAACACCATCAACTGTTTTTAAGAATCGTTTACTGCCCCTTTTGAAATATGATGTGTAAAACAATTAATAGTAGGAGAAGCTGAGAATGGATCATGTAAAGAGAAAGCAAATATATGAAGCACTAATAAGATCGTGGTCGATTGAAACAAGCTCAAAGTGGACAATTGAAAATCCAGCAAAGGGACAATGTGGTGTTACAGCTCTAGTCGTTCAAGACATATACGGAGGGAAAATTAAAAAGACAAAAATAGGGAGCGTGTGGCATTTTTATAACTTTATAGATGGGCAGAGGTTTGATTTTACAGAGGTTCAATTCAATGAAAACCTGAATTATTTGGATGTGGAATCAAATCGGGAAGAAGCATTTGCAGATACAAATGAAAAGCAATATAGCATTTTGAAGGGAAAAATAACAAAAGAATTAAAATTATCTTTTGACTCTTAATCTTTAATAAGTTACTATAATGGTGGTAACTTATTAAAGGGAACTTCATAGAGTTGAAAGGGGAAATACTTTTGAAAACAACTTATGTAAACGCTACAATTGTAACGATGAATGAACAAAACGAAGTGATAGAAAATGGATATATCATTGTAGAAAATGATCAAATTATAGATGTAAAGAGCGGAGAATTCGCTAATGATTTTGAAGTAGATGAAGTAATTGACATGAAAGGAAAATGGGTTTTACCAGGGCTTGTAAATACACATACACACGTTGTAATGAGTCTCCTAAGAGGTATTGGAGATGATATGCTATTACAACCATGGCTTGAGACGAGAATTTGGCCACTGGAAAGTCAATTTACTCCCCAAATTGCGGTCGCTAGTACGGAACTAGGATTACTTGAAATGGTGAAAAGTGGTACAACATCATTCTCTGACATGTTTAATCCAATTGGAGTAGATCAAGATGCAATTATGGAAACGGTATCAAGGAGCGGGATGCGAGCTGCTGTTTCAAGGACTTTATTTAGCTTCGGAACGAAAGACGATGAAAAGAAAGCGATTGAAGAAGCTGAGAAATATGTGAAGCGTTACTATAACGAAAGTGGCATGTTAACTACGATGGTTGCACCACATAGTCCATATACATGTAGTACAGAATTGTTAGAAGAGTGCGCACGGATTGCAGTAGAGAATCAAACGATGGTTCATATCCACCTTTCTGAAACAGACCGTGAAGTACGTGATATTGAAGCGCAATACGGAAAACGTCCAGTAGAATATGCAGCGAGCTGCGGATTGTTTAAACGCCCAACAGTTATTGCACACGGTGTAGTATTAAATGATGATGAGCGTGCATTTTTAGCAGAACATGACGTTCGAGTAGCTCATAATCCGAATAGTAATTTAAAACTAGGTTCTGGTATAGCGAATGTAAAAGCGATGCTAGAAGCAGGAATAAAAGTAGGAATTGCAACAGATAGTGTTGCATCTAACAATAATTTAGACATGTTTGAAGAAATGCGCATAGCGACTTTACTACAAAAAGGTATTCACCAAGATGCAACAGCGTTACCAGTTGAAACAGCTCTTACACTTGCGACTAAAGGAGCTGCTGAAGTAATCGGCATGAAACAAACAGGATTACTTGAGGTTGGAAAGTGTGCCGATTTTATTACGATTGACCCATCTAATAAGCCGCATTTACAACCAGCAGATGAAGTGTTATCGCATCTTGTATATGCTGCCAGTGGAAAAGATATTAGCGATGTCATTATTAATGGAAACCGTGTCGTTTGGAATGGCGAATGTAAAACGTTAGATGAAGAGCGTATTATATTTGAAGCAAGTCGTTATAAACGAGGTTTGCAAAGATAGATAATTATGTGGCAGTTGAAAAAAGCTATCCTTTAAAAGGATAGCTTTTTTCTTGAACGAATAAATATTCAAAAGAATGTCGCATCTTTCTGTTATTATTTCTGCTATAATATATTACGCTTTATAATATTTTATATTTAAGGAGAACAACTCATGAAGCGAAAAAAGATCCATTTAATGGTAATGGCACTTGTTACATCTTTATTATTAACAGCTTGTAATAATAAAGCAAATAAAAGTGATACAGAGGTTAAAAAACAAGTGTTAAATGTAACAGTATCAGAAGAAATTCCTTCTCTGGACACTGCTAAAACGATGGATGGTACATCAGCACACGTTATGCAGAATATATTTGAAGGGTTATATGTATTAAATGATCAAGATCAGCCTACTCCAGCCATAGCAAAATCGTTTAAAAGGAGTGAAGATGGTAAGAAATATACATTTGACTTGCGTAAAGATGCAAAATGGTCAAATGGAGACAGTGTAACAGCAAACGATTTTATGTTTGCGTGGAAACGTGCAATTAACCCTGAAACAGCATCTCAATATGCGTTTATGCTCTTTTATGTGAAAAATGCGAAAGAGATTAATAAGGGAGCAATATCTCTAGATGAACTTGGAGTTACGGTTATAAATGATTATAAGTTAGAAGTTGAACTCGAACAGCCAGTTCCGTATTTTTTACAGTTGTTAGCACTACCTATATACTTACCACAGCATGAATCATTTTTGAAAGAACAAGGAAACAATTATGCATTGGAACCTAGTAATCTCATATATAACGGTCCATTTGTATTAGAGAAATGGAAGCATGAACAAGAGTTTCAATTAAAGAAGAATGCTACATATTGGGATCGAAAGAAAGTGAAATTAGACGAAATAAACTTTCATATCGTAAAGGATACAATGACAGCTGTAAATTTATATGAAGCCGGAGATTTGGATCGAGTACCTATTAATTCGCAAGTTGTAGACAAGTATAAAGGGAATAAGGAATTACATATGTCGAGTGATCCTGGAATTGCTATGCTTCGTTTTAATGAAAAAAATACCGCGTTAGCAAATAAAAAGGTGCGTCAATCTATTTCATTAGCGTTAAATAAAGATGATTTCGTTGCTCACTTTATTAATAACGGAGCAAAACCTGCAAGTGGACTTGTACCAGTTGGTCATGTAAATGAAGTGACTGGTAAAGATTTTAGAAAAGAAAACGGCGATATTTCCTCATATGATTTGCAAAATGCTAAAAAGCTTTGGGAAGAAGCGAAAAAAGAACTTGGAGTAGAGCAAGTAAACCTCGAGTTTTTAACGTTTGAACAAGATAATGCAAAACGGATGGCAGAATATATAAAAGGTGATTTAGAAAAGAATTTGCAAGGACTCGCGATACAAATTAAACAACAGCCATTTAAGCAAAAATTACAGTTAGAACAAACAGGTGATTACGATATAACTATGGCAAATTGGGGACCTGACTATAAAGACCCAATTAGTTACTTAGAGATATTTACGACGGGTAATCTAAATAACAAAATGAATTACTCTAATTCTCATTACGATGAATTAATGAAGAAAGCGAAAACTGATTTTGTACTAGAACCAGAGAAACGATGGGGAGCATTGCTAGAAGCTGAGCAGGTATTATTAGAAGATTCAGCTGTAGCTCCACTCTATCATATTGGCTCAGCATATGTACAAAAGGATTATGTAAAAGGAATTGAGAAGCACCAATTTGGTGGTATTTATACTTATAAGAATGCTTATATTGCTAATGAATAAATACAAAAAACCTTACTTTTTAAAAGTAAGGTTTTTTACACATGAATTCTATTAAACCGATTTTAATAAAGAATAAAAATTCGTGTCATAGGGGATATCATCTTGATACATATAATTTTTTAGAACTCCTTCTTTTTCAAATCCTAATTTTAATAGCACCTTATTTGAAGCTTCATTTTCAAGAAATACAATTGCTCCGATCCGTTTTAAATGAAGTGTGTGGAAACCGTACGATATAACTTCAGAAACAGCTTCCGTCGCATATCCTTTTCCCCAGTGTTCAGGGAGGAAGGCATAGCTTATATTGGCTCGTTTATGCTCAGAAGACCAATCGTGAAATCCGATTGTTCCGATGAGTTCTTTCTTGCCTTTTAATTCAATTCCCCACTTTATACCGCTTCTTGCATTGTAACTCAGCTTAAAGTTATGAATAATTTGTCTCACTTGATCAAGATCCTGTAATGATTTTTGGCCATAATAACGCAGTACGTCAGTATTAGAAAAGCATTGTAGTATACTCGGTGCATCTTCTTCTTTAAGTTCTCGTAAAATGAGTCGGTCGGTTTTCAATATAGGAAACATGCTTTCACTCCATTTCTTCTGAAACTAGAATGTGTTTTTATTATATAATCTAGTCTGAAAATAAAGATTATTCAAGTGAGAAGTACGGTTTTAATTTATGATAAAATTGATTGTGGAATATATTTCAAAAAGAGGTTTGTATATGGAGAAAAATCCAATTTTAATTGTAGATGATGATCAAGATATTGTTCGATTTGTGAACGTAAATTTAATGCAAGAAGGTTTTAAAGTTTTTAGTGCTCATAATGGAGAAGAGGCTTTAGAAATAATAAATAATAACAGAATTCAACTTGCTATTTTGGATATTATGATGCCACAAATGGATGGAATAGAATTGTGTAGAAGGATTAGAGAGAAACATAGTTTACCAATTATGTTTTTAAGCGCAAAATCATCGGACGTAGATAAGGTAATAGGATTTAGTACTGGAGCAGATGATTATATTGTGAAGCCGTTCAGTACAATTGAATTTATAGCGAGAGTGAAAGCTCAATTAAGAAGGTATACATATTTCAATCAAAATGCTGCCCAAGAAATAGAAAAGAAAATAAACATTAGAGGTTTAGAAATAGATGAAGTGTCTAGAACTGTAATGTTATATGGAGAAACAATCAATCTTACGAGAACTGAATATGATATTTTGTACTTAATGGCCGCTGTAAAGAATCGTGTATTTACTATTGAAGAAATATATGAGAGCGTTTGGAAAGAAAGGGCCTATGAAAGTAATAATACAGTAATGGTTCATATTGCAAGATTAAGAAATAAAATTGAAGAGAATCCAAAAGAACCGAAGTTTATACAAAATGTTTGGGGAGTCGGATATAAAATTGAAGATTAGATCTTTACAGGGTATTAGGGCGAAATTTTTTTTAGCTTTCATATGTAGCATCTTGTTAGCGACTGTAAGTATAATAGTGCTTCAAATTTTAGTTGGAAATATATATAGTCATGTTAATGCGTTAGAAGAAAAATATTCATTTTTATACTTTATAGTTTTTTTGATTTTTACTACGACATACTTTGCATGTATGATAAAAACAATGATGAAAAGATTGTCTGAAATTAATAAGAACGTGAAGGAAATAAGTAATGGTAATTTTGAAGTACATATACCTATTTCAAAAAATGACGAGATTGGTGAATTAGCGACGAATGTAAATAGAATGGTCAAAAGTTTAAAAGAGTCTATCGAGAATGAAAAAAAATCACAGGAAATGAAAAATGAAATGATTAGTAATATTTCTCATGATTTACGAACGCCAGTAACATCTTTAATCGGTTATGCGGACCTGTTAGGAAATAAACTCCATTCGAATGGAGAAGAATGTGAACAGTATGTAAGTATATTAAAGCGAAAAAGTTATGAATTAAAACATCAAGTAGATGATTTATTAGAATACTGTCAAATAAATTATAGAGAGATTGAATTACATAAAGATGAAGTAGATATGAAAGCATTAATTGAACAAATCATGATTGGCTTTGTACCACAATTAGATGATGCTAATATGAGCTTTTATATTAAAAGTGATGAAGTGCTGTATGTAGAAGTTGATGTGGCACTTATAGTGAGACTATTTGAAAATATAATAGGTAATAGTATTATGTATGGAAAAGATGGAAAGGAAATTGCAATTGGAATTTCCAATAAAACAATGAATGTTGAAGTAGAAATTAAAAATTTTGGACAATGTATTCCGGAAGAGGACCTTCCTTACGTTTTTGAGAAATTTTATCGTAGTGAAAAATCACGTAGTTCTTATACTGGTGGGAAAGGAATGGGGCTTGCAATTTCAAAAAGTATAGCCGAGCTCCATCAAGGGGATCTAACTGTACGTAGTAACGATAAAGAAACAGTTTTCACTGTGAAATTACCGCAGTATAAAAAAGTAAGAAAGTCGTAAGTACTTCTTTTATATGTCGTAATTTTTACTTTGTATCATTGAGAAAAAGGATATGAGAGTAGGGATGCGACATGTGGAAGAAATTTTTATTAGTGATTATAGTTTCTTTTTTAATTATAAGTTGGATCTTAGTTTATGTAGCTAAAGGCGTTATATCAGTCATTTTTTGGTGGAGTATACAAGCCTTTAGCATAGTATCACTCTTTATTTTGATAGGATCAGTTTTACTATTTGTGTGGAAAGGGATTTTCAGAAAGCGAATAGATAGAGCGCTACTCTTCATCGTTCTTTTCTCTATAATTGGAGCTTGGCCTTTAGGGTGGTTTGCTAACATAGGAGGACTTGCTTATCCAGCAGATGTACATTCTATGAATCCTAAAGCAGTAGTTCGCTTTCCTTTGAATGAACGAGCATTAGTGGGATGGGGTGGTGATCGATTAGAAACGAACTATCATGTTATAAAACCAAATGAACGCTGGGCATATGATGTTCTTATTCCACCTGCTGAAGTGAAAAGTAGTAAGTTAGAGGATTATGGAATATATGGAGCGGAAGTAATGGCACCAGCTTCTGGAACAGTTGTATCTATCAATAATGATGAAAAAGATGTAGTTCCAGGAGAGGATGATTTTCAGTCAATGGCGGGTAATCATATTTATTTACGACTAGATGAATCAGGGACATTTATGGTTCTGGCCCATTTAAAGAAAGGATCAATTAAAGTGAGGGAAGGACAACATGTAAATGAAGGAGAGGTTCTTGCTCAAGTCGGTAACTCAGGAAGTTCAAGTGAGCCGCATTTACATATTCATCATCAAAGGCAAGATCCGTCCAAGGTAAGTATGTTTTTTGCGGAAGGATTGCCACTTTACTTTCGAACTGAAAATGGTATCATGATGCCGGAAAGAGGGACATACATAAGTGGTAACTAGAAGAAAATCATTTCATCCAAAAAGGGTATTCCAAATTAAAATTGGAATACCCTTTTTCATTACCCTACAAAAGTTTGATACAGTAAGAAAATATTTAAAATGATAACAAGTATAGCAATTATCCATGCGATAAATGTTGTTATGCGGTGGTTAACGAGTGCACCCATTATCTTTTTATTACTTGTAAACATAATAAGTGGTACTAATGCAAATGCAATACCGAATGATAAGACGACTTGGCTCATAACGAGAGCGTAAGTTGGATTTACACCTAAAGCGATAATAACTAATGGTGGAATCATTGTAATAAATCGGCGTAAATATAACGGAATATGCATTCGAATGAAACCTTGCATAATAATATCACCCGACATTGTACCGACAGAAGAGCTAGATAGTCCTGCTGATAAAAGTCCAATCCCAAATAATGCAGCCGATACAGGACCTACTAAATTGGTAAATTGAGTGTAAGCAACATCTAAATCTTCAACGTGCAAGCCGTTTTTAAAGAATAGAGCAGCTGCTACAATTAACATACTTGCATTAATTGCTCCAGCAATAACCATTGCAATAATAATATCGATAAACTCGAAGCGGAAAATCTTTTTCTTTTGTTCATCATTTGTTCCGACTACGCGCCGCTGCGTTAAGGCGGAATGTAAATAGATTGCATGCGGCATAACTGTCGCACCTAAAATCCCTGCTGCAAGTAATATACTATCTACACCTTGGAATCTTGGAATAAATAGTCCTGAAAGAAGGGGACTTAATTCTGGTTTTGCATAAAAAACTTGAATTCCAAAAGCGATTACTACAATGAAAATCATTCCTGTAATAATAGCTTCTAGTGGACGAAATCCTCTACGTTGAAACTCAAGAATAATAAATGATCCGGCTGCAGTAATTAAAGCGGCAGGTAGCATCGGGATTCCAAATAGTAAGTAAAGCCCCAAAGCAGCTCCAATAAATTCCGCTAAATCTGTAGCCATAATAACTAGTTCACCTTGTATCCATAAACCGATAGACACAGGCTTTGGAAAGTTTTCACGAGCTATTTCGGGTAAATTGTTTCCTGTAGCAATTCCTAATTTAGCTGATAAAGTTTGGATTAATACAGCCATTAAGTTAGAAGCGAGTATAACCCATAATAGTAAATATCCATATTGTGAACCAGCTGCGATATTTGTAGCAAAGTTGCCAGGGTCAATATAAGCAACGGATGCGATAAAAGCGGGTCCTAAAAATGGTAACAGTCTTTTCCAACCTTTTGTTTCTCCACTTAAAGCTAAGTGAGCTGATTGTACAGTTGTACTTTCAGAAGGGAGATGTTCATCTTTTGTTATATCTTTATTCATAGTAGTTTTCCCCTTTAAAATGTTAACTTGATGAAATTATTGTATGTATTCTTACTCATTATTTCAATACATTTAAATATGTTATGTGATAATTTCATTTGAACACAAAAGTTTCCTTAATGCAAATTATATGCCTTTATGCAATGGATGGTGTGATAATGTAAAATAAATTGGGAGTTTATGGTGTGATGACGTAGGGAAACATAATAAATTAAAGGGTCAATTTTGAAATTTATGTGAACATAAAGCCGATAATCCAGCATATTAATTGATGGAATTGCATTTGTATGATATATAATATATTGGGATTACAACATAACCATAGTGTTTTGATGTGTAATCTTGTTTTTTATTTTTGTTAACTGATAGAAAATAGTATAAAGAAAAGAAAATGGGATTCATTTTCTTATTATATATGTTTTGATATGAACGTTAACTTATACATGATTTTAAAAATTAGATAGGTGGTAGAAATACATTGGCAACTACAAAACCATACAGAGTATTACTATATTACATGTACACAACAATTGAAAACCCAGAAGAATTCGCGGCAGAGCATTTAGCATTTTGTAATTCACTTGAATTAAAAGGAAGAATTCTTGTAGCAAAAGAAGGTATTAACGGAACTTGTTCTGGAACTGTAGAACAAACAGAGAAATACATGGAAGCAATGAACAATGATCCACGTTTTGACGGTATCGTATTTAAAATAGATGAAGCTGATGGTCATGCATTCAAGAAAATGCACGTGCGTCCTCGTCCAGAGTTAGTTACACTTCGTCTAGAAGATGACATTAACCCACACGAAATAACTGGGAAGTATTTAGAGCCAAAAGATTTTTATGAAGCAATGAAACAAGAAGATACAGTTATCATTGATGCACGAAATGATTATGAGTTTGATTTAGGCCACTTCAAAGGTGCGATTAAACCTGATATCGAATCATTCCGTGAATTACCAGATTGGATTCGTGAAAATAAAGAAGTACTTGAAGGTAAAAAGATTTTAACTTATTGTACAGGCGGAATTCGTTGTGAGAAGTTTTCTGGTTGGTTAGTTCGTGAAGGCTATGAAGATGTAAGTCAGCTTCACGGCGGAATTGTAACGTACGGAAAAGATCCAGAGGTACAAGGTGAGCTTTGGGATGGACAATGTTACGTGTTCGATGAGCGTATCGCTGTACCAGTAAACCAAAAAGAACATGTTATCGTTGGTAAAGACCACTTTACAGGTGAACCTTGTGAGCGCTATGTAAACTGTTCAAATCCAGAATGTAATAAGAAAATTTTATGTTCTGAAGAAAACGAAGCGAAATATTTACGTGCATGTTCTCATGAATGTCGTGTAAGTCCACGTAACCGCTACGTAATACAACATGAATTAACGGAAGAGCAAGTAGCTGCTGCATTAGAGCAAATCGAAGCAGGGAAGTAAGAGGAAAAAGGCTAATCTAAATTTTATTTTGGATTAGCCTTTTTCATATTCGATTCTTTTTTGTCGTTTTTTGTCGGTAAGTCGATATGTTTAAATAATCGCTGATATATTTTGATTTGCGTCGATATAATTTGAAAATCGCTGATATATTTCGAGTTGCGCCGATATAATTTGAAAATCGCTGATAAAAATTTCACTTACTGAATTGTACTACGTATTTGTAGTTTAAAAATAATCTTCTTTACTTCTTATCGTCTTTCTCTCTCACAGCAGAAAGTACAGTTTGTTTTACCCAAGCTTTTCTTCGTTTATGTTGTAGACCCCATTGGTATAAACTTTGGGCTCCTAAAATAAGTGAAATGACAATACCGCTAATCGCAATTAATAGAGCGAAAAATTCAAGAGGTGACGATATTTTGTTTGAATCGGTGTTTCTTAAAAGGTCAATCATAGTAAACCCTAACATTTGGCCCACTACAGAGTAGAGCGTTAAAATTAATAATAAAAGGCTATCTTTTTTAGAGGCGACGTTTTCTTGATATTTAAACAAACTATCAAGATTTTGTTTCGCGTTCGAGTATAGAACCTCAATATTAAAAAGTTTTCTTAAGCGGAAGAAAATATCTTCACTCTGTGATTGGGATACTAATTCTAAAGAAAAATAATTAGCAGTGAACGAATTGATCGAATAAATTAATTTCTCTATTTCATTAGTATCTTGTTCAATATTTAGCTCAGCATAGGCGTTTGCCATTTTTAATAAAACAATTTTATGGAATAGATTTAATAATAAAGCGTAATAAAATTCCCCATACATTTGACTAGCAAGTTTAGCAATTTCGCGTTCTCCTTCATTTGTTACACATGTAAAAATGTGTTCTTCCATTATGAAATAACGATTTGGAGCCCACCTCTGGTAAGCGTGTTTTTTTAAATAGTCATGAATGTAAGGAAGGTTATTTGCACTCACATATGGCTTACCATCACTTGTTAATCCGGAAAGACTAGAAGTACGATAAACATCCACTTCATTAAGTTCCATACCTTCTTTTAGTGACAATAAAGTTTGAACGTACATTCTTTGGTCTTCAAAGAATGGGAAGGTTTGAAAGTATGAACTTCTTAATCTCTTCTTTTCAAAGAAATCAGTTACGCCATGAAATAAATAACCAAAAATGAATTTTTCAACTTGGGAATACTTTTTTCCGTTACATTCAATACAAATAGTCTCATTTGTATCATTTTTAGTTTCAAGTACACGGAAGCGGGCAGCGAATTCGATTGCTTCAGATAAATTCATGTTTGGAGCAGTGTTTACTTCTGTTCGAATTGTTAAGAAGCCAAGTTCATAAGGACAAAGTGTTACATCAATAGAGTGTATATTAAATTGGATTGAAGTAAGGTTTGTTGTTAAATGTCCAGTTAAGTTAAGGTCCTTTGAATAACGTTGCAAGCCCTTTTGATGCTCTGAGTGAGGAAAGAGAATTTTATTGGTAAATGAAAGATAGTATGCTTCCATATTTTGATGTGAAACTTTAAACTCCCCATAATATGTATTTTCATCATCGAGATGATCGAGCCGAAAAGGACGAAAATCGTTTTTTTGTAAGAAAGGGAACATCTCTTGTTCATATCCAGCTTTAAACGAAAACGGGAATATAAATTGAAATATAGCTGTTGCTACATCTTTTTCCTCAATTGCTTGTATTGCCTCCATCTACATTGTTTCCTTTCCATATATGCTATAGAAACAACATGCCCAAATTTATTTGAAAATAACCACTGTTTTACACTCGATTGAGAGTGAAAATTCAGCTTATTTAGCAGAGGACATGTATAATGTTATGTATACTAAAAGTTATAAAATTGTATTTTGAAGAGGGGGATGCTGTATGCGGATTTTAGTATTAGGCGCTGGTGGAGTCGGAGGATTTTTTGGTGGCAGATTAGTCGAAAAGGGAGAAGATGTTACATTTCTTGTTCGTAATAAACGAAAAAAACAATTAGAGGAAAGAGGACTTGTAATCCGAAGTGTTAACGGGGATTTTTCCTTTCAACCGAAATTAATAACGAAGGAAGAGAGAACTTCTCCATTTGATGTCATTTTATTTTCAACAAAAGCGTATCACTTAAACGAGGCAATTCAAGATTTGAAGCCGTTTGTTGGCGAAGGTACTGTAATCATTCCATTGTTAAATGGTATCGCTCATTTATCACTATTACAAAAAGAATTCGGCGAAGAAAAAGTAATTGGCGGTTTATGCTTTATCGAGACGACGTTAAACGATCAAGGAGAAATTGTACAAACTAGCGCTGCCAACAGACTTGTGTTTGGAGAAATTAAGTCTCAAAATTCAGAGAGAGTAAAGCATATTTCTAAAGCATTTGCAGGTACGAAATCTAGTTTTGTTTTAAGTGAAAATATTACGCAGGATATGTGGCATAAATATTTATTTATTACTGTAATGTCAGGTGTGACAACGTTAATGCGTGCACCAATTGGACCAATCCGTGAAAGTGAAGGCGGCCGTGATTTTATCCGTAATGTGTTTGAGGAATCTGTACAAATCATGAGAGTATTAGGAGCTCCAATAAAGGAAAATATTGCCCAGGAACATATGAAAACGATTGATAAAATTTCGTATGATATGAAGTCATCGATGCAACGTGATATGGAAAAGAGTTCGTTTATTGAAGGGAAGCACTTGCAAGGATATTTACTGGATGTAGCAGAGCAATTTTCTATAGCGGCACCATTATTAGGCACTATATATCAAAATTTAAAGGTGTATGAAGAGAGGACCTTTAATAGATCTGTAATAGAATTAGATGTATGAAAAATAAAAAAGATAGCAATATATAAGTGTATTGCTATCTTTTTTATTGTTTGTATGACAAATTATTTATTTCTTTTCGTTCTATCTGTCAAATTTATTTCCTGTTCACGTTTACCATATAACTGATTAATTTCACTTACTACTGCATCTAAATATGAATCGGAAAAAATAGGCTTCTTTTCTTTAGACATATGGGTCTCCTTTGCGAATTTTTTAGTATTCATTATGTATATTTCTCAGTGGATTATGCACAATCATTTTAATTTTTTTCTTATTAAAAATTTTTGTTTACTTTTTGAAAATAAAGGAGTATTATAATCCACAGTTTCAATTTTCTAAATCGCTGAAACCGCATGGTACGGGGGACCCGTTTTTACGGATTAGTACATAATCCGATGGGGTGAATCCTTGAAAAAGGTAGGGCTACTCATAGGCCCGAATCCGACAGCTAACCTCGTAAGCGTTATATTGAGAAGGAAGGTGGAGCTTGTGCGACAAAAAAAATAATGTCTACAAGTCTATTTCGCTATGGCTTGTAGACATTTTTTGTTTTCTGAAGAAATAGTTTACTGGCTGTAACAAGCAGAAAAGTTCGTACAAAATTATTGGAGAGTGGACAGCATTGGTTTCATCTATTAAAAGATTTTTAATTGGAAGACCGTTAAAATCAACAGAGCTTGGAGAACAAAAGCTTAATAAAACGAAAGCTTTAGCTATTTTATCTTCTGACGCATTGTCATCAGTTGCTTACGGTCCAGAGCAAATTTTAATTGCTTTAGCAGGTGTTGGAGCGATCGCTTATTGGTATTCCATTCCGATCGCTGTTGGGGTATTAGTACTATTGACAGCCCTTATTTTATCATATCGTCAAATTATTTTTGCTTATCCGCATGGCGGGGGAGCGTATGTTGTATCAAAAGAAAATTTAGGAATGAATCCAGGCTTAATTGCTGGAGGATCTTTATTAGTTGACTATATTTTAACTGTTGCGGTAAGTGTGTCCGCTGGTACAGATGCAATTACGTCTGCGTTTCCTAGCTTACATGCACACAATGTCATTATTGCGGTTATATTTGTTATATTAATTACAATATTAAACTTAAGAGGAGTAACGGAATCAGCTTCCGTTTTAGCATATCCTGTTTATTTATTCGTTTTAGCACTATTTATATTAATTGGTGTAGGCATATATAATATTTTAACTGGTCATGTTTCACCCACTTTACATGCGCCGATTGGTACACCAGTTGCAGGAATTAGTTTGTTTTTATTACTAAGAGCATTTGCATCAGGTAGTTCGGCTTTAACAGGTGTTGAAGCAATTTCAAATGCAATTCCGAACTTTAAAGATCCTGCGCCAAACAATGCTGCAAAAACATTGCTTGCAATGGGTGCATTACTTGCTGTGTTATTTTCAGGAATTGTATTTTTAGCTTATTATTACGGAGTGACTCCGAGTAAAGAAGTAACAGTTGTTTCTCAAATTGCTGAACAAACATTTGGACGTAATTTCATGTACTATTTCATACAAGGTACAACAGCTTTAATATTAATTCTTGCTGCTAATACAGGTTATTCTGCATTTCCTTTATTAGCGGTTAACCTTGCAAAAGATAAATTCATACCGAGAATGTTTACGATTAGAGGAGACCGCCTAGGTTACTCAAACGGTATTATTATACTTGGAGTTGCTTCGATTATTTTAATTGTAGCTTTCCAAGGACAAACAGAACATTTAATTCCACTATATGCAGTAGGTGTATTTATTCCATTTACACTTTCTCAAACAGGGATGGTATTAAAATGGCTTCGCGAAAAGCCTGAAGGATGGGCTTTAAGATTAACGGTTAATTTAATTGGTGCAGTTATTAGTTTTATCGTAATGAGCATGTTCTTTTTAACTAAATTTGCACAAGTTTGGTCGATTCTTATTTTCTTACCAGTTATTATCTTCTTATTCCATCGAATTAAGAAGCATTATGATGCAGTGGGTGATCAATTAAGTTTAAAAACTTGCGAGCCTCTTATTCCAATTGAGGGGAATGTAATTGTCGTTCCTGTAGCAGGTATGACGCATGTAGTAGAAAATTCATTGAACTATGCGAAATCGCTTTCGGCAGATCAAGTTATCGCAGTATATGTTGCTTTTGACAGAGAAGAGGAAAAGAAATTTGAGGAGAAATGGAAGAAGTGGCAACCTGAAGTAAGGCTTGTTACATTACATTCTCATTATAGAAGTATTATTCAGCCGCTAACGAAGTTTATCGATACAGTGCAATATAAGGCAAGTGAATCGAATTACCGTGTTACGGTCGTTATACCACAGTTCATTCCGAAAAAAGGTTGGCATAACATTCTTCATAATCAATCCAGTTTACTTATACGTGCGTATTTACTTTATAAAAGAAATGTTGTTATTACGACAGTTCCATATCATTTGAAAAAATAAGAAAATTTTTTAAGGATAGCTTCGCGAAAATGAAGCTATCCTTTTTGTGTATATGCTATGCATAATTGCATATGGGGTTAAAAATTATACTAATATAACTTCATTGGTTATTTGAAAGTAGTGTTTTCTGTTGTGATATATAGATATTTCAATCGATAAAGTGAATCGGATTATATTTTGAAATAAGGACATGAAAGCTTGAAAATAAAGGGAATGAAAATACTTCTTTACGATATATAAACAGCTGTGTTTAAATGACCTTACAGTACAAAACTTATATGAAAACAAAATAAAATTTCATATTTACGTATGTTGTTTAGTTGAAAATGAATAATATTTTTATGTAATATATTCACTGTGTGAATGTGGGAATTTCGATGAAATAGAAAATTTATACAATATTATTCATACTAAACACATATGAAAAATAATAAAATGTTTTGTGACGATAAGTAAGTACTGTAGCAATACGAGAGAGGTGGTTCATACATAGATCACGTTGAGAACGTTCTCTATTTTAACCATCTCAAATTATGGGCAAGAAAATAGAATAATAAAATGCGATAGTAATAGTTGCTAATACATAGGAGGAGTTAAAGTGAAAAAGACTTTAATTACAGGGTTATTGGTTACAGCAGTATCTACGAGTTGCTTCATTCCTGTAAGCGCTTACGCTAAGGAGGGGCAAACGGAAGTGAAAACAGTATATGCGCAAAATGTAATTGCTCCAAATACATTATCCAATTCAATTAGAATGTTAGGATCACAATCACCGCTTATTCAAGCATACGGATTAATTATTTTGCAACAGCCAGACATTAAGGTAAATGCGATGAGTAGCTTAACGAATCATCAAAAGTTTGCAAAGGCGAATGTACGAGAGTGGATTGATGAATATAATCCGAAGCTAATTGACTTAAATCAAGAGATGATGAGATACAGCACTAGATTCAATAGTTATTATAGTAAGCTCTATGAACTAGCAGGAAATGTAAATGAAGATCAGCAAGCAAAAACAGATTTTATGAGTGCATATGGAAAATTACAATTGCAAGTACAGAGCATCCAAGAGAGTATGGAGCAAGATTTATTAGAGTTAAATCGATTTAAAACAGTATTAGACAAAGATAGTAACAACTTATCAATTAAAGCCGATGAAGCAATAAAAACACTGCAAGGATCAAGTGGAGATATTGTGAAATTAAGAGAAGATATTAAAAGAATTCAAGGGGAAATTCAAGCTGAACTAACTACTATTTTGAATAGACCTCAAGAAATCATTAAAGGTTCTATTAATATCGGTAAACAAGTATTTACAATCACAAATCAAACTGCACAAACGAAAACAATCGATTTTGTTTCTATCGGTACTTTAAGTAATGAAATTGTAAATGCTGCAGATAGTCAAACGAGGGAAGCAGCTCTTCGCATTCAACAAAAGCAAAAAGAGTTATTGCCACTTATTCAAAAGTTATCACAAACTGAAGCAGAAGCGACTCAAATTACATTCGTTGAAGATCAAGTAAATAGCTTTACAGAATTAATTGATCGTCAAATTACAACTTTAGAAACGTTATTAACGGATTGGAAAGTTTTAAATAATAATATGATCCAAATTCAAACAAATGTTGAAGAAGGCACGTATACAGACAGTAGTTTACTTCAAAAACATTTCAATCAAATTAAAAAAGTAAGCGATGAAATGAATAAGCAAACAAATCAATTTGAAGATTACGTTACAAACGTTGAAGTACATTAAACAGAAAAATAATTAGCGATATAGGGAGAGAAGAAAAATGACAAAAAAACCTTATAAAGTAATGGCTCTATCAGCACTGATGGCAGTATTTGCAGCAGGAAATATTATGCCGGCTCATACGTATGCAGCTGAAAGTACAGTGAAACAAGCTCCAGTTCATGCGGTAGCAAAAGCTTATAATGACTATGAAGAATATTCATTAGGACCAGAAGGCTTAAAAGATGCAATGGAAAGAACAGGTTCAAATGCTTTAGTAATGGATCTGTATGCTTTAACAATTATTAAACAAGGTAATGTTAACTTTGGAAATGTATCGACTGTTGATGCAGCTTTAAAAGGAAAAGTGATTCAGCACCAAGATACAGCTAGAGGAAATGCGAAGCAATGGTTAGATGTATTAAAGCCACAGCTTATTTCAACGAATCAAAACATCATTAACTACAATACGAAATTTCAAAACTATTATGATACTTTAGTTGCTGCGGTAGATGCAAAAGATAAAGCGACTCTTACGAAAGGCCTAACTAGATTATCAAGTAGTATTAATGAAAATAAAGCGCAAGTGGATCAGTTAGTAGAAGACTTGAAAAGATTCCGAAATAAAATGACGTCGGATACGCAAAACTTCAAGGGTGATGCAAATCAAATTACATCTATATTAGCTAGTCAAGATGCAGGAATTCCGCTTCTGCAAAATCAAATTACAACGTACAATGAAGCAATTAGTAAATATAATGCAATTATTATCGGTTCATCTGTTGCGACAGCTCTAGGACCAATTGCAATTATTGGTGGTGCAGTAGTTATTGCTACGGGCGCAGGAACACCGCTAGGAGTCGCATTAATTGCAGGTGGTGCAGCAGCTGTAGGCGGTGGTACAGCTGGTATCGTATTAGCGAAGAAAGAACTTGACAATGCACAAGCTGAAATTCAAAAAATAACTGGACAAATTACAACTGCTCAATTAGAAGTAGCTGGGTTAACGAACATTAAAACACAAACTGAGTATTTAACAAATACGATTGATACTGCAATTACAGCGTTGCAAAACATTTCAAACCAATGGTATACAATGGGATCAAAATACAATTCTTTACTTCAAAATGTGGATTCAATTAGTCCAAACGATCTTGTTTTCATTAAAGAAGATTTAAACATTGCGAAAGATAGCTGGAAAAACATTAAAGACTATGCAGAAAAGATTTATGCTGAAGATATTAAAGTAGTAGACACGAAAAAAGCATAATTGAATACGAATCGTTAGAGCGTTAAGTGTTGATGAATAATTTGAAGCTCCTGTTCAGTTGTGAGCAGGAGCTTTTGATATCCTTATAAAGGGAATAGGTGAAAAATATGCAGAAACGATTTTATAAAAAATGTCTTTTAGCGGTAATGATTGCTGGGGTGGCAACGAGTAACGCATTTCCTTTACATCCTTTTGCAGCAGAACAAAATGTAACGGTGCTACAAGAAAATGTGAAAAACTATTCTCTTGGACCAGCAGGATTCCAAGATGTAATGGCACAAACGACATCAAGCATATTTGCAATGGATTCATATGCAAAATTAATTCAAAATCAACAAGAGACGGATTTAAGTAAAATAAGTTCGATTAATAGTGAATTTAAAGGGAATATGATTCAGCATCAAAGAGATGCAAAAATTAATGCAGCATATTGGTTAAATAATATGAAGCCTCAAATTATGAAAACAGATCAAAATATTATAAATTACAATAATACTTTTCAATCGTATTATAATGACATGTTAATAGCGATTGATCAAAAGGATAGCGGAAAATTAAAAGCGGATTTAGAAAAGTTGTATGCGGATATTGTAAAGAATCAAAATGAGGTAGATGGATTATTAGGAAATTTGAAAGCTTTTCGCGATAGAATGGCGAAAGATACAAATAGTTTCAAAGAGGATACAAATCAGTTAACAGCGATATTGGCAAGTACGAATGCTGGTATTCCAGCTCTAGAGCAACAAATAAATACATATAACGATTCGATTAAAAAGAGTAATGATATGGTCATTGCTGGTGGCGTACTTTGCGTAGCTCTAATAACATGTCTTGCTGGCGGGCCGATGATTGCGGTTGCGAAAAAAGATATCGCAAATGCAGAAAGAGAAATCGCCAATTTAAAAGATAGAATTTCAGGAGCACAAGCAGAAGTCGTAATTTTGACTGATGTAAAAAATAAAACAACAAACATGACAGAAACAATTGATGCAGCAATTACAGCACTACAAAACATATCAAATCAATGGTATACAGTAGGTGCAAAGTATAATAATTTATTACAAAACGTAAAAGGAATTAGTCCGGAAGAGTTTACGTTTATAAAAGAAGATTTACATACAGCGAAAGATAGCTGGAAAGATGTAAAGGATTATACAGAAAAATTACATGAAGGTGTGGCAAAGTAAACAGTGGACTAGTTCTGCTGTTTATTTTTTTTATCCTGTTTTTTTGTGAGAGTTGAACTTGTAATTATATATAAGTTTGTCATGTGTTTTATCAATGTGGCTATTGGGTAATATTTAATCAAATTGATACGAATAACCTAAATAAATTTCTGATCAAGTCTTTTATATGTAATGTTTTAATGAAAAAAGCTATACTGTAAGCAAAACTAAAAATTGGAGAGGAAATACTACAACATGGAAAATTATCTATTATTTATCCTTACAGCAATGCTAATCATAATGATGCCTGGTCCTGGTTTTGCACTAGTTACAAAAAATACTATCTCGCATGGTAAAAATGGCGGGATAAAGACTGTTTTAGGAACGATATCTGGAATGATGATTCATACAATAATGGCTACGTTAGGACTTTCTGCTATCTTAATGAAATTTGCTATGTTATTTACATTTATAAAATATGCTGGGGCTGTTTATTTAATTTATTTAGCTGTAAAGTCAATTAAAAGTGCCTTACATAAAAAAGAAGATATGTCAGGTTCAGCAGAAATGGACTCTAAGGATATTGGGGCAATTAAAAGCTTTAGACAAGGATTTACTACGGCAATTTTAAATCCAAAAACCGCTGTATTTTTCCTTAGTTTTTTACCCCAATTTATTGTGAGTAATCAAAATCATTTCCTCCAATTTCTTTTATTAGGAGTCACATTTACGACTTTGACAGCAATATGGTATTTACTTTACATCTCACTCATACGTCAATTAAGAACTTTTTTAAGAAAAGAAAGAGTGAACCGTACAATAGAGGGTATTACAGGCGCCATATTATTAGTATTTGGAGTTAGATTGTTTTTCCAAAAATAAATATGTAGATAAAACGAGAAATAAAAAAGTTGATTATTTCTCGTTTTATTCTTTAAAATCTGCAACAGAACCAGGATCTCCCATCAAAGTATAAATTCCAAGGGAGGAACCGTTTTTTATTTACTTATATACGTACAGCTGTACCACTGACAGCAACCATTAACATTCCATCACGAACAACTTCGTAATCTACGTCAATACCAACGATAGCGTTCGCACCTTTTTCTTTTGCAAGTTCTTTCATTTCGCCCATTGCAATATCACGAGCGTCTTTTAGTTTACTTTCATAAGCACCAACACGGCCACCGACAACATCACGAACGGAAGCGAATACATCGCGGACAATATTTGCACCCATAATAGCTTCACCATTTACAATATCAATATACTCAATAATCTCTTTACCTTGAATTCCAGAAGTTGTTGTTACAATCATGACTGACACTCTCCTAATATCTTATAATTTTTGATTAGCTTTCTTATATCATAGAAAAAGTATTTTTGGCACCAGAAACAAGTCTAGTTTCTTACAGAATGAAACCAAGGCAATTGTTTAACATATGTATCGCTATAACATATGCAATGGATCTTTTAGAAATAAGATAAGCCGCAGTAAGTATCAACGATCCAGGTAAATAAATAGCAATATCCGAAAGTTGGTTCGTATGAAGAAGTGTAAAAATCATAATCGAAATGATAGATGCAATAGCAGTACCAATATGGTAAGAAAAACGATTTATTAATATGTGGCGAAATACAATTTCTTCAAGTATTGGACCCAGAATACCAAATACAAGCAATGTAAATACAAGAGGTACCTTTGCACCCGTTTCAAGGAGCTGCTCTTGGTTCTCTGGTTGACCAGTTGCTAGAAAATGCATAACACACTGTTCCACAATTAACGTAAATAAAACTACCATAGGAATACTTACTATTTTCAAAATTGTCTTCTCTTTAAAATAAGTAAAACTTTCAATAATTTCTTTCCTAAAGCAAATGATTCCTACAATAGCAGGTACAGTAAAACCGAGGGCACTAAGAACAAATTCTGATTCAACTAAATTGACATTAGCTAAAAGTGATATGCCAAATAGTATGTACAAGCCAATTTGAAATGGTACAAACAGTGTAAAGATTATTAGCATAATGATTTCTTTTTTATTCATTTTTATAAAGTTCACTGTATTGCCCCCATAATTAAATTACCTATAATTTTTGATTTTTCTTTCTGCATAACGATCTCCTTCTAAATATATTTATATAAGATTCTAAACCGGACGGTTCGGTCCGATTCGAAATCTAATGATACTACAAGTTTCTAGTTTTTTAAACCCTTTTTATAAAGTATTAACAAAATCAAAATGGAAAAAAGCAAATATATTTATATTTCAGTTGCTTTGTTACAATTTAATTCCAGTAATCATTAATGGTTAATCTTTTATAGAATGAAGTGAAAGTGGGAGTAGTTCAAACACTTTAGCTAAACATATTAATAAAAATTATATATAATTATCATATGTCTATACGTTAAAATTTACTATATATTTTTACACCTCTACGATTTTAGATAAAATTAGTTGTATAATATGACTGAATTAAACAATTGGTCATATTGTTTTGACAGAAAATTCACTTAAGTTATATAGGTAATACAATTTGATTAACTTCTTTTCAAACTGTATTGTTTGAGGTTTCCATAAGATAGGGATTGATAAGATATTTCTGTTCCAAACTTATTTATACTTACAAAAAAATTAAGAAAATAGAGGGTAAACATTACCTAGAATATTAGGATCGTTTTCATTAGGAGGATTACAAAGCATGACTAAAGTTGATAAGGTTAAAGAAAAAATTATTGAAACATCTTTATATTTATTTAATACTAATGGGATAACTCGCACATCCATCCAGGATATAATGACAGCTACTGAACTACCTAAAGGATCTATTTATCGTAGATTCAAAAGTAAAGAAGAAATTGTCCTTGCTGCCTACGACAAAAGTGGTGAGATTATGTGGAGTCATTTTCATAAAGCAATGGAAAATAAAAAGACAGCAATCGATAAAATCCTTGCAATTTTCCTTGTATATCAAGATGCAGCTAATAATCCTCCTATTGCTGGAGGCTGTCCATTACTTAATAGCGCAATTGAAAGTACTGGAGTATTTCCAGAATTACAAAAAGCAGCAGCAAAAGGTTATGATGATACAGTAATGTTAATGGCTTCTCTCATAAAAGAAGGAATAGAGAAACAAGAACTTAAAGAAGATATAGAGGTTATATCACTTGCTTCCTTTCTTGCATCTTCAATGGAGGGGGCTATTATGGCAAGTCGAGTATCTAACGATAATATACACCATCATTATTTTATTGAACAAATAAAACATCATCTTTTCTCCTATTCTAAATAAGTGAGAACTTGCAGTGTTTCCATCCGATTTTTATAAACTTAAATTGAATACATACCCCTTATGAACAGTATCTTTTGTTTATGAGGGGTATTTGAATAGCTTTTTAGACGATATTCATGTTTCTTATTGAACGGCTTTGTTATCGTTACTACAGAAAAAGCAATAAAGAATTACATATAAACCGATTTATATGTTTTAAGTGTTTCTATATTCAGTTTGTAAATCTACACAATAAGTTTTCATTATATATATTAAGTGGAATAGAAGTTCAGTTAGATAAAATTCGGTAGTCGAATTTTTTTGCATAAAGCTGTATAATGCTTGTAACGAAAGGGAAATACAGGAAGGGATTTGTAATGAGTTACTATGGAAAAAGATAAACAACAATTAAGCGTTGAAGTTGCAAGATTATATTATCAATCAGATTATAGTCAGCAAGAAATTGCTAACAAATTAAATATTTCAAGACCGACGATTTCTAGATTGTTAAAGTACGCGAAAGAAAAAGGGTTTGTTCAAATTAGCATCGCTGATCCATTTGCGGATTTAGATAACGTTGGGAATTTACTGAAAGAAAAGTACAACTTGTTAGAGGCACATGTTGTATTTTCTCCAGTGCCGGAATATGCAACGATTACAGAGTATATAAGTAAATATGCTGCTGAGTATATGGAAAAGACGGTTAAAAACGGTGATATTGTTGGTGTAAGCTGGGGCATGACTATGTATGAAATCGCTAGAAAAATCGTACCGCAACATGTAAAAGGGGTAGAGGTTGTCCAGCTAAAAGGTGGTATTAGTCATTCAAGTGTAAATACATATGCGAATGAGACGATAGCTTTATTTGCAGATGCTTTTCAAACGACGCCAAGAAATCTACCTCTTCCAGTTATATTTGATAATGCAGTGACAAAAGAATTAGTGGAGCAGGATCGACATATTCATCACATTATCGAAATGGGAAAACAAGCGAATATTGCAATTTTTACTGTAGGAACAGTGCGAGACGAAGCGCTATTATTCCGATTAGGTTATTTCGATAAGGATGAAACAAATTTACTCAAAAAACAATCGGTCGGTGACATTTGTTCACGTTTCTTTGATGGAGACGGAAATATTAGTAGCGAAGAAATCAATAAGCGTACCATTGGAATTGAGTTAGAGGAACTGAAATTAAAGAAACGCTCTATTTTAGTTGCAGGTGGTAATAGAAAAATAAAAGCAATTGATGGTGCGTTACGTGGCGGGTATGCAAATGTATTAATTATCGATCAGCATACAGCAAAAGAATTGTTGCATTATCAAAAAGATTAGAAATAAAAGGCGTTCTCAAAATGTTAATTTTGAGAATGCCTTTTATTTTGTTATGTATGAATGATAGGTGTTTTTTTGAACACAAATTGCCTCTTTAAAAATAATTCTGGATATAGAGATACATACTACCATTGTTAATATAAAAGTTTTGATTTTAAATGAGAAGTGTTTCTTAGTTAGAATGAGCTTTACTTACTACAAGAAAATTCCTTTTAAAAAAGAATGAACAAAATTTCAAAAGTATATTTACATTTGTTCAACTAAGAGTTAGAATGAAGTTGTTAAAAGATATGAGGAGTGAAGATAATGAACATTGCAAAGTTAATTGACCATACAATTTTAAAAGCTAATACTACTAAAGAAGATGTTATGAAAGTAATCGAAGAAGCAAAGGAATATAAATTCGCTTCTGTTTGTATTAACCCAACATGGGTAAAATTAGCGGCTGATGAACTAGCTGGACATGATGTAGACGTTTGTACTGTAATCGGTTTCCCATTAGGAGCAAGCACGACTGAAACAAAAGCATTTGAAACAAAAGATGCTATCGCAAAAGGTGCAACTGAAATTGATATGGTAATCAACGTAGGTGCTTTAAAAGATGGCGACAACGAACTTGTTGAAAAAGATATTTATGAAGTAGTACAAGCAGCAAAAGGAAAAGCTCTTGTAAAAGTAATCATTGAAACTTGCCTATTAACAGATGAAGAAAAAGTACGCGCTTGTGAATTATCAGTAAAAGCTGGTGCTGACTTCGTAAAAACTTCAACTGGATTCTCAACTGGCGGAGCAACTGCTGAAGATATCGCATTAATGCGTAAAACAGTAGGACCAAACGTTGGTGTAAAAGCATCTGGCGGTGTTCGTACACGTGAAGATGCAGACAAAATGGTAGCTGCTGGAGCTTCTCGCGTTGGAGCAAGTGCTAGTGTTGCAATCGTATTAAATGATGCAAAAGGTGCTACAGATAACTACTAATCGATAAAAGGTTAAAGCAATAGATATACGTTTAAAGTATATCTATTGCTTTAACAATTGAAAAAAATGTAAGCGGATACGAATGGGAGGAAACGGCTTATGAAATACTTAATCGGTGTTTTTGGCCTCGTATTGATTTTAGGTATCGCTTGGCTTGCTAGTAATGATAGAAAGAAAGTCAAATATCGTCCAATCATAACGATGGTTATATTACAATTCATTTTGGGGTTTCTATTATTAAATACAAGTATAGGGAATATATTAATTAGCGGAATAGCAGATGGTTTTGGAGAGTTATTAAAATATGCCGCTGACGGTGTGAATTTCGTATTTGGTGGATTAGTAAATCAAAAAGAGTTTTCGTTCTTTTTAAGTGTATTAATGCCAATCGTATTTATATCAGCCTTAATAGGTATTTTGCAACATATTAAAGTATTACCTATTATTGTGAAATCTATCGGTCTAGCATTAAGTAAAGTAAATGGAATGGGGAAACTAGAATCATATAACGCTGTTGCTTCTGCGATTTTAGGACAATCTGAAGTGTTTATTTCAGTTAAGAAACAACTAGGGTTATTGCCAGAAAAAAGAATGTATACATTATGTGCATCAGCAATGTCTACCGTTTCTATGTCTATCGTTGGATCATATATGGTTTTATTAAAACCACAATATGTTGTAACCGCTTTAGTACTTAACTTATTCGGTGGCTTCATCATTGCTTCTATCATTAACCCGTATGAGGTTACTGAGGAAGAAGATATGTTAGAAGTACAAGAAGAAGAGAAGAAGACCTTCTTTGAAGTATTAGGCGAATACATTATTGATGGATTTAAAGTTGCGATTACAGTAGCAGCTATGTTAATTGGTTTCGTAGCTCTTATCGCATTCATTAATGCAGTATTTAAAGGTGTAATCGGTATTTCATTCCAAGAAATTCTTGGTTATGTATTTGCACCATTTGCATTTATTATGGGTGTACCTTGGCATGAAGCAGTTAATGCCGGAAATATTATGGCAACAAAATTAGTATCAAATGAATTTGTCGCTATGACAGATTTAGCACAAGGAAACTTTAATTTCTCAGATAGAACGACAGCGATTATCTCTGTATTCTTAGTTTCATTTGCAAACTTCTCTTCAATTGGGATTATTGCAGGAGCAGTTAAGAGCTTAAATGAAAAGCAAGGGAATGTAGTCGCAAGATTTGGTTTGAAATTACTATTCGGTGCAACGTTAGTAAGTTTCTTATCAGCAACAATCGTTGGCTTATTATTTTAATAGATTTATATAATATAAAAAGGAATGGTGATTGTGATGAGAATGGTAGATATTATTGCAAAAAAGCGTGACGGCAAAGAATTAACGACTGAAGAAATCAAATTCTTTATTAATGGATATACAGACGGAAGTATTCCTGATTATCAAGTGAGTGCGCTTGCAATGGCAATCTTCTTTAAAGATATGACAGATCGCGAACGTGCAGATTTAACGATGGCGATGGTTGAGTCTGGAGAAACGATCGACTTATCAGCAATTGAAGGAATTAAAGTAGACAAACATTCAACTGGCGGTGTTGGTGATACAACAACTTTAGTATTAGGACCATTAGTTGCTGCTTTAGATGTACCAGTAGCAAAAATGTCTGGTCGTGGTTTAGGACATACTGGCGGAACAATTGATAAATTAGAAGCAGTAGAAGGATTCCACGTTGAAATTACGAAAGAACAATTCATCGATATTGTAAACCGTGACAAAGTAGCTGTTATTGGACAAACAGGAAACTTAACACCTGCAGATAAAAAGATTTATGCATTACGTGACGTAACAGGAACTGTTAACTCAATTCCTTTAATCGCAAGTTCAATTATGAGTAAAAAAATTGCAGCTGGTGCTGATGCAATCGTACTTGATGTAAAAACAGGTGCTGGTGCATTTATGAAAACAGAAGAAGATGCAAAAGAATTAGCACATGCAATGGTACGTATCGGAAATAATGTAGGACGTCAAACAATGGCAGTTATTTCAGATATGTCACAACCTCTTGGATTTGCGATTGGTAATGCTCTAGAAGTGAAAGAAGCGATTGATACGTTAAAAGGTGAAGGTCCAGAAGATTTAACAGAATTAGTACTTGTATTAGGAAGTCAAATGGTCGTACTTGCGAAAAAAGCAAATACGTTAGAAGAAGCTCGTGAAATGCTAATTGAAGTGATGAAAAACGGAAAAGCAACTGCGAAATTTAAAGAGTTCTTAAGCAATCAAGGCGGAGATAGCTCAATTGTAGACAATCCAGAAAAAATGCCACAAGCTAAGTATGTAATTGATGTACCTGCAAAAACTTCAGGTGTTATTTCTAACATTGTTGCAGATGAGATTGGTATTGCAGCTATGTTACTTGGTGCAGGTCGTGCAACGAAGGAAGATGAAATCGATTTAGCAGTAGGATTAATGTTACGTAAAAAAGTTGGCGATGCAGTAAAAGAAGGCGAGCCATTCGTAACAATCTACGCAAATCGTGAAAATGTAGAAGATGTAAAAGCAAAAATTTATGAGAACATCTCTATCGCTGAAACAGCAGTGGCTCCTAAATTAGTTCATACAGTTATTACTGACTAATCATCATTTCATTTACTTTGAGGGGGAAATAATATGGATAAGAAAAAATATATTGAAGAAGCAAACAAGATGTTATCGAAAGCGTATATTCCGTATTCTAAATTTCCTGTTGGCGCAGCGTTAGTTACGAAAGAAGGGAAAATCTATACTGGTTGTAATATAGAAAATGCTTCTTACGGTTTATGTAACTGTGCAGAAAGAACAGCAATATTTAAAGCAGTATCAGAAGGTGAGCGCGATTTTAGTTACTTAGTTATTACAGGAGAAACTGATGGCCCGATTTCACCATGTGGTGCGTGTAGACAAGTAATTGCTGAATTCTGTGATCCGAAAATGCCTGTATTATTAACGAATGTAAAAGGTGATGAAAAAGAAGTGACTGTTGAGCAATTACTTCCAGGTGCTTTCACAATTGACGATTTAAAATAAGTTAAAAAGCCATTCTGCAATTATTAATTGCTGAAGTGCACCCCAATTGTTAGACACAGTCTAACAATTGGAGGTGCATTTTTTATGGCTAAATTTTCTTCAAAAGAAAAAATCCAAGCGGTGAAACGATATTTAGATGGTA